>CBDBIK010000006.1:0-234136 GCA_965206145.1 Alphaproteobacteria bacterium
ACATCGTTCAACGTGACGGTCGGCACGATTTTTCATCACACGCACATGCCACTTCAAAAATAGTTTTTGGCGATCTCGCTCATTCTGAACGCCAAGAAAGGTTTGTCTGCGCTTCAACTCTCCCGTGATCTTGAAGTCAATAAGAACACGGCATGGCGAGTTACCATGCAGGTTCGCAAGGCTATGACCCAAGCAGAGCATCGCAATTTGCTTACTGGTATTGTTGAGATGGATGAAACCTATGTTGGCGGGAAGCCCAGAAAGGGGACAAAGGGCATGAACCGAACGGTGGCACCCAAGAGGTCGCGGTACCAAGAAGGCTCCTGTGATTGGTGCGGTGGAGCGTGACGGCAAAGTTACTGCTAAGGCAGTTTCCAAAAACAAGATGAGAGGCAAAGACTTGCGGTCATTTGTGCGCGACCGTGTAGACACGGACAACGCCAGCCTGATCACTGACGAATACAAAGGCTATCTCGGAATGAGTAAAGTTTTTTGCCCCACGCAGTAATAAGACACGCTGAGTGGTATGTGGACGGCGACATTCACACCAATACCATTGAAGGGTTCTGGGCACTATTGAAGCGCGGCATGTTTGGCCAGTTCTACAGCGTGAGCCGAAAGCATCTACAGCGTTACACAGTGCTACGTGGACGAATTTTGCTACCGCTATAACCTGCGCAAGGCTGATCCTTTTGCCACCTTCGTCCTGACCGTCAATCGTGGATTGGGAGTATAGCATGAGTAAGGTACCTTTGAAAGTCATTGCAGGAACACCGGATCGACCGCTGGTAATCGGAGACATAGAAATCCCTTGTTATGTTTTGGAAGATGAGACACGGGTTTTCTCAAGTCGTGGACTAACCGGTGCAGTAGGACTAAATCCTGGGGCTGGCTATAGAATACCGAAATTAATGATGTCTAAGGCGTTAAAGTCATTTTTAAACAATGAGTTAGTGTCGGCTATAGATTCACCTATATCGTTTAAAAACCCGGTAGGCGGCGGAAATGTTAGAGGGTATCGCGTAACACTTTTAGTTGATATTTGCCATGCCATTTTAGCAGCACGAGACGCTGAAACGCTCTCAGGAAATCAAATAAAAGATGCAAAAGATGTGATACCCTAATTCGTGCGCTTGCTGTAGTTGGCGTTATAGCATTGGTAGACGAAGCTACTGGGTATGAAAAACTTAGAGAAGAACGCGCACTCGCCACAATACTTGAAAAGTTCATCGCAAAGGAACTACGGCCTTGGACGCGCACTTTTCCATACGAGTTTTATAGGCAGATTTTCCGTCTGAAGGGCTGGCCCGACCCTGATGGTGCTAAACGACCTTCCGTGATCGGCCATTACACAAACGATATAGTTTATGACCGATTGGCTCCGGGTGTTCTAAAGGAATTGCGGGAAACAAACCCGACATTGCCGGAAGGCAGACGCAAAAATCGCCACCACCAGTGGTTTACTTCAGATGTTGGACATCCAAAGCTCAAGGAGCATCTAGCTGCCGTCACCGCGCTAATGCGGGCCTCTCCTAACTGGGAAGCGTTTACGCGTAATCTGCAGCGGGCGTTTCCGAAGTTGAATGAGACGATTCCTATGTCGTTAGATAATTGAACTTATAGGAACTAGAATCATGCAAAAAATCCTTCTTTTAATCATTCTACAGATATTCCTGTCATCTTGTGGTGAAAGCAACGAAGATGCATATATAAGAGGCTATGAAGATGGGATAATCGAAGTCTGTTATGAATTGGAACGTATAAACGATTATTTTTACGCAGAGCTTCGACGAAACAAAGTTTGTTTCTAAGCTTTATGGGAAAACTCTAACATCAAGACCTTAAACTAGGAAATTCCGATAAAATTTAAGGGAAATTTTCTGACGCACTGAAAATATGGTTCTGGTTCTAGCTGCCTTTACCAGATGGAACTATCCACTGGATTTAATCGCGTTTCGATGCGGTCAAGGCGGGTTCGTATTGAGCCTATAGCTGCCTCATGTGTGGCATCCGTAGACATGAATCCGGTCATGTGCTGGCACAAGCCGGTGAGGCTCGATTTAACCTCTGTCATCTCTGCCTTGAGCGTTGATAGGTCCGTGTGAATTGTTCCGAAGTTTTCAAGCATCAGGTCTTGCATTACGTTCTCACTCACCGTCCTTGCCCCCGTCAACCACGTCCAGTTTGTACTTCTCGACGGACTGCGCGTGGGTGTTCACGTTGCCCCTGAACGCGTCCTCTGGCGTCACGAGGCGTAAGCGCAGAAGCTCGCAGGCGTTTCCAGGGCAGGACGTTACGCATGGAACCATTCCCTCGGTGAGCCAAAACCGCTATGCGATTGCCGCCAAAGCATGCGGAGGAAAAGCGCCGTACCCATTGGCTCTGGAGATTAGGGTTGCTGTACGGGGAGGAACGGCACCAGCCGGTCCTGTGAGCCGTGAACACGATATGCAAGTATCCACATAACGCGGTTACTTAGGTATATAGGTCCCTAGAATTTGGAATCTTAACCGACGGCTGAGATTTCTATCATGAATCTCACGGAGGACGACCGAGTCATAGTAAATATGGAGAGAATTTCTTATGGTGGCAGGACAAGATCGAAACGCTCTAGATGTGCCAAGTAAAATTCTGCACCACCGCCACCATTTTTGTTGTCCGTTGATGGTTTTGGCACCGAACAGATGCATTCGAGGACACTACGTACATTCACCGAATTTAATATAAGCAGGACTTTATGAACAAACAGGGTAGCGATGGCACACTTAACGATCATGCCAATAAGAACGTAGGCGGTGGTGATGTTCCGGCTTTTACCTGCCGCATTGTGGATATCCCTGACGGCGGCGCATTCGGAATAGAGGGAGACAATTCCGGCGACCCAGGTGCGATTGTTGTTCGCTGTCAAGATCGGGTCTTCGCTTACCACAACGTCTGTCCCCATGCGGCTCTTCCGCTCGATCTCGTGCCGGGACGCTTTATGTCCCGGGAAGGGAATCATCTCCTCTGTGCCAATCATGGTGCCCTGTTCGATCTCGTGACAGGTCTCTGCGTGGCAGGCCCCTGCAAGGGCAAGAGCCTGGAAAAGATCGAGACGAAAGTGAGGGGAGGGGAGATCCTGCTCAGACGTGGTCGACGATGACTCGTTCCCGTTCGCTGCGCCACGCATAAAGTGGCGTCGGTCTGTCAGGACGAAGACGCTCCGGGTTTCCTTCCACTTCGGCAAATCGTTCCAGCATGAAAAGTGTCACGATCGGGAGCGGCACCTTATTTCGCTGCGCGAGAGGCACCCAGTCGACTTCCTCGAGCTCTTCATTCGGTTTCATCTGCCCTTGCAGGCCCTCAGCCGAGGCAACGAAGAACCGGGCGTGGAAGCGGATTGGACGGGAGACTGGCGTGATTGCCCGGCCCAAGTAGCGGAGCGATCCCAGCGCGGGCGCAACGCCGGCTTGTTTCATCCTGAGATAGGCATCTCCGACCGGCGTGCCCACGTCGCCGGAACGGACGAGCATGAGGCCTGTTTCCTCAACGGTTTCGCGGATGGCGGCCATCGCAAGCGCACGCGCCATTGATGACGTCCTTCCGATTCCGCGACGACGTTCCAGAACGGGATCAAGGGGTGTTGCGGGCCGGGCGATGCGATCGGAGGAATCAACCCCACCGCCGGGGAAGACGAACATCCCTGGCATGAAGCGAGCGGTGTCGGGACGACGTCCCATGAGGATTTCCGGTCCCTTCTTTCCCGAATGGACCAGAATCAGCGTTGCTGCATCGCGGGGTCGTCGGGGTTTCACGGAGGCGTCCTCGTAAGGGGCTGGATGCGAAGGAAGCGGATATCCCTACCATGGAACGGCAGGGTCTGGGGAGACGAAGGATGCAAGATCCCGATCCGATGATGGTGATCGCAATCGAAGAAGCGCGTGCCGCCGCCGCCGGGGGAGAAGTCCCCGTGGGCGCGGTTCTTGCCCGGAACGGTGAGGTCATCGCCCGTGCTCGCAACCGGATTGAGGAGGCGGGCGATCCCCTTGCGCATGCTGAAATCCTGGTACTTCGGGAAGGTGCCGCCCTACTAGGGCGGCACGGACTGGGCGAGTGCGATTTTCATGTAACGCTTGAACCGTGCCCGATGTGCGCGCACGCGATTTCCCTTGCTCGAGTACGGCGACTTTTCTTTGGTGCGTGGGATGCGAAAGGGGGCGGTGTCGAGAACGGCCCGCGCATTTTCGAGCACGCCAGTGCGTTTCACCGCCCGGAAATCTTCGGAGGTGTCGCCGAAAAGAAATCGGTAGCACTTCTCAAAGCATTCTTCGAGGGCCTTCGCGCCTGAAAGGCTCCGGTGAAAGGCTCCGAAAGAAACTGTCGGCAGGCGAGAGCTACAGGCCGATGTCGCGTCGACAGAACCCTTCTGGCCAGTCGATGGTGTCAACTGCCTGGTAGGCGCGTTCGCGAGCTTCATCGAGGTCGGCCCCGTTGGCTGTGACACCGAGAACCCTTCCTCCGGCCGCGAAAATTTCTTCCCCTCTCGCGTGGGTTGCCGCATGGAAGATCGCGACCTCTTCCACGGCTCCCGCTTCCTCAAGGCCACGGATTCTTGTTCCCGTTTTGGGAGTGTTGGGATAGCCCTTTGCCGCCATCACGACGCACAGCGAGGTACTCGGCAGGAAACGAAGGTCAAAGTGCCCGATCTCTCCGTCGCGGGTAGCAAGGAGCGCAGGCAAGAGATCGGACCGCAGTCGCATCATCAGCACCTGACATTCGGGATCTCCGAAACGGACGTTGAACTCAATAAGTTTGGGGCCTTCGCTTGTAATCATGAGTCCCGCATAGAGGATCCCCTGGAAGGGTGTTCCCCGTTGGTGCATCGTTTCCACGGCGGGTCGGACAATTTCCGCCATTGCCCGTTCGCGGAGCGCGTCGTCCATGACCGGAGCAGGTGAGCAGGCTCCCATGCCGCCGGTATTGGGTCCCTGATCACCATCGCCAACGCGTTTGTAGTCCTGTGCGTCGGCGAGCATGAGGGCGGAATTTCCATCGCAAAGGGCGAACAAACTCGCTTCGGTTCCCACCATTCGTTCCTCGACGATTATTCGTGTGCCTGCCTCGCCGAAGCGTCCGCCGAAGGACTCGTGAACAGCTTTCAGGGCTTCCTCGACGGTCTCCGCCACTGTGACGCCTTTGCCAGCGGCAAGGCCGTCGGCCTTGACGACGGCTGGAGCACCAATCTCCCGGACAAAACGCACTGCTTTTTCGGCCTCATCGAACGATCTGCCCGCTGCGCAAGGGATGCCCGCCTCGGCGCAGAGCTCCCGCGTGAAGGATTTTGAGCCCTCAAGCTTAGCGGCTTCGGCGGTCGGGCCAAACGCTGCAATTCCAGCTTCTTCCAAGCGATCGACGATGCCGGCAACCAGAGGCGCTTCTGGGCCGGGGACAACGAGATCCACCTTCTCAGCCTTTGCAAACCTTACGATTGCATCGAGATCGTTCTGATCGAGATCAATACATTTGGCGACCGCAGCGATACCGGGATTGCCAGGCGCGCAGAGAATTCTTGTCACCAGTGGAGAGCCAGAAAGTGCCCACGCAAGAGAGTGCTCGCGCCCGCCAGAGCCGAGGAGGAGGATGTGCATGGGGGAGGGTCTCTCAGGTATCCGAATTCTTTTCACGGCACTCTACTATGACCCACATGGCCTCTCCTGCGTCCAATCTTTACGAGTATTCGGTTGGCGAGCTTTCCCAGGCCATCCAGAAGACGGTTGAGGGTGCGTTTGGGCGGGTCCGCCTGCGCGGAGAGGTTTCAGGTTTCATGCGCGCACGCTCAGGTCACCTGTACATGGATATCAAAGACAACCAGGCAGTACTCAATGCGGTTTGCTGGAAGAGTCAGGCATCGCGTCTCTCGGTTCAGCCCGTGGATGGGCTCGAGGTGATCGCCACCGGGCGCATCACTACCTACGGGCCACGTTCGCGCTACCAGATCATCATCGAATCGATTGAGGTGGCGGGCGAGGGTGCACTCCTCAAGATGATTGAAGACCGTCGCCGTCGCCTGGAGCGGGAGGGACTGTTCGCCGCGGACCGTAAGCAACCGTTACCGTATTTGCCGACGGTGATTGGAGTTGTGACTTCACCGACGGGTGCGGTCTTCCACGACATTCTTCATCGTCTCAAGGATCGTTTCCCACGCGAGGTGATTCTCTGGCCCGTGGCCGTGCAGGGTGATGCGGCCGCTGCCGCCATTGCCGCCGCGATACGGGGGTTTGACGCACTGCCTCCTGGTGGCGTGACGCCCCGCCCCAACGTTCTGATCGTGGGGAGAGGGGGTGGCAGCGTTGAAGATCTCATGGCTTTTAACGAGGAGGATGTCGTGCGTGCGGTCAGCGATTGCACGATCCCGATCATTTCAGCGATAGGACACGAGACGGATGTCTCGCTCACCGATCATGCCGCCGATGAGCGCGCTCCCACCCCGACGGCAGCAGCCGAGAGGGTGGTTCCGGTCCGGGCTGAGCTCCAGGCGCGCGTGCTTGAGCTCGGCAAACGCTTGGTGGAAGACGGCTATCGTCTCGTCGAATCTCGCCGCGTTCGCCTTGAATTGGCAGCAGGTAAGCTCACCCATCCCTCACGACAGCTTGAGTTCATGGTCCAGCGCCTTGACGATCTTTGGGATCGGGTTGTCGCAGCGGCGAGAACTAGGATTGAAAAGGTCGCCGCGACACTCGCAGGCGCAGGTGCGAGGCTCAGAACACCGGCCCAGGTGGTCGACATGGCCCGGAGCCGCTTCGGTAACCTGTGGGAAAGCATTGGGCGAGGGATTAATTCCCGTAAGGAACGGGCCCGACACCAGATTGAATCGGCAGGCGATGTCGAGCGCATGAAAAGAGCGATGGAGCGCAGGATTGTCGCCGCTACTGCCAAGGTGGCGAGTCTCGGAGAAATCCTTGAAGCGAAGAACCCCGCTGCGATCCGGGATCGAGGGTTTGTTCTCGTGAGGAAGGTTTCAGGAGTAATCGCCAAGAGCACCAAGGATGTTACTACCGGCGAGCATGTCTTTCTCGGCTTCCATGACGGCGACCTGGCCGCCGAGATTCTGAGTGACAAGTAAGGGGCCAGTCGTTCTGGCTAGGGAGATATTTGTGACTGTTTGGAGATGGCTGCTTCCCGTCCTGTTGTTGGCTCCGGGTGCCGATGCGTTCGAAATTCAGGGCAAGGTGGTCGAAGGAGGTCTCCTCACTGTCGTCGCCGTCCCCGGCACGGTCGCTTTTCTAGATGGGATTGAAATCCCCGTCGCACCTGACGGAACGTTCCTGGTTGGATTCCACAGAGACACGCCTTTGCAGATGGTGCTCAGAGTTCTGGAGCCGGGCACGGAGGAAAAGAGGGTCAACCTTGAGGTGCGACAGCGCAAATACAACGAGCAGAGGATCGACGGTCTGCCACAAAGAAGTGTCTCTCCGCCCCCGGAAGTGCTCAAGCGGATCCGTGAAGAAGCCCGGCGCGTCCGCAGGGCCCGCGCCATCGTCGTCGATACCCCCTATCACGTGGCGGGTTTCGCCTGGCCGGTTACGGGATGCGTCACCGGCCGTTACGGGTCTCGGCGCATCCTGAACGGTGAGCCGCGCAGGCCACATTTCGGGGTCGATATTGCGATTGCACGTGGTACACCCGTGTTTGCACCTGCACCAGGTATCGTCTTGTTTGCGGACCCCGATCTTTATTTCAGTGGCGGCACCGTCGTGATCGGGCATGGACAATCACTCTCGTCCTCCTACCTGCACCTTGATTCGCTTGCCATGCGTTCGGGACAGGAAGTACAGGCAGGTGATCTGGTGGGACTCGTGGGCTCCACGGGAAGGAGCACCGGCCCTCACCTTGACTGGCGCTTCAACTGGATGGATTCGCGACTCGATCCGGAGCTTGTCGCCGGTTTCCCGGAAGATGGCTGCGCGCCTGCGGACGAGGGATGATCCTGCTTTTGTGCGTGGCCTGTCTGCACAGGCTCAGGATGTGCCTTCCTCGGGCGGCCAGCGTCGGTGAATCCAAAGCCACTCTTGGGGTCTTTCGCGGATCCATGCGCTGTAGCGGTCGTTAAGGGCCAAGACGAACTGCCGGAGACGTTCTTTACGATCCAGTCCCGGATCGGGTTCCTTGATCGGCGGTTCAAATATCGCCCGGAAACTCGCTCCACCCCGCCTTTCAATTCGAACCGGCACGAGAGGAAGTCCATGGTGAAGGGCGATCGCGGGTACGACAGCTGCGGTGCCCGCTGAAATCCCTAGAAACGGGAGATGGATGCCTTCGGTCAGTTTTTGATCGTTCAGGACGCCGATGCTCCGGTTCTCACGAATCGCCTGCAGCAGGCTCCTTCCTGCGGATTGCTTGCGTACGAAGACCGCATCAAGGGATCGCACGTCTTGGATCAGTCGATCGGATATGGGGTTCTCCGCATGGCGGTAGACGACCGTCATCGGTAGGCCGGCCCGAACACAGACAAGAAGCGCGAGTTCCCAGTTGGCGGTGTGGGCAGTGGCAAAAATGGCACTCCTGTTGCTGTCACGGACGCGTTCCAAGATCTCCTTCCCTGTCACGATGATCCGTGGACTTCCGTCAGGGAGTAGCGCCTGGTTGTCTGCGAAGGGATCGAGAGAGGGGAGGTGCGGCCACTCGAACGCAAGCCTTCCCAGATTGTCCCACATGCCGTCGAGGATGGCCTGACGTTCTTTCTCGTTGAGCTTGGGCATCACCCGGATGAGGTTTTTTTCCCCGCGGCGGTGGAGTGGGGTGTGCGGGCCGAGGAAGCGGAGCAGGCGTCCTCCGATGGCGGAGGCGCGGTCGATGTTGAATGCACGCGCCGTTGCGAACGCGGCTCGTAATCCTGCCGCCTCGACGAAGTGCCGAAGCCGCAGAAAGGTGTTCCTGGATTCTCCGTTCATGCGCTCATCTGTGGAGTAGAGAAGGTGGATTCAAGCAATGAGTCGAGCACCTCCGGATTTTCGAAACGAAGTCGCCCACCGGCTACGACAATCTGGGAAGCAAGCTCCGCAGGCACACGCACGATGTCCTTCTCTGTTGTCACCGCGACCGCATCGGCCTGTCGGGCTTCTTCGAGCATGCGTACGACATCGCGTTTTCGGAAGCGAAAATGATCGGGGAAGGAGCGCATATCTACGATTTCGGCACCAACCTTCTTCAGCGTGCAGAAAAATCTCTCCGGCCTTGCGATGCCCGCGAATGCGAACACGCGACGCCCTTGGAGTTTTTCCGTGTCCTCAGCGGGCAAGATCGAGGCGTGCAACAGGGGCATGTTTTCAGGTCTGAGGTCCGCGACCCCCTGTGTATCTTCGCCAACCACCACCACCGCATCCGCGCGCTGAAACGCATCCTCGACGGGTTCGCGGAGTGGGCCTGCTGGGATGACACGGCCGTTGCCAAGTCCGCCGTCGCCATCGATCACGAGTAACGAGAGATCCTTGTGGAGTGAGGGATCCTGGAATCCGTCATCAAGAATCACGCCTCTGGCCCCGGACCGGACTGCGGCGTCCGCACCCAAGGGGCGATTCCTGGCAATCCAGGTAGGTGCAACCCGCGCGAGCAACAAGGCCTCGTCGCCTACCTCACGGGCGGTGTGACGGGCGGGATCCACTCGGAGTGGGCCTTTGAATCGCCCCTTATAGCCCCGGCCGAGAAGATGGACCTCGATGTCGGTACCGTGAAGACGATCGGCAAGTGCCTGCACAACGGGAGTCTTTCCGCTTCCGCCTACCACGACACCACCTGCGCAGATCACGGGCACGGGCACCCTGTGGGCACCTCTTTTCTGTGCTCTCCACCTCGCTCCCCACGTCCACAGGGCAGCAAGCGGAGTGAGGATGGGGGAAGACGGACTGTCCGCCCGGTCCCAGAACTCAGGTGCGCGCATGATGGTCCGTAGCTTTGCGGAATATCGGTTCGAGAAGCTCCGCCACACGCTCAGTAGTGCCCAATGATTTCTCCACGACCATGGTGGCAGCCTCGGTCATTTTCTGGACCTTGTCAGGATTTTTCAGAAGGTCGAAAAGGGCGAGTGACAACGTCTCAGCACCGTTGATCTCCCGGCTTGCACCGGCTTCAAAGAGGGCTTTTGCGATGTCCCGGATGTTGGCCACGTCGGGACCCCGGATGATGGCGCATCCGAGTTTGGCGGGCTCGAGGAGATTGTGTCCTCCCCTCGGGGTGAGAGTGCCCCCGACGAACGAAATGTCTAAAGCCGCGTAGAAAAGACCCGTCTCCCCGAGCGTATCGACAATGAATACATCAGCATCGCCGGGATTGGAGTCCCGGGTGCGCATCCGGGTCCTGAGACCCCGCTTGTGCGCAAGTGCCCCGATTTTGTGTCCGCGATTGGGGTGCCGGGGAATAACGATGGTGAGAAGTCCAGGGATTCTTTTCGTCACCTGCTGATGGGCTTCGAATGCTGTTTCCTCCTCGCCCGGGTGGGTGCTGGCGGCAAGCCAGCAAGGCCGCGAACCAAGTACCTTGCGTAAATCTTCGACTTCCTCCCTGTTCGCGGCTCCGGGTGCCTTCGCATCGGCCTTGAGGTTGAAGGGCCCCTGGACGCATTCGACACCGAGCGAGACAAGTCGGTCTTTGTCTCCGAACGTTTGCGCGACGATTGGATCGAAGCCTGCGAGCAACCGAGAGAGCGCGCTGCCAAGCAATCGCCAGCGTCTCGCAGTTCCCGCCGACAGTCGCGCCTGGACGATGGCGCGGGGAATCCCGCGCACGCTGAGAGCTGACAGGGTTTCCGGCCAGATTTCCGACTCGACCCGGATCGCAATGTCGGGTTGCCAGTGGGAGAGGAATCGTTCCACCGCTGGGGCACGGTCAAGGGGGGAGAATTGGTGGAAGGTTCGTTCAGGCAGCGCATTCTCAAGAGCGCGCTGCGAGGTGCGCGTGACGGTGGTGATTAGGACGGATGTCGCGGGTCGGCGGACAAGCCGAGCGATCAGCGGTTCAACCGAACGCGCCTCGCCGACGCTTGCTGCGTGGATCCAGCACAGGGTGCCATCGGGCCGCGGCAGGGATGCATGGCCGTAGCGTTCGCCGAGGCGCTGAGGGTCTTCCTTGCCCAGGAGTACCCGCCAGCCGAGCCAAAGCTTGATCAGTGGCCTCGCCGCTGCCCACGCCGCACGGTACATCGATAGCACCAAGAGAGGTCCTCTTCGCTTAGAGGCCTGCCACCGTCATGTCGTCGATGCAGACCGTCGGTGAATCGATGCCGGTACGGAAGGTGAGGTCATTGGCGGGACGGAGGCTCATGAACATGTCAGCCAAGTTGCCGGCAACGGTTACCTCGCTCACCGGGTACGCCTTCTCTCCCCGCTCGATCCAGAAACCCGCAGCACCCCTGCTGTAGTCGCCCGTGACGAGGTTGAAACTCATACCCATCATTTGGGTGACGAAAAAACCCTGCTCAATTCCAGCGATCAACTCTTCCGGCGATTCCTTTCCAGGTGCGAGTGCCATGTTGCTGGGACCCGGTCCTGGCACACCGCCTACGCCGCGCATGGCGGAACCGGTGGTGGAGAGACCGAGTTGGCGGGCCGAGCGGACGTCAAGGAGCCATGTCTTGAGGATTCCATCCGCGACGATCGTCTGCCCGCGCACATCGCTCCCTTCGCCATCGAAAGGACGGGAGTAGTGACCGAGGGGGCGGAGGGGATCGTCGGTAATCTCAATTCCTGAAGCGAAGATGCGCTCCCCGAGGCTGTCCTTAAGGAAGGTGGTTCCCCTGGCGACGGCGGCACCGGATACGGCACCCGCAAGGTGCCCCAGGAAACTGGATGCAACCCGGGGCTCAAACACTACCGGCATCCGGTTGGAAGCAGCCTTACACGGGTTGAGACGCGCAACCGCGCGCATTCCTGCACGTCGGCCAAGCTCGGCCGGATCGTCGAGATCTTCGGCACGGGTGCAGGTCACGTACTCGTAGTCGCGCTCCATCGCGGTTCCTTCCCCTGCCACGACCGTCGCCGAGAGCATGTGCATGGTGTGACGATAGGATCCCTCGAATCCATCGCTTGCGGCGAGAGTGGTGTGAGAACTCATAGCGGCGGCGTGCCCGCCATCCGAATTGGTGATTCCAGTAACGGCGCGGGCGGCTTCCTCGGCGGTCGCCGCGTTTTCGCGCAATGCTTTCATCGGGGGGAGATTAGGGGCTGAACCAGAAGCGAGCGTCTCAAGGGCGGGCCGCTCCTCCTTGGCAGGGAGTCCCGCAAAAGGGTCTTCGGGAGTTACCTCGGCCATCGCCATTGCCCGTGCGGCAAGTTCCTCGATCGCATCGCCATCGGCTTCCGTAGCGGAGACGGTCGCTTGCCTTCCCTTGGAGATAACGCGAAGTCCTGCTGCCAGTCCTTCCGCACGCTCGGAAGATTCGGTTTTGCCCATGCGTACCGAAACATCGAGCGATGTTGATTCAACGACTATCGCATCGGCCTCGTCGGCGCCCTTGGCGCAGGCCGCCTCTACGAGGCGTCCTGCGAGCGGATGAGGACTACCCTGGTCGCTCATCGCCTGGGTTCATCCACAGGAAGGCGAACTTCATCATTGAAGAGGACGACTTCGCACTCGCAGGTGTCCTCGATGCCGAGGCCCTGGCGCATGCGTTCGCACCCCTCAAGGGCACCGCGTATGGCCACCGGCTCGCCGGCGATCTGCCAAGTGTAGCCAAGTGCGTCGAAGATCCCCCCGTCGAGAAAGGAGTCATCGAGTTTGTCCCACGGGATGCAGGCGGCACCAGCCCGGTTCGGTGTGAGCGTGTCGTAATCGATCCGCCATTGCAGCATGCTTCGTTTGTAGGTCTCAACCAAGCGCAATGCGGTGTCGGCATCATTCGCGCCCACGCTCGGCGCGGCCGCACCGAATGCACCAAACGCCAAGACCGTGGCGAGTGTCCAGAGAACGGATCTCATTCGACCGTCCAAGTCGATGTTTTTCGCATCAGGTCATCAAGCGGAACGTGTTCGCCCTTGCCGCGCTGCTCGCGCACGTCACGCTCGTACGGATGAGTTTCCGAGGCACGGTAGAGAATGCCGATGGCAATGGGTAGATCGGGCCCTTCCATCGCTGCGAGCATTCCGGCCAGAGCGCGGTTGGTCTCGTCGTGGACGAGTAGGTCTTTTTCGGAAGTTCCATTCTCGCCCAGGTTTACGGCCTTGAGCGTGGGCGATGCGGGAGCAAGCACCAGACCGCGATCACGGTTCCGTCCGAACAGCAACGGCTCCCCGTGGCTGACGTGGATCTGGCGTTCATCAGCGAGGGCCCGGTCGGTGAAGTCGGAAAAGATCCCGTCGTTGTAGACGGTGCAGTTCTGGAAGATCTCGACGAAGCCCGTGCCCTTGTGCGCATGGGTGTCCTTCAGCGTTCCGGTGAGTTCTTTGATCCTCGTATCGATCCCCCTGGCGACGAACGTGGCACCACTTCCAAGCGCAAAAGCCGCTGCCGAGACCGGCCGGCCCAGCGAGCCGCGCGGCGAGGAGGGCGAGACCGTACCCATGCGTGAGGTGGGCGAATGCTGTCCCTTGGTGAGGCCGTAGGCCTCGTTGTTGAAGAGGAGGACCTGGCAGTCGACGTTCCGGCGCAACAGGTGCATGAGGTGCCCTGCACCGATCGAAAGACCGTCTCCGTCGCCGGTAATCAGCCATACGTCGAGTTCGGGATTGGCGAGCTTGAGGCCGGTCACGACCGCAGGTGCACGCCCGTGGATGGTGTGGAAGCCGTAGGTTGCCATGTAGTAGGGGAGGCGCGCAGCACACCCAATCCCGGAAACGAATACGGTATTTTCCGCTTTTGCCTCGATCTCAGCGAGTGTCTTCTGCACCGCACGGAGGATCGCGTAATCACCGCAGCCCGGGCACCAGCGAACTTCTTGGCCTGATTCGTAATCGGAGGCCTTGCGCGTAGGTTTTTCTATGGTTTTGGTGGCGCTCATGTGATGGCGCGCTCCCGGATTGCGTCTACGAGTTCGTCCACCCGGAACGGATGGCCCCGCATCCTCGAAAATCCTTCTGCCGGTACGAGGCAGACATCACGGATGATACGAACAAGCTGGCCTGCGTTGTTTTCGGGCACCAGCACTTGATCGAACCTCGATAGCACGTCCGCAAGACCAGAAGGCAAAGGGTGGAGATGGCGCAGGTGAAGATGCGCAACCTCGAATCCCTCTTTGCGGGCACTCTCAGTGGCCTCGGAAATGGCACCGTAGGAAGAGCCCCATCCCACGACGCAGAGCGGCCCCGAATCGGGTCCCTCAGGCTCGGCGGCTGGAATGTCGTGAACGATGTTTGCCACCTTGGCGATTCGGGTCTCGTTCATTTTCTGGTGATTTTCAGGGTCATAGGAGATGTTGCCGACACCGTCGGACTTTTCTAGCCCGCCGATGCGGTGCTCAAGCCCTGGAGTGCCGGGCTTAACCCAATCACGGGCAAGCGTCTCTGGATTCCTTTTGTAAGGCTCGAAGCCTTCCGGGTCGGTCCGGAACTTGGCAGGGAAGGGGGCAAGCGAATTCATGCGTGGGATGTGCCACGGTTCGGATGCGTTCGTGACCAAGGCATCGGAGAGGATCATCACTGGCGTCATGTGTCGGATCGCAATGCGTGCGGCCTCGATGGCAGTATCGAAACAGTCGACGGGGCTTCGGGGTGCTAACACCGCCAATGGAGCCTCGCCGTGACGCCCGTGCATCGCCTGGAGAAGGTCAGCCTGTTCAGTCTTGGTCGGCATTCCCGTCGATGGTCCAGCCCTCTGGACGTTGATGACGAGGAGCGGAATCTCTGCCATAACCGCAAATCCGAGCGATTCTGCTTTGAGCGAGATTCCCGGGCCGGCACTCGAGGTGATTCCGAGCTCACCTCCGTAGGAAGCACCGATTGCAGCGCAGGCCGCCGCCATCTCGTCCTCGGCCTGGAAGGTAATGATGTCGTTTCGGTGCATTCCGGCAAGGTGATGAAGGAGCGATGATGCGGGCGTGATCGGATAAGCGCAGAAGACCGCGTCCAGGCCTGAAAGTTCAGCGGCGGCGGCGATCCCGAACGCCATGGCCTGCGCACCGGTAACCGTTCGGTACTCGCCGGCTTCGCCTATCGACTTACCTCCCGCAGCCCCGAGGTCGATTTCAGGAATTTCGGCTGTCTCACCAAACGCATGCCCCGCCTTGAGCGCCGCGATGTTTGCCTTCGATAGCGAAGCGTCCTTGAAATTGCCCCGGATCCATTTCTCCGTTTCGGCTGTGTCGCGCCCAAGGAGCCATTGCAGGAGGCCCAGCACCCACATGTTCCGGCAGCGGAGCGAGGTTTTCTGGCCGAGTTCGAACGGTTTCACGGTGTCGAGAACGTGGCGTGAGATATCGGGTGCGACGAGGCGGTAATCCTCAAGGCTTCCATCCTCAAGCGGGTTTGATTTCAGGCCGGCACGACGAATGCTTTTCTCTGAGAACGTACCGGAATCGATGATCAGGAGTCCGCCCCTGGTAAGGGCGGAAAGGTTGGTGGCGAGCGCGGCAGGATTCATGGCAACGAGAACATTGGGATCATCGCCCGAGGTTCGCACTTCTTCGTTGCCCACGTGCAACTGGAAGGCCGAGACCCCGTACGTGGTTCCCGTGGGAGCCCGAATTTCAGCGGGAAAGTCAGGCAAGGTTGAAAGCCCGTGTCCGCCGAGGGCAACGCTCATCGTGAGACGCGTTCCCGAGAGCTGAATTCCGTCGCCTGAGTCCCCGGCGAAACGGATCACCGTGCGGGTTTGCGTGTCCGCACCGTTAGGGGCCTGCGTGTCCAAGGGCATCTCCTGGGCCCATGTCCGCGGGAGGATACGCAATGCGCACCCGCCCCTGATGATCTCGGGACGTGGACATGGGGGCGAAATTCGACGGTGCAATCATACCACGGGTTTTGCGCGCGTACCGACGCGGAATTGCGCGATTCGGGCTGGCACCCACTACTGATTTTGCGACAGAGTCTTGCTATCCCCTACAACAGGGCGACACTCGGTCTCACCGGGCGTCGCTGTCCGAGGGGCAGATGGCATGCCAGCAAACATCATTGACGGCAAGAGGTTGGCGGCAGAGTTGCGTGAACGGGTTGCGGCCGCGGTCAAGGATTTGGCAGCCGAGGGTGGCCCGTCTCCGGGCCTTGTGGCGGTTGTCGCAGGCGATGACCCGGCAAGCAAGGTTTACGTGCGCACCAAACGTCGCCATGCCCAGGAGGCGGGAATCCAGGCCGAGGAGAAACGTTTACCAGCGGACGTTTCCCAGGATCAATTTCTGGGCCTTATCGACGAACTGAACGCAAACGATGCGATCGATGCGATTCTCATCCAATTGCCGCTACCACGGGGTATTAATTCCCGCCGTGTGATCGACTCGGTTCTGCCAGAAAAGGACGTTGACGGATTTCACCAAAAAAATGCAGGAAGTCTTGCCATAGATGATCCCAACGTTGTTCCTTGCACGCCACTTGGCTGCCTGCTTCTGCTTGACGAAGAAATGGCCGGGGACTTCTCTGGGAAAGAGGCGGTCGTCATCGGGCGGAGCAAGATTGTGGGAAAGCCGATGGCGGCTCTGCTTACCGCTCAAAATTGCACTGTGACCGTCGCCCATTCACGTACCAAAGATCTTTCAAAGGTTTGTCGACGGGCCGACATCGTCGTGGCCGCCGTAGGGCGCCCGGAAATGGTACGAGGAGACTGGATCCGCAAGGGAGCGGTGGTGATCGACGTCGGCATCAATCGCATTGAGGAGAATGGCAAAAACCGATTGGTGGGCGATGTCGCCTTCGAGGAGGCGAAAAAGGTTGCAGGTGCCATCACGCCGGTGCCGGGCGGTGTAGGGCCGATGACGGTCGCGTGTCTGCTCGCCAACACGGTCCTGCTTCATTGTCGCAGGCGGAGAATCGCAGTCCCGAAGGCATTGGATGGCCTAGTGCCGTGGTTCCACTCCGAATCTTCCTGATCGGGCCTGATCGTCGGGGGTGAAATCCCCGGCTACGTTCGCCGGACGCTGTGCTGCACTGCGATTCCGAAAGAGCGAGGGATTGCCTGCATCGCCCCGAGACCCGCTTCCCGGAACTCCTCCTCCAGGCGCTGGCGAGGAAGAAAGCGGCGAATGCTGTCACTCAGATAGGCGTATGAGTCACGCTTGCCCGCAACCGCACTCCCCAATCGGGGAATGACCTCCTGCAAATATCTCTCATAAATGTTCTTGAGGGCACCGTCTGGCGGAAAGAATTCAAGTGATAGAAACCGTCCGCCCGGACGGAGAACGCGGCGAACTTCCCGGAGTGATGCTCCAATTTCAGGGAGGTTGCGAAGCCCGAAGGCACAAGTAACGAGAGAAAAAGAACCGTTGGGGAAGGGGAGGGCCGCGCTGTCGCTGCGCACCCATGAAATTCCGGTGTCCAGTCTCCGGCACCGGGCGCGTTGACGGCCCTTTGCGAGCATCTCCTGGCTGTAATCGAGGACCGTGACCGAAGCCTCGTCGAAGCGCCGTCGCAACCGGAACGCGATATCACCGGTGCCACCGGCGAGGTCCAGGGAAAATCGGGCATCACGAGCCAAGACGGAACCCGTCATCAGGCGTTTCCAGTGCCGGTGCAGCCCTACGGACATGAGATCGTTCATCAGATCGTAGCGCCCGGCCACGCCATCGAAGACCTCGCGCACCAGTTTGCGCTTCTCCATGCGGTTCACGTTGCGGTCGCCGAACGGGACGGAGCCTTCGTTTGCCGGAGTGTGGTCGTTCATTTGCTCACCCTGCAGGTCACGCAAGGACAATCAAAGAGTTCTGGGTTCTTGCAAGGCTGAAGACCGTCGTGAGGGGTCTGCTTTTTCGGGGCTCGGTGCCTCACTCGGGGGGCAGGATCAAGGTAGATTTTCGAGGCTCCGTCTTGAGATTTCGCTTGGGCTTGTTCCGGGAGGCTTTGCGTTGATTTTCACGGCGGGCAGGACGCGAGCCTTCGGAGGCTTGCCTGGCTTCACGGGTTGGACTCTCCTTGCCCGGAATCCTACCAACGCCGGGCGTGGCATGGCAACGGCGGTGGAGGCGGCCTTCGTGCGAATCAAACGGCCTCGAACCTACCGTGGTGATCGCAGTGGTCGCCGTGTGGATGGTGCAGGTGATCGCCGACGAGGTAATCGACATGGTCTTCGTGCGAAATAGCCTCGTGCCCGCAACCCGGACCGTGTGCATGGTCCGGGGCATGCTCGTTGCAGACGTGCGCCTCGATGCAGGCATCGGGCGTGAAGGCACCGCGCATCTGTCCGTCCTGTGGGCAGTCAATGCGTCCGGGCAGGAGACCTGGATGGCCTTCAGCCCAGTCTTCCAGGGATTTATCGATCTGGATGGTTGTGTGTTCGATTCCGAAGTCCTTCGCGATCGCGCGAATTCTCCCTAGGAGGGCGTCCGTGTCATCGTGATCCTTCTCGACTAGGACATGTGCGGTAAGGGCGTTGTAATCGGGTGAGATCGTCCAAGCGTGAACGTCGTAGACCGTGGCAACGCTATCGAGGTTCTCAATCTGACGGCACAGGGCGCGAATATCGAGATCTTTGGGTGTTCCTTCCAGAAGGACGTGGATCACCTTTGCAAGCAGTTTCCAGGCGCTGACCGCCACAAGTATTCCGATGACTAGGCTTGCGATCAGGTCGGACAGTGTCCAGCCGAACGCCCAGATCAGGACGCCCGAGACGACCACCCCCGCCGATCCCAGCAAGTCGGCGATCACGTGATGGAACGTTCCCTCGATGTTGATGTTTTTCTGGGCCGGGGCGTGAAGCATTTTGGCCACGACAAGATTGAGGATGAGCCCACCCGTGCCGATCGCTAGCACGAGCTCTCCCTGGACTTCGGGCGGGGATTGGAGTCGTCCGATGGCTTCGTAGATGATCCAGGCCGAAACCAACCAGAGTGCTAACGCGTTGGCGAGAGCTGCCAGGATTTCTATCCGGCGCAGCCCGAAGGTCCGTTCTGCGGTCGCTGGACGCCTGGCGAGATGAATGGCGGCAAGGGCCAGTGCAATGGAGGCACCATCGGCCAGCATGTGACCTGCATCGGCGATCAGGGCGAGGCTACTGGAGAGAATGCCGCCGACGAGTTCGACGACCATGTAGATGCTGATCAGAACAAGAGAGGCCGCAAGGAGCTTGCGGCTGATTTCCTGTAGCGAATGGGAGTGGTTCTGCCCCGGGGCTGTTTTCATGTTCGGAGCACTCATGATCTGCCGCCCCGGTTTTTCTGGTGGATAGACAATGTGTTTACCGCCCGGCCAAACATAGGATTTCGCGTCAGCGTCGCCCGAATAGGCGCTCGATATCGGCGCGTTGAAGCTCCACGAAGGTGGGTCTTCCGTGATTGCATTGGCCGGAGTTGGGCGTTTTCTCCATGTCACGCAGGAGTGCATTCATCTCCGTGATGTTCAGGGTCCGGCCGGCACGCACGCTTCCGTGGCAGGCCATCGTCGAGCAGACGTGTTCGATCCGGTCCTTGATTGAGTACGGCGTGCGGTGTTCGAGGAATTCATCGGCAAGGTCACGGACCAAGCCTTCCACGTTCATCGTCCCCAGGATCGCAGGTGTCTCACGCACCACCACCGTTCCATCCCCGAAACCCTCAATCACGAGGCCCAGCCCCTGAAGATCATCGGCGTGCTCGACGAGGGCTTCGGTGGCTGCAGGCTCAAGGCTTACCACTTCCGGCACGAGCAGGATCTGTCGTTCGACGCCGCCTTTTTCGAATCCAGCTCGCATGCTCTCCAGTACCAGCCGTTCATGTGCTGCGTGTTGGTCGACGATTACCAAGCTTTCGGGAGTTTCGGAGAGGATGTAGGTCTTGTGGACCTGAGCGCGCGCGAGGCCGAGGGGGTGGTCGGGATTCGGTTCGCCTGAGCAAGCGTGCGCCTCCCTGCCGGAATGATCCGACACCACTTCGGGTTCCTGTGCGTGCGGTGCGGTGTTGATCCCCGGAAGTGCATTGCCTGAGCTGGGAGTGCCGAGGATGTAAATGTAGGGGCCTTTGGCCTGTTCTTCCGCCTTTTTCTGTGCGCGCTGGATGGTGAAGTCTGCGAGTGTCGTGTTGGGGCGCAGGCCAGCGCCTTCGATGGCGGTGCGTACACCCCGGACGATTAGGGCCCGTGCGCTCTGTGGATCGCGGAAACGCACTTCGGCCTTGCCCGGATGGACGTTCACGTCGACCTCGGAGGGCGGAACCTCGACATAAAGTGCCACCACCGGTTGACGGTCATGGGCGAGGAGCCCTCGGTAGGCCCCGCGCAGGGCACCGAGAAGAAGCCGGTCCTTCACCGGGCGGCCGTTGACGAAGAGATATTGAGCCCGTCCACTCGCCCGACTGGCGGTGGGAAGGGAGGCGAGTCCTGCAAGGCGTATGCCTTCGCGCAACGTGTCGACCTCGATGGAATTATCGGCGAACTCATCCCCCATCACCTGGCGCAGACGCATCGCTCGGACCTGTTTCTCATCGCCCTTGGCACGACGGAGATCGAGGCGGAGCCGTCCATCGGATTCGAGGCGAAAAGAAGTCCTCGGGTGAGCCATCGCGAGTTGGCGGATGACATCGGTTGCCGCCATGGTCTCGGCCCGGTCACTCTTCAGGAACTTGAGCCGCGCTGGCGTTGCGCGGAATAGATCGTGCACCTCGACTCTTGTTCCCCGGTCGAGGGCAGCAGGCTTCACGGACCCGCTCTTGCCCGCATCGACGGTGATCGACCAGGCATCTTTGGAGCCTTCGGCCCGGGAGGTGATGGCAAGACGGCTCACCGCACCGATCGAGGGCAAAGCCTCGCCGCGGAAGCCGAGCGTGTTGATAACGACGAGATCGTCGTCAGGAAGCTTGGAAGTGGCGTGGCGTTCGATGGCAAGGGTCAGGTCGTCCCGTTCCATGCCGCTACCATCGTCAATGACCTCCATCAGCATCTTGCCACCTTCCCGAATCGAGATCTCGATTGAGGTGGCGTTCGCATCAAGGGCGTTTTCGACGAGCTCCTTGATGGCGGAGGCGGGCCGTTCAACTACTTCTCCGGCAGCAATCCGATTGACGGTTCCCTCGGGCAGGCGGCGGATACGAATTTTAAGATCCTCCGAGCAGGGTTCGGGCCCGGTGCTTGATCGACTCGACTGCTGGCTGGTCGTAGGGATCAACGCGTAGAAGACGTGCTGCGAGAATCACCTCAATCATGAGATGCATCATAAACCCGCCGACGGACTGCATGAGGGGAGCACCGAACGTGACCGTTCGCACCGGCCGCCCACTCGCCGCGAGTGCGTCTGCGGTCGCTTTCGCGTGGGCCGAGAAAACATCGCCCAGTGCGCGTCCCGCAAGCCAGGAGGGAATCCCGGGGAGATTGTCCGGGATGCGCAGGCCCCTGTCGTCGTCGCAGGAAACCAGTGTGAACATTTTGTCCGGCGGACCGTCGAGGTACAGCTGGAGTTGGCTGTGCTGATCAGCGGTCCCTTGCGCAACGACCGGCGTGCTTCCGTGCCCGTCCTTGCCGAGAGATTCGGCCCACAACTGTCGGTGCCACATGGCGAGAGGATGGAGTGCATCGCCGTAGATCACCGTCGCCAGGGTTTTCACGTCGGCACTTTCCATCATCTCGACCGCGGCGGCAGCTCCCTCGGCAGGGGGTGGCACGTCGTCGGCTTCCATGGTGGTGCGGAGCACGGTGCGCGCGCCATCAAGGGCGGCGTCTGCGTCTGCGCCTGCGACGAGTGCGGGGAGCAGTCCTGTCGCTGAGAAGACGGAAAAACGTCCCCCGATCTCAGGGTCGTGATCAATCGTCTCGATGGCGTAGGATTCGGCTAGCGTGCGCAAGGAGGACTTTCCTGGCTGGACGACGAAGACGACCCGTTCGCCCGGTGGGACCGAGGCCTGCTCGTACCATGCGAGCGCTAGGGCTGCCAGTGCGCATGTCTCGACCGTTTCTCCGGACTTGCTGACGACGATGGTCGAGGTCTCGGCGGCCTTGAGGCCCGCGAACAGGCTTTTCGAGGTACCAGGATCAATGCTGTTGGCGAAGAGGACGCGGGGGCAGTTGCCATTGGAAGGTGCGAGGGCAACGAGCGCCTGCCCTCCAAGACTTGAGCCCCCGGTACCGAAAACGATCACCTGGCGCGCCCGATCTCGAATGCGGTCTGCGCTTGCACGAAGCCGGTCAAGTGTCGGCGGACTCTCGACGGCTTCGAGGAACGCAATCTCTCCTCGGGCGTATTCTTTCTGAAGATTTTTGAGTGCTTCTAGGGTGTCCGCTCGCCTTGCTTCGGGCAATGTCCCGTTCGCAAGCCACCCACTCGCTTTTAGGGCAAAGGGTGGGGCCGTCATGAGGGGCTTGCTCCTCAGCGTAGGGAGCCGCTTTCCTTGAGGAGCGGCGGTACCCGCTCAAGGGCCCTGTCGGTGAGGTGAATCGGGTAATCGCCCGTGAAGCAGGCGGCGCAGAAGGGGTTGTGCGCATCGCAAGGTCCGCCGCGTACGGATTCGTACAGCCCCTTGATGCTCACGAAAGCGAGGCTGTCGACGCCGATTTGTGCGGCCATTTCGCTGGGAGTCATGCGGGAAGCAATGAGGTGTTGCTTGTCAGGCGTATCGACTCCGTAGAAGCAGGGATCGGTCGTAGGTGGGCTTGCGATTCTGAGGTGAATTTCCTTTGCGCCGCCCGCCCGGATCATGCTGGCGATTTTCGTCGAGGTGGTGCCCCGGACAATGCTGTCATCAACGAGGATGACGCGCTTGTCTTTGACGGGAGAGAGGTTGGCGTTGTGTTTCAGGCGCACGCTTCTCTGACGCATTTCGTCGGTCGGCAGAATGAACGTCCGTCCCACGAAATGATTACGGACCAGTCCCAGCTCGTAGGGGAGCTTGGCCTCGGCCGCATAACCGAGTGCTGCCGGAACGCCCGAATCGGGCACCGGGATGACGACATCGGCCTCGGTGGGCACCTCGCGTGCAAGGGTGGCACCAATGCGCTTTCGCACCTCGTAGACGTTCCGATCCTCGACCAGGCTGTCGGGTCGGGAGAAGTAGATGTATTCGAAGATGCACAGGTTCGGCGGCTTGTTCCCGAGAACTTGCTCGAAAGAGCGTACGCCGCTGGAATTTCCCTCCACGATTTCTCCCGGTTTCACGATGCGGGTGTAGTTGGCACCGATGATGTCGAGGGCGCAGGTTTCGGAGGTAAGAATGGGTGCTCCGTCGAGTTCGCCTAGTACGAGAGGGCGCACGCCGTGGGGATCGCGGGCCCCGACGATGCCGTCCCTGGTGAGCGCGACCAGTGAATAGGCACCTTCAACCTGCTTGAGGGCCCCGGCGAGACGATCGAGGAACGTCCGCCCCTGTCCCGTGGCGACCAGGTGAACGATGACCTCGGTGTCCATCGTCGATTGGAAGATGCATCCCCGCTTGACAAGTTCCCTGCGCAGGGTCTCGGCGTTGGTGATGTTTCCATTGTGGGCGAAGGCGACTCCGCCGCCCGCCGTTTCAGCAAAAATCGGCTGGATGTCGCGGATTTGCATTTTGCTGCCGCTCGTCGAGTAGCGGGTGTGGCCGATGGCCGATGAGCCGGGAAGGGAATCGATCACGTCACCGGCACCGAAGGTGTCGCCAACCAGTCCCGGAGCGCGGTGGGCATGAAACTGGGCCCCGTCGCAACTCACGATGCCGGCTGCCTCCTGTCCGCGGTGCTGGAGTGCATGTAAGCCAAGGGCGACGAGGGCGGATGAGTTGTCCTGGCCGTGAATGCCGAAGACGCCACATTCCTCATGAAAGCGGTCAGGTGCGGTGGGGTATGCAGGGCCTGGCGCACGGATCATCGCGCCTCCTCCCCTCCGGCTTCTAGGTTGATGATCTGGTCCATCCCGTCGCGTTCTGTCGAAGAATAGCCGATGTCGCCGTCTTCCTCCGAATCCGTCTTTTCCCGTTTGGGCTTGCTCATCTGTTTGACGGCATCTTCGTTGAGGGCTGGCATCACCGGTCCGGTCGAGCATCCCGTCCCTTCCGGGATGAGGCCGTTGGGCACCAATGCCCAGAAAACGTGGGCACCGTAGCTTGCCAAGGGAAGGGTTCGCGCATTTGCAGCCCAGGCGGGACAATCCCCTCGGGTCCAGATCGTGGCTGAGAGCAGGGCGTACAGCACCGAGACGATGGCAAGTCCTCGAAGCGCTCCGAAGACGAGTCCGAGCGAGTGGTCGAGGGGTGCAAACAGGGTTCCGGAGAACACCGCAGCGATTCGCCCTGCGAGCAGAGAAAAAACGATGAGGACGACGAGGAATACCGCGCCGGCACCGAGGGAGGAAGCGATGACGGGATCCCCTACCAATGGTGCGAGCAGGTCAGCTGCCCAGTCGAGAAGGCCAACCGAGGCCCAGGCGGCCACAACCCAGCACAGAAGCGCCAGCACTTCCCGCACGAAGCCCCGGGAATAGGCGAGGATCGCGGATACGAGAACCGTTGCAAAGACGACGATGTCGACGAGGGTGAGGCCGAGGTCTTCCATGTCTTAATCCCGGGACCGGAGTTCAGGCGGCACTCGCCGCGACATCGATCGGTCCCTCGGCAAGGCCATGAACGAACTGCTCGACGTGGGCTGAGCCGCTTGAATCGAGCTGCTCGGAGGGGCCCTGCCAGATGATCCGCCCTTCGTGCAGCAGGGCGATGCGGGTGGCGATCTTCCGCGCACTTGCAAGGTCGTGCGTGATTGTGATCGCGGTTGCACGGAGCCTTTGCACGCAGTCGAGGATGAGGTTGTCGATGACGGCGCCGGTGATCGGATCGAGCCCCGTGGTGGGCTCGTCAAAAAAGAGAAATTCCGGGTCTGCCGCGACCGTTCGTGCGATCGCGACGCGCTTGCGCATGCCCCCTGAGAGATTTGCCGGATCGAGGCCGGCGGTGCGCTCGTCCAGGCCGACCTGGCGGAGCTTCTCGATGGCGAGCTCTCGTGCTTCGCGACGTTTCATCGGCCCCGTGTGCAGCAAAGAGAAAGCGACGTTCTCCCACACCGGCAACGAATCGAACAGCGCTCCTCCTTGGAAGAGGACGCCGGTGCGGCGCATCAGCGCGTTCCTCTGCGACTGGGAAAGTTTCGCCACGTCTTGGCCGTCAATCTGAACCGTTCCTGCATCCGGTCGTAGCAGAGCCAATGCGCATTTGACGGTTACCGACTTTCCCGTGCCGGAGGCACCAATCACTGCGACGGACTCCCCCCGGCCTACCTCGAGGTTGACACCACGGAGGATCACTTTCGCACCGAAGTGCTTGACAAGGCTTCGGATCTCGATGGCCGCGCCTGTTTTGCTGTTCGTTGGATCGCTCAACGGGAGAAGAACGCCTCTGCGATGAAGTAGTTGGCAATGAGAATCAATGCGCACGACGAAACCACCGCATTGGTCGTGGCCCGTCCGACGCCTCGGGCACCGCCTTGTGAATGGAAACCGTGGTAGCAGCCCATCAGGGCGATCAGAAATCCGAAGACGGCCGCTTTCACCAGACCGGAAGCCACGTCGAGTGGCTCAAGGGCGTCGACACAGCGTTTGAGGAAGACACCAGGTTCGAAGCCGAGCTTGCTGACGGCGATCAGGTAGCCTCCCAGGACGCCGATGGTGCTGGAAACGAGCACGAGCGGGGGCATCATGAGCGTGCTCGCAATCAGTCTCGGTGTCACGAGATACTGGTACGGGTTGGCGGACATGGTTTCCAGAGCGTCGATCTGTTCGCTGACGCGCATGGTGCCGGTTTCTGCTGCTGCCGCCGCGCTCACGCGTCCCGCCACCATGAGGCCACTCAGCACCGGGGCAAGTTCACGGGTGAAGGAGGCGACCAGAAGTGTCGGAATGGTGTTCTCGGCGGTCAGGCGGCTAATGCCGGAGAAGCTCTGGAGCGCCAGCACCATGCCCGTGAAGATCGAGGTGAGGCCAACGATGGGCAGCGAGTAGTAGCCGACGTCGATGATCTGCCGCCACGTTCGTCCCAAGAAAAATGGAGGCTGCACGGTGGCGTGAAGGCTGCGCAGCGTGAACAACATCACCCGTCCTGTGGCTTCAAGGAAGGTGAGGAAGAACCGACCCACGGAGGCCAGCGGATTGGATGGGAATCTCAAGTGGGGCGTTCCGTATGGATCCGGGGAACCCGGGCCCCGATGCCGGTTAGGATTTCGTAACCGATGGTCCCCGCGTCGCGCGCCACGTCATCGACAGTGAGGGTATCGCCGAGGATTTCCACGAGGGTGCCCACGCCGACGTCCTCCGGGGGGAACTCGCTTACGTCGACGGTGACCAGATCCATCGACACTCGCCCCGCAATCCCTGCCCGTCGGCCGCCAATGGCAACGCTCCCACCCTCGCTGAGACAACGCCGGAGCCCATCGGCATAGCCGACGGAGACGGTTGCTAGGCGACGGGGGCTACGGGCACGGTAAGCGGCACCGTATCCTACGGTCTCATCCTGGTCAATTTCGCGCACCTGCAAAACCCGGGCGAGAAGGCGCGCCACGGTGCGCATCGGGTTGGGCTGTTCCCGCGTGGGATTGATCCCGTAGAGAGCGGCTCCGGGACGAACCATATTGAACCTGTACGGGGGTCCGAGGAAGCTTCCCGGTGAGTTGGCGAGACTTGCTCGATATTCCTTACCTGCCGTTGCCAGGGCCTTGCGGAATCGTTCGAGCTGAAGTGCGTTCAGGGGATGGTCGGGCTCATCGGCACAGGCGAGGTGGCTGAGGACGAGACGGAGTTCGATTCCTTCCAGGGCCTTGGAATCGGCAAATAATTTCTTCCAGGAGGGCAGCGCAAAGCCGAGGCGGTTCATGCCGGTGTCCACATGCAGCGCAGCAGGTTGCCGTTCGTTCCTATTCCGGGATGCTTGGCGTAGTGCCTCGACATCACCCTCGTGGTTGAGAACTGGGATGAGGCGGAGATCGGGATCAAGTCCCGAAGCGGCGCCTTCGAGCACGAAAATTTCAGCGTCAGGAAGGTATCCGCGCAGACGCTGTCCTTCATCCGCTGTGGTGACAAAAAAGGTTCGGCAACCCGCATCTCGAAGCGCGGCCCCCACGCGGTCCGCGCCGAGCCCGTAGGCGTCGGCCTTGATCGTCGCTGCCACTTCGACGTTTTGGCCTACGGTCTTGCGGAGAAGGAGGTAGTTCTCGCGAAGGGCGAAGAGGTCGACTACGAGCACTGCCCCGGAACGACCCTGTACCTCGCTCGCTTCAGTTCCTCGCATTTTCTGAGAGGTGTTGCGTGTCGAGATCGCCGAAACGGGTGTAATCGGGATCGAAGAAAACGTCTTTTGTGCCGGTAGGGCCGTGTCGCTGTTTGGCGACGATCAGCGTGGCGATGTTCTGGCTCCGCTCAAACCTTTCCTTCCAGTTGAGATAGCGCTGCTGGAACTTCGCATCCTCCTCGTCCTCCCGTTTTTGTGGTTCTGCGCGCTCGAGGTAGTAGGCCTCTCGGTAGACGAAGAGAACCACGTCGGCATCCTGCTCGATCGAACCCGAGTCCCTGAGATCCTGAAGCTGGGGCCGCCGATCGTCGCGTGATTCGACTTGGCGGCTCAGCTGGGAGAGTGCCAGTACCGGTACTCGAAGTTCCTTGGCGATCGACTTGAGTCCTTGCGAAATCTCGGTGATCTCGAGCACGCGTGAGTTGTAAGACCCTCTGCTCCCGCGCATGAGTTGGAGATAGTCGACGACGACCATCCGCAGCCCTTCGGTGCGCTTGATCCGTCGCGCTCGGGTGCGGAGCTGGGGGATGGTGATTCCCGGTGTCTCGTCAAGGAAAAGGCGCCGGGAATCGAGGTCGCTGCTGACATCGATCAGACGCCTCAATTCTTCGTCGTTGATGCGCCCTCGACGAATTCTGTCGGATGGGATCTGGGCCTGCCCGGAGAGGATTCGGTTTGCGATCTGTTCGTTCGACATTTCGAGGGAGAAGAGGGCAACAACGCCCTTTCTGCCATCTTTCGTTTCCCCCGGGGTGGGCACGGTTTTGGAACTTGCATGAAAGGCGATGCTCGTTGCAAGGGCGGTCTTTCCCATGGCCGTACGCCCGGCGATGATGATGAGGTCAGAGGCGTGGAAGCCGCCAAGCAGTTCATCGAGATCGTGCAGGCCCGATCCTACGCCGGACAATTGCCCCTCGAGCTGGAAGGCACGCTCGGCGGACTTTACGGCCTGTTCAAGTCCCTTGTGAAATGGTTCCAGGCCGCTCCCTTCACGCCCGAATTCGGAGACCTCAAAGAGTTTCTGTTCCGCTTTCTCGATCTGGTCCCGGGCGGAAGTATCGATCTGCGGATCGCTAGCTTCCTGCGTGATTTCCTCGCCGATCCCCAGCAGTGCCCGGCGCTGGTACATATCGAAAATCGTGGAGGCGTAGTGCTGGGCGTTTCTGGCGGGCATCGCTCCCGCAGCGAGCTGGAGCAGGTAGTCGTCGATTTCTTCGAGGGCCTCGTCGCGCCCGAAGAAAGGTTTTAGCGTGGTCGGGTCTGCCAACTGTCCCTTGCTGACGAGGGTTTGGATTGCCCCGAAGATCCGCCCGTTGACGGGAGTGAAAAAGTGCTCCGGATCGAGTGTGTCGGAGACGTTGTCGTAGGCTCGGTTGTCGACAAGGAGCGTGCCGAGTAACGCTTCCTCGGCCTCAATGTTCTGTGGCAATTTCGAAGCATTCCCGAAGGAATGTTCACCGGGAGCTTCGGTGCCTCGGAGGATTTCTGCTACGTCGGGCATCACGTTCGAACCTAGCCGATCACAGTGATGAGTCCAGCTTCTTCGCGTAGCCCTTGGCGTGGCTGGACGGAAGTGCAAGCCAACTCAGTCGGACATGTAATTTCGGGTGATGGGAAGCGAATCGACGCGCTTGGCGACCTGGATCTGGAATACTGACATCACACCGGCACGGAACGTCGCCTCGCTGCCGGCGAGGTAGAATTCCCACATTCTGAGGAAGCGTTCATCGCGGATTCGCAGGGCCTGTTCACGGGCCGCGAGGAAGCGTTCGCGCCAGTGGCGGAGTGTTTCCGCGTAGTGCAGCCGAAGTACCTCGACGTCGGTTACCACCAGCCCCGCTTTCTCGATTGCGGGAATGATCTCGGAAAGTGCGGGGATGTAGCCGCCTGGAAAGATGTACTTACGAATGAAGGGGTCGGTGATTCCCGGTCCGTCGGAACGCCCGATGGTGTGCAGTAGGGCGACACCTTCATTGACGAGGCAACGGGCAATCATCTCGAAGAATTTCTGGTAGTAGGCAACGCCTACGTGCTCGAACATTCCCACCGAGACGATCCGGTCCCAAGTACCCTTGACCGAACGGTAATCGCGGAGCTCGAAGCGGACCTGTTTGGCCAGTCCTGCTTCCTGCAAGCGCCTGCGAGCCACCTTGAGCTGGCTTTCTGAGAGGGTGAGGCCGGTTACGTTGGCCTCGTGCTCGGTGGCGAGGTACAGCCCGAGCCCGCCCCAGCCGCTGCCTACGTCGAGCACGCTCCGCCCGGGGGACAGATGGAGCTTGGCGGCGATGCGCCGCTTCTTTGCCTCCTGGGCCTCGTCAAGAGAGACCTCGGGAGTCGGGAAATAGGCGCAACTGTACTGACGGTCTTTGTCCAGAAAGATTTCGTATAGCTCGTCGGGAAGGTTGTAGTGGTGGCTGATGAAGGCTCGAGCTCGCCCGGCGGTGTTGTATTGCTGGAAGCGTCGGAAGGGGAAGGTGGCGGCGTGGGCCAGGCGCGCGAGCCAAGGATCACCTCCCTCGATCCGGTTAGCCGCGAGGAATTCAACCAAGTCATAAAGCGATCCCCCTTCCTCGATCAGGAGGCGTCCGCCCATGTACGCCTCGCCTATGGCAAGGGTGGGACGAAAAGGGAGGCGCATGAGATCGGCGCGTCTGGTGAAACGGATCCGAAAGCGAGGGCCTTTACGTCCTTCGACGGCGAACTGTTTTCCGTCGGGGAGGATGACCTCAAGCCGGCCGAACCGGATCAGGTAGCGGAACGTGCCTTCGAAGAGCACGGAATGTCCGGGCGTCAGGGGCGGGGGTCAGCCGTCCCGGCTGTCCCGTTCCGGGGCTGCGTTCTCGTTCGTCGCATCGTCATCTTTGGCGTCCATCGACGACTCGGGCGATGATTCGGGAGACGATTTGACCCGCTCGTCTTCCGTATCGCCATCCACGAGAGCAGGCGATGGATTGTCTTTCAGTTCCTCAATGGGGTCTGACATTTCGTCCTCATCGTCATCGAACAGGCCGATGACCGCTTCTCCGCGCTCTTCCTGAACTTTTGCCTCTTCCTCGGTACGGGCGACGTTGACGGTGATTTCCACCTCGATTTCTGGGTGCAGAGCCACTCGTACCGGATGGATGCCAAGCATTTTGATGGCACGGTCAAGGCGGACCTGCCGACGCTCTACCTTGCCGACTTTCTCTGTGATTCCCTCGGCGATGTCCCGGGCCGTCACCGATCCGTAGAGTTGCCCGCGTTCGCTGGACTGGCGGATGACGACGATATGGAGGTTCTCGAACGCATCTGCCGTGGCGGCGATCTGTTCGCGGCTGCGGGCGTTTTCGGCTTCGAGCTTTTCCCGGTTGTCCTCTACCTGGGATCGGTTTTTGGGTGTTGCCCGGAGTGCTTTCCCGCGCGGAAGCAGGAAGTTGCGGGCATAGCCGTCGCGCACGCGCACGACATCCCCAAGGTTACCGAGGGAACTGATGCGTTCGAGCAGGATTATTTCCATGGTTCTGCCTCAGGAAGGTGCCGCGCTGACGGTCCGGAAGCGGCCCATGTGGTCGATGGTACCGAGCGCGGCAAGAAAGGTGAGGGCCACCGGAGTTAGTGGCCACACGAGTAGACAAGCGTAGCACGCAAACAGAAGAACGCGCCGGAACGGCCAGCTTCGGCTCATTGCGTGGATCACGGCGAGCCCCTGGAACAGTAGCGGTAACCCCAGGATCATCGCAAGTGTGGCTCCGATGAGGGCGAAGCTCGCCTCGAAAAGCGAGGCAGTGGCCGCTGCGGCGAGAAAGGCGACAGGGAGCCAGCGCGGTGTGCTTAGCTCAGACCAGACAGGCGTTGCACGGCGGGCACGTCCTGCAACACTCGCAAGTGCCTGTGCGATCATGCTGTTCACGGAGATCATCACTAGCCACCAGGCACCGAAAAGTCCCGGGAAGAACCGAGAGAACGACTCCACGAAAGAGGCATTGTCGGCAAGGTGGCTGGCCTCACCGAATGCTGCCTCGATGGTTTTTTGCACTTCGTCGGTAACGGCGGTGATATCAAAGCCCCGGAAGAAGAGCACCACGAGGAATGCAAACGCTGCATAAGCGGCAAGTTCCGAGAGAATGCGTCCCGTATCATCGCCTCCGTACAAGGAAGGCGTTTTCTCCGTGGAGCGCAGGACGACCCAGAGTGCGGGCACCACGTGCAGGGCGGCAAAGGAAGCTCCCGCAAGCGCCCCGGCGGTAATTCCCACGCCGGCCACTCCCGCTGCTCCGCCCAAGGCGATGACGGTTGATCCGAAAGACAGTCCGCATACCAGTAGCGGTAGTGGCGTCACGTACCACGCAAAGAAAAGGAGGGGGCCAGCGCCTTCGACGAAATAGGCTGATGCGAACACCGTCGCACTGAGGCCCCCCGCCGCCAGACCGAGGCCGAGAGCGGCGACCGCGGGCATGGTTTGTACCGCTCCTAGCGGACGATGAAGGGCAACAGGGCGAGAATTCGAGCCCGCTTGATCGCGCGCGTGAGCTGTCGCTGTTTGGGTGCCGAGACCACGCTGATCCGACTGGGCACGATCTTGCCCCGTTCCGAGAGGAAGCGCTGCAGGGTTTTGACGTCCTTGCAGTCGATGGGAAGCGCATGGGGACCAGAGAAGGGGCAACTTCTGCGCCGACGGGAGAATGTGCGCCGCGTGCCACCTCCACGACTTTCCCCGCGGTCTCCCCCGCGGTCACCTCCACGACTTTCCCCGCGGTCTCCCCCGCGGGTTTCGCTACGGGGTTCCGTGCCATTCGAATCGTTCATGAGTCTTTCTCTCCTTCTCCCTTCTCGACGGAAGCGTTTTCCTCAGATGTTTTCTCTGAGGGTTCCTCTGGTTTGGGTTCCTCTGAAGGTTCCTCCGAATTGTCGGACGAATCGCCATCAGATGAATCATCGGAAGTCTCGTCCTGGTTTTCAGAGGCGTCCGCAGCGGAGTCTTTGTCGCTCGAATCGGTCTCGGCCGTTTTGGGTGAATCCGAATTCGAGGCCGAATCCTCGGAGGTCTTTTCACCATCCTCACCTTCATCCGTTTCTTTTTCGGCTTCGCGTCGGGCGCTTTCCTGTTCGCGACGTTCCTCACGCTCAAGGCGGGCACGCATGATGATGGAAGGCTCCTCGGGAATGGAATCAATACGCATCGAGAGATAGCGGATGACGTCTTCGTCGATGCGGAGTTTTCGCTCGAATTCCTGGATTGCTGATCCGGGGCCGTCGATGTGGAACATCACATAGTGGCCCTTACGGTTTTTCCGCACGCGGTAGGCGAGTTTGCGGAGCCCCCAATATTCTCGACGGACCACGGTGGCTCCCTGTTCGGAGAGAAGCGCCTCGTAGCGCTCGCCAAGGCTTTCCGCCTCGGAGCCGCCGATCTCTTGGCGGGCGATTAGCACGCTTTCGTAATAAGGCATGTTCGGGATTGTCTTGCAGGACGCACCCCCCGGCCGAATGGGCGGAGTCGAAAGTGCAACCAACGCCTCAGAAATGGGGCGAGCGCGAAGCATACGCTATCGCACCCGCGCAGAGCAAGAATCCGTTTTGCCGCCCCTGGCGTGATTATGATGCGAGGGTTCTTTGCGCCATTCCGGAAATTCCGCCATGTCTTCCTCGTGTTCGTTCGTATTCCCCGGACAGGGATCACAGGAGGTTGGTATGGGCAGGGAGATTGCCGAGGCCTTTCCGACCGCCCGCGAAGTCTGGGAGGAGGTCGACGAGGCACTTGGGGACAGGCTCTCCCGTATCGCATTCGAGGGACCACCCGAGGATCTCACCCGTACCGAGAACGCGCAGCCCGCCCTGCTCGCAAATTCAATGGCGGTTATGGCGGTAATCCGCAAGGACGCAAACATCGAATTGTCTGCGGCGGCGGTAATGGTGGCGGGGCATTCGCTGGGCGAGTACTCCGCCCTGTGTGCTGCTGACACCCTTGAGATTGCAGATGCGGCCCGCCTCGTGCGGCGGCGGGGCAGGGCCATGCAGGAGGCAGTACCGGAGGGTGAAGGCGCGATGGCCGCGTTGATCGGGGTTGATGTCGACCAGGCACAGGCGATTGTGGACGCTGCTGCCGAAGGCGATGTTCTCGCCCTTGGCAACGATAATGCTCCCGGACAGATCGTCGTATCAGGGACGGCCGCTGCGGTGGAGCGCGCCGCGAAGATCGCCCCAGAGCACGGGGCGAGGCGTGCGATCCCTCTCGATGTGAGCGCGCCCTTTCATTGTCCTCTTATGGAACCCGCGGCGCGGGAAATGGAGGCGGCGTTTGCCGACGTCGTTTTCGCGCCTCCGTCGGTCCCCGTGGTCGCCAATGTCACGGCCGTCCAGGTCACCGATCCGGGTGATATCCGTAGGTTGCTGGTGCAACAGGTAACGGCCATGGTCCGCTGGCGGGAATCGGTACTGACAATGCAGGAAGCCGGAGTCGACACTCTCGTTGAGGTTGGTGCAGGCCGCGTGCTCGCTGTCCTCGGCAAACGGATTGACCGTTCACTCCAGACCATTCCCGCCGGCAGCCCCGAAGAAGTGGATTCCCTGATCCGCGCTCTCTGACGCAAACCAGGACGCACGGCCACAAAACCACGAAACAAGGAAACGACCCATGTTCAATCTCGAAGGGAACGTCGCACTCGTTACTGGTGCATCCGGTGGTCTTGGCGGTGCGATCGCAAAAGCACTTTGCGAAGCCGGAGCCAAGGTCGCACTCACGGGTACGCGCAAAAGCGCACTTGATGCGCTGACCACCGATCTTGGCATAACGGCTCGGCCCTTCGTCTGTGATCTCTCTTCGGGTGAAGGGGCGGAGCGTTTGGTGGAGAAAGTCGAGGAGGGCTTCGGTCCTGTCGACATTCTAGTGAACAATGCCGGCATCGTTCGGGATGGGCTCGCGATCCGGATGAAGGACGAGGACTGGGCGAGCGTGATCGAGGTGAACCTCACCGCAGCTTTCCGGCTCTCCCGCTCTGCGCTTCGCGGTATGCTCCGTCGCCGCAAGGGGCGTATCGTCAACGTCACCTCGGTCTCCGGGATTACTGGCAATCCGGGACAGGCCAACTACGCCGCCTCGAAAGCGGGGATGATCGGGATGTCGAAGGCGCTTGCCCTTGAGGTTGCAACCCGGGGTGTGACTGTGAACTGCGTCGCACCCGGGTTCATCGAGACTGCAATGACCGAAAGCATCGGGGAAATTGCGCGCACTGAACTCAAGAAACGTATCCCGGTGGGGCGTTTCGGACAGCCCGAGGAGATCGCGGCGGCCGTTCTCTACCTCGCTTCGCCCGGTGCGAGTTACGTCACTGGCCACACGCTTGTCGTCAGTGGCGGTCTTGTGTGACGCAACCCTTACCGGTTTGCACTCCGGGGCGAGTGTGGTACAGACAAAACCGCTCGCCGGTCAGCGGTTCGATTGCCGACCATGAGCGTTCTCGTCATTAGAACCACAGGAAGAATCCCCCATGAGCGACGTCGCCGAACGCGTGAAAAAGATCGTTGTCGAACATCTCAGCGTGGATGCCGACAAAGTCACGGAAAACGCGAGTTTTATTGATGACTTGGGCGCAGACAGTCTCGACACGGTCGAACTCGTAATGACCTTCGAGGAGTCTTTTGGCTGCGAAATCTCTGAGGATGCAGCCGAGAAGATCATCACCGTTCAGGATGCCATCCAGTACATCGAGGAACAGGTCGGCTGAGTTGAGCCGACGAGGACACGCCATGAGGCGCGTCGTTGTCACGGGGCTTGGCCTCATTACTCCGCTGGCGGCGGGGACGCAGGCCACCTGGAGGCGTTTGATTGCTGGCGAGTCCGGCATCGTTGCCATCGCAGGGTTCGACGCTTCTGACTTACCGTGCAAGGTTGCGGGTCAAATTCCCACCGCCGATCAGGACGACGGCTTTGATCCCGATTCGGTGATGACGAAGCGTGAACGCTCCCGAGTCGATGAATTCATTGTTTACGCTCTCGCCGCTGCTGTTGAGGCGGTCGAGGACGCAGGCTGGACGCCAGGTGAGGACGAGGTGGATGCCCGTAACCGGACCGGCGTTCTGATCGGCTCCGGGATTGGCGGCCTCCAGTCCATTTACCGCGCATCCCTGACTCTTGCGGAGAAGGGGCCGCGGCGGATGACCCCTTTCTTCATCCCCTCGAGCCTCATTAACCTCGCTTCCGGGCAGGTATCCATACGCTATGGATTCCGGGGGCCTAACCATTCGGTCGTGACCGCGTGTGCAACCGGAGTGCATGCCATCGGTGATGCGGCCCGCCTGGTTCGGGACGGAGTTGCCGATGTCATGGTGGCAGGTGGTGCTGAAGCTTCTGTCTGTCGCATCGGGATCGCCGGTTTCACTGCGATGCGAGCGCTCTCGACCCACTTCAACGACGAGCCCGAGCGGGCGTCTCGCCCCTGGGATCGCGATCGCGACGGTTTCGTGATGGGCGAGGGTGCGGGCGTCCTGGTGCTTGAGGAGAAGAGCCACGCTGAAGCTCGCGGTGCTCGGATCTATGGTGAAATTCTCGGCTACGGCCTTTCGGGAGATGCGCACCACATCTCGGCCCCGGCCCCCGACGGAAACGGGGGATACCGCTCGATGCGGGCGGCCCTCGATGATGCAGAGGTCACGCCTGCGGATATCGACTACGTGAACGCGCACGGGACTTCCACGCCGCTCGGCGACGAGATTGAACTTGGTGCCGTGCGCAAGCTGTTCGGCGATGCGATGGGAAGTGTATCAATGAGTTCGACCAAGTCGGCGACCGGTCATCTCCTGGGTGCCGCAGGTGCCATTGAGGCGGTTTTCTCACTCCTTGCGACAATGCACGGTGTGGTGCCGCCGACGCTCAACCTCGATAATCCTTCCGAGGAATGCGAGGGTGTGGACCTCGTGCCTCACAAGGCGTGCGAACGTGAAGTGCGGGTGGCTCTCTCCAACTCGTTCGGTTTCGGCGGAACCAATGCATCCCTCGTCGTGGGACGTGTGGATTAGCCCATCAGACCAAGGACGGCGAAGGCTGCTCCCTTTGAACCTCAAGCAATTCCTCTGGCTGGCGTGCTTCGTGATCGTGGCGACGTTTGGCGTGATTTTCGCACAACAACAGTACCGATCGGCTGTGGGGTTGGCACAGGAACCGACCGTGGTCATCGTGCAGCCCGGACAGGGTCTGAGATCGATTGCGCACCATCTGACCGATGCGGGTGTCCTATCCAGTGTGCCAATGTTTGTTCTGGGAGTGATGCTGTCTGGGAAGGCAGGGGATTTGCAGGCAGGCGAGTACGAATTCCTTCCCGATACACCGATGAGCGATGTGGTCGAAATGCTTGTCCGGGGGGAAACCTTGATCCGGCGGATCACCGTGATCGAGGGGGAGACCGTGGCACGGGCGATGGCCAAGATCGCAGCAGCTGAAGGGTTAACCGGGACGTTTGCTCGCAATCCGGTTGAAGGCAGCCTCCTTCCGGAGACTTACTTCTACCGCCGCGGGGAGACTAGGGAAGCGATGCTTCGCCGTATGGAGGAAATGATGCGCGAGATCCTCGCGCAAGCTTGGGCGGGCCGGGCCAAGAATCTGCCGTTGCAGAGCCCCGATGAGGCACTGGTGCTCGCTTCGATCGTCGAGAAGGAGACCGCCCTACCCGAGGAACGTCCCCAGATTGCAGCAGTGTTTATCAACAGACTGCGACGGAAGATGCGGCTTCAGTCGGATCCCACGGTCATCTATGGAATTGCACTTGAGGATCCAAAAGCAACGGAGCGGCCGCTCCGCAGCCAAGATCTCGGTCAGAAACATCCCTGGAACACCTACGTAATTCGCGGGCTTCCCCCGACGCCGATCTCCAATCCCGGACGGGAATCGATTCTGGCAGTGATGCATCCCGCAGAGAGTGACAATTTTTACTTTGTTGCGGATGGTGCTGGTGGGCATGCCTTCGCGACCACCCTGGAAGAGCACAACCGCAACGCGGCCCGTTGGCGTGCGTTGCGGGATGCACAGGATGCACAGGATGCACAGGATGCAACGAAGAATGAAAATGAAAAGGAGTAGAGGAGCGCGGAGTGTAATGCCGATGAGCGTCGTGGTTTTCCGCAGATTCAAAATCCGGGGATTATATACCTAGGCGTCTAAAATACATGGAACCAATTGATATACAAGGATAAATTGCGTATTCTCTTTTTGTTGAGCAATGCACTATCGATGGCTTTTGGGTTCCGTTCTAGCGTTTGATGGATGGCGGCACGGGGGAGGAACGGCGTCAGCTGACCCTGTGAACCGTGAACACGATATATAGGTGCCCGCATAGCGTGCTTACTTGAGTAATAGTCCCTAATTTTCATGAAATTTCCCTGATTGGGGAATAAATATCATTGCTATCAATGCAATCAACGCATACGTTCCTGTTCAAACCTCGGAGGGTAAAATGGCCAGTATCACGATCCGCAACCTCGACGACGACGTTAAGCAACGCTTGCGTGTCCAGGCTGCCGAGCACGGTCGCTCGATGGAGGAAGAAGCTCGGGATATTTTGCGCCGGGTGGTAGGTGAAAGCGCACCCCGCAACCTTGCGGCATCGATCCGCGCCCGCATCTCTTTTATTGGCGGCGCCGATCTTGATCTGCCGGTGCGTGAATCAATGCGCGAGCCGCTCCATTTCGGCCGGAGGCGGAAATGATCGTTCTCGACACCAACATCATCTCCGAACTTCTGCGCCCTGCACCAGCCTCACAGGTTGAGGCATGGCTGGCTGCCCAGGACGGCGCGACAATCTATTTTACGGCGGTGGGCGAAGCTGAATTGCGCCATGGCGTGGCTATTTTGCCAGCGGGACGGAGGCGTAGCATTTTTGCTGAGGCCATTGAAGGCATGCTGGAGGAAGATTTCCACGACCGCATTCTGCCCTTCGACCGCGCCGCCGCCCGAACCTATGCCACCATTGCCGCCGAACGCCGCGCCGTAGGACAGCCAATCAGCCAATTCGACTGCCAGATCGCCGCTATCGCCCGGGCTCGAGATGCTGCTGTGGCCACGCGCAACACGGTCGATTTCGAGGGTTGTGGCATCGAGCTGATCGACCCGTGGCTTAAACCGGGGAGCATTTGATCACCATGGGCAAGAGAAACCTCTCCGAACGCGACATCTGCACCAAGTTCATCTCATTCCGTGTGGGGAACCGAAAATAACTGGATATCGGGAAGAGCCGGGACTAAGCGGGAAGAGCCGGGCTGGAACCCATAAAAACAAGGACTTTACGGGTGTCGGCCACGCCGCGCACATATTCGCCCCGGCTGTGGTTGACGCGCGAGAACGCATACCAGCCATCGAGCGCCAAGTGGCCGCGATGGTCGGCGGCGTTGATTGTCGAGCCGAGCGCGACATTGCCGATGACATGGGGAATGACATCGGCTGCACCGGCACCCTTGACATGGAATGCCATAGTACTTGCCACCACGTTCCGTCATGCCGAAGGCGACGGTCTTGGTCTTCGTGCTGTGGCCCTGGGTGCCCTTCGTGCGCTTGTCGCGTGCTTGTTCTTCTCTTTTCCGCCGACATAGGTCTCGTCCACTTCCACCGTGCCACCGAGCATCTCCCCGTCGTCATGGCCCGCCGCAGTGCGGATACGCCGGAGCATGTGCCACGCGGTTTTCTGGGTGACGCCGATGTCCTTGGCCAGTTGAACGCTGGAGATGCCCTTAACGTGGCAGGTGTCGAGCCAGATCGCCGCAAACCACTTGGCCAGCAGCTTGATCGGGCTATCCGAGAAAATGGTCCCCGTGATGATGCGGAATATGCGCCGGCACTCTCCGCACTTGTGCCGCCGACCGTCGCTGTAGTGGTAGATCTGTTCGCTCCCGCCGCAGTGCGGGCAATATGCGCCATCGGGCCATCGGGTTTCTTCAAGATGCTTCAAGCAGGCTTCAACGGTGGCGAACTTTTGTGTACACTGCAGCAGGTTGTTCATGATGGTCCCCTTTCGATACGCCCAATATGATCTGCAAATATGGGATCGCCAAGTATATAATTCCTTTTACCAGACATGCATATATTCCGTATGTCGAGCCAATTTTTAACATTCATTGTATGTATCCTGTTCAGCATGGTTGCGACCCATGCAGTCGGTGCGGAGGAAGCCGCGCCCGTCGACCCGGTTGTCCCGCAGTATGAAGTACCTGCCGCCCGCACGGCAGCCGGCCAAAGCGCCGGAAATCCCGGCGCCGGGCTAAGCACTACTGGCAAATTTGCGGCGCTGGAACTGCGTATTACCGACGGCCCGCAATCTCTTCCGGTCTCCGGAATGTTCAATAATCCCGGCGGCGGTTCCTTGATCTACACGGCGGCCTCCTCTGAGGTGATGGTCGCAACGGTGAGCATTACCAAAAGCATCCTGACCATCACCCCGGTCGCGGCAGGTGCCACCGACATCACCATCACCGCCAGAGATGATGCCGCCGATTTGGAAGTCGCGCAGACGTTCCGGGTAACCGCCATCAGCCTCATCTCATCCGGTACCAGTATCCCCGATCAACAACTGACAGCCTCTGGCGGGCCTCGGACCCTTGATCTCAGCGACCACATCAGCGGCCCGCAGGGCAACCCCCTGTCCTTCACAGCGTCGTCCAATGATTTGACCGCCGCAACAGTGGGCGTCGATGGCAACATCCTGACCATCACCCCGCTCGCACCGGGCACCGCCACCATCACCATCACCGTCAGAAATAACCCACTCGATGCGGGGATCACGCTGGACTTCCAGGTGCAGGTCGCCAATTTCCCCCCGATCAGCCTCGGCAGTTCCGGCATTCCAGATCAACAACTGGTATTTGCCGGTCCTGTCAAGCTGCTTGATCTCAACGACTACTTCAGCGATACGGAGGGCGATAAACTACGTTACTCGGATGCGGTTTCCTCTAACCTGGCCGTCGCCACGGTGTTTAAAGGTGATCCTACCAACTTCCTGTTTATCACCCCGACCCCGAACGGCGTCCTGGGCACCACCGACATCAGCGTTACCGCCAATGATAGATTCGGCGGGACACTCACACAGGTATTCCAGGTGGAAACCACCAACCAGGCCCCAATCAGCTGTTGCACTTTTACAACGAGTACCACGACCGTCACTGGAGGGCCTGATACCATTGATCTCGATGACTTCTTCAGCGATCCGGATGCGAGTTCGATTCCCGATCATGCCCTGAGCTACAAGGCGGTTTCCGATAATAAAGCCGTCGCAACGGTGAGCATTAGCAAAAGCATCCTGACCATCACCCCGGTCAAAAGAGGTACCGCCGACATCACCGTCACCGCCAGTGATGGCCTTGAGAATGCCTCGCTGACAGTCCATGCGGTTGTTAATCCCAGCGCCCCAACCACCACCGGCATTCCAAATCAAAGCCTGTCACTTTCCGGTTCCAGCCGCTCTCTAACTCTCAATCTCAACGACTACTTCAGCGATCCTGATGGCGACAGCCTAGCATACAACGTAGATATAGAGGCGGTAGGCAAGAAGCGAGTCACGTTGACCACTTTCGGAGGTAGCAACCTGGGCATCAACCCGTCAGGAGCAGGCATCGACAAATTTACGGTCACCGCCCGCAAAATAGCAAATGAGACCGCATTCACTACACAGACGTCTTTTCTTGCTGCCGTCGATCCACCACCACCTCGTCTAAAACCTGGTATGAACATTGGCGGAAGCTCCAGCCGTATTTCAACTCATTCTCCTCAAACATTTAATCTCGACGACTACTTCGAAGCTTCCGTTCCCCTGAGTTACAGGGCAAGCTCTGCTGATTCAAGCACAGTAAGGGTGCGCATCGATGGCAGCAGCCTGACCGTCACCCCGGTCAGATCAGGCGGCAGGTCCACCCGCATCACCGTCATCGTCAGTAATGGGCTCGGCTCCTCTCTTTTCTATGTGTTTGAAGTGTCCGTCCCCAACAATACTCCAACCGCAAGTAGACGGAATATAATCTTTAGATTTACTGATACAGGTCAGATAACCTTTGCTAACCATGGCCTTTATTTTACTGACCTTGACGGCGACCCCCTGAGCTACACCACTCGTAGCAATAACACTAACATAGTCTCTGTCTCCATCTCTCCCGCCACCGGTAATACCCTTTTGCGTGCCAAGGGTGCCGGCATCGCAAGCATTAGAGTTACCGCCAGAGATCCACTCGGCGCATCGGTCACGAGGGACTTCGTTGTGCTTGTCAGCGGCACCGCCCCAAGCGTCACCGCCACTATTTTGAACCCGGGCCAGCGCTTCTTGTTACAGCGTATCGGTAATGGTACCGACCCTGCCAACCAGGTGCGGCTTGATCTCAACGACTACTTCAGCGATGCCGACGGCGGGCAGCCGATCTACACGGTAGCGCAAGATACTTCTTTCTTTGTGAATTCCAGCCTCTCCGGGAACATCCTGACCATCACGCCGACAGACAGATCAGGTGACACCACCATCACGGTCACCGCCACTGATCGAATCATAAGCAGCCTCAAGACCACGCAAACCTTCGCGGTGGCAGTCGTCAACGGCAATCCAGTCAGAAACGACACTCCATTTGAACCCGAGGTGACACTTTCTCTCGGGGCCCAGACCCTTAATCTCGACAACTACTTCAGCGACCCTGATGACGATTCCATATCCTACGCATTGGAATCTATCGAGTCCGATTATGCAATGGTGCGCACCGACAGAATCGGTAGAGCAGACAATCTAATCATCACCCCCCTCAAACGAGGAGGACCTGTGAGCTTCACTATCACCGCCAGTGATCCATTTGGCGGGACGTCCACTCATGAATTCGAGGCCGAAGTTGGCAACTCTGCGCCGGGCAGGATGGGTGGGGTTCCGGCCCTGGTAATGAACCAGGGGGATGGCCCACAGAAACTGGTTAATATCGACAGCAAATTCTTCGATCATGACGGCGATGACCTGACCTACACAGCGACCCCATCCGGCGCTGGTGGAGACAGCGTGGCAACGGTGGACGTCGATGGCGACATCCTGACCATTACTCCGCTTGCGCGAGGGAGGGTAGATTTCGACATCGCCGCATCGGATGGTCACCGCACATCGGGTGGCGGCCTCATCTTATCAAGACCCCACACCTTATCCGTCAACGTCAAAGTAGCGCCGACCATCGCCGGCACCCCTGCGCTCACGGTGGATGAAGACAGCCCCTATAGCTTCACGCCAAACGGCGCGGATGCCGATGGCGACCCTCTCACCTATTCCATTGTGAACAAACCCCCCTGGGCCGATTTTGACACCGCCACAGGCGCCCTGACCGGCACGCCGCTACACGAACATGTCGGCACCACAACCGGCATCGTAATCAGCGTATCCGAACCCAGCGGGGCGGAGGCGTCCCTGCCAGCCTTTGACATCACCGTGATCGATGTCAATAACGATCCGGAAGGTCGTCCAGTCATCACCGGACTCCTGGCCCCGGGGGCGCTCCTAACGGCGACAACCGATACCATTCGCGATGAAGACGGCCTGGGCACGTTCAGATATCAATGGAACATCAACGACGGCGACACAGACACCGCCATCAGCGACGCGGACTCAAACACCTACACCCCCACTGAAACAGACGTTGGCAAGTCAATCACCGTGACCGTCAGCTACACCGATGGAGAGGGGACGCCTGAAAACCTGACCAGTGAGACTGTTGGGCCGATCAGACCTGAGGCAACGGTGGCGATTTCCGGCGGCGGCAACGTGGCCGAGGACGACAACGCCACCTTCACCGTCACCCTGTCGGCTTCTCCCGGAGCGGCTGTGACGGTGGACTACGCCACCGCGGCGGGCACGGCGAGCGCGGATGATTTCACGGCGGCCAACGGCACGCTGACCTTCGCCGCCGGCGCCACCGGCGAGGACTTGACCCGGACCTTCGACGTGAAGGTGCTTCCCGACGACCTGGTCGAAGGCGACGAGAGTTTCACCGCAACCCTGAGCGCGAGCTCGCTGCCGACAGGTTTCAGCCTGGATACGACGACGGCGACGGCGACGATTACCGCGGCGGGTTCGGCGACGGTGGCGATCTCGGGCGGCGGCAGCGTGAACGAGGGCGATGATGCCACCTTCACGGTGACTTTGTCGGCCTCACCGGGCGCGGCAGTGGTGGTGGACTATGCCACCGTGGCGGGAACGGCGACCGCGGGGAGTGATTTCACCGCGACGAGCGGCACGCTGACCTTTGCAGCTGGCGCGACCGGGGACGATCTGAGCCAGACCTTCGACGTGCCGGTGTTAGCCGACAGCATCGTGGAAGGCACCGAGAGCTTCACCGCAACCCTGAGCGCCAACGCCTCGACTCCGCTGCCGACAGGTTTCAGCCTGGATACGACGACGGCGACGGCGACGATTACCGCGGCGGGTTCGGCGACGGTGGCGATCTCGGGCGGTGGCAACGTGAACGAGGGCGATGATGCCACCTTCACGGTGACTTTGTCGGCCTCACCGGGCGCGGCAGTGGTGGTGGACTATGCCACCGTGGCGGGAACGGCGACCGCGGGGAGTGATTTCACCGCGACGAGCGGCACGCTGACCTTTGCAGCTGGCGCGACCGGGGACGATCTGAGCCAGACCTTCGACGTGCCGGTGTTAGCCGACAGCATCGTGGAAGGCACCGAGAGCTTCACCGCAACCCTGAGCGCCAACGCCTCGACTCCGCTGCCGACAGGTTTCAGCCTGGATACGACGACGGCGACGGCGACGATTACCGCGGCGGGTTCGGCGACGGTGGCGATCTCGGGCGGCGGCAGCGTGAACGAGGGCGCAGACGCCACCTTCACGGTGACTTTGTCGGCCTCACCGGGCGCGGCAGTGGTGGTGGACTATGCCACCGCAGCGGGAACGGCGACCGCGGGGAGTGATTTCACCGCGACGAGCGGCACGCTGACCTTTGCAGCTGGCGCGACCGGGGACGATCTGAGCCAGACCTTCGACGTGCCGGTGTTAGCCGACAGCATCGTGGAAGGCACCGAGAGCTTCACCGCAACCCTGAGCGCCAACGCCTCGACTCCGCTGCCGACAGGTTTCAGCCTGGATACGACGACGGCGACGGCGACGATTACCGCGGCGGGTTCGGCGACGGTGGCGATCTCGGGCGGTGGCAACGTGAACGAGGGCGATGATGCCACCTTCACGGTGACTTTGTCGGCCTCACCGGGCGCGGCAGTGGTGGTGGACTATGCCACCGTGGCGGGAACGGCGACCGCGGGGAGTGATTTCACCGCGACGAGCGGCACGCTGACCTTTGCAGCTGGCGCGACCGGGGACGATCTGAGCCAGACCTTCGACGTGCCGGTGTTAGCCGACAGCATCGTGGAAGGCACCGAGAGCTTCACCGCAACCCTGAGCGCCAACGCCTCGACTCCGCTGCCGACAGGTTTCAGCCTGGATACGACGACGGCGACGGCGACGATTACCGCGGCGGGTTCGGCGACGGTGGCGATCTCGGGCGGTGGCAACGTGAACGAGGGCGATGATGCCACCTTCACGGTGACTTTGTCGGCCTCACCGGGCGCGGCAGTGGTGGTGGACTATGCCACCGTGGCGGGAACGGCGACCGCGGGGAGTGATTTCACCGCGACGAGCGGCACGCTGACCTTTGCAGCTGGCGCGACCGGGGACGATCTGAGCCAGACCTTCGACGTGCCGGTGTTAGCCGACAGCATCGTGGAAGGCACCGAGAGCTTCACCGCAACCCTGAGCGCCAACGCCTCGACTCCGCTGCCGACAGGTTTCAGCCTGGATACGACGACGGCGACGGCGACGATTACCGCGGCGGGTTCGGCGACGGTGGCGATCTCGGGCGGTGGCAACGTGAACGAGGGCGATGATGCCACCTTCACGGTGACTTTGTCGGCCTCACCGGGCGCGGCAGTGGTGGTGGACTATGCCACCGCAGCGGGAACGGCGACCGCGGGGAGTGATTTCACCGCGACGAGCGGCACGCTGACCTTTGCAGCTGGCGCGACCGGGGACGATCTGAGCCAGACCTTCGACGTGCCGGTGTTAGCCGACAGCATCGTGGAAGGCACCGAGAGCTTCACCGCAACCCTGAGCGCCAACGCCTCGACCCCGCTGCCGACAGGTTTCAGCCTGGATACGACGACGGCGACGGCGACGATTACCGCGGCGGGTTCGGCGACGGTGGCGATCTCGGGCGGCGGCAGCGTGAACGAGGGCGCAGACGCCACCTTCACGGTGACTTTGTCGGCCTCACCGGGCGCGGCAGTGGTGGTGGACTATGCCACCGCAGCGGGAACGGCGACCGCGGGGAGTGATTTCACCGCGACGAGCGGCACGCTGACCTTTGCAGCTGGCGCGACCGGGGACGATCTGAGCCAGACCTTCGACGTGCCGGTGTTAGCCGACAGCATCGTGGAAGGCACCGAGAGCTTCACCGCAACCCTGAGCGCGAGCTCGCTGCCGACAGGTTTCAGCCTGGATACGACGACGGCGACGGCGACGATTACCGCGGCGGGTTCGGCGACGGTGGCGATCTCGGGCGGTGGCAACGTGAACGAGGGCGATGATGCCACCTTCACGGTGACTTTGTCGGCCTCACCGGGCGCGGCAGTGGTGGTGGACTATGCCACCGTGGCGGGAACGGCGACCGCGGGGAGTGATTTCACCGCGACGAGCGGCACGCTGACCTTTGCAGCTGGCGCGACCGGGGACGATCTGAGCCAGACCTTCGACGTGCCGGTGTTAGCCGACAGCATCGTGGAAGGCACCGAGAGCTTCACCGCAACCCTGAGCGCGAGCTCGCTGCCGACAGGTTTCAGCCTGGATACGACGACGGCGACGGCGACGATTACCGCGGCGGGTTCGGCGACGGTGGCGATCTCGGGCGGCGGCAGCGTGAACGAGGGCGCAGACGCCACCTTCACGGTGACTTTGTCGGCCTCACCGGGCGCGGCAGTGGTGGTGGACTATGCCACCGCAGCGGGAACGGCGACCGCGGGGAGTGATTTCACCGCGACGAGCGGCACGCTGACCTTTGCAGCTGGCGCGACCGGGGACGATCTGAGCCAGACCTTCGACGTGCCGGTGTTAGCCGACAGCATCGTGGAAGGCACCGAGAGCTTCACCGCAACCCTGAGCGCCAACGCCTCGACTCCGCTGCCGACAGGTTTCAGCCTGGATACGACGACGGCGACGGCGACGATTACCGCGGCGGGTTCGGCGACGGTGGCGATCTCGGGCGGCGGCAGCGTGAACGAGGGCGCAGACGCCACCTTCACGGTGACTTTGTCGGCCTCACCGGGCGCGGCAGTGGTGGTGGACTATGCCACCGTGGCGGGAACGGCGACCGCGGGGAGTGATTTCACCGCGACGAGCGGCACGCTGACCTTTGCAGCTGGCGCGACCGGGGACGATCTGAGCCAGACCTTCGACGTGCCGGTGTTAGCCGACAGCATCGTGGAAGGCACCGAGACCTTCACCGCGACCCTGAGCGCCAACGCCTCGACCCCGCTGCCGACAGGTTTCAGCCTGGATACGACGACGGCGACGGCGACGATTACCGCGGCGGGTTCGGCGACGGTGGCGATCTCGGGCGGTGGCAACGTGAACGAGGGCGATGATGCCACCTTCACGGTGACTTTGTCGGCCTCACCGGGCGCGGCAGTGGTGGTGGACTATGCCACCGTGGCGGGAACGGCGACCGCGGGGAGTGATTTCACCGCGACGAGCGGCACGCTGACCTTTGCAGCTGGCGCGACCGGGGACGATCTGAGCCAGACCTTCGACGTGCCGGTGTTAGCCGACAGCATCGTGGAAGGCACCGAGAGCTTCACCGCAACCCTGAGCGCCAACGCCTCGACCCCGCTGCCGACAGGTTTCAGCCTGGATACGACGACGGCGACGGCGACGATTACCGCGGCGGGTTCGGCGACGGTGGCGATCTCGGGCGGTGGCAACGTGAACGAGGGCGCAGACGCCACCTTCACGGTGACTTTGTCGGCCTCACCGGGCGCGGCAGTGGTGGTGGACTATGCCACCGCAGCGGGAACGGCGACCGCGGGGAGTGATTTCACCGCGACGAGCGGCACGCTGACCTTTGCAGCTGGCGCGACCGGGGACGATCTGAGCCAGACCTTCGACGTGCCGGTGTTAGCCGACAGCATCGTGGAAGGCACCGAGAGCTTCACCGCAACCCTGAGCGCGAGCTCGCTGCCGACAGGTTTCAGCCTGGATACGACGACGGCGACGGCGACGATTACCGCGGCGGGTTCGGCGACGGTGGCGATCTCGGGCGGTGGCAACGTGAACGAGGGCGATGATGCCACCTTCACGGTGACTTTGTCGGCCTCACCGGGCGCGGCAGTGGTGGTGGACTATGCCACCGTGGCGGGAACGGCGACCGCGGGGAGTGATTTCACCGCGACGAGCGGCACGCTGACCTTTGCAGCTGGCGCGACCGGGGACGATCTGAGCCAGACCTTCGACGTGCCGGTGTTAGCCGACAGCATCGTGGAAGGCACCGAGAGCTTCACCGCAACCCTGAGCGCCAACGCCTCGACCCCGCTGCCGACAGGTTTCAGCCTGGATACGACGACGGCGACGGCGACGATTACCGCGGCGGGTTCGGCGACGGTGGCGATCTCGGGCGGCGGCAGCGTGAACGAGGGCGCAGACGCCACCTTCACGGTGACTTTGTCGGCCTCACCGGGCGCGGCAGTGGTGGTGGACTATGCCACCGCAGCGGGAACGGCGACCGCGGGGAGTGATTTCACCGCGACGAGCGGCACGCTGACCTTTGCAGCTGGCGCGACCGGGGACGATCTGAGCCAGACCTTCGACGTGCCGGTGTTAGCCGACAGCATCGTGGAAGGCACCGAGAGCTTCACCGCAACCCTGAGCGCGAGCTCGCTGCCGACAGGTTTCAGCCTGGATACGACGACGGCGACGGCGACGATTACCGCGGCGGGTTCGGCGACGGTGGCGATCTCGGGCGGTGGCAACGTGAACGAGGGCGATGATGCCACCTTCACGGTGACTTTGTCGGCCTCACCGGGCGCGGCAGTGGTGGTGGACTATGCCACCGTGGCGGGAACGGCGACCGCGGGGAGTGATTTCACCGCGACGAGCGGCACGCTGACCTTTGCAGCTGGCGCGACCGGGGACGATCTGAGCCAGACCTTCGACGTGCCGGTGTTAGCCGACAGCATCGTGGAAGGCACCGAGAGCTTCACCGCAACCCTGAGCGCGAGCTCGCTGCCGACAGGTTTCAGCCTGGATACGACGACGGCGACGGCGACGATTACCGCGGCGGGTTCGGCGACGGTGGCGATCTCGGGCGGCGGCAGCGTGAACGAGGGCGCAGACGCCACCTTCACGGTGACTTTGTCGGCCTCACCGGGCGCGGCAGTGGTGGTGGACTATGCCACCGCAGCGGGAACGGCGACCGCGGGGAGTGATTTCACCGCGACGAGCGGCACGCTGACCTTTGCAGCTGGCGCGACCGGGGACGATCTGAGCCAGACCTTCGACGTGCCGGTGTTAGCCGACAGCATCGTGGAAGGCACCGAGAGCTTCACCGCAACCCTGAGCGCCAACGCCTCGACTCCGCTGCCGACAGGTTTCAGCCTGGATACGACGACGGCGACGGCGACGATTACCGCGGCGGGTTCGGCGACGGTGGCGATCTCGGGCGGCGGCAGCGTGAACGAGGGCGCAGACGCCACCTTCACGGTGACTTTGTCGGCCCACCGGGCGCGGCAGTGGTGGTGGACTATGCCACCGTGGCGGGAACGGCGACCGCGGGGAGTGATTTCACCGCGACGAGCGGCACGCTGACCTTTGCAGCTGGCGCGACCGGGGACGATCTGAGCCAGACCTTCGACGTGCCGGTGTTAGCCGACAGCATCGTGGAAGGCACCGAGACCTTCACCGCGACCCTGAGCGCCAACGCCTCGACTCCGCTGCCGACAGGTTTCAGCCTGGATACGACGACGGCGACGGCGACGATTACCGCGGCGGGTTCGGCGACGGTGGCGATCTCGGGCGGCGGCAGCGTGAACGAGGGCGCAGACGCCACCTTCACGGTGACTTTGTCGGCCTCACCGGGCGCGGCAGTGGTGGTGGACTATGCCACCGTGGCGGGAACGGCGACCGCGGGGAGTGATTTCACCGCGACGAGCGGCACGCTGACCTTTGCAGCTGGCGCGACCGGGGACGATCTGAGCCAGACCTTCGACGTGCCGGTGTTAGCCGACAGCATCGTGGAAGGCACCGAGAGCTTCACCGCAACCCTGAGCGCCAACGCCGGCAACCCGTTGCCGGTTGGCGTCAGCCTCGGCGCGGCGGCGGCCCCGGTCACCATCGCGGCCAACGGCGCGGCAACGGTGGCTGAAAACCATGACCGGTTCGGCAGAAAAATGCTGATGACACATCTTCCCGGTGTTCAGAGCGATCTGATGATGAGCACGGTTCAGCGCCACCTGAAGGCGCTGAATGGCGGCAACAGGGTGAGTGGCCTGTCCTCACCCCAGGCGGGCAGACAGGGAAACGGACAGACAGGCGGCTTTTCTGCGAACGGCCGCACGCCCGGTTCCGGCACCGACGATCTGATCATCGGATATTTCAGTATTGACCGTGACCGTTTGGGCGATGGCGCATCGGTTGGATACAGGAACGCCCGCGAGATGTTTTCAAAGATGGAATTCCATATCTCCCTGAACAGCCTGATGGCGTCCAATAACAACGGGCCGAAGACCGGGCTTGCAGGTGATCAAGCTGCTACAGGCGGAAACCTGGCCAACTCCGGTCCGCGCACCAGCCTGTCTGAACCGGGCACGGTCACGGTGTGGGGCGGTGCCGGCGAAACACGCCTAGAGAACGATTACAATACCGGGGGTAGAGACAGCCGCTATGACGGCACGGTATGGATCTATAACACGGGGCTGGATTACCGCACCTCCGAGGTTCTGACTCTGGGCGCGGCCATCGGCTATTCGGACAGCGACCTGGCCACCGCCTATAACGACGGCACCTATGATGAGACGGTGCTGTCGATCATGCCCTATATGCTCTATGAGAGCCCGTCGGGGCTGGATATATCGCTGCTCGGTGGCTACGGGATCGGAGAGGTTGATTTAACGGGCAGGTTTGGACAGGCGGACACCCCGTTTACGGCGTCGGCCGACATTACCCTGTTATTCGGCGCGGCGCGGGTTTCGGGGACGATGACGTTCCTGGAGAACCAGGCACTGGAAGTGAGCCCGAATGTGAGTCTGCTCTACAGCCGCAAGACACTGGGTGGGTATACCGACAGCGCCAACCGGACGATTAACGAGACCACGGCAACAGTACTTCGCCTGATGCCGAGCCTTGAGGTGGGCTACCGGTTCGACTTCGCGGGCGGAACGGTGACGCCGTTTGCGAGCGGTGGTTTGATCCTTGATTTGCTCGATACAGTGAATGACGATGACATGGCCTACAGCTTGGGCGGAGGTATCCGGCTTGAGACCGATGCGGGCCTGAGCGCGTTGCTGGAGGGTCAGCGTGAGCTGGGCTGGGCTACCGTTGAACAACAGCGCCTTGTGGGCACGCTGACCTACGGGTTCCCGCTGGGCGCGGCGGGGCAGGCGGGCACGCTGACGCCGCGGCTCGGGTTTGATCATGCATCCGGGGACGAGCTGTCACAGGCATACGGCCTAGAGTACACTTCAAAAAACGGCGCCCACCGGTTCAACCTTGATCATGACAGATCGGATGAGGCGGGCGCCCGCTCAAGTTTGGGGTATCAGTACGGCACGGAGATCATGTCGGGTATGAACCTGAAGGCAACCGTGTCGTCCCCGAATGTCGAAGACCGGGAGGTTGAAATGTTCCTTGGCATGAAACTTCGGTTTTAAGGCCGCGCTTTGGTAGCGGCGATTGGGCTTGCGGATTCAACTGTGATCCGTGAGTTCATCCCTGTTTTTGTCCAAATCTTCCTCAGGCCGGACCTAGAAGAACCCTGTGTTTTTAGAAATGGTGAACGACTTCTTGTCAGATGGCCTTGAAATCCACCTTGCCGGTTCGGGCCTCGGCCATCAGGTTCTGCAGCGCCTCGCGGCCGTCCAAACGCAAGCCGGACCGACCAGAGTCCTCGAACACGCGCACGATTTGCAGGCCCCGGGCAGTGGCGTAGTTCCGAATGACATTGAGCTGGTTCTCGGGCACGTATGGTCCGAGCGGGGCGCACCGAGGGAAGGTTCGTCGAGAAGAAGGAGTCGGGTTCTCGGGCACGTATGGTCCGAGCGGGGCGCACCTGATTGTCCTGACGCGAAGCTCCGACGAGGTACTGGGTACATTCCCGGCGATGGCGGGGTGCAAGAATCTGACGGTGGGTGGCCATTAAGCTCGCAGCAGCCGATGAGGCGATACCGAATGGAGAGACACCGAAGGCGACCCTCCACGTTGACCACAAGCTGATCTTGTTCTGTGTGTGTTTTTGATTATATTGAATACACGCACGGAAGGAGGCCGTCACCATGCCCAGAACCACCACAATGACCGTTCGCCTTGGCGATGCATTAAGTGACTTCGTATCTGCCAATGTTGGCGATGACGGATCGTACGAGAACGTCAGCGAATACATCCGTGACCTGATCCGGCGTGACAAGGAACGCTCCGAACAGGAAGCGTTCCACCGCCTGAAGGCCGAGTTGACCCATGCCTTCGCTGCACCCGAGGACTCCTATCAGCCGCTGGCGGCTGCCGAAGTTATTGCGCGCAATCGGACCTGACCCGCGTGTCCGCCATCCGTATCCACGAAGGAGCGTCCCATCGCCTTGATGACATCTACCGTTATACGTGGGAACGATGGGGTGATGAACAGGCAGATGAATATATCACGGGGCTGTTTGCAGCTTTCGACAAGATTGCCACGCGTGGTGTCACCTCAAAACCCATCCCGGCCGAATTCGAGTGTGGGGAACCGAAAATAACTGGATATCGGGAAGAGCCGGGACTAAGCGGGAAGAACCGGGCTGGAGCCCATAAAAACAAGGACTTTGCAGGTGTCGCCCATCCAAGTCCGGATGGAAAAAAATAACTGGATATTCTCGCTTCAGAAGCCATGAATGGCTCCGAAAACGGATTTTTACGGGCGTTTCAGAGGTCGTTTTCAGGCCGGAAAATCACCCGGATTGCGGATATAGATTCGCCGGGGAATTTTTCCCGGTCGACGGAGCTGTCGAGCACCGGCATCGCGCCCGAGATGGGATCATCATCAGGGGAAAATAATGAGACCGGGGCGGCCAGGGCGACAACCGCGGCCGCCGGTCCGGGGTCTCAAGGAGTTGAGGATTGTCGATCCTGCACGCGGGACGAGGGCTCTGCTACTTGCAATGCTGCGTGAGGCAGTTCGCCACGTCATCATTGCCGACCCGGAGACGGATCCGCGACTACTCTGGATCCACCTCGTGGATCGTGATCACGGCAGGTAATCGCGTCCGAGAACCATGGGGGCCTCCGTTCCGTCCTCGTAGAACATGACTGGTGCAGGATACGGAACGCCTTCGCGGAGCTCGACGTCCCGGAAGACGGGAGGAAGCGTCTGGCGGAGGGGCTCGTCGAGGATGGGCCAGTAGGCCGCGGCCAGCAGGTGGAGGAAGTCGCGCGGGTCATGGGCCGGATCGAGCAGGTGGATTTCCATGGTGTCGTGGCTGAAATCAACCGGCGTCGGCTTGGCGAGGATCTCCTGCATCCACGGAACTTCGTAATGCTCACCGGTGACGGTGCCCTTCTTATCATCCCAGATCACGCTACGCGGTTCATCGCCACGCAGCATGTCGGGGAGCATGATCGTATGAACCGCCATGTCACGGATTGTAGCGGAAAAGCACTCCCAGAACCAAATCCAGCATTTCCGGATCATCACGAATCAATCTCCGAAGCAATTCCTCCCCATGCCGGGGATGAAAGAGAACCTGATGGGCGACGGTGATCACCTCCAAGGCCGGTGCGGGAAATCCCGCGTATTCCGCCTTGCGCAAGGCGGAATGGGGCGGGACGCCGCAAATCCAAGAGGAAGTCAATTTCACCAAAGGTCGGACCATTGTCCGTGGCAAGCTGGGCAGCAAGGACAAAGGCAAACGGGCTGAGTACACCCTCTACTTCAAACCCAACATCCCCATCGCGCTGATTGAAGCCAAAGACAACACTCACGCCATCGGTGATGGCATGCAGCAGGGATTAGATTATGCCGAGAGACACCTCGACACTCCCTTTATTTTTTCTTCCAACGGCGATGACTTTGTCTTCCATGACCGGACAGGAATGTGAAGATGTTTGCGGTGCATGACCTGAGCGGTTTGTGGAGCCATCTCCGTTCAGTGTCACGTTCTTGTCGCGATGCATGATCTCTATCTGCCAGTGATTTCTGTTAAGCCACAAACACAAAATGGTTTCTGGTGTGTTACTTCTCGCCTTCGCCCGTCTCTTTTCCTTCACCGCCTTCGAGCAGTACCGTCCGGTGCGGGAAGGGAATTTCAATTCCTTGTGCATCGAATGCCCGCTTCACGCGCCGGTTGAGTTCACGTCGCACCTGCCATTGTTTTCCGGGGCCCGTCCGTATTCGGATCCTCACGACGACCGCGCTGTCGGCGAGTTCTTGGACTCCGAGCGTCTCCAGGGAATCGAGGATGGCTGCCGAGAAATCGGGATCATTCCGCAGTTCCTGCGCGACCGCTTCGAGAATCCGCACAACCTCATCGGTGTCTTCCCGGTAGGCAACCCCGACGTCGAGCACGGCGTAGGAGAACCCCTTCGTCATGTTTTCCAGAGTTGTGACGTTGCTGAAAGGAATGGTGTGCACATTTCCGGCTAGGTCGCGGAGCCGGATCGCGCGAAGCGAGAGGCTCTCGACGGTTCCGCTGTGCCCTGCGGCCCGCACTACGTCCCCGATCGCGACCGAATCCTCGATCAGGATGAACAGCCCCGTAATGATGTCCTGGACAAGTGTCTGTGCCCCGAAGCCAACGGCGATTCCGACCACGCCCGCCCCGGCCAGCAGCGGGCCGATATTCACCCCGAACTCCGAGAGTGCGACCAGAACGACGATGACGAGGGCGGTGACCCGCATTGCCATGGCAGCGAGTGGCAACAGGGTCCGCAGACGACGCGGAGACTCGCTCGAAGAATCCTTTGCCGAAGCCCGGGCGAGTATGCCCGAGAGGGCACCGTGTACGATTTCGACCAGCACTAGGGTCCCCAGCGCGAACAGCAGCACGCGCACGGTTCCGATCAGGATCCCCCGCCCGGTCTCCGAGGCGATCCATGGCAATGCGTCCAGGTTCCAGATCTGCAAGAGTGCCGAGATGGCAATCAGCCAAATAAGCGCGCTGGCGACGGCTCGGGGGCCGGCGAGACCGCTCCTGCTGCTCGGTATGTCCGTGCCAAGGCCCTCGTTGGCGAAGGGGTTCAGGCGAGCAAGTCTTCGCAGCACGAGCGTGGCACCGACTTCAGCAAGTACGCCCACTCCGAGTGTCGCCACAACGGCGAGCACGCCTCGCACCATGAGGTCTTCGCCGTCAGCAAAGCCGAGAAGCCAGGCAACCGTGAGGCTTGTGATGTAGAGGATGGCGAAGATGTGCCAAGTCTCGGCGAATCTCTGCCGAATGGGACGCCCCTTGCCGCCAATCCGATTCGCCACGGGTTTTCGAATTCTTTGGACCAGAGCCGTGGCAAGCGCTGCGATCAAGATTCCGTGGATCCACCGAAGCAAGTCCAGCCCCGGTCCTTCGATGGCCGAAGAAAGGAGGACCAGCAGTCCGCCTCCCCCTACGCCGAGCCATGCGAACCGCTGCACCCAGAGATAGCCCTGCACCGCCGTTGCGTTGGCAAATGCAAAGGGGCGGATCTCGGGCACACGCGGTGCAAAAGCAGCACGACCAAGTGCCAGGGCAAGGGCTAGAAGGGCGATAGCGGCGGCGGCGGTCCGGACCGTTTCAAGGACGGGAGCGCTGGCATCAAGGGTGGGAAGAAGGATGTGACTGGAGGAAAAAAACACAACGATCGGAAGGATTTCGACCACGGTTCGGCCTGCCCATGCGAGCAGATGAGCATTCCAAGGCTCCCCGTGCACGGCTTCGAAACGCCGTTTCGCGGGTCGTAGAAGCCTCGCGGTAAGCCATGCGAGCACCGCTGCGGCAAGAAGGAAGAGCAACGAGAAGAAGAAATCCTCGATTCGGCTTGGTGTCCGTGTGTCTTGGGCGATCGCTATCGCGCCCTCCGGAGCATCGAGCCAGGCACTCACACCCTTCTGGAAACGCTCTCCGAACGAAAGAAGGAGGTCGGCAACGGTTCCGATCCCGTCCGCGGACGCCTGCTCCGAATCCGCGCTGACTTGAGAGGCTGCAAGCATCGTTTCGAGAGTTTCCACAAGACGTGTGCGCGCCTCACCATCTTCCAGCGTGGCAAGTAGGGCCCGGACTGCATCCTCGTCAAAAGTGTTCGCATCGGCTCCGTGAACCGGGCCGACAAGCGCAAGCAAAGCAATGAGGGCGCATCCCGCCCGTAGGAAAGGGGATCGGCACACTGGTTTGCTTACTCTTCCTCAGTTTGCGTAGGGGCAGAGTAGAATTTGGAGTAGATTCTTCGCACTGTGCTTTCCGGCAATATCGAGAGAATTCTCAGCATCCAGTACACACGTTTGGGGAAGACCAACCGGGCCGGCATACGCTCAAGGCCGCGAGCAATGATTCTGGCCGCCTTGTCCGCGCTCATCAAAAGCGGCATCGGGGAAGTCACCCCCTCCGTCATAGCTGTGCTGATGAATCCGGGGCAGACCGCGCAGACTCGAATGCCTTCATCCCACAGGGTAAGGCGCAGCCCCTCGCTCCATGTACGCACGGCAAACTTACTGGCCCCGTAGGCGGGAATTCCCGGCATGGAGGCAAACGAGGCAACCGATGAGACCGTGGCGATTCTCCCCGCTTGACGACGACGCATGCCTTCGAGTGCTGGGAGCACGGTGTTCACTACCCCTCCGACGTTGACCTCGAAGATCTTTCTCATGTCGTCCGGTGTTTCGCCGCCCGGAGAAAGCGCGCTTATCCCTGCGTTCGCGATCACGAGCTCGAGAGGCTGCGTCCGATCGACTTCCCGAATCCATTCTCCGAGTGCGTTTGCGTCCGTCACGTCGATCGCGGCCGTGGTCACCGTGGCCCCTAGTGCTCGCGCTTCCTGTGCCACCTTGTCGAGGCGCTCCTTGTTGCGTCCTGTCAACGAAAGTGGAGAGCCTCGTCGTGCATACTCCAGCGCCAGTGCTCGCCCGATGCCGGCCGAGGCACCCGTGATCAGGACGGTGGAAGGTGTTTTCATCGTCGTTTTTCCACTAAACGGGCCATGGGCAGTTTCCGAACGAAGAATAGACGCATCATTTTTCGGTGCCACGCTCCGGTGAGCGGTACGGGAATGCTATAAAGTTGCGCGCAGAGAGTGCTCCCGAGCGCAAGCATTTTTTCGTCCGGTGAATTATTCCCTATGAGCGGCTCTGCGAGAGAGGGTGCTTTTGCACCTGCGAAGTCAGCCACTCTCCCCAGGCGGAACCTGGTTCTCGCACTGTCGGCGGCATCCGGATCAGGAAAAACGACGATCCTCAGGAAGCTGTTTGAGGTCGAGCCTGACCTTGCGATGTCAGTGTCGGTTACTACTCGCCCCCCGCGTTCACAGGAACGGCGCGGGGACCACTACGTATTCGTCGACCGGGAGAAGTTCCTGGAGATGCTCCAGCAAGGAATCTTCCTCGAGCATGCCGAGGTGCACGGCTATTTCTACGGCACGCCACGAGCTCCCATGGAAAAGCACCTTGATGAGGGCAGGGACGTCCTATGTGATCTCGACTGGCAGGGTGCCCGGAGCTTGCGCAAGGCTCTTGGCGAAGACAGTGTGTCGGTATTCATGCTCCCTCCGTCTATGAAGGAACTCAGACGACGACTTCTCGAGCGCCGCCAGGACGACGAGGAGACGATTCGCAAACGTCTCGCCAAGGCGACCGATGAAATCTCCCACTGGGACGAGTTCGACCACGTGGTCGTGAACCATGACCGAGACAACTGCGTCGACGAGATCCGCTCGGTACTTCTCGTGGAGCGGATCCGCCGCAGGCGGAGCGGCATCCCAGAACTGGTCGCAAGGATGCTTGAGGAGGAGACGGACTCCTGAGAGTTCAGCCCCGGCGCGCGCCCAAGATCCGGGCAAGCCTTAGGAAATCCTCCACCGAAATCCGCTCTGCTCGAAGATCCGGAGAGATTTCCGCCTCGCGGAGAAGTTCTTCGGGATCTCCCAGTCGAGCAAGAGCTGTCCGCAGTTTCTTCCGCCGCATCCCGAAGGCGGCTTGCGTTGTCCGCGCGAGCTCGCTGATCCCCACTTCGCTGGGCCGGTCCGGCTTGGGATCGAGTTGAACCAGCGTTGAGTGCACTGCTGGTGCCGGCACGAAGGCTTCCGGTGGCAAGGTGAAAAGGCTGCGCACCTCGCAACATGCCTGTGAGAGCACCGAGAGTCGCCCGTAGTTCTGGCTTCCGGGTGCCGCAGTGAGGCGGGTTGCTACCTCACGCTGGAACATGAGTGTGAAGCTCTGGACACCATCAGGAGGAGGCATCCACCTCGTCAGCAGGTGACTTCCGATTCCGTAGGGAAGGTTTGCCACCACCCGAACGGGCGGTGGGCCCGCCGATTGTAGGTCGAACTTGCGAGCGTCCGCCTCAATGACGTGGAGCCTTCCTGCCGCTGCCTCGATCGTCTCGGCCAGTGCGGCAACGCAGCGCTGATCGCGCTCGACTGCAACCAGATTCTTTGCTCCGCATAGAAGCAGCCCCCGGGTCAGCGCACCTGGGCCGGGTCCGATTTCGACCACGGTACCCCCGGACAGGTCACCGGCTACGCGCGCGATACGGCGGGCGATGTTGAGATCAAAGAGAAAGTGCTGCCCGAATGATTTGCGGGGAGTAAGGTTGAAACGGGTGGCAACCTCGCGGATCGTCGGGAGGGCCTCGACCGGATCGCCGGTCCTGGTCACTTGATCAGCTTTGACGTCAGATTCGGCGATCAATGAGAGCGGTTGCGCGCAACTGGCGCAGCAGTCCACGGCTCAGGGAATCCACTGCCCGACGGAACAATTCGTTCTCGGCGAGTGCGATCAATCTCTCCTCCTCGGGCAATGTGACGGTGCGTGTATCGAGGAGTTCGACGAGGTACACTCCGCCCGGCGTGTCGAGGGGCTTGGAGATCTCACCCTTTTCCATCCCAGCGAGGGCTCCGGCGATGACGGCCTCGAGTGCATTTGCCCGGATCCACTCACCGTGCTCGAAGTTGGAAGGTGTGTGGGAATGGCGGAGAGCCAGGTTTCCAAAGTTTTCGCCCGCGAGCACGTTGTTGCGGACCCGCCTTGCGTGTTCACGCTCCCGCAGACGTCCCTGCTCGTCATGGACGGCGAGGAAGATCCGTTTGACGAGGTACTCGGGCGTTCCCTCGGCGTTGCGGTAGTTCCCGACTTCCGTCTCTATTTCCTCAGGTGTGATCGCCACCCGGGACTCCACGATTTTTGACCAGCGCAGATCTGTATCGATCTTTTTCCAGATCGTGAGTTCCGGGATGTTTGCCTGCTCAAGGACATTACGGAATCCGTCGGCGTCATACCCGTAGAGGGCGGAGAAACGGGTGAAGTGCGCATCGAGCTCTTGGGACGTGATTCGGGCAGAGAAGCGTTGGGCGGCCTGGATTTTGAGTTGCTCGTCGATCAGTGTTTCGAGGACTTCCTTCAGGAGATCATCTCGTTCCTCGTCGGTCTGCGGCACGGTGGTGCTCGCCGACACGAACCGGAATCTGGCCGCGAGGTCGTGTGCGGAAATGGCCGCATCGTTGACGACAGCGACAATCCGGGTGAGCTCCTGCGCTTCAAGTGCCGGGCCCGGCAGAAGAAAGGCCACAACCAGTGGCAGGACGCGCAATACGCACGGCAGGGAGAAGAAAAAGTTTCGCATTGGGGGAGAGATAAGACACAAAGCCCTATCCGGGCAACCCTACCACAGATTTATTGTCGCGAATTGTCCTCAGAACGCGATGATTTCTACCTTGAATCCGATTGTGGTCGTGGGTGGGACATCCGAAGTGCTCGTCTCTTCTTCCTGGAACGTGATCGCGGTGCGGATGCATTCGTTCTGGAACTCGAGACCGAGCAGCGTGTTGAGCGTTCCATTGCCGTTGACACGTGTGAAGTCGCGCGAGTGATCGGCGTAAAGCCGCCACTGCTCTGAAATTTCCCAAAAGAAGCGCAGGCGGCCCTGTTCGGTACCTTGCACGTCTCCAGAGGCTTCCGGAAGCGTGGTGTCACGTGCGATTCGCACGTAGGAAAGATCCCCTCTGACGGGGCCGATGCGGGCATTGATCCCGAGTTGACTGCGCCAGATGCGCTTTCCCGAGCGATCCAGCCGGACGGCATAATAGGCCGATCCCAGATTCTCGACATCGACCGCCAGTCCTCCGACGAGGTCTGAATTGCTTCGAAAAAGTCCTGTGTCCATGTCGAATTCCGAGGCGGCCTTGAGGCGGGTTACGCCTCCGCCCACGCCGCGCACGGAGATTCTGCCCGGGGCAAGGTACGTTCCCCGAAGTCCGTAGTTGAGGCGGATGCCGCTTTCGATGCGGTCCAGTCCTGGAAAGCGGTTGTCGTCGAAGAGGTTGACGTGGGTGAGCTGGACATAGGCACTGTCGGTGTTGGGGATGGATGCCGGATTGGGGTCTCCATCACGCGCAAGGCCCCGGATCACCGGTTCGAGAATGAGATTTCCCCCGACGAATGAGCGCACGAGCGGGAAGCGCCACCCGGCCTCGATCTGGGGTACGAAACGGCTCTTGAAGCCGCCGACGTCGGGCGGATCCCCGCCGGCACCGGACGGATCAGGCCTACCTCTTTCTGAATCGTAGAAGTCTTCCCGGGCGAGGGCGGAGATGTCGAGGACGTGGCCATTAATGGTGGTTCCACTGCTCCACGTCGTTTGCAGGGAGAGCCGACGGCTGCGACGGCCATCGTCCTGTGCGAGCGACATGATCTCGAACTCGGTGACAAGCCTACCTGCAAAAGCAAGTCCGTTGTCCCAGCGGACCCGCACGCGCGGGAAGATCTGTGGGACGCGTTTGGATTCGGAGAGATCCGAGAGGTTCTGAAAACCGTAGAGTTCCACGTCCGCGCGCAGCGGGCCTCCACGCTTGCGCAGGAAGGCGTACTGGGTGAGGACGTTGATGTTGCGATCGAACCCGTAGCGTGCGAGGTAGCTTCGATCGGAGGCCCGGACGATGTCGACGCCCGTCTGCCATCCGTTCCCGAGGCCGAGCGAAGCCTTGATGTCCACATGCCCTCGGGTTTTCTGCTGCCGTTCGTTGCCTGTCAGGCGGCTACCCCTGGTGAGCGAAGTTTCGATCCGGTAGTCGCCGCTCGGGGTGGCCTTTCGCCAAGTGCCCGTCAGTACCGGGCCCTCTCCGGAGGTCCAGATCGGCTCAAACAGGATGTCCTGGTGGGGGTCGATGTCGAAGAAGTAAGGTTGCTTGTAGACAAAGCCGAGGATGTCGTCGATGCGAACCACGGGAAACAGGAAGCCTGATTTGCGCTCTACTGTGTTGTCGGGAAGGCGCAGATAGGGGAGGTAGAAGACCGGCACCCCAAAGGTTTCGAACGTTACGCCCCGGTGGGTGATCTCCTGTCCCTTGAGGTCGTGTGTCGAGGTGCGGGCAAGTACCCTCCAAGGAGGGAGACTGTCCTCGGCATCTTCGCATGTCTGGCAAAGCGTGTAGACCGACCTCTCGAAACTCGTCTGTCCGTCGGCAGTTCGCTTCGCTGATTCAGCGACGAGCGTGGCACCGTTCGGGAAACGCGCGACAAGTGCCTGCAATGCCCCTTCACGCAGGTCATCGGAAACTTCGACCGCTTCTGCCTGGTAGACGGTTCCGTCCGCTTCAACGAGACTCACCTCGCCTTCGGCGATGACGAAACCCGTCTCCATGTTGTAGGCCATCCGTTCTGCGCGCAGAATCCTTCCGCCATCGCGCAGTTCCACATTCCCTTCGGCAGCAAGCGTGGAAGCCTTGTCGTCGTGGATGAAACGATCCGCCTCCAAATAGTGCCTTCCTCTAGTGCTTTCGCCACCCTCGGCAAAGCAGGATGTCGCGAGTCCGGTGGCCAGGAACAGGGCAAAGCAGACGAAAGCAGGGATTTGCGCGGGCGGAACCACCTCCTAGCCGTCCTCGAAGTGCAGGATTGCCGCGCATCCGAAGATCGAGGGCAGGACTGCAGGTGCCCAGGCGGCAAGTGCGATCGGGATGTCCGTAGCTTCCCCGAAGGCGTGGCTCAGGTCCTTGAGGAGATACAGAAAGAACCCTGACGCCAGCACTCCGCCATAACGAAGATAGGTGCGCTCGGTGCTGGGGCGCGGCACCATGAATGCCGCGGCGATCAGGACCATACCTATGAGCGTGATGGGCAAGGCGAGCAAGACGTGGAGTTGCATTTGGTGCCTCCGCGAGGGAAATCCGTACTCCTCAAGCAGCGCGATGTAGCGGGGGATTTTCCACAGTGGAATCATCTCCGGCGAAGCGAAGCCCTCGTTCACGTTGGCGCGTGTGAGGGAGCTCTTGATCTGGAGTTCCTCGAACGGGGAGATCTCCTGCTCAAGATTGACCGTCACACCCTCGCGCAGTAGCCAGTGTTCTCCGTCCTGAAGCTGTGCGGTTTTGGCGTCCGCTCGTTCGCGGAAACGGCCCTCCGTGTCAAAGCGAAAGACGACCACGTCCTCGAGCAACATGGCCTCGGGATCAGCGGTTGAAGCATGGATGACCTGGTCACCAACGGGGCCGGTCTGGCGGATCCAGAAACCGGCACCGGAAAAGGCCATCCTGCTTGTCTGACCCCGAAAGTGTCGGTCCTCAAGGTGGTCAAGACGCGCATGGGCGAAGGCGCTCAGCGGATTCCCGATGGCAAGCCAGGTCGTCCCGAGTACCCCTGCCAATAGGACACCCGGCAGCACCAGTTGGATCCAAGATTGTCCGGAGGCGCGCACGGAAACGATTTCGCCGTGCCGGCCGACACGATGAAAAGTGTAGGCTGCCCCGCCCAGGACGATTGCAGGCAACAGGATCTCGAGGAGTGCAGGGATGTGCAATCCGGTCAGTGTCGTCACCGTCCAGGCATCGATGTTGCGGCCTGCGGCCCTGCGCCAGTACTCGAGGTAATCCCCGACGACGAATAGGGACAGCATGATCAAGGCCACGATGGCGAGGCTTTCGAGGTGGCGGCGCAGAAGATAAGTGGCGATGCGCGGGGAGAAGCGTCCGCTCATGCAGGGGCTCCTATTCGGATGTGCCGAGACGGCCATTCCGGCAACGACAGACGCCCCGTCAACAGCATGACGAGTATCGTTCCCACCGCCAGGATCACGACGTAGGAGAAGGGGATCATGGCGGGTTCGGTGGCATAGAGCCACGGTGCCACTGCGAACATTGCCTCAAGCGCAACGGCGACGATGATGGCGAAGAATACGGGACGCAAGGGGTGCGCCTGGCTGTCCCCCCTGAGCAGCAAGGGGGTCGCGCCCGCGAGTGCCATGAGGAGGACAAGGAGAGGAGCTTGGATCCTTCGGTGGGCCTCTGCTGCATAGCTCCAGCGAGTTGCCTCGGAGACGAATTCTGGCGGGTTGAGAAGCTCGTCGATGCTTCTCTCGGCAGGCGAGGGTGCACGAATACCGGCACTCTGGCCGATGGCACCGAGGTTGAGTTGGTAGCTACGGAAGGAAAGTGTACTGAGCCGATTGCTGCCACGATCGACCTCCTGGTGGTTGCCGTCGAACATCTGGAAATGTGGCACACCGTCTTGGAACCAGACCCGCCCTCTCTCTGCGAGGATGCTCACCGAGTGGCTCGGGTCGCGCTCGTCGTGGAGCAGGATGCCGGTGAGGTTGCCGTCGGGGTCTCGCTCACGAACGAAAACCGTGAGGCCGTGCACAGGAGAAATGAACGTCGAATCGCGAAACAGGAAGGAGGCGTAGGAGTTGCGAATCTCAACGATTTTGTCGCGGTAGCGATGGTATCCGGCGGGACCGGCGTAGAGCTCGAGCGTCAGTGAAATGACGGCGACAACGACTGCGAATGCGATTGCGGCTCCGGCGAGCTGGAGGGAGCTCCGGCCAACTGATTGCAGTGCCACGAGCTCGGAATCAATGCTCAGGCGCGCATAGGCAATGACGGTTGCGAGGAAAACGAGGAAGGGAAGGAAGAAAGCGAGGTAACGCGGTGCGTAGTAGATCAGGAGTTCAGCCAGCGTTGCTCCGGAAATTCCTTTGTCGAGTACGAGGTCGACTAGGCGCAGCGAGGGAAGGATGGTGATGAGGCAGATGAATGTGAGCAGAACCAGCACATAAGGTCCGGCGAGCTGGCGGGCGATGTAAAGCGAAAGCCTGTCCATCGATGGTCCGTAGGAAGGGGAGTGCCGGCGCGAGGGGGTCTGGCGACTCTCTTCGTCTCCTACCTTCGGAGAACGCCGGGCCAATTATTGTTAGCCTGGTCGATGTTGCCCGAGATGTTCTGTTCCCATTGGGATTGCACGGATTGGCTGTAGTTCAAATACAACTTTCCATCGACGATTCGCCATGCCTGGGGGTCGGTCGAGGCGGTGTAGCCCTGCGAGACAGCCCATGCGCAGTAGCCGCCGTAGCGGGGAGCGTAGGCCTCGGGATCGGCGGTAAACACTTCGAGGTTCTCTTGGCTGGAGAAGCGCCAAATTGCACCCATCCACTCGTGCTCGAACTCCTCGCTGCCGGCGACCAATTTGCCCTGGCGGAAATAAGCGACCGTGTCGCTCCCCCGGATTGCGATTCCTTGCGACTTGTAGACCGGCTCCTTGTCTGCCAGGGCGGGCACCGGGGCAACAAGGAGGGCTGTGCCGGTTAGAATTCCGGCAAGAAGTGTGCGCAGGTGTGCCCGGTTACTCGTTGGCTTTCGCATGGAGATCCTCGAAGTAGATGACGTAGTCGTCCTCGGCAAAGGGAAGGTGGCATTCCATGCAAGGGCGGGTGTCGACTCCTGCCTTGAGGGTGCCGTCCGTATTGAAGAAGCCGTATTCCCAGTCGCCGTTGCGGATGTCCTCAGGGTATGAATCACCCCATCCTTTTTCTTTCTGCATGACGGCGATGACCTTGAGGTTCGCCTTCTGCATGCGGCCGTCGCCATCGAGAACCGCCTCGCCCTCGCCGTCCACTATGGCGTTGTAGACCTCCATCACGAACTGTGAACCGTGGTCGAGGGGGGCACTGTCCTTGGCACTTTCAAGGGCAGACAGGTTCGCGTAGAGGTCACGGACCTGGTTGTTGTCCGGGCGATCGCTCGTCAGGAAGTGGACAAACGTGTCCTTGTAGTCATGCGGGAAGGTGATCTTCTCCGCACCTGCTATCGCCTGCGAGGCGATGGCTGTCAGCAGTGTTGCCGCGGCTAGGGAGATTATTTTCCGCATTGGATCCTCCTTGCTTGGTCCGGTCTATGTTTCGGCCGTCCGACCGAGCTACGGAAGTATAGAGCACGGAAGCTCGCTTGCGTTCATCTTTTGCGTTCATCGGGTGATCTTTCCATCGGGGTGGAATGCGTGAAAAACAAAGGCGAAGGTCACGTGGTGAGCCACGTCTTTGCCTTCCCCTGAGGCGGTGCGCACGGTCACGTTGCCCACGTCCCTGCCGTTTTCGATGGCGCGAGTATCGAGCGCCGAGGCCTGCCCGGGCTCCCACGCAAGGATGAAGTCGCCCGCATCGATTGTTCTCTTGCTCCGGAGAAGATCGAGGCTCCAGGCTTGCTCGCCGATCGCCACCACGCGGGCAAGTGGGGGAATCCCTTCAGGCACCGATCCATCGAACAGAAACGGCATCTGTCTCGTGTCATAGCCTGCGTAAGGATTGGCACCGTAGGCCCGTAGGGCAGGGTTTTCCGGCACGAGCACCTGTCCGTCGGGGTGGCGATCGCGAAAATTCTCCCAGGATTCGAGGCGGGCGGGGAGGATATCGAGCACCATGCCCGTCAGCTCGCCTACGATTGCCTCTCCCGTGAACTGTTGCCACCAGCTTTCCGTCTGCCGGTCGTACATGACCAGATCCGACTTACGGAGCTTGCCCGTGGTACCAAAATCCAAGATCCGGTTTCCGACGCGTCGGTTGAACACGATCGCTGCATTGCAGAGCGGGCAGTAAGTGGCCGCGATCGGAACGCCACCTGCCTCGTCGTTCACGATTTCATGCCATGTGAGAACCCGGAGTGGGTAGGCCCGCGCATCGCCTTTAATTTCGATACCGATCACAGGCTCTCGCGGAGAGAGGTTCTGGGCCTTGGCGACGGGCACGAACACGGGTCTGTCGATTGCGGGGATCCCATCCTTCGGGGGACCGCCGGAACGGATCTCGTCGAAATCCACGGAATGCTTGGAGAAATCAGTGCGGGGCCACTCCTGCACCCAGGAGCGGGATTGAGCCAGGGCGGGGCCCGTAGCAAGGAGGACGATCGCTACTATGACCGACGCCAACGTGCGTGCAAACCTCATGGTGTTTTCTCCAGCCTAAAATTCGCCAATTGTTGCAATACAAAACTTCCGACCTGTGGGCCGTGTATCCGCCCATATCAGCCAGACCTGTCATGCCTGCAAGGAGAGGGATTCATACTCCTAACCGTTCGCAGAGCAGATTTCATTGCGTGGTCCGCGCTCACGGTCTGCGCTCACGAAGACAATGCGGACGTGAACGCTGCCCGCACCATATTGGCTCTGGAGACTGGGTTCACTGCACGGAGAGGACGGCGTTAGCCGACCCTGTGAACCGTGGACACGACATATAGGATACGGGTACCCCCATGAAGTGGACACGTAAGTATGATAAATCCCTCCCATAGGTCCGTGTTGGCGATGATGATTTTGCCTTTGGAGAAGGAGTAGAGAGAGTGACGGATGGATACGATCTGGGCTTGGGCCGTTCCGTTTGTCCACACGACTGCCCCAGTACCTGCGCCCTTGAGGTCGAACGTTTTGCTGACGGCACGGTGGGGAAGGTGCGGGGTGCGGGCGAGAACACCTACACCTCTGGCATCGTCTGCGCGAAGGTCGCCCGTTACGCCGAGCGCGTTAATCATCCCGAGCGCATCCTGAAACCTCTGCTCCGGACTGGCTCGAAAGGGAGCGGTTCGTTCCGTGAAATTGGTTGGGAGGAAGCTCTCGACCGGGTGGCAGAAGCTTTCATTGCCGCCACCGATCGCTACGGCAGCGAGACCGTCTGGCCGTATTTCTATGCCGGAACCATGGGCCTCGTGCAGCGGGACGGGATCAAGCGCCTCCGTCATGAGATGCGCTACTCAGGCCAGGCCGAGACGATTTGCACGACGCTTGTCGATGCGGGTGTGCGTGCGGGCATTGGCGCGTTGCGGGGTCCGGACCCGCGCGAGATGGCCGAGTCCGATCTGCTTGTCATGTGGGGTTGCAATCCTGCCTCGACCCAAGTCAACGTGATGACCCACGTCCAGAAGGCGCGCAAGGGTCGTGGGGCGAAGCTCGCTGTCGTCGATCCCTACAAGACCCGAACCGCTCAGGTTGCCGATCTCCACCTCCGCCTCCGCCCGGGTACCGACGGTGCCCTCGCCTGCGCGATGATGCACGTCATGTTCCGCGATGGACTTGCCGACCGGGACTTCCTGGCGACCCACTCCGATTGTCCGGAGAGGCTGGAGGAGCATCTCCAGACGAGAACGCCCGAGTGGGCCGCAAACGTCACGGGGCTTGCAGTTGAGGAGATCGAGGCGTTTGCTCGGCTCTTCGGTGAGACCAATCGTTCCTACATCCGGGTGGGCTATGGTTTTTCGCGTTCGCGCAACGGTGCGGCTGCCGTCCATGCTGCCGTGTCGACGGCGGCGGTAGGTGGCAAGTGGCGGCACAAAGGCGGCGGTGCCTTCTATTCCAACCGCGACATCTATCACTGGGACAAGACACTGATTGAGGGGCTCGACGTTCGTGACTCCTCGGTGCGGATACTCGACATGTCGCGCATTGGGCCGGTGCTGACGGGTGATCCACGAGACATTGGCGAGGGGCCTCCCGTCACCGCGATGCTGGTGCAAAACACCAATCCGGGTGAAGTGGCCCCCGAACAGGCGAAAGTGCTTCAAGGACTTTCGCGCGAGGATCTTTTCTTTTGCGTCCACGAGCAGTTCCTGACGGGGACCGCCGCCTGGGCCGATGTGGTTCTGCCCGCGACGATGTTCCTCGAACATGACGACCTCTATCAAGGTGGCGGACACCAGCACGTACTTCTGGGCCCGAAGGTCGTCGAGCCGAAGGGTGAGGCCCGATCAAACCACGAGGTACTGCAGGGTCTCGCATCCCGACTCGGTGCCAAGCACCGAGGCTTCTCCATGACCGAACGGGAGATTATCAACGAAACGCTCCGTGCCTCCGGGCACGGAACACTTAATGATCTCGAGAGTGCGCGTTGGCTCGACATCCAGCCCGGCTTCCGGGAATCCCATTTCCTTGATGGATTTGGTTTCCCTGACGGGAAGTACCGCTTTGCACCCGACTGGGCGGCTCTTGGCCCGGACCATGCCGTGATGCCGCCTCTCCCTGACCACCTTGAGAACATCGAGGCGGCCGATGAGGAGCATCCTTTCCGACTCGTGACGGCACCTGCCCACAATTTCCTCAATACCTCGTTTACGGAGACCGCGTCCTCGCAGAAGGCAGAGGTACGGCCCGCCGCGAAAATTCACCCTGACGACTTGGCCGATCTCGGCATCGGTGACGGGGAGATGGTCCGTCTCGGAAACCGCAGGGGAGACGTCGTCGTGCACGCCCTCTCATTCGATGGCCTGCAGCCGGGTGTCGTGGTAGTGGAAGGTGTCTGGCCCGCTAGAAAATTCGCCGAGGGACGCGGTATCAATACGCTGGTAGGATCTGATGCTTGCCCGCCAGCGGGAGGAGCGGCGTTCCATGACACGGCAGTCTGGCTCAGGGCTGCCTGAAACGTCCTTAATATCCTGGTCCCTAATATTAGGAGACAACAATGCCCACCATTCATATCCCACGCGACTGGGAACTTCCTGAAAGCGTAGTCACACCTGAGGAGACGTATCTGAACCGCCGAGCAATCGTGCAAGGGATTGCGGCCGGAGCGATCGCGGGTGGAATCGCCCCCGGGCTCGCCTTTGCTGCCGAGTCGGACACGTCCCCCGATCCGAGCGAAAGCCTGTACCCGTTTCCGCGCAACGAATCGTACGTGGCAGGCGAGGGTCGCAAGCTCTCGCCCATAGAAAAAGTTGAGCGCTACAACAATTTTTACGAATTCGGCACCAGCAAAAAGATTTGGAAGGCCGCCCAGAAGTTGCGTATCCGCCCATGGGAAGTTGCCATTGATGGTGAGGTCGAGAAGCCCGTGACCATCGCCATTGATGATCTGATCAAGACGATGCCATGCGAGGAACGGATCTACCGCCACCGTTGCGTGGAGGCGTGGTCGATGGTGGTGCCTTGGACCGGGTTTGCCTTACGCGAACTCGTTGCGATGGCCAGTCCGACATCGAACGCCAAGTACCTCGTTATGAAAACCTTCCTCAATCCGGACTTTGCGAGGGGGCAGAAACAGAGTTGGTACCCCTGGCCCTACACCGAGGGGATCACCATTGAAGAGGCAAACCACGATCTCGCGTTCATGGTGACGGGTCTCTACGGCAAGCCGTTGCCGCGGCAGAATGGATCGCCGCTTCGCCTTGCTCTGCCGTGGAAGTACGGGTTTAAGTCGATCAAGTCGGTTGTCTCCTTCACCTTCACCGCAGAGCGACCGTTGTCGTTCTGGGAGGAAGTTAACTCCCGCGAGTACGGGTTCTGGGCCAACGTGAATCCCGCCCGCCCGCATCCGCGCTGGAGCCAGAAGTACGAAACCGACATTGGCACTGGTGGCAAAATTCCGACCGAGATCTACAACGGTTATGGAGACCAGGTCGCCTCGCTCTACGAGGGCAACACTGACGACCGGCTGTACATGTAACGGGCTGGAAGTAAGGAAGAACAGGGAGCTTAAGCGTCCGGTCGCCGTGGATTGAGCAGATTCGTGGGTTGGATTTTGTGATAATCGCTCACGTTTTGGTTTACGAAATGCTCTTGAGATCTGAGGAGTGTTTTTGACGTGAACGGACGACGGCTGTTGGCCCTACGTGGGGTCTGCTAGGCCTGTAGGGAGAGTCCTCAAACCCTGACCTCGCGGATCTTCTCCAGGAGAAAGTCCCGAAATGCGTTCACGCGGAGCGTGTTTCGCAGAGCTTCGGGATAAACGAAGTACGCCTCGATGGGCGGGCCCTCGATGTCCCGCATAATATGCTCACAGTGCCCCATCTGATGGACGAGAAGAGTGGGCAATGCGGCGATCCCGACGCCCCATTCTACGGCTCGAACCATGCCGACGACGTTGTTGACCACGAGCCTCGGCTCAAAGTTCGCATCGAGTTCGCGGAGAGTTTCGGCGAGCCAATTTACCCCTGGGAATGGTAGCGATGCTTGATCTCCGTAGGACACGATTCGGTGCCCGAGGAGGTCTTCGAGTTTCTGCGGTGTGCCAAAGGCACGCAAATACGACTGGGCAGCGTAAATCGCGATATGTCCTGAGAAAAGATGGCGCTGGATGAGGTCTTCTTGGCGTGGGGGAGCCATCCAGATGGCGACGTCTGCCTCCAGCATCCGCAGGTCCAGCTCAGTATCGCCAACCAGGAGTGACAGGCTGATCTCCGGATAACGGTCCAGGAACTCCTCGATCTGTGAGGGGAGCCAGACTGACCCGAAACCCACTGTTGTCGTCACGCGCAAGGGACCCTGCGGTTGCTGCTTGCTGTCGGCGAGCTGCACTTCCATGCGAGAGACACGGTCGAACACGTCGCGAGCTGTCCTCAGCAGCATCTCTCCCTGTTCAGTGAGAATGAGCCCTCGGGAGTGGCGCTGGAAGAGCCTTACGCGCAGGCTGTTCTCGAGTGCGTGGATCTGACGGCTGATGGCAGATTGCGAAAGCCGAAGAGCTTCGCCGGCACGGGTGAAGCTCCCCGTCTCTGCAACGATTCGGAAAATCCTGAGTCGGTCCCAATCGAGATGCGGAAGCTCGCTCACGCCCTTGCTCTAACGATCTCCGCCACTATTGGCGAGGAACTGCTCCGCCTCAAGTGCCGCCATGCAGCCCTGCCCGGCGGCGGTGACCGCCTGACGGTAGATCCGGTCCTGTACGTCTCCTGCGGCGAACACTCCCGGCACGCTGGTCATCGTGCTTCCCGGAGCTGCATGGATGTAGCCCTCGTCGTCCATGTCGAGGAGGCTCCGGAAAATCTCCGTATTGGGGGTGTGGCCGATGGCGACAAAAAGTCCCTCGATAGGCAAGGTCCGCACATCTCCGCCGTTGGTCGATTCAAGGCGGACTCCGCCGACGGTGGCACCGTCGCTGTCACCGAGGATCTCGGTCACCACATGGTCCCAGAGCACTTCGATCCTCTCGTTCTCAAACAATCGTTTCTGGAGGATGCGTTCGGCGCGAAGTTCGTTGCGACGATGGACGAGGGTTACGCGGGAGGCGAACTTGGTGAGGAACAATGCCTCCTCGACAGCCGTGTTTCCTCCTCCGATCACGGCGACTTCCTTGTCACGGAAGAAAAACCCGTCGCAGGTCGCGCATGCTGAAACACCGTGGCCTCGAAATCGTTCCTCGGAGGGAAGTCCGAGCCACCGGGCAGATGCCCCTGTGGCGATGATGACGGTTTCGGCCCGGTACTCCGTGCCGTTGTTGCCGGTGCACACGAAGGGGCGCTTATCGAGCCGTACGTCGGAGATGATGTCGTCTTCAATGCGCGCCCCGATGGCACGCACCTGTTCCTCCATCTGCTCCATCAGCCAAGGACCTTGTACGACTTGGGGGAATCCCGGGTAGTTCTCGACGTCGGTCGTGATGGTGAGTTGGCCGCCGGGCTGCAGGCCCCGGACGACGAGCGGGTCGCGGGCGGCGCGGGCGGCGTAAATCGCAGCAGTCCATCCAGCCGGCCCAGATCCGATGACGAGAACCGGGGTTTCGTGCGAGTCCGTCACTTGTCCCTAGCGATAGGTGATGTCGGTGATCGTATAGGCCCTGCCCCCATTGGGCGTTGCAACCTCGACTTTGTCGCCCTTGCTCTGACCGAGCAGGGCCTTGGCGACCGGAGCTTCGAGAGAGATCTGCCCCTTGTCCACGTCCGCCTCGTCAACGCCGACGATCTGGTAGGTGATCTCCTTTCCGCTGGCCTCGTCGCGGATGGTGACTTTCGCTCCGAACTTTACGTTGTCGCCCGACAGGGTTTCAGGCCGGATCACCTCGGCGTGGTGGATTTTCTCATCGATCTCGGCGATGCGGTGCTCAAGAAGGCGCTGGCTTTCCTTGGCCGCGTGGTACTCGGCGTTTTCGGAAAGATCACCGTGTGCGCGCGCTTCCTCAATGGCTTGGATCACCTTGGGACGTTCCTCGTTTTGCAGGCGTGCAATTTCACCCTTGAGGGCTCGGAATCCCTCTTCCGTCATCGGAAATTTCTGCATACCGGTCTCCCGGACGGAGCGAAACGAATCCTACATTAGGTACGACTGGAGAGGCGAAACTTCAAGACGCCCCTTTCGCAAGGCCGCTATGCCTTCGATCACGGCCTGGCTGGCGGCCAGCGTAGTGTAATAGGGGATTCCTGCCATCAACGCTTCGCGTCGGAGCGAGTAGCTATCGACGATCGATTGCTCCTCCTTGTCGGTGTTAAAGATGAGGTCGACGGCACCGTTGCGGATCGCATCGACCAGGTGAGGTGCACCCTCCGACACCTTGTTGATGCGCTGGACCACGAGTCCCTCCTCCTCAAGCACGTCGGCGGTGCCACGGGTTGCCAGTAGCCGAAAGCCATTGCCAGAGAGTTCCCGGCAGAGCGGCACGAATTCCGCCTTGTCGTTGTCGCCTACCGAGACGAACAGCGTCCCGTCGACCGGAAGGGGGACACCCGCCCCGAGTTGGGCCTTCGCAAACGAGGTTCCGAAGTTCCGGTCGATACCCATTACTTCGCCGGTTGAGCGCATCTCGGGCCCGAGCAAGGTGTCGACGCCGGGAAAACGCCGGAATGGCAGCACTGCTTCCTTGACGGCCACGTGCGAGTGCCGCCACGAACGCAAATCGAAGGTGGAGAGTTGTCGACCTGCGCCCATGATCAAGGCGGCGATGCGAGCGATTGGATTGCCAGTTGCTTTCGCAATGAACGGCACGGTGCGGCTTGCGCGCGGATTGACTTCGAGGACGAAGATCTCCGCCTTTCCGTTTTCGTGGGTGACGGCGAACTGCACATTCATCAGACCCACAACTCCAAGGGCAAGACCGAGAGTGCGCGTTTTCTCCTCGATGGCTTCGACGATCTGGGGCGACAGTGAGCGGGGTGGAATCGAACAGGCTGAATCCCCGGAGTGGATTCCTGCTTCCTCAATATGCTCCATCACTCCTGCCACCTCGACCTGCTTCCCGTCGGACAGCGCGTCCACGTCGACCTCGATCGCCGAGGGGAGGAATGCATCGATTAGAATCGGGTCCTTGTTGCCGTGTCTGACAAGGGCATGGGCGACGTACTCGATGAGGGAACGCTCATCGCTAACGATTCTCATGGCACTTCCACCGAGTACGTAAGAGGGACGCACCACCACTGGATAGCCGATGCACTCGGCGATGTGTTTGGCCTCCTCGGGCGTGCGACAGGTGCCGTTCTCTGGCTGGCGGATCGAAAGGTCCGCAAGGAGACTCTGGAAGCGTTCACGGTCCTCGGCGAGATCAATGGCATCGGGAGGCGTACCGACGACGGCGATGTCGGCAGCGGCGAGAGCCTGCGCGATTCGCAAAGGTGTCTGCCCGCCGAACTGGACGATGCACCCGACGAGTTCTCCTCGGGCGCGCTCGGCTTTGACGACCTCGATTACGTCCTCGGCGGAAAGAGGTTCAAAATAGAGTCGGTCGGAGGTGTCGTAGTCGGTGGATACGGTCTCGGGATTGCAATTGATCATGATGGTCTCGATGCCTGCCTCGGACAGGGCCTGGGCCGCATGGACGCAGCAATAGTCGAACTCGATTCCCTGCCCGATCCGGTTCGGGCCACCGCCCAGCACCACAACCTTGCGCCCCTCGCTGGGATGAACCTCGGAGGCATTGATGGAATCTGAGCGCTCGTAGCTCGAATAGAAGTAAGGAGTGGGGGAGGGGAACTCGCCCGCACATGTATCGACACGCCGGAACGTCGGGCGCACCCCTAAGGCGCACCGCAACTCGCCGATTTCGCGCTCGTCCTTTCTTGCGATATTCGCGATTCGCGAATCCGAAAAGCCCAGCGATTTGAGGGCCCGCATGCCCTCGGCATCCGCAGGGATTCCGTTCTCGTGGATTCCATTCTCGGCATCGACGATGCCCTTGATGCGGGCGAGGAACCAGGGATCGATGCGCGTAACCTCGTGCACCTCGGCGATCGGGGACCCCTCGCGGAATGCTTGAGCCACGACGCGGATGCGGTCGGGGGCAGGGCGGGCGAGGGCGGTGCGGAAGGCTTTGCCCTCGTCCTTGCCCTGGCGCGGTGAGGTTTCGATCTCATCAAGGCCCGAGAGTCCGTTCTCCAGCGAGCGCATCGCCTTTTGCAGGGACTCCTCGAAGCTCCGACCGATCGCCATCGCCTCGCCGATCGATTTCATGGAGGTGGTGAGAGAATCGTCCGCGCCTGGGAACTTGGCGAAATCGAAGCGCGGGATTTTTGTAACGACATAGTCGATCGAGGGCTCGAAAGAGGCAGGCGTGTTGCCGGTGATGTCGTTGGTGATCTCATCGAGCGAGAAACCGACGGCAAGGCGCGCGGCAACCTTGGCGATCGGGAATCCCGTCGCTTTGGAAGCGAGTGCCGAGGAGCGGGAAACGCGCGGATTCATTTCGATCACGACGATTCGCCCGTCCTCGGGATTGACGGCGAATTGCACGTTGGAGCCCCCGGTCTCGACTCCGATGGCGCGGAGTACGGCGATCGAAGCGTCGCGCATCGTTTGGTATTCCTTGTCGGTGAGAGTGAGAGCGGGTGCAACCGTGATGCTGTCGCCGGTGTGTACACCCATCGGATCCACGTTTTCGATCGAGCAGACGATGATCGCGTTGTCTGCGCGGTCACGGACCACCTCCATTTCGAATTCCTTCCAACCGAGGACCGATTCCTCGACTAGCACCCGCCCCACGGGCGAAAGACCAAGTCCGTCGGAGACGATGGAATCGAACTCCTCGGCATCGTGGGCGATGCCGCCACCGGCCCCGCCAAGTGTGAAACTTGGGCGGATGATCGCGGGCAGGCCCACCTCATCAAGCACGGCGTGAGCTTCCTCGAGAGAGGAGACGGACCCGCTTCGTGGTGTTGCCAGGCCGATCGATTCCATGGTGGCGCGGAATCCTTCGCGGTCTTCAGCGCGCCGGATCGCATCGAGGGACGCACCGATCAACTCGACGTCAAAGCGCTCGAGAGTGCCGTTCTCGGAGAGGGCCATCGCAATGTTGAGGGCCGTCTGTCCTCCCACTGTCGGCAGCAGCGCATCGGGACGTTCGTTCTCGATGATCCGGGCGACAATGTCAGGAACGACGGGCTCGATGTAAGTCGCGTCGGCGAGCTCCGGGTCGGTCATGATCGTTGCCGGGTTTGAGTTGACGAGGATGACTCGGTAGCCGTCCTCGCGCAGAACTTTGCAGGCCTGCGATCCTGAATAGTCGAACTCGCAGGCCTGACCGATCACGATCGGCCCTGCCCCGACCACGAGAATCGAACGGATGTCATCGCGCCGCGGCATCAGGTGTCTGCCTCGCCACCGGCGACGGCGACACGGAAGCGATCGAAGAGGTAGGCAGAATCGCGCGGGCCAGGTGATGCCTCGGGGTGGTACTGGACTCCGAACACAGGTCGCTCACGGAGTTGCAGCCCCTCGATGCTTCCGTCGAAAAGGGAGGAATGGGTCTCCTCGACTTCCGGGGGAAGTGTCTCGCGTTTGACGATGAAGCCGTGGTTTTGGCTCGTGATCTCGACCTTTCCGGTGGCACGTTCAAGTACCGGCTGGTTCGCTCCCCGGTGGCCGTGGTGCATTTTTTCGGTTGTGGCTCCAAGTGCGAGGGCAAGTAGCTGGTGGCCAAGGCAGATGCCAAACACGGGCAACCCCTCATCGACGATCCTGCGGATGGTCGGGGCCGCGTGACGCGCTGTCGCCGCCGGATCGCCTGGCCCGTTTGAGAGGAACACGCCCGCGGGCTTTCGCGCGAGGATCGCTTCGGCGGATTCTCCTGCCGGCACCACCGTTGGTGCAAATCCCCTCTCGACGAGAAGTCGGAGGATGTTGCGTTTGATGCCGTAGTCGACGGCGACAATGGGAATCCCACCTCTCAGGATTGACCCTGGCTGCAAGCCTTCTTGCCACCTATAAGGAGCTTTGCACGTGATTTCGGTAGCGAGGTCCGCTCCTTCGATCCCGCCCCAAGCACGAGCTTTGTCGGCGAGCGCTTCCACGTCGAACGCACCCGAAGGGTCGTGCGCGATCACACCCGCTAGTGCGCCATCGTCACGGATTCGGAAAGTGAGAAAGCGGGTGTCGATGCCGGATACGGTGACAAGGCCCTGGGCGGCGAGCCACGAATCGAGAGATCTCTCGCTCCGCCAGTTCGAGGGCTCGGTGAGCTCGGCGCGGAAAACCGCTCCGCGGGCGACGGTAGCGCTGGCCTCCATGTCATCAGCGTTGCAGCCGACGATTCCGATATGGGGGAAAGTGAAGGCGATGATTTGAGAGGCGTAGGAAGGGTCTGTCAGAACTTCCTGGTACCCAGACATTGAGGTGTTGAAACACACCTCGCCCGTCGCCATTCCGACGGCACCACACCCAATCCCGAGGAACGAAGTACCGTCCTCAAGCACCAGAATCCCCGTGCTCGCGCGTGCTTTGTCGGCGAGCGTGGGGGACTGGCTCATGCAGATCCACGAAGTAAGGATGGTGGCCCTCGGCCGATCGCAACCTACGGTGAGCTTGCCCGAGGGTCAACCGTCCGAAATCAGAGTTGCGTTTATTTCAAGCTTGAGGGTGTATACTTACCCGCGTGGATGTCCACGAGGGTTCCGGGCACGTGCCCCTCTTGCTGACCCGCATACACGATGCTGCATAACCGGCTCCAAACCGACCTCAAGCAAGCCATCACAGATGGCGATGCGCACCGCGTTGCGACGCTGCGATTGATCCTCGCGGCGATCCGTGACGGCGAGGTGGCGCGCGGCAATCCGGCTGACGACAAGGAAATCCTAGACATTCTCACCCGCATGTATGGCCAGTGTGCGGAATCGATTGCCTCCTCCGAGCGCAAAGGCGAGCAGGATCTCGGGAAACGTGAGCGTCGCGAGCAGGGAATCATCGAGAAATATCTCCCCACGCCGATGGAGGAGAGCGAAATGATCCAAGCCGTTGAGGATGCGATCAAGGCAACAGGTGCCCATTCCATTCGCGACATTGCCAAGACCGTGGAACACTTGCGCAAGATTTGTGCAGGGCCACACGACCTGGCCCGCGCGAGCCGAGAAGTCCGTCGCCGACTCGTATCTTGAGTGTTGCGTAGGTGATGCAGTACTCACGCCGATTTCTTGATGAATTGCGCCTCAAGGCTCCGATCGTTGAAATCATTGGCCGCTCAGTTCTACTTAAACGACAGGGCGGGAGTGGAAGAAGCGTGGGGCTTTGTCCCTTTCACAATGAGAAAACTCCCTCATTTCATGTCAACGAGACCGAGGGCTTCTATCACTGCTTTGGCTGCAAGGCCTCAGGCGATGCGATCAAGTTTCTTCAAGAGCACGAGAGGCTCTCTTTTCTTGATGCAGTGAGACAGGTCGCCCGATTGGCCGGCATGTCGGTGCCGGAGGCTTCGCCCGTAGACCCACAACGCAAGGAAGAGTGGGACGCGGTTGGCTCCGCGCTTGCTCTTGCACAAACCCACTTCCGTGAGCAGTTCCGTGGACGTGCGGGTACGAGGGCTCGCAATTACCTGGCCTCTCGCGACGTGAGCGAAGAAACGGTAGAGGATTTCAGGCTTGGTTTTGCTCCTTCTAATGGTGGTGACCTGCTCAAAATCCTTGCCAGGGAAAAGGTTCCCCAGGCGGTGCAGGAGAAGGCAGGCCTAGTCTCTCGCAGTGACGATGGCCGGGCTTACTGTTTTTTCCGTGAGCGGCTGATGTTCCCGATTCGCGACCGGCGCGGGCGGGTTATCGCGTTCGGTGGCCGAGATCTCACAGGGAAGGCCCGCGCCAAGTATCTGAACTCGCGCGAAGGGCCATTGTTCCACAAAAGTCGGACGCTATTCAATCTCGATCAAGCGATCAAGGCTGCGAGAAAAAAAGGTACTGGGGTGCGAATTGTCGAGGGTTACATGGATGTGATTGCGCTCGTCGAGGCCGGGTTTCCCACCGCGGTCGCCCCTCTAGGTACGGCCTTGACTCCGGACCAAATGCGCGAGGTTTGGCGTCTTGATGATGAGCCGGTGCTGTGCATGGACGGCGATGAAGCGGGAAAGAAAGCCGCAATGGCCTCGGTGGAAAAAGCTCTTCCAGTTCTCGAGCCTGGCAAGTCGTTGCGCTTCGCATTTCTGCCGACGGGAGAGGATCCCGATTCTCTCTACCGGGAGCAGGGCAGGAACGCACTCGAGAAAGTGTTTGAAAAGGCACGTCCACTCGCAGATCTTGCTTGGGAAGCGGAATTCAAACGCCAACCGGTTGATACTCCAGAACGGCGTGCTCATTTTCAGATGCGTATCGAGAAACTCATTGGGGGTATCAACGATGGCCGAGTACGAGAATCCTACAGGACCTTCTTCGCGCAGAAGTTCACCGATGAAATCGGCGGACAGGCATTCCTAAGCCCCGAACAGGCTCGCCGTGGACCTCCAAGGAAAAGATTTCGGGATCCCGGCCGGGTTCTCGACCAAGTCAGCGTTGGCCGTCACAAGGGAAGGGTCAACGGTACTGCGGAACGTCGGGAGCGATCTCTGCTCCAGAGTGTAATCAACGTGAAAGGGTTGATTGATCATTGTATGGAAGCACTCGCACAGGTTCCGATCACCAGCAAGGTTCTTGACGAACTACGGAAAGAAATCCTAGATATGCATGCGCGGAACAGTCCCATTGATCCTGAAAGCATGCGCCCGTGCTTGGAGAGGCTCGGCCTCTCCGAGGATCTGACGGCTCGGGCCGTCAATCCAGGAGGGTGGGGTGCGCGCAAAGTGAAAGAGATCTCTACGCGTGCCGACACTGCTCTCGATCGTGCGCTCAAGGGCTGGGAGGAGACTGTGAAAAAGCAACACGAATGGCACGAAGAGCACGTGCGTCGCACCTTGGGGAGGGTGTCTGTGCCTGCCGTCCCCGTCGGGGACCGGCCAGACAAACATGACGAGGTTTCGTAGTGATGAAAGCAACGATAAAAAATATGAAGAAGCTCAAGGTAGAAAAGGTGAAAGCTGAGGCTACGAAGAAGTCGGCTGCGAAAGCGAAAGCTGAAGCTGCGAAGAAGTCGGCTGCGAAGGCGAAAGCCGAAGCTGCGAAGAAGTTGGCTGCGAAAGCGAAAGCCGAGGCTGCGAAGAAGTTGGCTGCGAAGGCGAAAGCTGAGGCTACGAAGAAGTTGGCTGCGAAGGCGAAAGCTGAGGCTACGAAGAAGTTGGCTGCGAAGGCGAAAGCTGAGGCTACGAAGAAGTTGGCTGCGAAGGCGAAAGCTGAGGCTACGAAGAAGTTGGCTGCGAAGGCGAAAGCTGAAGCTGTGAAGAAGGCGTCTGTGAAAGCGAAAGCTGAAGCTGCGAAGAAGTTGGCTGCGAAGGCGAAAGCCGAAGCTGCGAAGAAGGCGGCTGTGAAAGCGAAAGCCGAAGCTGCGAAGAAGGCGGCTGTGAAAGCGAAAGCTGAAGCTGCGAAGAAGTTGGCTGCGAAGGCGAAAGCCGAGGCTGCGAAGAAGGCGTCTGCGAAGGCGAAAGCTGAGGCTGCGAAGAAGGCGTCTGCGAAAGCGAAAGCCGAGGCTGCGAAGAAGGCGTCTGCGAAAGCGAAAGCTGAAGCTGCGAAGAAGGCGTCTGCGAAGGCGAAAGCTGAGGCTGCGAAGAAGGCGTCTGCGAAGGCGAAAGCTGAGGCTGCGAAGAAGGCGTCTGCGAAAGCGAAAGCCGAGGCTGCGAAGAAGGCGTCTGCGAAAGCGAAAGCTGAAGCTGCGAAGAAGGCGTCTGCGAAGGCGAAAGCTGAGGCTGCGAAGAAGGCGTCTGCGAAAGCCGAAGCTGCGAAGAAGGCGGCTGTGAAAGCGAAAGCTGAAGCTGCGAAGAAGTTGGCTGCGAAGGCGAAAGCCGAGGCTGCGAAGAAGGCGGCTGTGAAAGCGAAAGCCGAATCTGCGAAGAAGGCGTCTGCGAAAGCGAAGGCTGAGGCTGCGAAGAAGGCGTCTGTGAAAGCGAAAGCTGAAGCTGCGAAGAAGTCGGCTGCGAAGGCGAAAGCCGAAGCTGCGAAGAAGTTGGCTGCGAAGGCGAAAGCCGAGGCTACGAAGAAGTCGGCTGCGAAAGCGAAGGCTGAGGCTGCGAAGAAGTTGGCTGCGAAGGCGAAGGCTGAGGCTGCGAAGAAGTTGGCTGCGAAGGCGAAGGCTGAGGCTGCGAAGAAGTTGGCTGCGAAGGCGAAGGCTGAGGCTGCGAAGAAGTTGGCTGCGAAGGCGAAAGCTGAGGCTGCGAAGAAGTCGGCTGCGAAGGCGAATGCCGAAGCTGCGAAGAAGTCGGCTGCGAAGGCGAAAGCTGAGGCTGCGAAGAAGTTGGCTGCGAAGGCGAAGGCTGAGGCTGCGAAGAAGTTGGCTGCGAAGGCGAAAGCTGAGGCTGCGAAGAAGTTGGCTGCGAAGGCGAAAGCCGAGGCTGCGAAGAAGTTGGCTGCGAAGGCGAAGGCTGGCCCCGGTCTGACCACGGCTCCGGGAGCCGATCTAAATGAGGCGGTGAGTGGGCTTTTTCAGAAAGGGCGTGAGCGGGGCTACGTCACCGCTGAGGAGATTGCTGAAATCATTCCAGCCGACAAGATCGAGCACATCGAGAATGTCACGGAAATCTTCACAGAGAACGCGATTCGCGTACTAGAACCAGGCGAGACTACTCCCTCGTCGGATTCCTCGAAGCCTGCAGGCACAAGTTCAACCCCGGGCGGGAGTTCTCCCACGGTTCGACGAAACGAGAGCGGATCTGGTCGCACGGACGACCCCGTTCGTATGTACCTCAGAGACATGAGCGGTATCGAACTGCTCACGCGTGAGGGAGAAATCGCCATCGCAAAGCGGATGGAAATCGGCCGTCGCAAGGCGGTTGAAGCCCTTGCAGAAAGTCCGCTCACCCTCGATGCAGTAGTCGAGTGGCGAAAGAATATTGACGGCAAACGAATCCCGTTCCGAGAGGTGGTTGATCTTGATGCAACAGTGGCCCTGATCGAGAACCGTCCTTCTCCGGCGGCACCGGGGGAAGGGGAGACGGAGCCGAAAACTGGTGGCGGCGGTGGGAAGATGTCCGTTTCCGCGATGGAGAAGAAGATTCGTCCGGACCTCATGGAGACTTTCACTGCACTCAAGAAGATCAAGGCGAAAACGGACAGCATTGCCAATCGTCTGATTGAAGAGGCGGCGGGAGGCAAGAAAGTTCACGAGCGAACTAAGTCGAGCTACCGCAATCTTCGAATCAAGGCGGTTTCGCTACTCCGAACGTTTTTCCTGACAGCGCCACGCATTCGGGATATCGCCGATGAGATATACGGCCTGAACGACGAATTGATCAGGTTGGAGGGAAGAAGCCGCGCTCTTGCTGAACGCAAGCGGATAAGGCTTTCCGAGTTCTTGCAGTTCTACCAAGGAAATGAGCTTCGCAAGGACTGGAGGAAGGACGTCCGTCGTCTGGGCTTGAAGAATTCGAAATGGAAGAAACTCGATGAAGAGCATCACGAAAAGATGGCAGAATACCGGGCGGGAATTCGCAGTGTTTTCGAGCGTAGCAAGCTTTTGCCCGGAGACTTCCATGCGATCATCGGGCGCGTTCATCGCGCTGAGAACGAGGCGGAGAAGGCGAAAGATGAGATGATCGCCGCCAACTTGCGGCTCGTGGTCTCGATTGCAAAGAAGTACACCAACCGCGGCCTGCAGTTCCCGGATTTGATGCAGGAGGGGAATATCGGGTTGATGAAGGCAGTCGAGAAGTTCGAGTATCGGCTTGGCTACAAGTTCTCGACTTATGCGACCTGGTGGATCCGCCAGGCGATCACGCGTTCCATTGCCGACCAGGCGCGAACCATCCGCATCCCTGTCCACATGATCGAGACGATCAATAAAATCATCCGTGCCCAGCGCCAAATTCTTCACGATTCAGGCCGAGAAGCGACACCCGAAGAGATCGCCAAGAAACTGGGAATGCCGTTGGACAAGGTGAGCCGGGTGATGAAGATCGCCAAAGAGCCCATCAGCCTTGACAAGCAGGTCGGTGAGGAAGACGACACGAATTTCGGAGACTTCATCGCCGATGAGAATGCCGTCATGCCGCACGATGCGGCCGTGCAAGCGAAACTGGGTGAGATCATTTCCCAGACATTGTCCACGCTCACGGCTCGAGAGGAGCGCGTGGTTCGGATGCGATTCGGTATCGGCACCCAGAGCGATCACACGCTCGAAGAGGTGGGCCAGCAGTTCAAGGTCACGCGCGAGCGGATACGCCAAATTGAAGCGAAGGCACTTCGTAAGCTGAAGCACCGCACCCGTTCGGAGAAACTCGAGGGTTTCCTCGACAACTGACTTTTCGGGCCCGTAGCTCAATTGGTTAGAGCAAACCGCTCATAACGGTTTGGTTGCAGGTTCGAGTCCTGCCGGGCCCACCATGGTGGGTCTTTCTGAACTCAGGTAACAATTTTGTCTGGGGAGAAAATGCTCAGTAAGGAAGTTTTTCGACAAACCCTGACACCACCTATGGATCCGAAGAAACATGTGCTTCGGATGTGGTTTGTGATCAGTACCAAAAAACGCACGCTTGCCGGGCTGAGCTAGAAGTTCAATCTCACATGCGAGCGGATTCGCGTGGTTCTAGACCTTCTTTAGAGACCTGCTTGTTCCAGCCGCGTGGCGCAGCGAATCCGCACCGTGAGATCCTGATGCTCGGCGTAAGATGCGCTGATGTGCCCTCGGGCCGGGGTCCTTACAACCGGCGTCCTGGCGTGCCGATGCATTTAGCGGGTCTGTACTTCCCCTTCATGCTCTTAAGTGCGCGCCGTGCATCAGAAGGATCGTTGAAGTGTCCCTCCGATCGCCGGTGTCTCAAATGGTCGGACAGGAAATCCTGACGTGATGGCGAAGATCCTCGTCCTCACCAAAATCGTCTGTCAAACGTGTTCATTTTTTAAGCTGGCCTACTTACCCACCATCCGGGTTCACCGGATCAAAAGGGGTGGAGACGGGACAGCTGAGCTGCCCCGTCTCGGAAGGCAGTGTCAGGGAAGTTCGTAGGCTTTTTTACCCATTTTGATTTTGTAGAGGCTCTTGCCCGACGTTACGTAGAGGACGTCCCTCTCGACACCTCGGCCAAAGCCCACATTGGTCGGCAACTCTTCGCCAGTTGAAATGAACGCAAGCTCTTTCCCGTCGGGGTTGTAGACCGCGATTCCAGGCTGTGATTCATTCCGGAGCGCGACATAAATGTTTCCATCCACGTCCGCTACAAGCCCGTCCGGCCCACTGTTCGGAGCGTAGTCGACGAGAATCCGCCGGTTGCTCACGGTGCCATCGGGAGCGAGGTCGTATTTCTGGAGCAGGTGACGTCCTGCAAGAGGACCTTTGTCGGCCTCCGTGAGTTGCTGGAAACCGAGAAAGCCGTTGTCGTTGCTCACCACGTAAAGACTCTTCTGGTCGGGCGATACGAGAACTCCGTTGGTCTTGCCGCCATCAGTGACAATGCGTGTGACGGTCCCGTCAGGATCGAGGCGGTAGACCGCAAAGCCAGGCTGGAAAACCGGTTCGTGCCCGAGGTAGCGTGGGTCAGAGAAGTAAATCCGACCTTTTTCGTCGATCGTGATGTCGTTCAGAGCATTGTAAGGCCGGCCGTTGTAGAGGCCGGTGAGCACGTAGCTCTTGCCGGTGGCCATGTCGGTCTTGACGAGCATCCGGCCACCGTAATCGGCACCGAGAGCAGCGAGCATGTTGCCGTCGCGGTCGAATTTGATTCCATTCGACATCCCCGAGGGCGAACGATAGACCGTCGCCTTACCTGAGGCTGGGTCGTAGCGCCAAATATTCCCAGCCTGCAGGTAGAGGCCGGATTTGTCCTTGCAGAATTTTGTGAACGTGATGTCACTGAAGTAGATGTAGCCGTCGTGCCCGGCAGCCACGCCCTCAGTAAGCACACACCCGCCATCGAAGAGACGCATGAGCTTGGAACCGGACGGGACGATCGAGGAATCTCCGGTCGGTGCCGGGAATCCTGCATCGGTGCCCTTGAACCAAGATCCGTGTTCGTGAGCTTGGGCGGAAAGGGACAGAATGCCAGCAGCGAGGATCACTGCTGTCGTTGACAGAAAATGTCGGGTGGTCATGGATGGTCTCCTCCTGTTTCGGCGGGAAGGCCGAGGAAGGAAATCCATCCGTCAGACCCAAGACCCACCGCCTGTGAACGAGGTCGAGGAACTCGAGCGTCCTCAAACACGTTCCAAGTTCATCCTAAAGCATGTTCATCACACGCAAGGGAGCGGGTTGGCGACCCCGGCAGGATTCGAACCTACGACCTACGGATTAGGAATCCGTTGCTCTATCCAACTGAGCTACGGGGCCAATGGATTGCAGGCAACAGGACAAGCCTAGCGACCTCCTGCACCCTCGGCGACAGGGAAAAGTTGGCAAACCCTAGGGCGGGCCCACGCACGATTCCACCTGCTGGGTATACTTCGCCTTTTCTCGGCATAGTCGTTCCGTCCCGGATGACCGGTCGCTGGCCAGAAATAGAGGGAGATAGGCGTGAGCAATCCAGTGACTTGGGAGCGCATCGGTCGTGTCGGTGTGATCACGGTTGACAACCCCCCAGTCAACGCACTGGCCACGCCTGTGCGGCAGGGTTTGCAGCGATGCCTCGAGGAAATCCTCGATGATTCTGAAGCGGAGGCGGTCGTCGTCAGGGGAGCGGGGCGCACCTTCATGGCCGGGGCCGACATCAACGAATTCGGCAAACCGATGGCCGATCCACACCTTGGTGTCGTGATTGACGCATTCGAGGCCAGCACGAAGCCCACGGTCGCAGCTCTTCACGGGACGCCGCTTGGCGGCGGGCTTGAGGTGGCGATGGGTTGTCATGCTCGGATTGCCGATCCCAGGACCCGACTCGGGCTTCCCGAAGTGAAGCTCGGCCTCACACCCGGTGCTGCTGGGACGCAGCGCCTGCCGCGTCTTGTCGGTACCGAGAAGGCACTTTCCATGATCACCTCCGGCGACCCGGTTCCGGCTATGGAGGCCCTAGAGGCGGGGCTGGTGGATGAGGTCAACGATGGCGACTTGCTTGAGGCTGCGGTCGTGTATGCAGCTCGGATTGTCGATGGCGAAGTCGAAGCTCTTCCGGTTCGCAGCCGGAATGAAAAGATCAAGGGGACGGATCCTGCGATTTTCGATACCATGAAGGAGCAGTTGGCGAGGACCACACGCGGCCGTGAGGGGCCGCTCCGCTGTGTCGAGGCGGTCAGAGGAAGCACGACGCTTCCCTACGAGGAAGGCGTGGCGAACGAGCGCCGCCTTTTCATCGAAGCTCACGATTCTGAAGAGAGTCGAGGCCTGATCCATTTCTTCTTCGCCGAACGTGCGGCGGCAAAGATCCCCGATGTACCGAAAGGCACTGCGGTGCGTCCGGTGAAAACAGCCGCCGTCATCGGTGCGGGCACCATGGGCGGAGGGATTGCCATGAACTTCGCTAACGCAGGCATCCCTGTGAAGATCATGGACCGCGACGCGGGCGCGTTAAAAAAGGGCCTGGACGTCGTCCGAAAGAACTACGAACGCACCGTCAGGCGCGGTCGGCTTTCCGAGGCCAGCATGGAACGCTGCATGGACTTAATCGATGGCGTGGGACAGATCGAGGCTCTCGCCGATGTGGATATCGTCATCGAGGCAGTTTTCGAGGACATGCAAGTGAAAAAGGAGATCTTCTCCTCGCTTGACAAGACAATGCGCGAAGGGGCGATTCTAGCCACCAATACCTCGACCCTTGATATCGATGAGATTGCGAGTGTTACCAACCGGCCTTCGGAAATCATCGGCACGCACTTCTTTAGTCCCGCCAACATTATGAAATTGCTTGAGATCGTGCGAGGGGAAAAGACCTCCCACGAGGTCATTGCAAGCTCGATGGCACTTGCCCGCACGATCCGCAAGGTGGGCGTTCTCGTCGGTAATTGTGATGGGTTTGTTGGCAACCGCATGTTCCACCAGTACGTGCGTCAGGCGCAACATTTGGTCGAGCAGGGAGCGCTTCCCGAGCAGGTGGATAAAGCCGCCTATGACTTCGGCTGGGCGATGGGCCCGTTCGCGGTGAACGATCTCGCAGGCAACGATGTCAGTTGGTACATACGCAAGCGTCACCTGGCTGAAGGGGTCTATGCGGACGGCGGCTACACGGGCTCCGTCGCTGATGCGCTTTGCGAGCGTGGACGCTATGGGCAGAAAACGGGCAAGGGCTGGTACCATTACGAGGAGGGGAAACGCACTCCGCATCCCGATCCCGAGGTGGAGAAGGTGATTCTCGAGATTGCCAGGGAAAAGGGCATCAGGCGGCGCACGTTCAGCGACGAAGAGATTCTCGGCCGACTTCACGGGGCATTGGTCAACGAGGGCGCACGTATTCTTGAGGAGGGGCATGCACTCCGCGCTTCCGATATCGACGTCATTTATGCTTACGGGTATGGCTTCCCCGCTTTTCGCGGCGGGCCAATGTTCCATGCGGAACGCACGGGCTTTGCGGAGGTGACCGCCTCCGTAGCAGGTTTCCGCGCGGAAGCACCGGCGCTCTGGCCCGAATCCCCTTTGCTCGCCAAGCTCGCTAAGGAAGGTGGATCCTTCCAGGAGCTGGAAAACGCCTCCTGATCACGACCTCAAAGGAAAAGAATCAATGAAAGAAGCGGTGATCGTCTCGACCGCCCGCACCCCGATAGGAAAGGCCTACCGGGGTGCGTTCAACAACACCCACGGTGCCGAACTCGGCGGGCATGCGGTTTCACACGCCGTCTCCCGTGCCGGTGTCGAGCCTGGCGAGGTCGAAGATGTCCTGATGGGCTGCGCCATGCCGGAAGGTGCGACCGGGCAGAATATTGCCCGCCAGTGCGCGATTCGCGGCGGGCTATCAGTCGATTCCGCCGGTGCAACGATCAACCGCTTTTGTTCTTCGGGCATGCAGGCGATCGCAATGGCGGCACAGCGGGTAATGGTCGATTCCGTTCCCGTCATAGTGGCCGGCGGCTTGGAATCGATCAGCCTCGTCCAAAATGAGCACCAGAATGCGCATCACCTCGAGGATTCATGGATCAAGGAGAACAAGCCTGAGTTGTACTTCACGATGATTCAGACTGCCGAGGTGGTGGCGGAACGCTACGGGGTTTCCCGCGAACGCCAAGACGAGTACTCGCTTTCCTCGCAACTCCGCACGGCGGCTGCCCAGCAGGCGGGACGCTTCGATGACGAGATTGTCCCGCTACCATCGGTCAAGCTCATCAAGGATAAGGAAACCGGAGAGATTTCAGAGGTCGAGGTAACGCTTGAACACGATGAGGGGAACCGACCGTCAACGACGCTTGAAGGACTGGCCGCGCTGGAGCCGGTGATGGGGCCGGATGCGAACATCACGGCAGGCAATGCAAGTCAACTTTCCGACGGGGCTTCTGCTTGCGTGGTTGCGGATCGAAAATTTGCCGAGCAGCGTGGGATCGAACCGCTCGGAATCTTTCGGGGGCTCGCAGTGTCCGGTCTTGAACCAGACGAAATGGGCATTGGCCCCGTGCGTGCAGTGCCTCGCTTGCTTGAACGTCACGGCCTCAAGGTCGAGGACATCGACCTGTGGGAACTCAACGAGGCGTTTGCCGTGCAGGCGCTGTATTGCCAGGGAGAACTCGGCATTCCCGAGGATCGTTTCAACGTCGACGGTGGTGCGATTTCCATCGGCCATCCCTATGGGATGTCGGGTGCAAGGCTTGTAGGCCATGCCCTGATCGAGGGCCATCGCCGGGGCGCGAAACACATCGTGTGTACCATGTGTGTCGGTGGTGGCATGGGGGCCGCAGGGCTCTTCGAGGTCTGCTGAGAAACCTGCCCCCGGCGGGGGAGCGTGCGAAGAACGCGGTGGCATCGCCGAGGCGGGTGGGGATTGACGACATCCGCCGAGGCCTTGAGGGAGCTCCCTCGCCCCGCGTCATTTCAGCTGCAACCGGGGACGTATCGATCCTGGAAAGCGTGGCCGAACAGGCCATACAGGCCGCGGTACTGGTTGCGCTGATTGATCACGAAGGTGTTCCGAGCGTCCTCCTGCATGAACGAGCGCACGATCTCAAGCGTCACCCCGGTCAGGTGGGATTTTCTGGTGGCATCATCGAGCCGATTGATACGGATGCCGCCGCTTGTGCTCTGCGCGAGACCGAGGAAGAGATCGGGCTTTCGCGGAGCCGGGTTCAGGTGTTTTCCGTTCTCGATCGCTGCATGACAGGAACTGGCTACTGCGTAACCCCGATCGTGGGTCGGGTGGAGCCCGGATTTACGCTTACTCCCGATCCTAGGGAGGTTGTCGATGTGTTTGAGGTACCGCTTTCATTCGTGCTCGATCCAGCGAATCACACCCAGGGTTCCCTCGACATGCCCGACGGTGTGTTCCATTTCTATGACATACGCTGGAACGGGCGAAGAATCTGGGGAGCAACCGCGCGCATGATCGTGAACCTCTATGAACGTGCAGGCGTAGGATGATCCGCACTCTGCTCACGAAAATTCTGCCGCTTCTCGTCCCGGCGGTTCTTTTCCTGCTCTGGATGTGGCTGGCGCGCCGACGGGCTGCTGCACAGGGAACTGCACCACCGGGAATCCGGAGCGCACCATGGGGGTGGCTTGCCATCGTGGGCATACTCGTACTGGCTGTGGGTTTGGCGTTTTTCCGATTCTCGACCGACGAATATCCTCGTGGGAGCACTCATACCTCTCCGAAATACGAGAATGGCCGGGTTGTGCCAGGTCGAGCTGAACCTTGACCTTTACCGACGGGTTACCAGTTTCAGGCAACATCGGCGTGCGTCCCTGGATGAGACGCAGGCATGTTACGAGAGTAATGGAGGCACTCGGGGCGGGGTCGTCACCGCCGGGCGCACGTTTCGTTGGTGGTTGCGTCCGCGATTCCCTTCTTGATCGACACATTGCCGATGTCGATGTTGCCACCGTTCACAAACCCCGCGATGCAGGACGACTTCTGGAACGGGCAGGCGTGAAAATTATTCCCACGGGCATTGCGCACGGGACTGTAACGGCGATGCCGAAGGGCCGAGGGAGGGGGATCGAGGTGACAACACTTCGCCACGACATCGACACCTATGGGCGCAGGGCAAAGGTTGAATTCTCGGACGACTGGATGGGCGATGCATCGCGGCGGGATTTCACATTCAACGCGCTCTACGCGGATCCTGACGGGACGGTTTACGACCCGTTCGACGGGCGAGCGGACCTTGCCGCACGGCGTGTTCGTTTCATCGGCCAGGCATCGAGCCGCATCCACGAAGATTATCTGCGAGTGCTTCGCTATTTCCGCTTTCTCGCTTGGCACGGCAAACGTCCTGACCGAGGGACACTCAACGCGGCAAGCAAGGCACTGCATGGACTTGAGAACCTGTCTGGCTTCCGGGTGCGAGCAGAGATGCTGAAACTCCTTGCAGCACCCAATTTTGTACCGGCGATTCGGGCGATGGCCGCTACCGGCGTGCTTGGGACCGTGCTTGGTGGCAGGGGCGACCCATCTTCCCGGTCCGCGGTCCGCGCATTCACCGGACTTGCACGGCTTGCCCGTATCGAGGCGGCACTCGACCTCGAGGATCCGCTCCGTCGGCTCGCCCTTCTCGTCCCAAAACCGTGGGGCGACGTGCGCTGGGCGGCGCGTCTGCGTTTGGCGCGCCCCGAGCAGGCCCGTCTTCGTGCGGCAATGAGGCCGGGCCCACCGCCCCGCAACGAATGCGAAGCCCGGCTCGCTGTCTGGGAACGGGGGCGCGAGGCGGCATTGGATCGAATTCTGATTGGTGCTGCGATGTCGGGGCGTCCAAATCTGACCAGTACCACCTTACTTGTCGAGATTATTCGGAAATGGCGGATGCCGCGGTTTCCGCTTCGGGGCGGTGATGTTTCTTCGCTCGGGATTTCTCCCGGCCCGCAGACGGGAGAACTTCTCCGTACCGTCGAGACATGGTGGGCAGATGGGGGCTTTGTCGCCCCGCGGGATGCCTGCTTGCGCAGGCTCCGTCAGGCGGAACGGGATCGATTGTCTGCGGTTCCTACGGCTCCTACGGCTCCTAGGGCCAAGCGGCGAGCGGGGGCAGTGACATGAGCACCGCTTCGGGATTTCCGCCGGTCTGAAGTCCGAAACGGGTTCCCCGGTCGTGGAGAAGGTTAAACTCGACGTAGCGTCCGCGCTTTGCGAGTTGGGTGGCGCGTTGCTCTTCGGTCCAAGGCTCATTCATTGAGCGCCGAACGATTGCAGGAAACACCTTGGCGAAGGCTTTTCCCACTGTGCGGGTGAAAGCGAAGTCACCCTCAAAATCATCGGCCAGACGGTCGTAGAAGATTCCGCCGATGCCTCTCGGTTCGCCCCGGTGGGGGAGGTGGAAGTAGCGATCGCACGCATCCCTGAAGCGGGGGTATGACTCGGCATCCCGGGTTTCGCATGCGCTCCGCAGTGTGGCGTGGAAGTCCTCGGTGTCGCGCTCCCTGGGATGCGAGGGGGTGAGGTCTGCACCGCCTCCGAACCACGCCAAGGTGGTGCGGATGTAGCGTGTGTTCATGTGTGCGGCGGGGATCAGCGGAGAGCGCATGTGCGCGACCACGGACACGCCGGTTGCGAAGAACCGGGGGTCTTCGGCAGCTCCAGGAATCTCGCTCCGGAACTGCTCGGAGAATATGCCCTGTACTGCGGAGATGTTGACGCCCACCTTTTCAAAGACGCGCCCGCGCATGATCGCCATCGTTCCTCCACCGGGATTCTCGGCGCCGTCGTCGATCTCGCGTCGCCATGGCGTGCGAACGAAGGAGCCTGGCTCCATGTCGAACCGGGCATCTGCTTGCACCTCGTTTTCGATTGCCTCAAAGATCCCGCAGAGCTTGTCGCGGAGTGATTCGAACCAAGTCCGGACCCTAGTTTCCTCCTCAGGCGAGGGTCTCTGTTCGATCATGTGGGATCTCCCGGTTCCGTGTACGCACGGAGGTCTTGCAAAGGTGTCCCGAGCGATGCATAACCAGCCCTCAGAGGATCCCTCGCCTGTCCTGCCAGGGGACCCCCGACACGATGGCAAACTCTTCTCGTACAGCGGACGGCGAAAGCCGTCGCGATTTCATGCATGTCGCCTCGGGCACCTTTGGCACGTTCGCCTTGGGGTGCGCCTGCTGGCCGCTGATTGACCAGATGAATCCCTCGGCTGATGTGCAGGCTCTCGCTACGGTCGACATCGATATCTCGGGCCTTGCCGAGGGTCAGAGCCGTACGGTGATCTGGCGTGGTGCGCCGGTGTTCATTCGCCACCGTACTCCTGCCGAGGTTGAGGCCGCCAGGGCGGACGACGCGGCCGAACTTCCCGACCCGCAACCCGATGCCGAGCGGGTTCAGGATCCTCGTTACCTGGTGTTGGTGGGCGTGTGCACTCATTTGGGCTGTATCCCGTTGGGGGATGGGCAGGGCGACCATGGAGGTTGGTTCTGCCCTTGTCACGGTTCCCACTACGACACCTCGGGGCGGATCAGGAAGGGTCCCGCGCCACGCAACCTCGTGGTGCCTCCCTATCACTTCCTCGACGAAGCGACAATCAGGGTCGGCTAGGCGACAGCATGAACGGACCAGGCCGCTGGGCGCGGATTGCGCATTGGATCGATTACAGGCTCCCCATCTTCTCGGGGGTGAAGCATGTGTTGGTCGATTACCGGACCCCGCGCAACCTCAGCGGTTGGTGGAACCTGGGCTCGATTGCCGCTTTCTTCCTGCTGGTCCAGATCGTTACCGGCATCGTGCTGGCGATGCACTACACGCCGCACGTGGACCACGCCTTCGACAGTGTCCAGCGGATCACGCGGGACGTGAATTACGGTTGGCTCATCCGTGCCGTGCACGTGAACAGCGCGTCGTTCTTTTTTATCGCGGTGTACTTGCACACGTTCCGAAGCCTCTACTACGGTTCTTACAAGACACCGCGCGAACTCCTGTGGTGGCTCGGCCTAATGATCCTGATCATCATGATGCTGACGGCGTTCACCGGTTACGTACTGCCTTGGGGACAGATGAGTTTCTGGGCGGCGACGGTCATCACCAACCTGTTCTCGAGCATTCCTGGGATCGGGACGGCAATCGTTGAATGGCTTTGGGGTGGCTACTCGGTCGACAACCCGACACTGGTGCGTTTCTACGCCCTGCATTACCTGCTTCCGTTTGTGATCGTTGCCTTGGTGTTTCTCCATCTCATCGCACTGCACCGGCACGGCTCGAACAACCCGCTCGGGATCGATCCTGCCGGCCCCAAGGACACGATCCCCTTTCATCCCTACTACACGATCAAGGATCTCGTCGGGCTCGGGATGACGCTTATCCTGTTTGCCGGCGTGGTTTTCTACGCCCCTGACTATCTCACTCACCCCGACAATTCGATTCCTGCCAACCCGGTAGTGACGCCGCCCCATATCGTGCCCGAGTGGTACTTCCTGCCCTTCTACGCAATCCTTCGTGCCATCCCTGACAAGCTTGGTGGCGTAATTGCCATGTTCGGGGCGCTCCTCATCCTATTTGCGGTTCCCTGGCTGGACACCTCGAAGGTTCGCAGCACGGTTTTCCGTCCGCTCTATCGCTGGTTCTTCTGGCTGTTGGTGATCGATGTTCTTGTTCTCGGATGGATCGGAGCCAAGCCACCGGAAGGGGTGTACGTGCCGCTTGGGCAGGCTGCCACCGCGTACTATTTCTTACATTTTCTGGTCGTGATGCCGATTGTGGGCCGCATTGAGAAACCGCGCCTTCTGCCCGAGAGCATCACCGGCGACGGCGAGAAGGGCGGCAAGCCTTGAGGGTGCTTGCGTCTGTCCTGGCACTGGGCATTGCCATGTCCACCGGCCTTGCGCTGGCTGCGGGCGAGACGGCACATCCTCCGGATGCTGACTTCGGGTTTAAAAAACCGTTCGGCCAATTCGATCGAGGGGCGGTGCGGCGCGGCTTTACGGTCTATCGCACCCTGTGTTCCGCCTGTCATGGGCTACGCCACGTCGCTTGGCGCAATCTGGCCGATGTCGGTTTCAGCGAAGAAGAAATTGCCGCTCTGGCTGCCGCTACCGAGGTGCGAGATGGGCCGAACGAAGAGGGAAAGATGTTCCTTCGCCCCGGTCGTCCGTCTGACCGGTTTCCGGATCCCTTTCCGAACGCCCGCGCCGCCGCGTTCGTAAACGGCGGGGTTGCCCCCCCGGATCTCTCGCTAATGGTGCAAGCGCGCGCCGATGGGGCGAACTACGTTTATGCGCTGCTTACGGGCTACGGGGAGCAGCCGGAGGGCTTTGAGCTACGGAGCGGTAGCTACAACCGCTACTTCCCCGGCGGCGCGATCGCCATGCCGCAGCCGCTGTGGGGTGATGACATTGAGTTCGCCGACGGGACGCCTGCCACGCTTGAGCAGGAGGCGAGGGACGTGGTGACGTTTCTTGCTTGGACAGCGGATCCGTACCTGGAAAAACGTAAACGGACCGGCTTCAAGGTGCTCCTGTTCCTTGTCGTGATGACGGCGATCTTCTACGGCTCTTATCGAAAGATCTGGCGGCGAGTGAGGACGGGCGAGGCCTGATTCTCAGCCGAGGGCCCGTCCGGCGATTGCATCGAGGCGGCGTTTCATTTCCGGATCACGGCTCTCAGGTGCGGTGATGATGGCTACATCAAGGGCGGTGTAAGCGGGATCCGACCCATTCCACGGCTCCGCCGCGATTTTCCGGGCGAGTGCGGAAACCAGGCCACGTGCCCTGGCAGCATTCGAGAGCAGCACATCGATCACCTGCTCGACGGTTACTGCGTCGTGCCCGGGGTGCCAGCAGTCGTAGTCGGTGATCATGGCGACGCTGGCGTACGCGATCTCCGCTTCTCGTGCGAGCTTGGCCTCGGGCATGTTCGTCATCCCGATCACATCGCACTTCCAAGAGCGGTAGAGATCGGATTCGGCGCGCGAGGAAAACTGCGGCCCTTCCATGGCGAGATAGGTACCACCCTCAACCGTCTCGATTCCTGAATCGGCGGCAGCGGCGGCGATAAGACGCACCAAGCGTGCGGAAACCGGGTGTGCCATCGACACGTGTGCGACAAGCCCCGGGCCGAAAAAGCTTTTCTCCCTGGCGAAGGTACGATCGATGAACTGATCCACTAGTACGAACGTTCCCGGTGCTAAGTCCTCGCGTAGGCTCCCTGCTGCGGACAGCGAAACGAGGTCGGTAACTCCGCTTCGCTTGAGGGCGTCGATGTTGGCGCGGAAATTAATCGCTGATGGGGGAAGCCGGTGTCCTCGGCCATGGCGGGGGAGAAAACGGAAATCGAGGCCTTCGATTCGGCAGTGCAGGATTTCGTCAGAAGGCTCCCCGAAGGAAGATTTAACGCGATGCCATTCGGCATTCTCGATTCCTTCGAGCTCGTAGAGGCCGCTTCCTCCGACGATTCCGACGATCGGGCGGTCCATTTTCAGAAATCTGCAACCGAAAGTAATTCGACCTCGAAGACGAGCGTGGCGTTGGGGGGGATGGCTCCGCCACCTGCGCCGCGTTCGCCATAAGCCATCGACGGTGGGATGACCAGGCAGCGTTTGCCGCCGACGCGCATGCCGGTAACGCCTTTGTCCCAGCCCTCGATCACTCTCCCTTCGCCAAGTGGAAAGTTAAATGGCCGTTGTCGGCCACGAGTGCTGTCGAAAACCTTGCCTAGGGCCATGCACGGATTGTCGGTGTCAGATTCGGAATCAAAGATCCAGCCCGTGTAGTGGACGCTGACGCCATTCCCGGTCTCGGTCATGCGGCCATCGCCAATTTTCGTGTCGACGATGTGAAGGGAAGAGGGTGGTTCGATTGCGCCTGCGGCTGCGGGGACGAACACGACGAGAAGGGCGGCAAGAAAGTAGATGCGCACGAGCGGGACGGCCTAACCCATGTTCTCGCCGAGGAACGCAAGCGTGCGCTCCCGTGCGAGAGTGGCGGATTGGGGATGGAAGGAGCTACGCAGATCGCAGGAGAAGCCGTGATCGGCTCCCTCGTAGATGTGGATGTCGGCTGAGGTGCAGAACTCGCGGATCTTCTCCACATCTTTGGGCGGAATGGTTGTGTCCTCGGTCCCAAAGTGCATTTGAACAGGCACCTTGGGTTGCTCTTCGAGGAACGAGGCGATCTGGCCGCCGTAGTAACAGACGGAGGCGTCCATCCCGTAGCCGCGACAGGCGGTGAGCCAGGCGAGGGAGCCGCCGTAGCAGTAGCCGACGAGACCGACCGAGTGGCTTGCCCGCAGCGTGGCGATGCACGAGATAATGTCCATCAAAGGGAGATCCCATCCAGCCTTGCCCTTGAGTTCGAGGGCGCGATCAATGTCGGTAGGCTCGTAACCGACCTCGATCCCCGGCTCGATCCGGTGGTAGAGGTCGGGGGCGTAGACGACGTAGCCTTCCTCGGCGAACCCGTCGGCGGTTGCGCGGATGTAGCGGTTCACGCCAAAGATTTCCTGGATGAGGACAATGGCTCCCTTGCGTGCGCTCGTCGGCTCGGCGAGGTAGACGGGAATGTCGAGGTCGTCCGCGGAGCGGACATTGATCATGGATCCCATGGGTGCCTTTCTGAAAATGGATATGGGAACAGGTCCCGGGAGATCATCGTGCGTCTGTTTGTAGCCGCCGGATTGGACCCGGTCCATAGTCACCGAAGTAGTCACCGAAAACGTAACGGATGTGTACCCCGCAGGAATAAAACGATCCCCGGTTTCCAACTTCCGGCCGAGCACTCGACTCAAGGGCCAGACCTTGCCGACATCGTTCGCTCGAAATGCTTTTCGAGTGCCTGGTCCACTTCGCGCATGGCAACCGCGCGGCCCAGGTTCGAAAGGGAAGTGACGTCAGCATCTCGGATTCCGCACGGTACGATTCCTTCATAATGGGAGAGATCAGGGTCCACATTGACTGATATCCCGTGATACGTGATTCCACGACGCACGCGCACACCGATTGCCGCGATTTTTGCGTCGCGTCCCTGAGTTCCTCGAACCCAGACACCGACGCGGCTCTTCCGTCGCCCGCCTTCGATGCCGAATTCACTGAGAGTGGCGATGACCCATTCCTCCAATCCCCGAACGAAACGCCGGATGTCTCGTCCGCGCGTGCGCAGATCAAGCATGACGTAGGCGATTCGTTGCCCGGGACCGTGATAGGTCACCTGCCCGCCCCGGCCGGTGACATGAACTGGGAATGGTCCGTCGCGCGGGATTTCCTCCTCTCTCGCGCTGGTTCCCGCAGTGAAAAGCGGCGAATGCTCGAGGAGCCAGACCCGTTCCGGGGCGTTGCTATCGAGCATGTTCGCGACGTGTTGTTCCATGGCCCGAACTGCTTCCGGATAGGGCACAGGGGAGGTGCTGGTGCGCCACTCGACAGGCGGTGTAGTCATGGCAGATCTTTGGATTCCGGAAAGGACGTTTCTTCGAGTCTGTCGAGCCTACTGCGCAACGGTCTGCCCCGCTAAAGGGTTGTACGCAGGTATATAGTTTCTCGGCGCATTGTCCTGGCGGGAGGGAGTCATGCTCGAAACTCTGCCCTCCGCCGAAACCACGCGGACAGATCTCGGCATCTCGTACGGACTAAGCGACGAACAGATCGCGGAATTCGTCTCCTGGCTTGCAAGCGAGGAGGCGGAAGATGCCCGCCCTGCCCTTGATGCCCTGCACCCGGCTGACCTTGCTGACCTTGTCGAGGTTCTGTCTTCCGATCACCGACTTGTCCTGTTCACTCTCTATGGCGAGTCCATTCCCGCCGAAATGCTTGCTTCGCTGTCGCCACGGCTACTTGATGACGTGGCGGAGATCCTTTCCGTGGAGGCGATGGGCGCTCTTGTTGGCAGCCTCGCCGCCGATGACGCGGTCTACGTGCTGGAGAGTCTCGGCGATGATGCGCGCAACGACATTCTCGCAGCGATGCCCTCGGCTGAGGCTGAGCTCGCTCGTCATGCGCTCGATTTCCCTCTCAATAGCGCTGCCCGTCTCATGCAGCGGGACTACGTGGCCGTACCTTCCTACTGGACGGTCGGCCAGGCCATTGATCACCTTCGGGAATCGTTGCGAGTGCCTGATGAATTCTACGCGTTGTTTGTGGTCGGGCCACGCCACGCCCCGGTCGGGACAGTGCCGCTCCACCGCGTGATGAGGAACCTCCGGGAGATCCGGCTCGAAGATGTCATGACGCGCAATCCCAAGGTGGTGAGCGTCGACATGAACCGTGAGGAAGTCGCCTTCTTGTTTGATCAGTACGAACTCACCTCGGCACCGGTCGTTGATTACCAGGGCCGTCTGGTTGGCATGGTCACCGTCGATGATGTGGTCGACGTCATCCAAGAGGTGGCGGGCGAAGACATGCTGCGTCTGGGCGGGGTCGCTGGTGAGGGAGATCTCTATACGGCGGCGTTCCAAACCGCGCGCAGCCGTTTTTCATGGCTACTGGTCAACCTCTTCACCGCTTTTCTCGCCTCGGCGGCGATCGCCGTGTTTTCCGATGCCATTGAGGAGATCGTGGCCCTTGCCGTGCTGATGCCGATCGTTGCGTCGATGGGCGGCAATGCGGGCACCCAGACGCTCACCGTGGCGGTGCGCGCGATCGCGATGCGCGAGATCACTTCGGCCAATGCATTCCGCGTGGTCGGCAAGGAGGTTCTCGTGGGTGCAAGCAACGGCGCGATTTTCGCAGCAATCACGGGAACTGCCGCCGGGTTGTGGTTTGCGAGCACCTCGCTTGGATTCGTGATCGCAGCGGCGATGGTGTTCAATCTTGTCGTGGCAGGCCTGTTCGGGGCAGTGGTGCCGATGATGCTCGCACGCATTCGCGTCGACCCGGCGATCGGGGCGGCGGTGGTGCTGACCACGGTGACTGACGTGGTGGGCTTCCTGGTGTTCCTGGGCCTTGCCCGTCTTGTGTTGCTCGGCTGACGGGGGGAAGAATTGATACCGAATGTGTTGCCAGGTTTGCGGTTTGGCCTCGACGAAAGCATCGACATGCTTCGTAACAGCGTCGCCTCTTTTGCCGCGGCTGAAATCGCTCCCCGCGCGGCTGAGATCGACAAAAGCAACGACTTTCCTGCCGATTTGTGGGAGAAAATGGGTGCCATGGGACTCCTCGGTGTCACCGTCGAGGAGGAATGGGGCGGAGCAGGGCTGGGTTATCTTGCCCATATCGTTGCCATGGAGGAAATCAGCCGTGCGTCCGCCTCGGTGGGACTTTCCTATGGGGCACATTCCAACCTCTGCGTGAACCAGATTCGCTTGAACGGCACCGATGAGCAATGCAGGCGTTATCTCCCCGGGTTGATTGCGGGTACGAGCGTGGGCGCGCTCGCTATGAGCGAGCAGGGCGCGGGTTCCGATGTCGTTGGCATGCAGGCCCGCGCCGAGCGCAAGGGGGACCGTTTCATTCTCAACGGTTCGAAGATGTGGATCACCAACGGTCCCGACGCCGACGTGGTGGTGGTGTACGCCCGTACGGGCCCGGTGGGTTCGGGAGGAATCACAGCCTTTCTCGTCGAGAGAGATTTCAAAGGATTCACCAAGGCACAAAAGCTCGACAAGCTCGGGATGCGCGGCTCCAATACGGGCGAGCTCGTGTTTCAGGATTGCGAGGTGCCTGAGGGAAATGTTCTGGGTGCTGTCGATGCTGGTGTCTCGGTGTTGATGGGCGGCCTTGATTACGAGCGTGCGGTGCTTACGGGTGGTCCCGTGGGGATCATGCGGTCTTGCTGGGACATCGTCGTGCCCTATGTGCATGAGCGGAAGCAGTTCGGAGAGCCGATCGGCACGTTCCAGCTCATGCAAGGCAAGCTCGCCGACATGTACACGACCATGAATGCCTGTACCGCCTATGCGTACGCGGTCGCGGGTGCCTGCGACCGAGGCGAGACCACCCGCAAGGATGCGGCCGGTGCCATCCTGTATGCCTCCGAGCGAGCGACATGGATGGCACTGCAGACGATCCAGGCGTTGGGTGGCAACGGCTACACCAATGAGTACCCGGCAGGTCGTTTGCTGCGCGATGCCAAGCTCTATGAAATCGGAGCGGGCACCAGCGAAATCCGCCGCATGCTGATAGGGCGCGAAGTGTTCGAGGAGAGCTCATGAGGGGATTGTCTGCGGTTGTGGGCGTGGTGTTTCTCCTGCTTGCGTTCCCGTTTGGCCTGAATGCCCAGGAGATCGATCCCCGTGACGGCGCAAGCCGTGCTGGCGAGCGGGAGGTAGGGGTCCCCGAATTCCCCTATGATCCGAAAGCAAGAGGGGAGGCTCGCCGTGCCTGTGTCGTTGAGTGCATTTCTCAGCGTCGGCATTGTGAGCGATCCACTGAAACGGACGCACGCGATTGCGAGGTCGGCTTTCTTCTCTGCACACGCTCGTGCGCGGAGAGGCGGAGTGGACCCGGCGATCCCTAACACGTAATCGGCGCGGTCGTTACGCGCCCCCAACAAGGAAGGAAGCTCATGAAGGAAGATCCCGTAGTCATCGTCGGGATGGCGCGAACGCCGACCGGTGCATTCCAGGGAGCGCTTTCTGCTCTCGCCGCCCCCGAACTCGGAAGCAGGGCGATTGAAGCTGCGCTTGCGCGCGCGGGTGTCGAGGCTGTCGATGTCGAAGAGATCGTGATGGGCTGCGTGCTCTCTGCTGGGCAGCGCCAGGCTCCCGCCCGCCAGGCGGCCATCGGTGCCGGCATTCCGGTTGATGCAGGTGCTACCACCGTCAACAAAATGTGTGGCTCGGGCATGAAAGCGGCCATGATCGCTCACGATTCGGTTCGCGCCGGCAGTTCCTCGATTGTCGTCGCTGGCGGGCTCGAGAGTATGAGCAACGCTCCCTATCTACTTCCGAAAGTGCGCGCAGGAATGCGCATGGGCCACGGCGAGTTGCAGGACCACATGTTCACTGACGGTCTCGAAGATGCTTACGAGCCCGGCAAGCTGATGGGGGCCTACGCCGAGGACACGGCGGAGACCTACCAGTTCACTCGTATCGAGCAGGACGAGTTCGCGATTCGCTCGCTGGAACGGGCGCGCAAGGCTAATGAGGACGGAAGTTTCATTGAAGAGATGGTTCCGGTCACGGTCAAGACCCGTAAAGGCGAGACGGAGGTGGACAAGGACGAACAGCCGTTTCTCGCCGACGTGGAGCGAATCCCCTTGCTCAAGCCTGCTTTCCGCAAGGATGGGACGGTGACGGCAGCCAACTCGAGTTCGATTTCGGACGGTGCCGCTGCACTCGTGATCATGCGCGAATCTGAGGCGGAGCAGCGAGGGCTTGCGCCGCTGGTCCGGATTCGTGCACACGCTACCCACAGCCAAGAGCCACAGTGGTTCACGACCGCACCCAAGGGAGCGATTAAAAAGGTGCTGGAAAAAGCCGACTGGAGTGTTGACGAGGTGGATCTCTACGAAGTCAATGAGGCCTTTGCGGTGGTCACGCTGGCCGCGATGCGTGAGTTCTCTCTCCCGTCGGAGAAAGTGAACGTCCATGGCGGAGCTTGCGCCCTCGGCCATCCTGTTGGTGCTTCGGGTGCCCGAATCATGGCAACGTTGATGGCTGCGATGCGAAAGTACGACGTTGACAAGGGGGTGGCCTCGCTCTGCATAGGCGGCGGCGAGGCGACAGCGGTGGCACTGGAACGCGTGCACTAAGGGCGTTTCCGCTGATGCCGGCGCTGACAACCCGTCTCGACACTTCCGGGCCTGAGTACCGGGAAAATCGGGCCTGCATGCGCAGGCTCGTGGATGACCTGCACGCTCGCTTCGAGCGGGTAGCGCAAGGCGGCGGTGAAAAAGCGCGCCTCCGCCACAAGGAACGAGGCAAACTCCTGCCCCGTGAGCGCATCGAGCGCCTGCTCGATCCCGGCTCCCCCTTCCTTGAGCTTTCCGCGCTCGCTGCCAGTGGCCTCTACGATGACGAGGCACCGGGAGCAGGGATCGTTACCGGCATCGGTCGGATCGAGGGCAGACAATGCTTGGTTGTCGCCAACGACGCAACGGTCAAGGGCGGCACTTACTACCCTTCCACGGTGAAGAAACACCTGCGTGCGCAGGAAATCGCTGCTGAGAACCGCCTACCCTGCATTTATCTTGTTGATTCAGGCGGGGCGTACCTGCCACTCCAGGATGAGGTGTTCCCTGATCGCGAACATTTCGGGCGAATTTTCTACAACCAGGCGCAGATGTCCTCGCGTGGCATCGCTCAGATCGCCATCGTCATGGGATCCTGCACTGCCGGCGGTGCCTATATTCCGGCTATGGCCGATGAGTCCATCATCGTCGAGGGGCAGGGGACGATTTTTCTCGGCGGCCCGCCGCTCGTGGAGGCGGCGACCGGCGAGGTGGTGTCGGCCGAGGATCTCGGCGGTGCCGACGTCCACGGGCGACGCTCTGGCGTTGTCGATCACGTCGCACGTGATGATGCGCATGCCATTGAAATCGCGCGCCGGGCCGTGGCCAACCTGGGCTCGAAGAAAGAGCAAATTCCTTCGGGGGAGGCTCCCGAGGAACCGATCTACGACCCTGAGGAACTCTATGGAATCGTTTCGAGCGATCCTCGCAAGCCTTGGGACATCCGTGAAGCGATTGCGCGGATTGTCGATGCAGGCGTTTTCGATGAATTCAAGGAACTCTACGGAGCGACGTTGGTCTGCGGATTCGCACGTATATGGGGGAAGGAAGTAGGAATCCTTGGGAATAACGGTGTCCTCTTCTCCGAATCCTCTCTCAAGGGGGCACATTTCATCCAGCTTTGTGAGCACCGGGGGATTCCGCTCGTCTTCCTGCAGAACATCACCGGCTTCATGGTGGGCGAGGCCTACGAGGCAGGTGGGATCGCCAAGGATGGTGCAAAGCTCGTAACTGCCGTGGCAGGGGCGAGCGTGCCTAAGGTCACGATCATCGTTGGCGGGTCCTTCGGGGCAGGAAATTACGGTATGTGCGGCCGTGCCTACAGTCCGAGATTCCTCTGGACTTGGCCCAACGCACGCATCTCCGTCATGGGTGGAGAGCAAGCGGCGCATGTTCTTTCGGTAGTTCGCAACCATGCCATGGAAGGTCGCGGGGAGAAATGGGGGAAGGCTGACCGGGAGAAGTTCATGAAGGGGATCCGAGAGCAGTACGAGCACCAGGGAAGTCCTTGGTACGCGACTGCCAGGATCTGGGATGATGGCGTGATCGACCCCGCCTCGACCCGAAGAGTGCTGGGACTTTCGCTTGCCGCCGCACACCACCAGCCGGAGAAAGATTCACGGTTCGGCATTTTCAGGATGTGACCCGGTGAGTGGAAACCCCATTGTCAGCAGCGTCGATGAGCGCGGCATCGCCCGGATCGAGATCGCGCGCGAAGAAGCCCGCAATGCCATGGACGAAGCGACCATCGGCGGTCTTTCCGATGTTTTTGTGAGGTTTGCCGGGAGCGAAGGCGTGCGCGCTCTCGTTCTGTCGGGACGCGGAAGTGCTTTTTCGGCCGGTGCCGACATTGGCTGGATGCGTCGAAGTGCAGAATACTCCGAGGAGGAGAATGCACGCGATGCAACCCGGTTCACGACAATGTTCGAGAACCTTTATTCCTTCCCCCGGCCGACGATTGCGTTGATCCAGGGGCCGGCGTACGGCGGCGCGGTGGGGCTTGCTGCGGCCGTTGATATCGCTATCGCGTCACGCTCGGCACGATTTGCGCTGTCCGAAGTCCGGCTCGGCCTGGAGCCGGCGATGATCGCTCCTTACGTAGTTTCGGCAATGGGGCGTCGCCAGTTTCTCCGTCTTTCGCTTACGGGGGAGGTGTTCAATGCTGAACAAGCTCGGATGCTGGGACTTGTGCACGAGGTAGTGGACGACGGACGTCTTGCCGAGACGGCGGACAAGGTGCTTGCCGACATCCTCGCAGGTGCTCCGCAAGCGCAAACCGGGATCAAAGAATTGGCGGAGTTGGTCTCCTCTTCGACAATCCCGGGTTCGGAGAGAGCACGGAGAACGGCAGCTCGGCGAGCTGGTGCGGAAGGACGCGAGGGGCTTTCCGCCTTTCTTGAGAAGCGGCGAACGGACTGGAATCCGGGTTGACGGCATGTTCTCCCGAGTACTGATCGCCAACCGGGGCGAGGTGGCGGTACGCATCATGCGTACTTGCCAGCGCCTCGGGATCGAAACGGTGGCGGTGTATTCTTGGGAAGACCGGAACGCGTTGCACGTGCGCACGGCCGATCGAGCGGTTGCCATCGGCCCCGCAACACCTGCCGAGAGCTACCTCAACGGTGCACGGATCGTCGAGGCGGCAAAGGCCGAGCGAGCCGACGCCGTTCATCCCGGCTATGGCTTCCTCTCCGAGAATGCGGACTTCGCGCATTTGTGTAAGGAAGCCGGGCTCGCCTGGGTCGGTCCTGCTCCCGAAACCATTGCTCTGATGGCGGACAAGGCCCGTGCCCGCGAGCGCATGGAGGCGGCAGGAGTGCCGGTTCTACCCGGCTTCGATGCCGAAGGACTCTCCCCGCAGGAGATCGAGCATGCTGCTCGTGGTGTGAGCTACCCACTTCTTGTCAAGGCAACGGCTGGTGGCGGTGGACGTGGCATGCGCCGGGTTGGTCGGGAAGAGGAGCTTACTGAAGCGATGGCCGCAGCGGGCCGTGAGGCCGGGGCAGCGTTCGGGGACGACCGTGTTCTCGTCGAGCGCCTTGTCGATCGTGCGCGTCACGTCGAGGTGCAGGTACTTGCCGACGCGAAAAGACACGTCCTGCACCTGTTCGAGCGTGATTGCTCGATTCAGCGACGTCATCAGAAAGTGATCGAGGAGTCTCCTGCACCCGGCCTGGACGAGAAGAAGAGAAACACCATGACCGCGACTGCCTGCCGGGTCGCCGAGGCCGTCGATTATCTCGGTGCCGGTACGGTGGAATTTCTTCTTGCTCCCGATGGGGGGTTCTTCTTTATTGAGATGAACACCCGCCTCCAGGTCGAGCATCCGGTAACGGAACTGCTGACGGGGATCGACATCGTCGAATGGCAGCTTCGAATCGCCGCGGGCGAGCCATTGGGTTTCACTCAAGACGACATCCGTATGCAGGGACACGCGATCGAAGCACGAGTGTGCGCAGAAGAGCCTGAACGAGATTTTCGGCCATCTCCGGGAGAAGTGCTGCATGCGGATTGGCCCGGGAATGCGCGTGTTGATGCCGGCTTTGAGACAGGCGATCGGGTGAGTGCGCACTACGATTCGTTGCTTGCCAAGGTGATCGCTCACGCCGGCACCCGTGCTGGTGCCCGAAAGAAGCTTCGTGACGCTCTCGGGGAGACCCGGATCGCTGGACCTTCGACGAATCTCCGTTTTCTGGAGAATTGTCTTGATGATCCAGCGTTCGAGACCGGTGGCGTGGACACCGGATTCGTGCCACCGCGGATCAAATCTCTCACCGAAGTACCGCTTCCGAGCGATGCAGTGCTGGGGCTTTCCGGTCTTGCGATTTTGCTTGCGGAAACCGCGGAGAACGTTTCGGATCCTTGGGCCCTAGGCGATGGATGGCGTTTCTCAGGATCGTCCCGGCGGACCTTTGTTTTCGAGAGGGCAGGGGAGGAGACGGAGGTTTCATTGATGCATGAGGGAGGGGGACGGTATTCCCTGCAGGTCGGCGAAACGGTTTTCTCGGTTCAGGGCCGGATCGGTCGGGATGGGATTCTTGACGCCGAGATCGACGGAAAGCGAAAGCAGGTCCGCATTCTGGCGAAGGAAGATGAAGTCCAGGTGCTGGAGTGCGGCGGGCATTGGCGTTTTCCGCGACTTGACCGGACAGCAAGAGCGGGTACCGGTCAAACGGGAGGAGGGCTTGCAGCCACAATGCCCGGGCGGGTGGTTTCGATTGAGGTATCTGCCGGTGATCGGGTGAGTCGCGGTGCCATGCTTGCTGTGGTCGAGGCGATGAAGATCGAGCAGAGGATCGAAGCGCCTCAGGATGGGGTTGTGACGCAGATCCTCGTCGAAACAGGCATGTGGCTGGATGAGGGTGCGCCGTTGGTGGAGTTCAAGGCGGACTCTGTGTGAACTGATTGCGGCTGCCGAGAAAGATGGCTACTCACTGAATCTGACGTAAAACTCCTTTCAGAACGCCGCGAATTTCGACATTCGGCGAGGACTTTGAGTTCCGGGTAGTTGATTCTCCAAGTGTGGTCGAGGATGCTCAGTTCGCCAGCCTTGCCGATGTTTCTATTTTGGCGGTTTTCAGTCGGTTCCTCTCTGTGAGGAGGTTTGATGATCTACGTAGATGTATTCGGTCGTGAACTTTCTCCTGGTTCGTTCACCCGTCGAAATTTTGCACATGGCGCTATGAATTCGGTTTGGTCCTGCAAGGTTTCCGATGTTTCGGTGCAGGAGGTGGGGATGGTAGATTTTCTGCTCGGAGCAGAGAAATTTCTGAGATTTCATGTCGTTTCCTGAACGTATTCGCGTCTATGAGGTCGGGGCACGGGACGGTCTGCAGAACGAAGCTACCAGCGTTTCCGTCGCGCTTCGGGTCGAGTTCATCGAGCGGCTTGTGAGTTGCGGCCTTCGCGATGTCGAGGCGGCTGCGTTCGTATCTGCGCGCCGGGTGCCACAAATGGCGGGATCGGCAGAAGTCATGACCTCCATCGACCGGATGGACGGAGCTTCTTACCCGGTTTTGGTTCCCAATCTGCGTGGACTTGAAGATGCTCGGGCGGCGAGAGCGGACACTGTCTGCTTGCTTGCGGGAGCCTCCGAAACCTTCCAAAAGAGGAACGTGAATGCCTCGATTGGCGAATCCCTCGACCGTGCCGCCGAGGTGGCTGAGGTAGCACTTGCTGCCTCGATGAAGGCCCGCGGGTATATCTCGTGCGTGCTTGGCTGTCCTTACGAAGGCGAGGTGAAACCACAGGCCGTGGTCGAGGTTGCAGAACGCTTGCACGCGATGGGCTGTTACGAGATTTCGCTCGGAGACACTATCGGCGTTGGCACCCCGGAAGCCGCCCGGCGCATGGTGGAGACCGTGGCCGAACGGGTGCCCGTACGCCAGCTCGCCGCCCACTTCCATGACACCTATGGACAGGCACTTGCCAACCTGCTTTCAGTGCTCAAGGTCGGGATTGAGACGATCGACGCTTCCACCGGCGGACTGGGTGGATGTCCTTACGCGCCGGGTGCCAGCGGCAACGTGGCTACCGAGGATGTCCTCTACATGCTGCACGGCATGGGTATCGAGACCGGCGTTGACATCGATCAGATCATTGAGGCCGCCTGGTTCGTCTGTGAACGTCTCAACAGGGAGCCTGCCAGCCGGCTTGCCCATGCACGTCGCTCCGCATGAACGCGGACGGACCTCTCCATCTCATCAAGCTTGCGGTGGGGATCCGGGATCTTGTGCACTTGCGGGAAGTGCAGAAGCGTCGTCTCCAGGAATCCAGCGAGAGCCCGCCAGTTTTGCGACATCGCACCCGTAACCGTCCCACGCGTCGGGATGACCTGCTCAACGAGGGGTCGATGTATTGGGTGATTTCCGGAGTGATCTCGGTCCGGCAGCGGATTCTTGATCTCGTGGAGGGACTGGGAGGTGATGGGGGTAAGCCCTGCGCGATTGTCCTTGATCCTGTGCTTGTGCCGACGGAGCCACGTGCCTTTCGTCCGTTCCAGGGATGGCGCTATCTCTCGCCCGAGCGGGCACCTCCCGACCGAGCGAGTGGGATTCCGGAGGACCTACCGCCGGGGATGGAAGAGGATCTCAGGAAGCTGGGGCTTCTCTAGGGGCGACCACTTGATTCGGAAGCGGACAGAGAGGACGATACTGCATCCGAAATCTTTCTAGAGGTCCGCGATGCGCTCTCTCATTTCCCTTTTCACCGCGGCTCTGCTTGCCGCCACGATTCCGACACTCCCTTCGACCGCTGAGGCGGCCGAATCCCGTCCGCTTCTCAGCCTCGAAATGGCCCGCCACATGGCGGATGCCTGCGAAGAGATGCGGAATGCGACGGACTGGAATCCCATCATCGTCGCGATCGTTGACCGAGGTGCAGACTTGGTGCTGTTCCGCCGCCAAGACGATGCTCTCCTCGGTAGCGTTGATATCGCTCTCGGTAAGGCTCGTTCGGCCGCGAAACTCTCCTTCTCGACACGCTCCCTCCGCGACATCGTCTATGGCAAGGATGGAAAACCTGGTCGAGCGCCCGGCCTTATCCACTTCCCCGATTTTGTTGCCCTTCCCGGAGGGCTTCCGGTTCTCAACGCAGCAGGAGAGTTGGTAGGCGGAATCGGCGTGAGCGGGGCAACGGGCGATCAGGACGAGATGTGCGCACAGGCCGCGATCGATGCGGTCGCTGACATGCTTTGGTGAGGGTGCCCGACGATGTATGACCTCCTGATCCAGGATGCACTCATCGTCGATGGGACGGGGAAGCCGCCGTTTCGAGGTGATGTGGCGGTTGCTGGCGGACAGGTCGTCGCTCGCGGCGAAGACTTGGGCAAGGCACGCGAGACGGTCGATGCCGGTGGGCTTGCGCTCGCTCCTGGAATCATTGATACCCATACCCATTTCGATGCGCAGTTGACTTGGGATCCTGGCGCGACGCCCTCACCCTCTCTTGGGGTGACGACCGTGGTCATTGGCAATTGCGGGTTCACCGTCGCTCCTTGCCGTCCACCGGATCGGGATTCACTTCTTCGCAACCTCACCCACGTGGAGGGCATGTCCCTGTCAGCGCTCCGCGAAGGGATGCGCTGGGAGTTCGAGAGTTTTCCTGAATACCTCGACCTGCTGGAGCAAAACGGCGTTGTCCCCAACATCGCTGCCTACGTGGGGCATTCCTCGGTTCGCACTTACGTCATGGGGAAGGATGCCGTTGAGCGCGCGGCCACCTCCGAGGAGACCGAGGAGATGGGGCGGATCGTCGAGGAGGCGATGCGTGCGGGTGCGCTTGGCTTTTCGAGCACGACTTTTGAGGGTCACAACGGCGAAAACGGCGTTCCCATGCCTTCGCGTTTTGCGAAAGATGTAGAGCTTGCCTCGCTTTGCCGTGCAATGGCCCGTTCAGGACGTGGGATTTTCATGCTCACTTTTGGCAGCGGGACGAAATTGAAGTTCCTTGAGGAACTCGCCGCTGAATCAGGACGCCCTGTCCTGGTTGCAGCCCTTCTTCACAACCCCACCCGTCCCGACGGAGTGCGTAAGACGCTCGATCGCTTTGCCGCCGCCACGGATCGTGGCAACGAAATGTGGGGGCAAGTGTCGTGCCGTCCGCTTACCATGGAGTTCACCATGGAGAGCCCATACCTCTTCGAAGGGCTCAAGGCGTGGCGCCCAGCGATGCTTGCCGAGGGCAAGGAGGCGCGTGCGAAGGTGTACGCCGATCCCTCGTTCCGGGACGCCGTCCGGAACGAGCTTGCCACCCCGGCACGTGTGCGAGTGTTCAACAACAATTGGTCTCAGATCGTTCTGCGCGAGGCGGGTGATCCTGTCGATGGCTCCCTCGAAGGAAGTTCAGTGACCGAAATCGCCGAAAAGGCTGGCAAGGATCCGCTTGACTGGCTGCTTGATCACGGTTGTGGGGCGGGTGCCTCAAGCCTGTTTGTTTCGTTGCTCCTGAACAGCGATGAGAAGGCGGTAGGCGAAGCACTTGGCCATTCACGCTCGATTGTTAGTCTCTCGGACGCTGGGGCCCATCTGACGTTCTTCTGCGATGCCGGTTTTGGTTTGCATCTCCTAGGCCATTGGGTCCGGGATCGGGGGTTGTTCCCTCTTGAGGAGGGAGTTCACCGACTGAGTGGACATCTGGCCGATGTACTGCGTATTCCCGGCCGCGGACGTCTTGTTCCGGGGCAGGCCGCCGACATGATGCTATTTGATCCTGCAACTGTGGGTGTCCGCCCCTCGCAGCGGGCTCACGACCTTCCCTCAGGTGCGGCCCGGCTCGTTGCCGAGCCCGAGGGACTTCATGGGGTATGGGTTAACGGCACGTGCGTATTCGACGGTGAACACACTGAACCAAACGGAGCACAAACCCCTCGAAAGGGAGCTGTTCTCCGCTCGTACCATGCCTGAAGAAGTCCCGGGGGCGACGTAAAAAGGAGACCGCCGCCCCCGGTTCATGGATCGTTAGAGGTTTTGAGCCCCTACCATCGCGAACAGCATCGGCACCGACAGCATGGTGTTGGCGCGCGAGAACAGCATCGCCGTTCTTGTTGCCGCTGCTTTGGCATCGGAGTCTACTGGCACGATACCCAGTACCTTTTTCTGATTCGGCCAGATCACGAACCAGACGTTGAACCACATGATGATGGCTAGCCACATGCCGATTCCGATCAGGAGTTCGTTGTAGCTCACGGGTTCCATGAAGCCCAGGGTGAGCGCCCATATGAGATAGCCCTGCATGTGGGCAAGCAGAAGGCCGAAGACGATCGTCGCCATGGCGGCCCAGCGGAACCAGAAGAGTGCTGTAGGCGCAATCGTTCCGCTGATGGCGGGTTTCTGTTCGTCCGGGATCTTTGGCATGCTCGGGATCTGGACGAAGTTGAAGTACCAGAGGAGACCGATCCACATGATTCCCGCGATCACGTGAATCCAGCGTACGAGGAAGAGCAGGAACTGATCGTTGCTGTACCCGCTAGCTTGGTAGTAGTGGATGAAGAGCAACACCGCGAGGACGATGCCTGCGATCACGGTATTGCGGAGGGAGGAGAGGATCGAGGCCAATTGCATCTCCGGTTGAAGCCGGGACCGAGAGAGGCCCGAAGGCCGTGTAGTCCCAATCGGAGATTCTAGAGATGCAATTTTGCGAACGCAACAAGTGGCGTTCGAGGTCTGAAAAATTTCAAGATATGGTGGTAGGTATTTCTTTTTGGTGTACTCCCCACTGTTCCGCCCAACCCAAGCCATCTTCGGTTCGCCCCTTCGGGTGGTATTCGCACCCCACCCAGCCGTCATATCCTGCTTCGTCAAGAATTTTTAGCAGGAAATGACAGTCGATCTTTCCGGTGTCGGGTTCGTGGCGGTCGGGAACGCCGGCGATCTGAACGTGCTTGACGATGTCGGCGTGGGCGGTAAATGCGCGCGCGGGGTCTTCCTGCATGATCTGCGTGTGATAGAAGTCGAGCTGAAGGCCGAGGTTGTCCGCACCCACGCGCTCAATGATCCGTCGGGCATGGTCGGGCCGAGAGAGATGGTAACCCGGCACGTCCCAGTCATTGAGCGGCTCGATCACAATTTGCACGCCCGCGCGGTCAGCCTCCTTGGCGGCATGAGTGAGATTGCTCGCAAAGACAGCGTCGATCTCTTCCGTGTCGCTCCCTCTCGGCGTGATGCCGGCCATCACGTGGACGGTCGGACACGAGAGCATCTCGGCGTAGGAAAGGGCGAGGCGGAAACTTTTGCGGAAGTCTTTCTCGCGTCCAGGAAGTGCAGCCAATCCCCGTTCACCTGCTTCGAAATCGCCTGGCGGGGCGTTGAAAAGAACGATCGCAAGACCTGATTCGTCGAGCAACCGATCCAGTTCTTTTCGCGGCCATTCATAGGGAAACAGGATTTCAACACCTCGGAAGCCGGCGTCCGCAGCCCGGGCAAACCGCTCGGGCATCGGAGCATCCGCGAACAACATCGTGAGGTTTGCATCCAAGCGTGGCATGGCGTTTTCTGGGAGACTTTTTGCTAAGGGATTGGGGGGCTTAGGGGCTTATACATTTGAGCAACCACCTGACAGGGCCTGTGGGGCGGATTTGTCCCCGCAAGCCCGCACCATCCAGACCAGCTGGAGAACGCCGATGGCGAAGATCAACTTCCTTTATCCGGTTCACGCAAACCATATGGTCTGATGGTGTAAGGCGAAATGAATCAGGAAGAATTGGATAAAGCTCAGCAAGTCAGGATAGCACTCAAGGCGTGTGCGGGCGAAGACCTGAAGCCTGGCATCGCGCTTGGCATCCTGCCAAAGGACGCGGGCGAATTACCGATCACCTTGCACGGTCTCGTGAACCCTTCCAGAGCAATTGTGCCGCTGAAACATTTTAGCGCGGTACGACGATGGTCGGAGTGGCTGGATTCGAACCAGCGGCCCCTGCCTCCCGAAGGCAGTGCTCTGCCAGGCTGAGCTACACTCCGTCAGATCGCTTCGCATGGTGGCGGAATTCGTACCTCATTCTTACTACACGGCTTGATGTAACGCAGAGTTTTAGTTTGTCACAGGGGCCTAGCGTGTCCGGACAACGGCAATCCCCACGAGGTCGTCGAGTGCCTCTCGATAGGGGCTAGGTTCTAGGGCACTGAGGCAGGCGCGGGCCTCTTCACCAGCAGCGGCTGCGCGGGCACGGGTTGCGTCGATGGTGTTGCGGGAAGCGAGAATGCGCCGCGCTTCGGCAAAATCTTTTGGCTTTTGCTCGTGTTTGCCCAGCGTTCGGTCCCAAAACGCACGCTCTTCTTCATCACCTCGGGCGTAGGCGAGAATCACAGGGAGTGTCATGCGGCCCTCCCGGAAATCCCCTCCTGTGGCTTTCCCGGTCTCTCCGTCGTCGCTGCCGTAGTCGAGAGCATCATCAATCAGCTGGAAAGCGGTTCCGAGCAGGCGGCCGTAGTTTCGGAGCGCATCCACGATTTTTTCGGGTCGTTTGGCAACGAGCCCGCCTGTGCCGGCGGCGGCGGCGAACAGTTGGGCGGTTTTGGACTCCACCATGATGCGATGCTCCTCCTCGGTGGTCCTGGTGTTTCCCGTCATCGAGAGCTGGAAGACTTCGCCGCGCGCGATCTCGGCCGAGGTGCCCGAGAGGAGGCGCAGCACGTCCCGAGACGGATCCTCGACCATCAGGCAGAACGCTTGGCTGAACAAAAAATCTCCAACGAGGACGCTTGCAGAATTTCCCCAGATTTCATTTGCTGCCTGCCGTCCGCGTCGGAGCGTGCCTTTGTCGACGACGTCGTCATGAAGAAGGGTTGCGGAATGGATAAACTCAATGGCAGCGGCAAGGCGGATGTGGCGTTTCCCCGTGTGGCCGGCAGCTCGAGCGGCGAGGATCGTCACCAGTGGACGAATTCGCTTTCCACCCGCTCGCACGATGTGCTCTGCGAGCTCAGGGATCAGTTTCACCCGGTCCTGGAGCTTGCGAACGAGAAGTTGATCGACGGCGGTGAGATCCTCAGCGACGATCTCTGATATCGATTCCAATGTCGGTGCACTCCCCGTGTCGCCAGCGGATGCGTCCATCATGTGCCTTTCAGGGAAGCGTTCTTGACCGGAAATCCGGTGAGCCCCAGCATTGTAGGGAAGCGGCGATGCAACGCCTTGGAGACAGGTACGTGAAGGAGCTTGTGCGCATGAACGACGTCGTACGTCTTCAATTTCTGCGTGCGTTGCTGAGTGATGCGGGCATTGAAACGTTCGTCTTCGATGGCCACATGAGCGTTACGGAAGGAAGCATTGGCATTCTGCCGCAACGTCTGATGGTGGCCGATGAGGATGAGCGGCGAGCGAAAGCCGTGCTCGCCGAGGCGGGAGAGGGTCCGGAATGAAGATGCACATGACGTTGGGCAGAACGATCTCCTGGTCTGTCGTTCACCTTGATCGCCTGCTCGACGACATGGACGCACCTTGCCGCAGCAAGTAGCGTCTGCTCATGCTTTCATTTCTGTCTCGGCGCCGAAAAGGCGGTCCCGTGGTTCCGCTGGTTCGTCTTTCCGGAGTTATCGGCGGTGCGGGTGGCCGCATACCGGGTCGCACCCCCCTTACCGCCGCGGCACTCGAGCCAGTGCTTGAAAGCGCATTCGGCGTGCGCGGGGCAAAGGCAGTCGCATTGACAGTCAACTCACCTGGCGGTGCGCCGGTGCAATGTGAGATCATCGCAACCCAGATCCGCTACCTTGCCGAACGTCACGACATTCCTGTATGCGCGTTCGTCGAGGACATCGCCGCCTCGGGCGGCTACTGGCTCGCTTGCGCTGCCGACGAAATCTTCGCGAACGCAACCTCGATCATGGGAAGCATCGGCGTCATCAACGCCTCTTTCGGCTTTCAGGAAGCACTTGAGCGCCTCGGTGTCGAGCGTCGTGTGCACGCCATGGGTAGGCACAAGGGAATGCTCGACCCGTTCCGTGCCGAGCAGCCTGAGGACGTGAAGGTTCTCGAGACAGCACTTGCGGCTATGCAAGAGGAATTTGTCGGGATGGTGAAAGGGCGGCGGGGTTCACGGCTTACTGCCGAGGATGAAGATGAGATTTTCAGTGCCTCCGTGTGGACTGGTCGACGCGCTCTCGAGCTTGGTCTCGTTGACGGAATTGGGGATGCGGGAAGCGTGCTGCGGGAGCGCTTCGGCGAGAACGTGCGTGTTCGCGACATGACCCCGAAGCGCAGCCTTTTCCGGTTCCGGTCCTGGAATCCATTGGACTCGGGCTCGTGGGCGGAGGGCGCGTTCGCGGCCGTTGAGGAACGACTTCTCTACGCTCGCTACGGGCTCTAGGGGAAACGATCTGATGTTTGGGTTCAGCCTTCCGAAATTAATGCTGTTGGCGTTTTTGCTTGTGGCTGTCTGGTACATTTTCAAGCTCATTGAGAGGCGCGACGAGGTGCGGAAGAGGGAAGAGATCGAGCGCGCCGCCGAGGCGGCGGTCCGCGATAATGTCGAGCGAAAAAAAGAGAAGAAACGCAAATCGGCCGCTGAGACGATCGCCTGCACGGTTTGCGGCAACTACGTCCCGAGCGAGGGTGTGCGCTCGTGCGGTCGGGAAAAGTGTCCTTACCCGGACGCATGAAGCGCGCGGAAGCTCAGTCCACGGCGAGTGCTCTAAGGACGTCCACGTCCATCGTTTCGTAACGGCGATACAGGGACAGTACGGCTCTTCCAAAGGTAGGGCCAGATTCTACGAAACCCGAGAACTCAGAAGGCACGCCCTCGTCCAGTACCTCGGCGGGACTGTCGCCTTCGAGGACGGCCCGAACGATCCTGCGGTGCAGGAATCGAAGCCAGTTCTGGGTGTCACTGAACATTGAGGGATCTTGCACCAACGGTCCGTGTCCGGGAACCACGACCGACCAGGAGAGCTCGGCCAACCGGTCGAGGGTGTCGAGCCAGGTGGGAATGTCGGCGTGCGGAACGGTGGCGGCACGCCTCTCGAACACCAGATCGCCCACGAATGCGACCCCTGTTTTCCGGTCTAGAACCACGAGGTCGCCCTCAGTGTGGGCTCCCTCGAATACCAGGATGTCGACCTTGCGCCCGCCCAGATCAAGCGTGAGGTCCGTCATCACCTCGCGTGACGGGGCATCAATGCGGGTGCCTGCGGTCCACTCCTCGCCCACGAGTTCTGTCATGAGGTCGAGAAGGGCTGGGCCGTCAGTTAAGTGCATCGCCGCCTCGTCAGGATGCATCAGGACATCAATCCCTTCCTCTCGGAGTCCATTGATTCCGAAGGCATGGTCGGGATGGCGGTGTGTCACGACAGCCCTGCGGACAGGCGTATCGGTCTTGTCTGCTACGGTTTCAAGGAGTTGACGCGTGTACAGGTACGTCGGCCCCGCTTCAACGAGGAGGGTCTCGTTTTTGCCGACGATGAAGCCCGCATTGGCGATGTTGGCACCGTTCTCCGACGTTAACCCGTCCTGGTGCCCGAAAAGAACGTAAATGCCCGTCGCGACCTCTTGAGGCCGGAGCTTGTAGGAGGGCTCGGCGAAAGCCCCGTCTGCTGTCGTAGCGAGAAGAGTAGCGGCTCCAAGGAAGGCCGCTGTCAGGCTACATTGTGGAAGCGGCGTTTTCGCTCCCCTCGAATTCCATCCCCTGTGAATCACGGGCGCGCACGCGGACGGTTTGTCCCTGTTCGGGCAGGTCAAGGGTAATCACGGGATCGCTCGACATCGCTGCCCACGTGAGCATTTCGGCGATGGGGCCGAGGCTGTCCCTGATTTCTACCTGCTCGACGTAGTAGGCGGGGACCACGTCGCCGTCGTCTTCGACAACGAATCCCGTGTCCATGGGATGACTAATCCGCACTTTGAGGCGGCTCGCACCGCCGTTTCGCTCGAACTGGCGGATCGCCACATCACCGACGGAAGCCGTCGCACCTTCGGGATTAGGCGAGGAACAACCACCGGCGCTCATGACCAGGACGGACTTGGTGCCGACGTACCAGATTCCGTCGGAACCCTGCACGGCCGCGCGCACCGGGGTAGAGCGCTCGAGGCGGACATTCATTCCGATCGATTCGATCGGGCGGTGGGGAATCAGCTCCACCACCTGCTGGATCGGGTTGTTGTCGATCAGCACGGCGAATTTCTGCATGTCGCGCAAATCATGTGGAACCTTGACGATGAGAGGTACCTCGTGGGCGCTTTCAACCCTTTCGGCCATGATCACGCGGATGTCTTGGTCGAAGCGTACTTCCGCATCCTCCCCCAGGTAGGCGACGCTGATGTCACTCCAAAGTTCGGACCCTGCTGGGTCGGAATGGTCGACCTCATCCCCGTGGTGGGCGTGCGCCACGGTAACGGCGAGCACTCCAGCAGCGGCAAATAACATAGGTTTCATGACCTACTCCCAATCCTATTGAATTGCCCTGTAAGGTACAGACCTATCCCCCGAACAGGAAATTCGTGCCGGCGGCACTCCAATCGGCATCCCGTTTGTGTCTGGAAATCAGGTGCCACCCGGCTGCAACATTCGACACAATTCGTTATTAGTCTGATGCTTAGCTTTCCCGTACGACTTTGTTGTAGCCAGTGTGCGAGCTAGGAAAGCGACATGCAGTGCACGATTGACGGCGAAGCCCATTTCCAAGGCTCGGGACTGTTCAGCGGAAACCCTGTGGACATGAAGGTCGGACCTGCGGGACCCGGCAGCGGCATCTCGTTCGTGCGCGAGGACCTTGACGATGCGCCTGATGTTTCGGCTCGGTGGGAGAATGTCGTTAACACGGACAACCGTGTCGTAATTGGCGATGCGAACGGGGCCCGCGTCGCTACCATTGAACATCTCATGGCGGCCTTTGCGGGACTTGGCATCGACAACGCTCGCGTGTCGCTCTCCGGCGAAGAGGTTCCTGTGATGGACGGATCTTCCGCCAAATTCATCGTTGAACTTGAGCGTGCAGGCGTTTCCTTCCAAGGGCGTGCCCGCTCCCGGATCCGGATCCTGCGTCCGGTCGAGGTCCTCGGAGAGGATCGCTTGATTCGCATTGAACCGGCCGAGAACTTCTCTATCGACGGTACCATTGACTACCCAGGCACCGCCATCGGCAAACAGAGGATGGTCTTCTCTCTTGAGAGGATGTCGTTCCAGGATCACCTCGCTGATTCACGCACCTTTTGCACACTTGAGGACGCAACACGGTTGCGCGATCGCAATCGGGGGCTCGGTGGGACGCTTGCCAACACCTTGGTCGTGAACGGCGAAGAAGTGCTTGCGGGGTGCGATCTTCGTCACGAGGACGAGTTCGTGCGCCATAAGATCCTTGACTGCGTGGGCGATCTATATCTCGCTGGTGCCCAGATCCAGGGGCGCGTCACCTTCGTGCACGGTGGCCATCGGATGAACGTCCGGCTACTCGAGGAGATATTCTCCGATCCGAGGAACTGGGAGCGGGTCGACGAATCGGACCTTCTTTCCGCCGCCGCCTAGGAAGGTCGGGCCGAGGCCTGACAGTTTATATACTGGCAGCATGGAAACGCGTTCGTATTTCCGCACGATAGCATTGCGAAGCAGTGCTCTTGCGCTGCTTCTCATAGGGTTTCTCCTTCCCGCCAGCTTGCCCCGGGCACAGGAAGCGGACGGTTCTCAGCCCGGTACCTCCGGGCCTTCGCTCAGGGAAGGATCGATCCGGTTTCCGGACGGCGGCAGTTACGAGGGGGGGATCGTTGACGGAAAAATGGAGGGACGGGGTGTCCTTTCGTTTCCCAACGGCGATATCTACGAGGGTGAGTTCAGGGCTGGTGCCATGCACGGGACGGGTACGCTGACCTTCAAGGCAACCGGCGATGTCTACGAGGGAGATTTCGAGGAAAACCAACGTCACGGGCAGGGAACGTTCCGCCACGCCACCGGTGCCCGCTATGAGGGCTCTTTCGTGCAGGGTCAGAGGATAGGTGAAGGCGTTTTCATCTACCCCGACGAATCGCGTTACGAGGGTGGTTTCCTGAACGGTCAGTTTGACGGCCAGGGTGCCTACGAGCGCCCTGACGGCACGCGCTACGAAGGCGGCTACCGGGATGGCCATCGCCACGGGCGGGGAGTGTTCGTCTACAAGGACGGCACGCGCTACGAGGGAACGTTCGACAACGGAGCGCGAACGGGTGCAGGCGTCCTCATCTACCCGGACGAGACGCGCTACGAGGGCAATTTTCAGGATGGACAACGATCCGGCAAAGGCATCCTCGAGTACGCCGACGGCACACGCTACGAGGGTGACTTCCATGAGGACCGTTTCCACGGTCGAGGCGTCTATACGCACCCGAACGGCACGCACTACGAGGGGACGTTCGAGAATGGGACGCAGACTGGCGAAGGCGTCCTCAAGCACGCTGACGGCACGCGCTACGAGGGCACGATCGTCAACGGCAAGATGGAAGGGCTCGGCATTCTCGCCTTCCCGAACGGCGACATTTACGAGGGCGAGCTCAAGGACGGCGCGATGCACGGGACGGGCACGCTGACCTTCCAGACGGGCGATGTCTACGAGGGGGATTTCAGGGCCAATCGCCGCCACGGGCAGGGGATGTTCCGCCACGCCAACGGCGCGCGTTACGAGGGTGGATTTGCGCAGGGACAGAGGTCCGGCAAGGGTGTCCTCGAATACTCCGATGGCACGCGTTACGAGGGCGATTTCCAGAACGACCAGTTCCATGGCCAGGGCACCTATGTGCGCCCGAATGGTACGCGCTACGAAGGTGGTTATCAGGATGGCAAGAGCCACGGACGAGGAGTGTTCATCTACGGGGATGGCGCGCGCTACGAGGGGATGTTTGATAATGGTGCGCAGACCGGCGCGGGTGTCCTCGCGTATCCAGACGGCACACGTTACGAGGGAGGTTTCCAGGACGGGAATTTCCAGGGGCAGGGAATTCTCCAGTACGCGGATGGCACCCGCCTCGAATCCGCTTTCGACAGCGGCGAGCCCACCGGCAAGGGCGTGTACACCTATCCCGATGGTGCGCGCGTCGAGAGCGAAAACTAGGTCTTCACTCCGTCCGGTAGCGTTGTTATATGGATAGACCTTGGCTGATACGCGAGGTGTTTGATAACCAGCTTGGACCTCTTTGATGTCACACAAATTCAACGCCGCTCGTCGGCACAAGTTTGAGAAGAAGCACTATCGCGTGACCAACTAGCCCGCGTACAATAAAAGCCTGCGTCAGCGCGGCGATGTGACGGTTTGGTTGCATCCTGATGTGACGGATGCGTGGGACGCAGGCCGACGTAAAACGCCAGATGGGTAGCCAGTTTATTCTGATCTGGCGATTACGACATGCCTGACACTGAGTGTGATTTATAAGGGAATTATATACATAAATCTACACGGACGGCCTGAAAGCTTTACGAGGTAAGGGCTACAGCGTTATTAGCTTTCACAGAAAAATCGGTATAATAGTCTGCAAGGTTACGAGCATGGCAAGGTCAACCATTCGGCAAAAGAGTATGTAAACAGCATGGTGCACACTAACGGAATTGAAAGCGTTTGGGAATTGCTGAAACGCGGGTATAATGGCGTGTATCACAATTTCAGTGAGAAACGTTTACAGCGTTGCATAAATGAGTTTGCTTTCAGGTTGAATGAAGGCAATTGTGAAGTGGATACCATTGAGCGCATGGAAGCGCTTGCCAAAGGTATGGACGGTAAAAGACTTCCCTACAAGGAGTTAATCTAAGTGAAGGCTACCCCCCCCCCCCCCAATAGCAATACTTTGTACACGGGCGATAATTTGTACATCTTGAACGGAATGAACAGTGAAAGTGTGGATTTGATATATCTTGACCCTCCGTTCAATAGTAAACGGATGTATTCCGCGCCTGTAGGTAGCAAGTTTGCTGGAGCCAGTTTTAAGGACATGCGGACATTGAAAGATATTGATCAGGCATACCTTGAACGGATAGTGAATAACTGCCCATACCTTGTTCAGTTTATAAAAACGGTTGAAGTACTGCATAGCAAGCCGATGATGGCGTACCTTACATACATGACGCAGCGCATACTTGAAATGCACAGAGTGTTAAGGAATATAGGAAGTTTCTACTTGCATTGTGATCCTACTGCAAGTCATTATTTGAAATTGATATTAGACAGGATATTTGGAAAGGGTAACTTTAGAAATGAAGTTGTCTGGGAGTATGGTTTAGGAGGTTCATCTAACCGAATGTATTCTCGGAAACATGATGTAGTTTTATTCTACACGAAGTCGGATGAGTACTATTTTAACAAGCCAAAGATAAAAGCAACGTCGGTAATGATGAGAGGGAAGTTGAAGGGAATGAGGGATGTATGGTCAGACATTCCATCACTGAACAACATGGCAAAGGAGCGCACTGGATACCCAACACAGAAACCGCTTGCGTTACTGAAAAGGATAATCGAGGCATCAAGTAATGAAGGTGATGTCGTGCTAGACCCTTTTTGCGGGTGTGCTACTACAATGGTTGCGGCACAACAGTTAGGTCGTAGGTGGATAGGGATTGATATTGAGATGAAAGCTGCTCAACTCGTTTCGGATAGGCTGTCAGATGACGCAGGTTTGTTTCGTGATTTCATACATACAACAGATTTGCCAAAACGGACGGATATAAAAATTGAATCGGAAAAGAGTAGAGGTGTGAAAATCAAATTATTCAATGAGCAGAAAGGAATTTGTAACGGTTGCCGGAACGAAATGGAAATCCGGCATTTTGAGGTTGACCATATTATTCCGAAGTCAAAAGGCGGTGGAAATTATTACGAGAATTACCAATTGCTTTGTGGGCACTGTAATCGCACAAAAGGCAATCGGCCTATGGAATATCTGAATGATAAGATAGCAAAAAATGAGGCGTATTTACGGGATAATATAACATTCGATGGTGTGAAATTATGAATGACAAGAAAAATAAGCAAGAAGGATTAGACTGCCGACGGAGAGATCAACGATGAAACGAGAAACCACACGGCATCGGTATTTAGAAACGGCATTTGACAATTGACGACCAGCAAACCCAATAAAAAGAAAAACGTGCCACAAGCGCAAGGACCGTTCACCGACCTAACCCTCCATACAATTGGCTGGAAGGCATTTCAGGATATGGCCGCGTAGGTTTGCGAGGAACGCCTGGAGACATAAGTTACAGCTCATCACGAGGCCAAGGATGGCGGTCAGGATGCAGTCTTTCTGTTTCCTAGCATCGGAGGAACGTGTGTCCGGCCGTCACCGTCCAAGTCAAATACTGATCGGACGCCAAAAGAACTCTGAAGCTATCAAAAACCTAACGGCAGAAGTGGTTGTCGCTTGAGCAATATCTGTGGATAGGGGTAAATTTTGAGCAGCACTAGCTCCATGCAACAACGCTGTGGTGGAGCATTGTTGCTCGCACTTGCCTTTGGTGAGGAGAATGTTCCCGCACTGCTTCCGCCGCTGGAAGCGGGCCGTCCCGACAAAAGCTGAGTTGCTCGCTCGCCGACGTGGCGGGTCCGAGGGTACCATCCGTGTGATCGCCGATTGTTTTAACAGCGGCTCCCTTGTGTGGGAATTATCCGTGCGTTCAGCACACTGTTTTGTAGTTCACTCAATCTTCACGCACGCGAAGTCCGAGGTGAATTAAATTAATTGCCGACGTAGCGAATCCGCCAGATTGCATCCGCGTGGTCATCGGCAACCAGGAGTGAGCCGTCGGGTGCCTCAAGCACATCGGAGGGCCGTCCCCACATGCTTTCCCCTTGGAGCCAGCCCTCGGCAAAGACCTCGTAGCCGAGGGCCCGTCTGCCGTCGGTATCGAGACGCACGAGAGAGATGCGGTAGCCGATCTTCTGGCTACGGTTCCAGGACCCATGCTCGGCAATGAAGGCTACTCCTCGATATTCATCAGGAAGTCCCCGCCCTGAGTGGATCACGAACCCCAGCGGTGCGACGTGGGGGCCGAGCGGCTGTGCGGGAGGCTCAAAATCAGAGCAGGATGCTTCATCCCCGAACTGGGGATCGGGGATATCACCCGCATGGCAGTGCGGAAAGCCGTAATGGAGCCCCGTCTTGTGCATCCGGTTGAATTCTCCCGGAGGCAAGTTGTCTCCCAGCATGTCGCGGCCATTGTCGGTAAACCACAGTTCGCCCGTTTCGGAATGCCACCCGAGGCCGACGGAGTTTCGGATGCCCTTGGCCACGATTTCTATGTCCGAACCGTCTGGCTGCATGCGGAGAATCGTTCCGTGATAGCCCTCCGTGCGACACACATTGCAGGGTGCCCCCACGGGCACGTAAAGGCGTCCGTCAGGACCGAAGGAGAGCACCTTCCAGCCGTGGTGACGATCCGTGGGGAGCGCGTCCGTTACGATCACGGGTTCCGGAGGGTCATCAAGTCGATCCTCGATCCCATCGAAGCGAAAAATGTGACTCAGGGCCGCCACGTAGAGGCTGCCGTCTCGAAACGCGATGCCGCTGGGCATTCGCAGGCGCGGTGTGATCACACGGACGCGCTCGGCAATCCCATCGCCGTCCTCGTCTGTGACCGCGCGTACGTGTCCGTTGCTGCGCGAGCCAACGAAGAGGGTTCCCTGCTCTCCCCAGGCCATCTGTCTTGCGTCGTGGACAAAAGCGTACCTTTCTATGGAGAAGCCCTCAGGCAGGAGAATTTGGGAGAGCCGATCGTCAGCGTCTGCTCCGACGGTGAACAGGAGAAGGGGAAAGGCAAGGCGGAGGAGAGCAAACATGGCGTGTTCTCACATGTTGGGGTAACGAGGGCCTTCCCCTCCCTGGGGAGGGTGCCAGGTGATGTTTTGGGTCGGGTCCTTGATGTCGCACGCCTTACAGTGGAGGCAGTTCTGGGCGTTGATCCGCAACCGCTTGTTTCCGCTCTCGACGACGTACTCGTAGACCCCGGCCGGGCAGTAACGTTGCTCGGGTCCGTCATAACGGAAGAGGTTCAGCTCGAGTGGTTGGTCTGCGTTAGCAAGGAGAAGGTGGCAGGGCTGTTCCTCTTCGTGACTGGTGCCGGAGAAGGCAATGTTGGTAAGGCGATCGAAGGAAATTTCGCCGTCCGGGCGGGGATAGTCGATGGATTCAGCAGAGTCCGCCTCCTGGAGTGATTCGTGATCGAACCCTTCATGGCGCAGCGTCCAGGGGGCGGAACCCCGGAGCAGGATCTGGTCGATGCCTGCATGCAGCGTTCCCCAAAACAGGCCGTGCTTGAAACCGGGTCGCACGTTGCGGGATCGGCGGAGTTCTTTTCCTGCCCACGAAGCCCGGAATGCCTCGTCGTAGCCTTCGAGTTCGGGGTCGAGACCTTCGAGACCTTTCGCGCACGCTTCGGCGGCCAGCATCCCCGCCTTCATCGCGGTGTGAGTGCCCTTGATTTTCGGCACGTTGAGGGTTCCCGCTTCGCAGCCCACGAGTGCTCCACCGGGGAAGGTGAAGCGAGGAAGACTTTGAAAACCGCCCTCATTGAGCGCTCGTGCACCGTATGCAACCCGGCGTGCACCTTCGAAGACGGGGCGGATGGTCGGGTGGGTCTTGAAGCGTTGGAATTCCTCGTAGGGGCTGAGATGGGGATTGGGATAATCGAGCCCGACGACGAAGCCGACGGCGACCTGGCCGCCTTCGAGGTGATAGAGGAACGAGCCGCCGTAGGTATCCGACGGTAGCGGCCAGCCCGCCGTGTGCAGGACCAGGCCGGGTTCGTGACGTTCAGGTGCGACTTCCCAGAGTTCCTTAAGTCCGAGGCCGTAGGTCTGTGGCTGGCTGTCTCGGTCGAGATCGAAACGACGAATCGCTTCTTTGCCAAGATTCCCCCGACAACCCTCGGCGAGCAGCGTGTAGTGGGCTCGCAGCTCGACGCCTGACTGCCACGAAGGGCCGCGGGAACCATCCCGGGCGAGGCCCATGTCGCCGGTAGCAATTCCTTCCACGCGCCCGCCATCGCCGATGAGCAGGTCGGTCGCAGCAAAACCGGGGAAAATGGAGACACCGAGGCCTTCGGCAGTCTGGGCGAGCCACCGGCAGAGATTTCCGAGGCTGATGATGTAGTTGCCGTGATTGCGCATGGCGGGGGGAAGCAGCACGTGCGGCCAGGAGAAAGCTGTCTTTTCTTTCAAGAACAAGAATTTCTCGGCAGTCACCTCAGTACTTACAGGCGCATCATGCTCGCGCCAGTTAGGAAGAAGCTCATCAAGGGCACGCGGTTCGAGGACTGCGCCCGAAAGAATGTGTGCCCCAACCTCAGGGCCTTTCTCGACGACACAGACGGAAACCTCGCGCCCGGCTTCCTGTGCCAGTTGGCGGAGACGGATGGCCGCACTCAGGCCGGCAGGACCGGCCCCGACGACGACGACATCGAATTCCATCGACTCACGGGCCGTTGCCTCTGGGGCGGCATCTCCGCTCATGTCAGAATCGCCTGCGCGGTGTCTAAAGGGCCTGGAGCACCCGCTCTGCGCTCGACACCTCGAACGCACCGGGCTCCTCGACAGCCAGGTGTATGACCTTGCCGTCATCCACGACCATGGCGAAGCGCTGTCCACGTTTGCCGAGCCCGAAGCCGCCACCGTCGAAAGAAAGGCCGAGAGCGTCAGAAAATTCGGCGTTTCCATCGGCAAGCAGGGTGACTTCGCCACCCAATCCTTGGTCCTTGCCCCAAGCGCTCATGACGAAGGGATCGTTGACGGAAATGCACACGATCTCGTCCACGTCCTTGCTTCGTATTTGATCGGCGTTCTGGACAAATCCCGGTAGATGCTTGGCCGAGCAGGTTGGCGTGAAAGCGCCGGGAACCGAGAACAACACGACCTTCCGGCCCTCGAAAAACTCCTTGGTGGAGACCTCCTCGATTCCGTCTGCGCCCAAGCGTCGAAGCGTAGCGGCAGGAATGGTTTGGCCTTGGGAAATGGTCATGGGTTACGTCTCTCCTTGCTGAAAGTGCCGACGGATTATCCCGCTCAGCTTGCGGTGACTATAGCCGGGAGCGGTTTGCCTTGCCCGCTGCGAATGGGCTACGGTACCTATAAGAGGAGGGAACACCATGGAAGGAAGAACGCATGCGAGACGCCCTGATTCCGCGAGATCGCGGCGCGGCGTAACTCGACGCAAGTTGTTTGCCGCGGCGAGCGTTGCGGGCACCGCGGGCTGGGCCATGACCCGGCACGGCGCGGTACCCAGGAAAAAGCAGGCCCCGAAGGATTCGGCAGGCTATCGGGAGACCGAGCATGTGCGCACGGCCTACCGGCTTTCCCGTTTTTGAACGCTTGATCATGATGCGCAAGACAGGAAACGGAACTTCTTCTCGGGTGCGTCCCTCTCCTGTCGCTCACACCTCTGGCCTGTCTCCTTTTGAGGCTCCTCTCGACAGGCGTGCCTTTCTCCGGAACTCGGGACTTGCCATCGCAGGTACAGCACTTATGGGTGTGGTGCCTGCCGGACGCGTGGCGGCGGCGGAAGGCACGACCGTCGCCGACGGCGAAATGGAGAAAATCCTCTCGGTCTGCACCCATTGTTCAGTGGGCTGTGCGGTAACCGCAGAAGTGCAGGACGGGGTTTGGGTCGGCCAGGAGCCGAGTTTCGACAGTCCCTTCAATCTGGGTGCACACTGCGCCAAGGGCGCGTCTGTGCGCGAGCATGCACACGGCGAGCGCCGTCTTCGCTACCCGATGAAACTTGTTGATGGGCGCTGGCAGCGCATCGACTGGGAGACTGCCGTCGAAGAGGTGTCCGCCGAATTCGAGCGGATTCGAAACGAATCAGGATCTGATTCGGTCTACTGGCTTGGGTCCGCCAAGCACAGCAACGAGCAAGCCTACCTCTTCCGCAAGTTTGCTGCCTTCTGGGGCACCAACAACGTCGATCATCAGGCCCGCATCTGTCATTCGACCACTGTCGCCGGTGTTGCCAACACTTGGGGCTACGGCGCGATGACCAACAGCTACAACGACATCCACAATTCAAAATCAATCTTTCTCATCGGTGGCAATCCTGCCGAGGCACATCCGGTTTCCATGGTTCACCTGCTCAAGGCCAAGGAACAGGGTGCGCCGTTCATCGTGGTCGACCCGCGTTTCACGCGCACCGCCGCTCATGCCGACGAGTACGTCCGCATCCGTCCCGGATCCGATGTCGCTTTCGTGTGGGGAATGCTCTGGCACGTGTTCGAGAATGGTTGGGAGGATGAGAGTTTCATCCATTCACGGGTGTGGGGCCTCGATCAAATCCGCGAGGAGGTTGCCCGTTGGACACCCGAGGAGACCGAGAGGGTCACCGGCGTGCCCGGCGCACAGGTCCGGGAAATCACCCGGCTCTTGGCCGAGAATCGCCCCGGCACGGTCATCTGGTGCATGGGTGGGACACAGCACACCACCGGCAACAACAACACTCGCGCTTACTGCATTCTTCAGCTTGCGCTCGGCAACATGGGCGTGGAAGGCGGCGGCACGAACATTTTTCGCGGCCACGACAACGTTCAGGGTGCGACCGACCTGGGCGTGCTATCGCACACACTGCCCGGCTATTACGGCCTTTCGGAAGGTGCGTGGAAACACTGGTCGCGCGTATGGGAGGTTTCCCACGAACAGCTTCTCTCACGGTTCGCCTCAAAGGACCTGATGGAATCGAAGGGCATTCCGGTGTCGCGCTGGATCGATGGCGTGCTGGAGGATCCTTCGGCGATCGATCAGCCCCATCCGCTTAAAGCGATGGTGTTCTGGGGCCACGCGCCCAACTCGCAGACCCGCCTGCCGGAGATGCGCAAGGCGATGAACGCGCTTGATCTCCTGGTGGTCGTTGATCCATATCCGACGCTCTCTTCCGTTCTCCATGAACGCAAGGATGGGGTGTATCTGCTGCCGGCGGCGACACAGTTCGAGACCTACGGATCCGTTACTGCTTCCAATCGCTCGCTCCAGTGGCGTGAACGAGTGGTCAAGCCGCTGTTCGAATCCAAGCCTGACCACGAGATTATCTACCTCTTTGCAAAGCGGCTGGGCTTTGCCGATTCGCTGTTCCACAACATCGAAGTGCGTGGCACCGAGCCGCTGGTCGAGGACATAACCCGAGAATTCAACCGCGGCATGTGGACGGTCGGTTACACCGGGCAATCTCCGGAGCGCTTGCGTAAGCACATGGCGAACATGGCGACGTTCGACCAAACGACACTCAAGGCCGAGGGCGGGCCTTGCGATGGTGAGTACTACGGGCTCCCTTGGCCGTGCTGGGGAACCCCGGAGATGGCACACCCCGGCACGCCGATCCTCTACGACACCTCGAAGCCTGTCGCCGAGGGTGGACTAACGTTTCGTGCTCGTTTCGGTATTGATCGTGACGGTGAGAACCTTCTTGCGGAAGGGTCGTATTCGGCGGGCTCCGACATTGAGGATGGCTATCCTGAATTCACGATGAAGATGCTGCAAAGTCTTGGCTGGGATGCGGATCTCACCACCTCGGAGCGCGACACGATTGGGCATGTGGCGGGGGAAAATACCAATTGGAAAACCGACCTTTCCGGTGGCATCCAGCGGGTAGCGATCGCGCACGGATGCGCTCCCTTCGGGAACGCCAAGGCACGTTGCGTGGTGTGGAATTTCCCGGATCCGGTGCCTCTCCACCGTGAACCCCTTTACACCACAAGGCGTGACCTCGTGGGTGACTATCCGACCTATGAGGACACGCGGGGCTATCGCCTGCCTGTTCTCTATCGCTCGATCCAGCAGCGCGATTATGCGAAAGATTTCCCGATTATCCTGACCTCCGGACGGCTGGTGGAGTACGAGGGCGGTGGCGATGAAAGCCGCTCGAATCCATGGCTCGCCGAACTGCAGCAGGACATGTTCTGCGAGGTGCATCCGCGCGATGCCAACAATGCAGGAATCCGCGACGGTGCCGACATGTGGGTCGAAGGCCCCGAAGGCGGGCGGGTACGCATAAAGGCGCTCATAACCCGTCGCGTGGCTCCGGGAGTGGCGTTCATGCCGTTCCATTTTGGCGGACAGTTCATGGGTGAGGACCTGCGGCCCTTCTATCCGAAGGGTGCTGATCCTTACGTCCTCGGGGAATCCTCGAATACGGTTGGTACCTACGGGTACGATTCGGTGACCCAGATGCAGGAAAGCAAGGTCACCCTGTGCCGGATTCGAACAGCTTAGGAGGCTTACATGGCTCGGATGAAATTTCTCTGCGACGCAGACCGTTGCATTGAATGCAACGCTTGCGTCACTGCTTGCAAGAACGAGAACGAAGTTCCTTGGGGAGTGAACCGACGGCGTGTGGTCACCATTAACGACGGACAGCCCGGCGAACGCTCGATCTCAACGGCGTGCATGCATTGCTCGGATGCACCCTGCAAGGCTGTCTGTCCTGTCGACTGCTTCTATCAGACCGACGAAGGTGTGGTTCTCCACGACAAGGATCTCTGTATCGGTTGCGGGTACTGCTTCTACGCTTGTCCGTTCGGTGCCCCGCAGTACCCCCAGGAAGGGAACTTTGGCGGGCGTGGAAAGATGGACAAATGCACCTTCTGTGCCGGAGGCCCAGCCGAGGATGGCTCGGCAGAGGAGCTTTCTCAGTACGGGCGGAATCGCCTTGCTGAGGGAAAACTCCCGCTGTGTGCGGAGATGTGCTCGACCAAGGCACTGCTTGCGGGTGATGCGGATACGGTTTCCGACATTTACCGAGAACGCGTAACGAAACGTGGCTTCGGGAGCGGCGCATGGGGATGGAACACCGCTTATGACGACTCGTGAACGCAGGCCCCGCTTCCGTATTTAGCCTTGTATGCCTTGCATTGGCGATCGCTCTTGTGGGTTGCCGCGAGAGTGAGCAGGGAAGGCGGCTCGACACGGGCAAGGGCGTCTACGCAGGCGCTGAAGACCAAGCCCTCGATCCAGAAACGATAGACGCACTCTCTCTGCGAGCGGAGCAGCAGAGGTTCTGATGTCGTTTTGGGAAAAATTTCGAGCGTTTCTCGTCGGAGCAAGCCTAGCATTAGCACTTTCCGCCGTGGGTCTCGGGGGGGCCGTGCTCACTGCCGGGGCTGAGGAAGAAATCCCCCGGGGGAGCGTGGCGGTCGAGGGGAAATCCGACGGGTGGCGTGCGGTCCGTGGCGGTGTCGAGGGAAGGGTCTCGATTCCCGATCGTAGAGCCGGCGTGTTGGTGCAGTCTGAAGGCGAGATCTGGCGCTCGGTCCGCAATGGGCCGCTGATGATGTACGGGGGTCTGTCGCTGCTTGTGGTGATTGCAATTTTGGCCCTTTTCTACGCGATTCGTGGAACGATTCGGCTTTCCGAGCCTGTTGCGGGGCGGCAGGTAGTGCGCTTCCCCGCCTTCGAGCGCTTCGCCCACTGGCTTACGGCGACGAGTTTCATTGTCCTGGCGCTGACGGGGCTCAACCTTCTTTACGGGCGCGATCTCCTGATTCCGCTTATTGGCAAGGATGCGTTCGCGGTCGTGGCGATGGCAGGGAAGACATTGCACAACTTTGTCTCCTTTCCATTCATGCTCGGGATCGCGCTGATGTTCGTGCTATGGGTCCGGCACAATCTCCCCTCCCGAACCGACCTGGTCTGGCTCGCGAAGGGAGGCGGGATGTTCTCTGACAAGGCTCATCCGCCGGCAGGCAAGTTTAACGCGGGTCAGAAGGCGGTCTTCTGGATCGTGGTGCTGGGAGGCTTCTCGGTTAGCCTTTCAGGAATCGCGCTCCTGTTCCCCTTCGCAATTCGTCCGTTCGGGGGGACGTTCGAGATCATCAACCTGTTTGGAGCGGGACTGCCCGAGACGCTCACATTGATGCAGGAGATGCAACTTGCCCACGTCTGGCACACGATCGTGTCGCTCGGTCTGATCGCGGTGATCCTGGCCCACATTTACATCGGCACGATAGGCATGGAGGGAGCTTTTCAGGCGATGGGAAGCGGAAAGGTGGACACCGCCTGGGCCCGCCATCATCACAGTCTCTGGGAGACTGCAGAGGAAGAAGAAGGAAACAACGAGGCAAGCTCCCTGAAAGAGCAGGAAGTGGTCTGAGCTTTCCGAAGCGCTAGGAGCTGGATTCCACGGACACGTTCTTGCCGAATCGCATGTCCCGTCCATAATTCTCACCTAAAAAGGTAAGAACTCCGGCGGCTCCGACCGCAACGAGAATGCAGGTGGCAAGAGATGCATAGAAGGCTCTCATGCTGTTTCCTCCAAGTACGCCGTGCCCAGGCGCGGCCCTGCACTAGCATAGAGGCTGCGCTTTCGGTAATTGGCCCTTGTGGTCAAGGCACATGCACTCAGGGAGAACTGTTATGGACGAGGAGAGATTCGACGGAAGTGTCCGCCGATTTTTGAAGAAATTGGGAGTTACCGCTCACCGAGAGATCGAGGAAGCCGTGCGTTCGGCGGAAGAGGCGGGGAAATTGGGAGGCGAGACTCTTGAGGTCAATGCTCGAATCCGAATCGGGGACCTTGATCTCGACCTCGAGGTGAAAGGCACCCTCGACACTGCATGAGTGGGTCTGGAGAGGATCCCTTCCGTTCCTATCGGATTGCCGGGGCTGCACCCGCGGAGTTTGAACTCGCTCCCGATCCGGAAAACCTGCATCTCACGCGCGAGGTTTCCGGGACCGATCACGAGGGAGCCCCTGTCACCGCCCATATCGTGACCGAAGTACCGCTCACGATATTTCTCAACGCGCAGGAGATCGTCACGGCAATGACATTGGGTGATCACCCGGAACTTCTCGCTGTGGGGTTCCTTGCGAACCAGGGGATGATCGAACCCGATGACGAACTGAACGGTGTCGACTTTGATGCCGAAGCGGAGGTCGTGGTCGTGCGAACCGGCCTCCGCACCGATTACGAGAAGGCCATGGAAGGGCGGATTCGCACCTCCGGTTGCGCCGTGGGGACGATCTTTAGCAGCATCATGGAGCGTCTTGACGAGGTTCATCTTGATACGAATGCTCGGGTTCGCACTTCGTGGTTGTACGAGATCAGTCGCAAAGTGACCGCCCGCCCCTCGCTTTACTTGAAGTCAGGTGCAATTCACGGATGTGCCCTTTGCAGCGAAGACCGTCCCCTTGTCTATGTCGAGGACGTGGGGCGGCACAACGCTGCTGACAAGATTGCAGGCTGGATCTGGGTCAACCGGACTGATGTCTCGAAGATGCTTCTCTACACGACCGGTCGTCTTACCGGGGAGATGGTCCTGAAGACGGTCCGGATGGGAATCCCCACACTTGTCTCGCGCTCTGGCTTCACCGCACACGGGGTCGAACTTGCTCGCAAGACGGGGCTCACCCTTATCGGCCGTGTTCGCGGTCGTCGCTTTCTCACGCTCTCGGGCGAGGAGCGACTCCTGCACGATGCAAATCCCGACGACGTGCCTGACGATCCCGTTCATGTGATCCGTAAAGGCGCTTCGCCTGTGACTTCGTGAGCGTTCCTCTCGTCGGAGTCCTTCTCGCCGGCGGGCAAGGACGTCGGCTCAGTCGTGGCGACAAGGCTCTCGTCAAGGTGGGCGGGATTCCGATGATCGCCCGCGCAGCCAGGATTCTCGCTTCCCAGACGAAGACGCTCATTGTGAATGCCAATGGCGATCCCGGGCGTTTCGATTTTCTCAAACTCGAGGTCGTTCCTGACTCTGTCCGGGAAGAAAATGGTGCGGGTCCGCTTGCCGGCATTCACGCGGCTCTCGCATGGACTTTTGACAGGGAAGGGGAGGATGCGCGCGTGGTGACGGCTGCGGCGGATGCTCCATTCCTTCCTGCAGACTTGGTTGATCGTCTCAATGTCGCGATGGACGAAGAAACAGCCGATGTTAGCGTTGCCTGCTCGGGTGAGCGTACACATCCGGTCTGCGCGTGTTGGCGGGTTTCCCTTGCTCACCGTATTGAGGTGGCACTCCAGGAGGGAGTTCGAAAGATCGATCGCTTCACGGCCGAGCTTGCAGTCCAGGCGGTGCATTGGCCGATCGAATCCCACGATCCCTTCTTCAACGTCAATACGCCTGAGGACCTCGTCTGTGCGGAAAAAATCGCCCGCGGCAAGAATTTCAGTTGACCGACTCCCGCCCCGATTCTAGGTTCCGCATCGCAAGCGGCCGTGGCGGAACTGGTAGACGCGCAGCGTTGAGGGCGCTGTGGAGGAAACTCCGTGGAGGTTCGAGTCCTCTCGGCCGCACCATATATCCAACTGGTGCCTGGCATGCGGCTGTGGCGGAATTGGTAGACGCGCTGGCTTCAGGTGCCAGTGGATGGAAACGTCCGTGGAGGTTCGAGTCCTCTCAGCCGCACCAGGTGCCTGTCCAGGAACTCCTGAGCCTAGGGTGATGATGCGCGCTGGGTTCATCCTTTCCCTGGCTCTTGCCGCGGCCCTGGTAGCGTGCTCTCGTACGTCGCCTCGCGCACCGGTCGTGCCCGGCGTTGTCGGTATCGTTTCGCTTCAAGGTGCCACCACTGTCGTGAAGAAGGGCGATACCTATTACGCGATCGCCCGCGCACATGGTGTGTCCATCCGGGACCTGATCAAGGTTAACGACGCTCGACCTCCCTACCGGATCTCCCCGGGGCAGGTCCTTCTATTGCCAAGTTCGCGGGTGCACGTGGTGGAAAGCGGCGACACCCTGAGCGATATCGCCGTCTGTCATGGTGCGGATCTTCGCAGCCTGGTTCGCCTGAACGGTCTTGTTTCTCCTTACCTTCTGCGCCTTGGAGACCGCATCCGTCTGACGGCGGTGATTCGTCCACCGGCCTGTGCTCCGGAGCGCGAACCACCCCCGGCGAGAACGGCCGCCTCTGATCCTGGCGTTCCTATCGTGCCGCCAGTGCCGGGCAGGAAGCCTTCGCCGCCAGGACAGGCCTTTGCGTCGGTACCCGCAGGTGCGGCCGCGTCCGAGCCTGCACGTCAGACCCCGCAGGCTCCGCCCCGGCGCTCAGGAAAGCGTTTCTTGTGGCCAACGAGCGGTGAGGTGACGTCCGGTTTCGGTCTCAAGCCCGGTGGTCTTCGCAACGATGGAATTAATATTTCGGCAGCGAAAGGATCGCCCGTGTGGGCGACGGAAAATGGGGTTGTGGTTTATGCAGGTGATGAACTTCCGGCCTATGGGAAATTGGTATTGGTGCGTCACGCTGACGGTTGGATTTCGGCCTACGCTCACAATGCAAACCTAGAGGTTTCGCAAGGGGACAAGGTGGATCGGGGGCAGAAGATCGCCTTGGTCGGCGACACGGGCAACGTGTCGGGGCCACAGGTGCATTTCGAGCTCAGGACTTCCAACGGGCCGGTCGACCCGGTGCACCACCTCGAGCAGAGGTAAGCGGGCTCAGTTCAGCATGGCACCCATGCGCCCGGCAAGATCCTGAATGAACTGCCAGGCGACCCGGCCAGAGCGCGCACCTCGCCCGGCCGCCCATTCGAGTGCCTGGTGCTCAAGGTCGGAATCATCGAGCGAAAGATTGAAGTGGCGGACGTATGCTCGGACCATCGTGAGGTATTCCTTTTGTGAGCAGGCGTGAAATCCGAGCCACAGACCGAAACGGTCACTCGTCGAAACTTTTTCCTCGACCGCTTCGGAAGGATTGATGGCGGTGGAGCGTTCGTTCTCGATCATCGAGCGGGCCATCATGTGTCGGCGGTTGGAAGTGGCGTAGAGGATTGCGTTCCGGGGACGGCCTTCGATTCCGCCTTCGAGGATGGTTTTGAGTGATTTGTAGGAAGCGTCCTCAGCGTCGAACGAAAGATCGTCGCAAAAAAGAAGCCATCGCCTCTTCGTTGCCCGGATTGCCTCGAGGAGTACAGGTAAAGTTTCGATGTCTTCTCGATGGATCTCGATAAGTTCGAGCGGGAGTTTCCGATCCTTGTTGGCGGCGGCGTGGACCGATTTCACGAGGGAGCTTTTGCCCATGCCACGTGCGCCCCACAGAAGGGCGTTGTTGGCGGGAAACCCGTCGGCGAAGCGCCGGGTGTTGGCGAGAAGAACATCACGTACCTGATTGATGCCGCAAAGAAGCTCGATCGGGATGCGGCTTATTTCAGCAACCGGGCGAAGGTGTCCTTCTTCGCCGCTCCACAGCCACGCGTTGGCAGCACTCTTTTTCTTTGGCACGACCGGCGAGGGCGCAGGAGCCATGCGCTCGAGGGCTGTCGCGATGCGGTCAAGCAGATTGCTCTTTGAGTCCGAACCGGTGACGGTTTTAGCTTTGTGTTTTTTCTGAACAGCCATCGTAGAGTCCTCTGCGCACTTGGGGCTGTCGCTCGTCACCGTGTCTCGTTCGCTGTCGGGAAGAGTGCGTCGGGATAGGGCACAGGGCGAGTATGGTGGGCGAGTATAGTGAAGGAGGCCTACGCCTTTCCGCTCTTTCGAGCGAGGGCTATATTGTGGCCTCTTCCGCTGGAGCCTCCGCATGCTTATTTCTCCTGCTTATGCCGCAAATGGCGCGGATGGTGGTGGTTTCCTCATCCAACTTCTGCCTCTGGTCCTGATTTTTGCAGTCTTCTACTTCCTACTCATCCGCCCTCAGCAGAAACGCATGAAGAGGCACAAGGAGATGGTTGCTACGGTCCGTCGCGGTGATCGGGTGGTAACCGCGGGTGGTGTCGTGGGCGTTGTATCCAAGGTCGAGGAGCGAGATGTTCTAGTGGAGATCGCTACGAATGTGCGGGTGAAGATCATCCGCGACACCCTCTCCGACGTACTCGAGAGGACCGAGCCGCGGGACGAGGGTGGTGCACCTCAGGTGGCTTTGAATCAGTCACGCAATGGCGAGAAGACCAAGCTGCAGGACGGGGCTGACACGCCCCAGGAAAACAGCGATTCAGGTAGTGCTGATAGCAAGGGGACCGGAGCTTGATCCAGATCCCCCGCTGGCAAGTGGGGGCAATTCTGGCGGCGTGCGTTTTTGCCGTCGTCTATTCCGCGCCCAATCTTCTTTCCTCACCCGTTCCCTCATGGTTGCCTGAGCCCGTTCGTCTCGGGCTTGATCTGCAGGGAGGGTCGCATCTCCTACTTCGGGTTGATTCCGACGTGGTGCTCGAGGAGCGTCTTGAGGCCATCCTTGATGAGGTGCGCCCGAGTTTTCGTGAGGCGGAGATCGGGTATTCGGGAATCGGTGTCCGCAATCTCGTCGCCGGCATGACGCTTTCCGATCTGACCCGGGCAGACGAGGCGATCGCAATTGTCGAGGAAGCAGACGAAACGCTTGAGGTGGAAGTGGATTCCAGCGGCAGGCTCTCGATTCGTCTCGAGTCCGACGCCGAGCGGGAGCTTCGCATTTCAGCGTTGGGCCAGTCGCTCGAGGTGATCCGACGCCGCATCGATGAAACCGGTACAAACGAGCCCACCATTCAGCGCCAGGGAGAGGACCGCATTCTGGTGCAGCTTCCAGGCGTCGATGATCCCGAACGCATCAAGCGTCTTCTCGGCAAGACTGCGAAAATGAACTTCCGGATGGTGGACGAGACGGCTTCCATCACCGAAGCACTCGAAGGGCGCGTGCCACCGGGCTCGGAACTCCTGTATGAGGATGATCCTTTTAGCGATGCCGAAGGGAATCCCATCGTGATCCGGCGCCGAGTGGGAGTGAGTGGCGATACGCTGGTCAATGCAAGCCCGGCGATGGACCAGAATAACCAGCCGGTGGTGACACTCCGTTTCGATGCGGCAGGCGCGCGGCGTTTCGGCGATCTCACAACCGAGAACGTCGGAAGACGGTTTGCCATCGTGCTCGACGGACGCGTGATCAGTGCGCCTGTCATTCGGGAACCCATTCCTGGGGGAACGGGCCAGATCTCCGGCAATTTCACCTTTGAGAGTTCGACGGATCTTGCCCTGTTACTGCGCGCGGGTGCGTTGCCCGCGCCGCTCACAATCCTTGAGGAACGAACGGTGGGGCCGAGCCTCGGGCAGGATTCGATCAACGCCGGCACCCTGGCGGGACAGATCGCGCTGTTGCTGGTGGCCGTCTACATGCTGGCGGTCTATGGAACCTTTGGAATTGCCGCCGTTGTCGCACTCGCGGTCAATGTACTGTTGCTGCTGGGGATCCTCACGTTTCTGGGAGCTACGCTCACCTTGCCAGGCATTGCCGGAATTGCGCTCACTATCGGCATGGCGGTGGATGCGAACGTTCTGGTCTTTGAGCGAATACGCGAGGAAACTCGCCGAGGTCGATCGCCCGTGACCGCGATCGACACGGGCTATCGTCAGGCCCTCCGGGCTATCGTCGATGCCAACGTGACGACACTGCTGGCTGCGCTGGTACTCTTCCAGATGGGATCAGGGCCGGTGCGTGGGTTTGCGGTGACTCTCGGGGTAGGGGTTTTCACGACGATGTTCTGCTCGTTGCTGGTGAGCCGAGGCTTGGTGGTCTTTTGGCTTTCCCGAGCTCGTCCTCGGGTCCTGCTTGTGTAACCAACATGCCTGCGTTGCTTGACCGGGATTTGAAGCAACTCCCGGCAAATCACAAACCTCTTTCCCCCATCGGCTTTCTCGACCGCGCTGCCCGCGTGTGGCCAGATCGGGTTGCCGTCGTGGACGGGGATAGGAAGATCTCGTGGCGCGGCCTCCGGGATCGTTCCCGTCGCCTTGCCTCGGGGCTTCTGGCAAATGGAATTCAGCCTGGTGAGGTGGTTTCAGCCTTGCTTCCCAACGTGCCGGAAATGATCGAGGCCCACTACGGGGTGCCCATGGCAGGTGCGGTGCTGAATCCTCTCAATACGCGCCTTCATGATCAGGAAATTGCCTTCATCTTGAGCCATTGTGACGCACGCACGTTGATTGTCGATGAGAGTCTCGCCGATCTCGCCGCGCGGGCTCTGACGCTGATAAAAAAACCGCCCTGGGTTCTGCTTGTGGGTGGCGAAGGGGCGGCTGCGGGCCTTGCGAGTGCGATTTCCTACGAAGAGGTGCTGGCGAGGGGGCGCTCCGACTTCGAGAGCCAACACCCCTCCGATGAATGGGATGCAATCGGTGTTTCCTACACGTCGGGAACGACAGGCAGTCCCAAGGGGGTCGTGTGCGATCACCGGGGAGCGTACCTATCGGCTGTCGGACAGGCACTGGTAACCGGCATGAATTCTGAAACCTCCTACCTATGGACCTTGCCGATGTTCCATTGCCATGGCTGGTGCTTCACTTGGGCACTTGCGATCACAGGTGCTCGCCATGTGTGTCTGCGGGCGGTCGAGGCGGAGGCGGTGTACCGGGCCGTGGCCGAAGAGGGAATCAACATGATGTGCGCAGCACCGGTGATCCTGAACGTTCTTGTGCATGCACCCACCTCGGCGGTTCGCGCCTTTGCGCAGAAATGCGACGTGTACACGGGCGGAGCGGCACCATCGGCAGCGGTGATCAAGGGTATGGAAGGGAAGGGCTTTTCCGTGACCCACCTCTACGGGCTCACGGAATCTTTTGGGCCAGCTTTGGTAGGCGTCCCCCAGGAGGAATGGGAGGAGCTTCCCGAGGTGGAACGGGTCCGCATGTTTGCACGGCAGGGAGTGCCCTACCCGACGCTTTCTGATCTGAGCGTTGGAGACCCCGAGACGATGGATCCTGTTCCCGCTGATGGCGAGACGGTGGGCGAAGTTCTCTTGCGCGGGAACACGGTGATGAAGGGCTACCTTCACAATCCCACGGCAACAGCCGAAGCGTTTCGAGGCGGCTGGTTCCACACCGGTGACCTTGCTGTGGTGCACGCCGATGGCTACGTCGAGGTCCGGGACAGGACCAAGGATCTGATTATCTCCGGTGGAGAGAACATCGCGAGCTTGGAAGTAGAGAATGTGCTCCACGACCATTCCGGCGTGATGGAGGCGGCGGTGGTCGCCCGCCCGGACGACAAGTGGGGTGAGCGCCCGGTTGCGTTCGTCGTAGCTTCACCGGGTGGCGAAGCACCTTCTTCCGATGATCTCAGGGCACACTGCCGGAAGCGTTTGGCCGGCTACAAAGTGCCAGATGAGTTTGTTTTCAGCGATCTGCCCAAGACCTCCACGGGAAAGATCAGAAAATCCGAACTCCGGGAACAGGCCGTGGCGATGCGCCGGAAAGAGGATTCGCCAGCCGCCAGCTGACATCATCTGTGGCGATAACCTTCCTTTTTGAAGGTAATTTTCCTGCCTTCGGGATCTGTCACCAAGACCGCACTACCCGCGGTCATGGTACCGATATGTACCAGCGGAGTGTCTGCCGTTTTTGCGGCGGCCATCGCCTTGCCGAGGTTCTTTTGTGCAACGGTGACTAGGAGTTCGTGATCATCGCCTCCTGCCGTGAGATTGCTCCACTCGACGGTCTCATCTTCGACCACCTTCCGCGCAGGCTTCGACAGCGGCACTGCATCCCGCTCCACGATGGCACCGGTGCCGGAGGCCTCACACATTTTGCGCAAGTCCGCAATCAGCCCGTCTGAAATATCCATTGCGGCGCTCGCGATCTGCCGGAGTGCCATCCCGAGCTCAATCCTTGGCTCTGGAGTGAGAAATCGCGAGCGAAACTCTTCTGCATCTTCCTCGGGAAGATCAAGTTCGCCCTTGATGGTGCGAAGGCCGAGGTGTGCATCGCCGATTGTGCCGGAGACAAGGATCGCATCACCTTCGCGCGCCCCGTTGCGTCGCAGGGCATCGCGTTCGGTGACCAGACCCATCGCGGTGATGGTGACACTGAGAGGGCCAGGTGTTGTCAGTGTGTCACCGCCGGCGAGCGCAATGCCAAAGGTCCGTTGTTCTTTTTCCAGACGGCCTGTAAAAGCGGTGAGCCATCTCTCGTCGAGGGTTCGAGGGAGAGCGAGCACGAGGAGGTAGCACCAGGGTTCCGCTCCCATCGCGGCCAAGTCTGAGAGATTTGTTCGCAGTGCCCGGGAAGCCACGTCACCGGCTGCCACGCCGGGTGGGAAGTGGATTCCCTCGACCAGTCCGTCGGCGCTCACGACGAAGGAGGCCTTTGCGTCAAGCAGGGCCGCGTCGTCACGCAGCTCGAGAGCAGAAGGGAATCCCGCCGCGAGCGGGCGCAGCAAGCGCTCGATGAAGGTGAACTCGTCCACGCTTACGCTAAGAAAAGGAACTTATGTGTACTTAAGTAGCCACGTTATGTGGATACCCAATATATCGTATTCACGGTTCACGAGGTCGGCTAACGCTGTTCCTCCCCGTGCAGGTACCCCAGTCTTTAGGGCCAATACGTTGCGGGAAGCACTCACGTCTGCATTTTTTCGTGAGCGCATGTTCGGTGAACTGCTGGGCTACCCGACGAAACGTTTTGCTTAACAAAGAAGGTTCGGAATAAAAAGAGAATATCTTTTATTTATCCCTGTATATCAATCGGTTTCATAGATTTTGGGCACTTGAATATATAATCCCTTAAGAAAACTCCGTCTGTCGGTATTCGCGCGCGAACCGGTCGAGCACTGCGTTGACGAAGGCGGTTTCCCGTTCTTCTACGAATCCCTTCGAAATTCCGAGGTATTCGCTGATCACGACACGCGCTGGCGGCTTTTCACAGCAGGAAATTTCCCACAGGGCGCATCGGAGAAGACAGAGAAGCGTTGTATCGGTGCGTTCCAAGGACCAGCCCTCGGCGAGAGAGGCACCAATGCGAGAATCGATTTCCTCGCGGTGTTCGCGCACGCCTTCGACTAAGCGGCGAAACAGTTTCCAATCCGCTTTTTTGGAATTGGGGATCCGGTATTCCAAAAACTCGTCGATGATCTTCGCGGTTTCGGTGCCGGAGACTGCAACCTGGAAAAGTGCTTGCACGGCGGCAGTGCGCGCCGTGGTGCGACGGAATGCGGACACGAGCTCAGAGTTTCTTCGGGAGGGGAGCCGGGATCATCGCAAGACATGCCCTTGCGGCGTCTGCTCCCTTGTTGCGTCGGGCCGGGTCGGCCCTCTCTAACGCGTGTTCCATGGTTTCGCAGGTGAGGATCCCGTTGCCGATTGTGAGAAGCTCGCGAACCGATAGGTCCATCAAACCGCGCACACTTTCCGTGCAGATGTGGTCGTAGTGGCTGGTCTCACCTCGGATGACGCACCCGAGGGCGATATGCCCGGAGATAAGCTTGTCCTGTTTCGCGGCGTCCGCGGCGATCCGGGCGATGGTGCCGGGGATTTCGAAGGCACCCGGTACGTGATAGAGCTCGGCGGATATTCCAGCCTCTTCGAGGACGGCACGTGCTCCTGTTTCGAGCATGTTAGCCACTTCCTCGTAGAAGCGGGCACTCACCACCGTGACGGTGCCGTTCACTGCTCGGCTTCCGGGGGGCGGTGTTCAACGACCCGGAGATCGAACCCCTCCAGCCCGACGATGGCCTTGCGGGTGCGGGTGAGCAGGATCATTTCCCGCACACCCAAGTCGTGGAGGATCTGGGCACCGATGCCGTACTCTCGCAGATCCCAGGACTCGGGCGAATCCAAGGCAAATCTTGAGGAAAGTCCGCCTGCGTCGGGCTCACGAATGAGGACGATGACCCCGTGGCCGATCCGATCAATGGTGCGCATAGCTCCCCGGAGTGTGTCAGCGCGCTCGCTTGCCGCCTTGTCCACTCCGCCGCCCAGTACGTCGGAAAGGACATCAAGTGCGTGCACGCGTACCGGCACTGGTTTCTCCGGGTCAATGATTCCTTTGACGAGGGCTAGGTGTTCCACGTCCTGTACGGTGTTGGCGTAGACGTGAAGACGAAATGCACCTGCATCGGGCGACACGAAATCGGTTTCCAGTGCCTTGCGGACGATGGGTGCATGGCGGACGCGCCAGGCGATGAGGTCGGCGATCGCGCCGAGACGGATCCCGTGGCGTTTCGAGAAGGGGATGAGGCTATCGAGACGGGCCATTGTTCCGTCGTCTTTCATGATTTCGCAGATGACGGCAGCAGGAGCAAGACCTGCAAGGCGCGCGTAGTCGACGGCAGCTTCGGTGTGGCCTGCGCGCACGAGCACGCCCCCGTCCCGGGAGTCGAGTGGGAAGACATGTCCTGGTGTGCGCAGGTCGGCGGCGGTGCTGGCGCTGTCGATGGCGACCTGGATGGTGCGGGCACGATCAGCGGCTGAAATTCCGGTTGTAACGCCATCGCGGGCCTCGATTGAGAGAGTGAAGGCCGTATCTCTGGGGCCCGGGTTCCGCCGATCGAGAGCGTCAAGGTCAAGTTTTTTCACGCGTTCGGAGGTGAGGGCAAGACAGATAAGCCCACGTCCATGGGTGGCCATGAAGTTGATGGCATCGGGTGTGGCCATCTGTGCCGGAATGATGAGATCGCCTTCGTTTTCGCGGTCTTCGTCATCCACCAGCACGAACATCCGCCCGTTTCGAGCTTCCTCGACGATCTTTTCGACCGAGGCGAACGTGTTCGCACTTTCCGGGTGAGCCGTCGTCGTCATCGTCCTTCTCCGACATCACGACGTTCGAGCGCCTGAGCGACGTATCGGGCGAGCAGGTCGGCTTCGAGATTAACCCGATCACCCTCACGCAGTGCTCCGAGGGTGGTGTTGTGTGCGGTGTGGGGGATGAGAGCGACGGAGAAACCTTCTCCGTCGAGTGCGTTGACCGTAAGGGAGACCCCGTCAACGGTGATCGATCCCTTGCGAGCGATGCAGGGGCCGAGCCCATCGGGGAGGGCGATGCGTAAACGTTGCCCTTCGTCGTTCTCATCCAGGCCGAGAATCTCTGCCACGGCATCCACGTGGCCAGTGACGAGGTGGCCATCCAGGGGATCGCCTGCGCGCAGTGCGTACTCAACGTTGACCCGAAAGTCTTTCGTCCAGATCCCCGCCGTGGTGCAGGTCGCCGTCTCCGGGGAGACGTCGACGGTGAAACTATTCCCATCACACTCTGTCACCGTGAGGCAAACTCCTGCGCAAGCAACGGAACTTCCCTTCTGCACCTGCTCGGGGAGCGGGGCTGACGGAGCAATCCGAAGGCGCAATAGCGCACTTGTGTCCGTCCGCTCGACGGCGGCCGTGTCGACGACGATGCCGGTGAACATGCCTGCCCCTTCAGGATCTGGGGCGCACGAGAGCGGGAGTCCGGATCCGGGGGCTGCTTCGGAAGTGAGAACGAGAAAGGGGCACGGCCTTGCAAGGGGAGAATGAAGTCGATGCTTCCATCCGCGGAGATGTCTGAAGTATAGGCGAAGCCTGTGTTTATTTCGGTGTCTTCATGTTTTTGCGGCAGCGGATGGCGTGGCTCTAGCCAGCAGATGCACGACGTCCTCTCCCAAAGAATGCGTTCCTTCGTACTGGAAGCGCGGGTTTTCAGGCAGGGGTGCCGGCGGCAGGACGCCTAGGGCGGGTACTCCTTCCGCACCGATCGCCATGCCCGCCTGGTACCACACGATCCGGTCCACAAGGCCTGCGGATAGGAAACTCGCAGCAAGCCGTCCACCGCCCTCTACGAGGAGGCCTCCGATCCCACGCAAGGCAAGTACTTTGAGCGTCCCCCGGAGCGATGCCCGGCCGTCCTTTCCAGCCGGTACTTTCACTAATTTCGCACCCTTCTTTTCAGCGTTCTGGTACGTCTCCGTGTCGACACCGGCAGGTATGAGAATCCAGAGAGGCACATCGTTCGCGCTACGGATAAGAGCACTTTCCAAATCGACCGCGTTAGAACCTGCGAGCACTGCGCGGACGGGTGAATCGTCTTCCAAGCCGGGGAGCCTGCACGTGAGAAGGGGGTTGTCGATTCGGGCGGTGGCGGCACCGACAAGCACGACATCGGCACGGGCTCGGAGCAAATGGACGTGATGACGCGCTGCTTCGCCCGTAATCCAGCGGCTCTCACCTGTTCTGGTCGCGATTCTTCCGTCCAGGCTGGAGGCGATTTTCAGCGTGACAAAGGGGCGCTCTTCCTGGATGCGGAGAACGTGTCCTGCGTTGAGGGGCCACGCCTCATCTGCGAGAAACCCTTCCTCAACGGCAACACCCGCTCCTCGGAGGGTTTTGATTCCCTTGCCGGCCGTGCGGGGGTCGGGATCGTGGGTGGCGATGAAAGCTCGGGCGATCCCCGCCTCGGTGAGTGCCCGTGCGCACGAGGGAGACGTGTCCTCGTGGGCGCACGGCTCAAGAGTGACGAACGCGCTTCCCTGTCGTGCCCGTCTGCCTGCCTGCTCAAGGGCCTTGATCTCGGCGTGGGGACGACCGCCACGGCCGGTGCGTCCTCGCCCGACGACGGCACCGTCCTCGCCCAGAAGGACACATCCGACCGGAGGGTTGGGGACGGTGGTGCCCTGTGCGTGGCGGGCGAGAGCGAGGGCCGCTCGCATAGCGGCCTGCTCGCCAGCTTCAGTCGCCGTCGTCATTGCGGAGCTCCCTCAGCAACCGCTCGAAGTCTTTCATGTCTTGGAAATCGAGGTAGACCGATGCAAAACGCACGTAGGCCACCTGGTCGAGATCCTTCAGGGCACTCATCACGATGCTGCCGATGGAGGTTGCCTGAATCTCTGCGTTGCCTGTGCTCTCGAGACGGCGAACAATGCCGCCCACGATTTGTTCGATCTGGTCAAGTGTCATATTGCGCTTGCGAAGTGCGAGCAAGAGCGAGCGCTCGAGTTTGTCGCGGTCAAAAGACACTTTCTTTCCGTCGCGTTTTACGACCTTCATCTCGCGAAGATGAATACGTTCGTGAGTCGTGAACCGCATGCTGCACTGCGTGCACGACCGGCGGCGGCGAACGGAGGCGCGCCCCTCGGTTGAACGGGAATCCTTAACCTGAGTGTTGTCTGCTCCGCAGAAAGGACAGCGCACGAAGAATTTTCCTAGGAGGTCGCGCTGGAGCGAAGGCCGGAATAGAGAGGGAAACGCTCGCACAAATCCCTTACCTGCTCCATCGCATCTTTCTCGGCGTTGTCGTTGTCGTCGGGGTTACTGGCGAGTCCCTCGAGCACATCGGCAATTAATTCTCCCACAATTTCAAACTCTTTCGTGCCAAATCCCCGGGTCGTGCCGGCGGGCGTTCCCAAACGGATACCCGAGGTGACGAAAGGGTTCTCGAGATCGTCGGGAATGGTGTTTTTGTTGCAGGTAATTCCGGCTCGATCAAGGCTTCGCTCGGCGTCACGGCCTTTTAGGCTCTTTGTCCTGAGATCAACCAGCATCAGGTGAGTGTCGGTACCGCCAGAAATGATAGGAAAGCCGCGACCATCGAGTGTGGATGCGAGAGCCTGCGCGTTTGCAAGCACCTGTTTGATGTAGGCCTTGAACGCAGGGTGAAGTGCCTCGCCAAAGGCCACCGCCTTGGCGGCAACGACGTGCATCAGCGGCCCTCCCTGCAGACCGGGAAAGAGGGCCTTGTCGATGCGTTTTGCCGTTTCTTCGTCGTCGGAGAGGATCAGGCCACCGCGTGGGCCCCGGAGTGTCTTGTGGGTTGTCGTGGTGACGACGTGAGCGTGCGGGAAGGGTGAGGGGTAGAGCCCGGTTGCGATCAGTCCTGCGTAGTGGGCTACGTCGGCCATGAGCGTTGCTCCCACCGAATCTGCAATCGTGCGAAAGCGTGCGAAGTCAATCTGCCGCGCATACGCCGAGGCTCCGACGATGAGCATTTTGGGTTTTGTTTCTTTCGCTTTCGCCTCGACCTCGTCATGGTCGATGAAACCGTCCTCGCCAACTCCGTAGAATGCCGAACGGAACCAGGTGCCCGAGAGGTTGGGCGCATTGCCGTGGGTGAGATGGCCACCTGCGGCAAGCGACATCCCGAGGATGGCGTCGCCGGGCTTTAGGAAGGCGAGGAAAGCGGTCTGGTTAGCCTGCGAGCCCGAGTGCGGCTGTACGTTCGCATAACCGCATCCGAATAGCTTGCAAGCCCGTTCGATGGCGATCGTCTCGGCGATGTCAACCGCCTCGCACCCTCCGTAGTAACGCCGTGCCGGATAGCCTTCGGCGTATTTGTTGGTGAGGACCGACCCCTGGGCGGCAAGCACGGCCGGGCTTGTGAAGTTTTCGGAGGCGATGAGCTCGATTGTGTTGCGCTGGCGCGCAAGCTCCTCATCAAGAGCGGCAAGCACTTGCCGGTCTTCGAGTGCTGGATCGTTGGCGTGTGCCTGTGCGCTTGCGGTATGGGGAGGCAAATCGTGTGTTCCTTCCTTGAGTTCAGCCGAGCTTGCGCACACGCTGAGCGTGTCGTTCGTTCTCGAAGCTTGTTGCAAGAAACACCTTGAGGCAGGTCTGTGCGGCTGCAGCGTCAAGCGTGCGGCCGCCGAGAACTAGCACGTTGGCATCATTGTGAGCGCGCGCAAGGCGCGCACTCTCCTCATCGTGGCAGAGTGCTGCGCGGATACCGGGGTGCCGGTTGGCGGCAATCCCGATTCCGATTCCGGTCCCGCAAATGGCAACGCCTCGGGAGGCCTCGCCACCGGTGATCACACGGGCGATGAGCTTCCCGTAGTCGGGATAGTCAACCGGATCTTCACTGTGGGTGCCAAGGTCAAGGATTGGCATGTCGCCCTCATCGAGCCACGCCTTGATCTGCTCTTTGAGGGAGAAGCCTGCGTGGTCGGCGGCGAGCGCAACGGGGGCGGGTGTACGGGTATTCACCGGTTCGCTGCGGGGTGTCCCGAGGCGAAAGCGGGGCAATTCCAGGGACGTGTGTTCAGCGGACGTCCCCGGCGGTGAGCCGACCCTCCTCGGCGAGTTGGGAGAAGGCCTTGAAGGTGCCCTCAATTGCCTCGGAGAGAGGGATGTCTCCATAGTCGCCGAGATGATTGCGCAGCGGATCGTCGGAGAGTTGGGCAGGGAAGGGCAGGGGATCGCCTTCGGCACTGACCTCGGAATCAGGTGCGAGTGCACGGATGCGGTCAAGAATTTCATCGACGGAAGTGATCGACCCATTGATGTCAAACACCGTCGCGGAATCGCCATCGCGAGAAACGGAACGCACGAAGGCGGATGCGACTTCTCCTGCGTGCAGGAATGAGCAGGGACCCGTGAAGGGCACAGTGTAGGGAACGTCAAGGGCGGCGGCGAGGATGGCGATGGTGGTCTTAGAGGTGACGCCCTGGTCGCGTCCGACGCCCGCGACGACTCCAGGGCGCATGCAGACGCTGGGAACCTGCCAGTCTTGGAAATAAACCTTGGACACGTGTTCATCACAAAGCTTGTAGGCCCCGTACAGGGTGGCCAGCCAGGGTGCGTCGGGGAACAGTCCGTGGGCGGCGATCGAGCTTGCGTGGGAGAGACGGCGGATGCCCTCGTGACGTGCCGCTTCCAGAATGTTGACGGTGCCTACGACATTGGCGCGGGCTCCGGCAACGGGATCAGCCTTGCAGAAGGGGACCTGGAGAGCGGCAAGGTGGATGATCGCCTCGACGCCCTGGGCGGCACTGCGCACGGCCTCGGTGTCCGCGATGTCGCCAGTTCGCCACTCGACACGGGAGATTTCCTCTTCGCTCATGATCAGGCGTGGACGGCGGGTGTCCTCGGCAAGATCGAAAGCCCGGACCTCGACTCCGGCGCGAACCAGCAATGCGAGTGTCCAACTGCCAATGCAGCCTCCTGCACCCGTTACCAGGACACGACCGGAAAAATCAGCCTTGTTCACGGGGAAGCGTTCAAGCATGGGCGGCTCCAAAAGACGCAGACGAGCACCTGTAGCAGCCCCATTATGGAACGGCGGCGGGCGAGCGCAACGCACGGCGTGGCTCGCCCGCCTGTTCGATGTGGCTTCAGGCAGCCTTGGCCAGAGCCTGCTCAAGATCGCTAAGGATGTCGTCAATATGCTCAAGGCCTACTGCGAGACGAACGTAGCCGGGCGAGACGCCGGCCTTCTCTTGCTCCTCGGGTGCAAGTTGTGAGTGGGTCGTGCTCGCTGGATGAATCGCGAGACTTCGCGTGTCTCCGATGTTGGCGACGTGGTAGAGGAGCCGGAGCGAATCGATGAATTTCCGACCCGCCTCCGCGCCCTTCTTGAGCTCGAAGCCAACGAGACCTCCCAGTCCTCCGTCGAGATAGGTGTCGGCCCTGCGTTTGCTTTCTCCTGTAGCAAGGGAGGGGTGGATGACCCGCGTGATTTCGGAACGTCTTGTCAGGAATTCGACCACTTTGTCCGTGTTGCGGCAGTGCTCACGGATCCGGAGCGGGAGCGTCTCAAGTCCCTGCAGGAACAGGAACGCGTTGAACGGGCTCATCGCCGAACCGATGTCCCGGAGTAGCGTGGTGCGCGCCTTGAGGATGTAGGCGATGGGGCCGAGCGGTTTCGCGGCTTCTGCCCACACCGCACCGTGATAGCTGGGATCGGGGGTGTTGAGAGCGGGTTGGCGTTCGGGGTGGGCTTCCCAGTCGAAATTCCCTCCATCCACGAGTAAACCACCGATCGAGGTGCCATGCCCGCCGATGTATTTGGTTGCGGAATGGACCACGACGGCAGCACCGTGTGCGAAGGGGCGGCAGAGGATGGGAGCCGCAGTGTTGTCTACCACCAGCGGGATTCCGAGTTTGCGCCCGATCTCCGCCACCTCGGCGATGGGAAACACTTCGAGCTTCGGATTGGGCAAGGTTTCGGCGTAATAGGCGCGGGTGCGCTCGTCGGTTGCCTCCGCGAAGGCGGCAGGGTTTGCAGGATCGACGAAACGAATCTCGATTCCCTGATCACGCAGTGTGTTGGCGAACAGGTTCCAGGTTCCCCCGTAGAGATCTGTGGAGCTCACGACGTTGTCGCCCGTGTGGGCGATATTTTGGAGTGCGAACGCGGACGCTGACTGTCCAGAAGCGAGCGCGAGTGCAGCGGCACCGCCCTCAACGGCCGCGATGCGCTGCTCGAGCACGTCGCAGGTCGGGTTCATGATCCGCGTGTAGATGTTTCCGAGTTCGCTGAGGGCGAAGAGGCTCGCCGCATGCTCGGTGTCGCGAAATTGGTAGGAAGTGGTCTGAAAGACCGGGACCGCGACCGAGCCGGTGCTTGGGTCGGCGCGGTGGCCGACGTGCAGGACCTGGGTCTCGGGTCGGGTGCTGGTGGGTACACCACCGTCAGGATTTGCCATGAAGATCTCCTTTGTCGGCAGGTGCCGACATTGAAGCTCCAGCTCGCGGTGTTGGGTGAGAAGGGAGACGAAGAGCGCTTAATTCGCGCCCGTTCGGTGGCCCTTCTGCCACCGCTTTAGCCGTATTTCTATAGCGCCCGCAAGCTGGAGCTCAAATCAGCGCTGGGGAGAATCTAGCAGAGATTTTCTTCCGGCGTAAACAAGGTGAGGAATCTTGTCTACGGGCGGGTTCTACCTGACCTGGATCACTGCCTTGCCCATCACCTTGCGTTCGACGATCGCGGTCAGGGCCTCGGCCGTGCGTTCCAAGGGGACCGAGAGCGATATGCGTGGACGAATCCGCTTCTCCTCCCACCAGCCGAAGAGGCGCTGCATGTTTGCCCGGTGGGTTGTGGGATCGCGTTCTACCCATGCTCCCCAGAACACGCCGACGATCGAACAACCCTTAAGAAGAGCCAAGTTGGCCGGGGCGGTGGGGATCGTGCCTGAAGTGAACCCGATCACGAGGAGTCGCCCCTCCCAGGCGATGCAGCGCAGCGACTGGTCGAACACCTCGCCTCCCACCGGGTCGTAAATCACGTCGGCCCCTTTTCCGTCAGTGATCTCCTTCACTTTGTCCTTGAAGGGGCCTGAGGAATAGTTGATTCCGTGGTCGGCACCGAGATTGGCAGCAAAAGCAAGCTTCTCCTCGGAACCGGCGGTGCCGATGACGTTCGCTCCGAGGGCTTTTCCGATCTCGACGGCTGCGCTTCCGACACCTCCTGCCGCGCCGTGTACAAGGAGAGTTTCTCCTTTGCGCAGGTTGCCCCGCTGGATGAGCGCGTGGGCTGAAGTTCCGTAGGTGAGCAACAGCGTGGATGCCACGGAATAGTCCATGGCATCCGGAATTCTCACCGCCTTACGGGCAGGTGCCACGGCCTCCTCAGCGAAGGCCCCGTGCCCGGTGGGTGCGATCACTCGGTCGCCCGGTTGGAAGTCCGAGACGCCCTCGCCCACCTCGATGACCTCGCCCGCGCATTCGGCACCCGGAGCAAACGGGAAGTCCGGGCGGAACTGGTACTTGCCTGCAATTTGCAGAACGTCGGGGAAGTTCGCACCGGCGGCATGGACCTGGATGCGGATCTCTCCCTCGGTTGGGGAAGGTGAATCGATTTCGGCGTACTCGAGCGAATCGGGCGGCCCGAAAGCTCGACAGAGAACAGCTTTCATGAGGATCTCGGCAAATGCAGGGAGGTATAAACTTGTACGGACGGCCCTGGGCTTGCAAGCTCAGGCGCGTACTAGTTTTCGTCCTCGAAGTGACCTGCGTTTGTGAAGGTGCCACCTTGATGGCGGGGTAGGGGGTCGTTGGAGTTGGAGTTCAGTGTCGTCGTCTCGAGTTTCTCCCGGAATGATTCCGCACTGTCTTGGGGGCGAAAGCCGAGCGATGAGGCCATCGTGTTGTCCCAGTAGGTCTCGGCATTGTCGGACATTCCGTAGACCACCATGTGCTCGACCCCGGGTGCGGCGAGGGCTCGCTCTACGAGGTGGGCAAGGTCCCGGTAGCTCAACCAGGTAGCCAGCATCCGCCTGTCAACAGGTTCCGGGAAACACGATCCGATCCGTATCGAGACGCTCTCGATGCCGAACTTGTCTCAGTAGTACTGCGCGAGATTCTCGCCGAATGCCTTACTGAGACCATAGTTGCTATCCGGCCGCTGAGGTACCGAAGCATCAATCGTTCGGGTGCGGTCATAAAATCCGATGGCATGGTTTGAAGATGCCCAGACCACTCGCCGGACTCCGTTCTTCCGGCACCCCTCGTAAAGGTTGTAGATGCCCACGATGTTTGCGTCGAGAATGCTCTCGAACGTGTTTTCTCTGGAGACGCCCCCCATGTGGACGACGACATCGACCCCCCGAGTCAGTGCAAGCATGCCTTCGGCATCGCTGAGCGGACAGACGACGGCTTCCTCACCCCTGCCGACACTTTCGAGAGGCTTGATGTCGGACACCCTCAACGTGTCGGTGAGAGATCCCAGACTTTTTCGTAGCTCGCTACCCAAAGCGCCCGCGGCACCGGTCAGCAGAATGCGCTTAAATCGTTGCACGGTGTTTTTTCGGGGATCTTATATACCAAACTAGCCAAATACCTTATAGTACGTTGAATTTAAATATTTTAATTGGTTTACTTCAATTAATTTAAGTGGTACAATTTTAGCCATACTACAGGGATCACAGGTTATGGTCAAGTCAAATAAAATTGATACGATGAGCGCATGGGGCCTTATGGCGCGGTTTCCAACAGACGAAGTAGCGCGAGAGCATATTGAGAGAATGCGTTGGGGCGACACTCCATTTTGTCCTGATTGTGGCAGTGTACGCATAAGCATTATTAAAAACAAGATACCCACTCCTTTCAGGTGTAAGGATTGCCGTAAGGGTTTTTCCGTAATGACGGGGACTGTTTTTCATTCCACCAAACTGTCACCACGAAAATGTCTTTACGCAATTTATCTTATGGTCGTGGCCAAGAAATCTATTTCAAGCTGTCAAATGGCAAGGGAACTTGGTGTAACACAAAAGACCGCTTGGTATCTGGCACAACGGATTAGACAGACATGGTTAAGTAAAGACAGTGCTGGCGATCCGATGAGCGGGAAAGTGGAGATTGATGAAACCTATATGGGCGGCAAGGAAAAGAACAAACACGCCAAGAAGAAGTTACGCGTTGGTCACGGCCCTGCTGGTAAAATGCCCGTTATCGGTATGCGCGAACGGAAGTCTGGCCGAATAATTGCACGACCTATTGCAGGAACGGATTCTGCACACCTAAAGGGCGCGATTCGATCAGTAGTAAAGCCCAAGTCAACTATATATACAGATGGTCATAAATCATATCGGGGTATGTCAGAATACAAATATAAAATTGTTGAACATTCCGTTGGTGAATATGTTCGTGGGATGGCACATACAAATGGAATTGAATCATTCTGGGCACTTTTGAAGCGAGGGTATATCGGTACTTTTCATCACTTTTCAGAAAAACACATGGGGCGCTATGTCGATGAGTTTGCGACACGTCATAGCCGCCGCAAATGGTATACAATCACACACATAGATCAGATGATAAGGGATGCCAAAGGACAGCTCGGCTATAAGAATTTGATTGCAAACTAGGAGAAAAAATAATGCCGAAAACATCGCAACAGGCGATAAAGCCAATTGAAGCAACAATGGACACGCTTACCGCAACAGTTTTTTCAGGGCAGAGGACCGTACAAGCACCTTTGATCCAATTACCTACAACTTTAAAGGTAAACACAAGACTGAAAATGGACGGTTTGGACTTTCTGTCCGAATTACCGCCAGCAACAATCCCCGTATCATTCCTTGATCCACAGTATCGGGGCGTTCTTGACAAGCTACAGTACGGGAACGAGGGGGCTAAGCGCGGTCAACGCAGATGTGCGTTGGAGCAGATGTCAGAACTTACCATTAGGCAGTTTATTATCGGTATAGACAAGGCATTGATACCATCAGGTCATTTGTTTCTATGGCTTGATAAATTTCACTTGTGCCAAGGTTTTAAGAACTGGATTGATGGAACCTCGCTTGATGTAGTTGATTTGATTAGTTGGGATAAAGGTAAAATGGGCATGGGATATCGCTCGCGCCGTGTCACCGAATACTGCGTAGTTCTTCAAAAACAGCCGCGGAAAGCTAAAGGTGTTTGGAAAATACATAACATTCCCGACACATGGCGCGAAAAGATCGTTAAGAAGGATCATCCGCATACAAAGCCTGTAGATTTACAGGGTGAACTTATGGCTGCTGTCAGTAATGATGGAGATTTTGTAATTGATCCTGCGGCTGGTTCGTTCTCGGTCTTGGATGCCGCAAAGCTAAGGCGGCGTAATTTTATCGGTTGCGATCTAAACGGGTGAAATATGGCACTCTTGAAAAATTCCGATCCAAAGAACGTATCAGGCGCCTATGAGCGACTTTTTGGCAATGCTGAACTCGGACTGATCACAAGTAAAATTCAATCAGCCGTTATTGCATCGGGGACGGAATTGGAGCAAATAATCGTTAATATGGTTCAGCCTATCGAAGACTTGGACGAGTTCCTGAAAAGGGAGATTATGCCAGAAGGTGTTTGGCTGGGTCGTAAGCAACAAATGAAAAAAAGTAAAATCCTCGACTTTTCGGATTCTGAACCAGACTTTATCATATTTAAACGGCGCACGAATAAGCAGGACTGTCATGTCGTTGAACTTAAAGATGGTCATGTATTCGATACGAAGAAGGCAAGCGCGGAGCGACAAGCTGTGCACGGCTTCATCGAACGGAATGCACAGTACATTCAATATCGGGTTTCAGCGCATTTCTGCGCTTTCAACCAGAACAACAAAACAGTGATATGGGAGGGCTTCAAGAAACGGATTGCGCCAGAGGAAGCAATGACAGGTCGTGAGTTTTGCGAACTGCTTGAGATTAACTATGATGCTATTATCGAGCAAAGAAAGGCTGACGGTCCAAACAACATAGAGTTTCTACTATCAGAACTGATCAAAATAGCAGAGATTAGGGATCGGTTAACTCAAATGCTTTCTGGCTAGTTTGGTATATTAAGTCTCTTTTTTCGCTTTGGTTGAATCAGTGATTCCGGAGTGTGCCATGCATGTGCTCGCCCTCTCCACCGCGCAGGGGTTGAGAGACGAATAGTGAACTCTCGCCGCGTAACTCTTGCCATCGATCAGGGCACGACCAGCACCCGTGCGATCCTTTTCGACCCAAGTGGCAGGGAACTGTCTGCAGCCCGGCGGGAACTTCTACAGATCTACCCCTGCGAGGGATGGGTCGAGCACGCACCTGAGGAAATTTGGAGTGCGACGTTGGCCGTGATCGAAGAAACACTGGCGGGTGAGGGAGCGAAGGGAGTCTCGATTGCAGGCATTGGCATCACCAACCAGCGTGAGACGACGATCGTCTGGGAGCGAGAAAGCGGACGAGCCATTCACAATGCCATTGTCTGGCAGGATCGACGCACTGCTCCTGAATGCGAAGGCCTCCGTGCCCAGGGATTTGAGCTCGAGATTTCAAAACGTTCAGGCCTCCTCCTTGATCCCTATTTCTCGGCGACCAAGCTCGCCTGGATCCTCGACCGGGTGGAAGGAGCGCGGGCGCGCGCCGAGCGGGGCGAACTTGCGTTTGGAACGGTGGATTCGTTCCTTCTTTGGCGTCTCACGGGTGGACGCGTGTTCAAAACGGATGCCACCAACGCATCACGAACCGGGCTTTTCAACTTATCCCGTGCGGAATGGGATCCGAAGCTTCTAGAGATTTTCCGGATTCCCGAGGCGGTTCTGCCTGAAGTCCAGGACTGCACGGCCGATTTCGGGGAGACGGATCCTTCCATCACGGGCATTGGTGAGCAGCTTCCCATCCTTGCCCTTGTCGGCGACCAGCAGTCAGCTGCAATAGGGCAGGGGTGCATCCGGCCCGGTGCTGCCAAGGCCACGTACGGAACGGGCTGCTTCGTTCTTCTCAATGTCGGAGAACGTCTTGTTTTATCACGTAACCGGTTGCTCTCGACGATTGCCTGGCGCGTGGACGGGCAGGTGAGCTATGCGCTTGAGGGCTCGATCTTCATGGCGGGGGGCGTAGTGCAATGGCTTCGAGACGGTCTCGGGGTCATCCAGCGCGCCGAGATGAGCGAACGCCTTGCGCGCTCCGTTCCGGGAACGGGAGGGGTGTATCTGGTGCCGGCATTCGCAGGCTTGGGCGCACCTCACTGGGATGCAAACGCCCGCGGATCCATCCACGGCCTTACCCGCGGGACAGGCGTGGCCGAAATCGTCCGGGCAGGCCTTGAGGCCGTGGTCTATCAAACCCACGACCTCCTGCGGGCGATGAATGCGGACGGCAAGGACACTTCGATGCTCCGGGTGGACGGAGCCATGGCGGCCAATGACTGGTTGATGGAATTCCTTGCCTCGATCCTAGGCCTACCCGTCGAGCGCCCGTGCAATCTCGAGACGACTAGTCTCGGGGCAGGGATGCTGGCGGCACTCCAGGCTGGGCTTCTCTCCTCGCTGGACGACATCGGTGCCCGGCGAGAGGCGGGTGCCCGCTTCGAGCCCGACATGGATTCCGGGGGACGAGAAAAGCTTCTTGCGGGTTGGGAGGACGCTGTTAGGCGCACCCGAACGGACGCCTGAGCCTCAACGATTCTCGCCCGGTGTCCACAGGACGTCTCCGCTTGCCTGGGCCGCCTCGGTGCGCGCAAGCACGAAAAGGTGGTCCGAAAGCCTGTTGACGAAGGCGACGAGTTCGTTGCTCACGCCGTCGGTGCTCTCACTGGTAAGCCGGGTGAGAATGGTTTCGGCTCTGCGCACCACGGCCCGAGCGAAATGCAGGTGTGCAGCAGCTGGTGATCCACCGGGCAGGATGAAGGAACGGAGCGGCTCGAGATTTTTATTCATGGCGTCAATCTCGGCTTCGAGACGCTCGACCTGGGCCTGTGAGATACGCAAGGCACCCTCTCTTTTGCGGCCTCCCCCGGGAATGGTGAGGTCCGCGCCGGCATCGAAAAGGTCGTTTTGGATTCGCGCCAGCATGGCGTCGGCTCGCGTGCTCGCGTGGAGTCGGGCAATGCCGATGGTGGCGTTTGCTTCATCGAGGGCACCGCCCACAACGATCCGCCTGGAATGTTTCGAGGTACGTTGCCCGTCGCCGAGTGAAGTTTCGCCCTTGTCTCCCCCGCGGGTGTAGATCCTGTCTAGTTTGACCATTGCTTTTGAGTCTCATCCCTTGTCTTGCCGGAGGTTCTATTTCTCACCGCCCCAGTCTGCCCGCTCGAAGCTTTCCGGGGAACCGTCGCCGCACGGCAGGATGGGCCTGGCTGTGCTAGCGTTGCCGAGGTAGGGGAGTGCGCATGCCGATTGTCAACCGCATTGCGGACTACCATCAGGAGATGGCGGAGTGGCGGCGGGATTTTCACCGCCATCCCGAGCTCGCCTACAACGAAACACGCACCGCTGCACGTGTGGCTGAGTTGTTGCGTGGCTTTGGTGTCGATGAAGTGGTCGAGGGAGTGGGCGGCACCGGTGTGGTGGGGCGCATCCGCAACGGAGAAGGGCCTGCGGTCGGTCTCAGGGCTGACATGGATGCTCTGCCGATTCACGAAAATTCCAGCTGCGAGCACCGCTCCGAGAGCGAGGGTGTTATGCATGCCTGCGGTCACGATGGACACACCACCATGTTGCTCGGTGCTGCTCGCTACCTTGCCGAGACGCGGAAGTTCCATGGCGACGTGGTGCTTGTTTTTCAGCCTGCCGAGGAAGGTTTCGCAGGTGCCAAGGCGATGATCGATGACGGTCTCTTCGAGCGTTTCCCAATGCGCAACATCTTCGGGATGCACAACATGCCCGGAGTCGAAAAGGCGAAACTGCGCGTCACGGCAGGCCCGGTGATGGCCGCCGCTGACAACTTTACGCTCACCGTCCAGGGCAAGGGTGCGCATGGCGCAATGCCCCACCAATCAGTTGATCCCATCGTTGTGGGCGCGGCGATCGTGCAGTCTCTCCAGACGCTCGCCTCGCGCGTGGTGGACCCTCAGTCAACGCTGGTCGTCTCGGTGACGACTTTCCATTCGGGCGACGCGAACAACGTGATTCCGGATTCTGCCGAACTTGGCGGCACGATTCGCTATTTCTCCGAAGAGACGGGCGAAACCGTTCGCAGCCGCTTTCCGAAGATCGTGCAGGCGACAGCTGCCGTCCACGGCGCACAGGCCGAGGTGGATTACCGGCGCGGTTATCCACCCACGATCAACGATGCTACTGCGAGCGCATTTGCGGGCCGCATCGCCAGCGAGGTCACGGGTGAAAAGAAAACCGATGACCAGGTGTTGGTCATGGGTTCCGAGGACTTCTCCTTCTTCCTTGGCGAGAAGCCGGGCGCGTACGCTTGGATCGGCAATGGCGACAGCGCCTCGCTTCACAACCCCGGCTACGACTTCAATGACGATCTCCTGCCTGTGGGAGCGAGCTATCTCGCCCGCATTGCCGAAGAAGCGCTCACACAGCCGGGCTAACTTCATGCGCCGCCTCATTCTCGCTGCCGCGACGGCACTTCTCGCGGCATCCTCTGCCGTTGCCGACGGCTCGGTTTTACGAGCGGTGGTCCACGCTGATCTCCGCAACACCGACCCGATCTGGACCACGGCCTACATCGCGCGCAACCATGGCTACATGGTCTATGACACGCTGTTCGCAATGGACGCGAACTTCCAGATCCGCCCTCAGATGGTGGATCGGTGGTCCGTTTCCGAGGATGGATTGACGTGGACGTTCTTGCTCCGGGATGGCCTTTTCTGGCACGACGGAGCTCGCGTGACGGCCGTCGACTGCGTCGCCTCGATCCGACGCTGGGGCGCACGCGACGGTATGGGCCAGAAGTTGATGGATGTGGTGAGCGAACTCATCACAGATGACGAACGAACCTTCCGCATGGTCCTCTCGCGACCCTACGGGCTGGTTCTGGAATCGTTGGGTAAGGCGAGTTCCAACGTCCCCTTCATGATGCCCGAGCGACATGCCCTGACGGACCCGTTCGAACAGGTGACCGAGGTGATCGGTTCCGGTCCTTACCGCTTCATCGCCGAGGAATGGATTCCCGGCGCGAAAGTCATCTACCGCCGTCACGAGGCCTACGTCCCTCGCGACGAGCCGCCGAGTTGGGCGGCGGGTGGGAAAGTCGCTCGCATCGAAACCGTGGAGTGGCTCTACATCCCTGATCCCGCGACCGCGATGAATGCTCTGCTGGCAGGAGAGGTCGACTATTTCGAGCTGCCGCCGCACGACTTGCTTCCCATCCTCGAGGCATCTCCCGACGTGAAGGTGGTGAATGTCGATCCCATCGGCGTGCAGGGGCACCTTCGTCTTAATCACCTGCATCCTCCCTTCGACCATCCGAAGGCGAGGGAGGCGGTTCTCTGGCTTGTTGACCAGGAGCGCTACCTCCGTGCCCTCATCGGCGATGATCGTTATTGGAAGATCTGTCCCGCTTACTTCGGTTGCGGGAGCCCGTACGAAAGCGGCACGGGTGCCGAGGCGCTCATGGCACGGGATGTGGAAAAGGCGCGCGATCTCTTCGAGGAGGCAGGCTACGACGGACGTCCCGTCGTGGTGATGCAGCCCACCGATATACCGATCTTGAGCGGTGCCGCATTGGTCACCGCTGCCGCGCTACGCGAGGCGGGTCTCGAGGTCGACCTGCAGGCGATGGACTGGAGCACTCTCACGAGCCGTCGCGCAATGGACTCAGCTCCTGTGGACGGCGGCTGGAACGTCTTTCCAACGTGGTTCATGGGTGCCGATGTGGTTGATCCGGTGGTCAGCATCGGCGTTTCCGGCGGTTGCCGGGATCGTGCCTGGTTTGGGTGGCCGTGCGATGAGAAAATCGAATCCTTGCGCGAAAGGTTCTCGGTCGAAGAGAACCTCGAAGCCCGTGCTGAAATCGCTGAAGCGGTCCAGGCCCGCGCTTTTGAGTTGGTGCCGTACGTGAACTACGGGCAGTGGTTAAACCCGATCGCGTTCCGGGCGAACCTCGACGGTGTCCTCGATTCCCCGATCAATCTCTTCTGGAATATTGAGAAGCGTTGATCTTCGTTCCCGCCGCGTGACACGTTTTCTGGTTCAACGGCTCCTTGCCACATTGCCGGTGATGGCGACGGTGGCGGTAATTGTTTTTCTGCTTCTTCATCTCAGTCCCGGTGATCCGGCCGCGATCATCGCAGGCGACTATGCAAACCCTGAAGACATTGAGCGGATTCGCTCCCGTCTCGGCCTTGACCGCCCGCTTCCTGTCCAGTTCGTGGATTGGATCGGGCAGGTACTTTCCGGTGACCTGGGTGTTTCGATTTTCTCGAATCTTCCTGTCACCCAATTGATTGCACAAAGGGTTGAGCCGACGCTTTCGCTCGCATTGACCACCCTCCTGCTTGCTGTTGTCGTCGCGATCCCCCTTGGAGTAGCTGCCGCTTGGTGGGCGGGCTCGTGGCTCGATCGCCTGCTGATGGGATCGGCGGCCGTTGCGTTTTCGATTCCAGTATTCGTGTTCGGATACGCCCTGATCTACGTTTTTGCGATTCAACTCGCCTGGTTCCCTGTGCAGGGTTACGCATCGATTTCTGACGGTCCCATCGCTTTCCTTGAGCGCATGGCACTGCCGGCGACGGCGCTTTCGTTCGTGTTCATTGCGCTCATCGCCCGCGTTACCCGGGCCAGTGTCATTGAGACGTTGCAGGAGGACTACATCCGGACCGCGCGGGCAAAGGGGGTCTCGACGTTGCGGTTGCTCCGCAAGCACGCACTTCGCAATGCGCTGGTCCCGGTGGTGACGGTGATCGGAATCGCTTTCGCACTTCTCGTCGGCGGTGTTGTGGTGACCGAGAGCGTGTTCAATATCCCCGGCCTTGGACGGCTCACGGTCGATGCTGTCCTGCGTAGGGACTACCCAGTGATCCAGGGCATGATCCTGGTGTTCAGTGCCACCTACGTTCTGGTCAACCTTGTGGTTGATCTGCTGTACGGCTTCCTTGATCCGAGGATTCGGACATGATCTTCCGTCTGGGTGGCACGCTCCCCTTCAATCGTTCGGCGAGGATTGGCGCGGCCGTGCTTGTGACGGTAGTGCTCACGGCAGTGCTTGCGCCGTGGATTGCAGGACTTGATCCGTTGTTGATGACACCGGAAGATCGTCTCTCCGGCCCTGTGGGAGCGCATCCTTTCGGGACCGATATGTTCGGACGCGATGTGCTCGCCCGTACCGTTCACGGCGGACGGGTATCGCTTGTAGTGGGTCTCGCCGTAGCGGCCGTCGCTTTGCTTGTTGGACTTTCCCTTGGACTGGTGGCGGGATATCTCCGCAAGGTCGACCGTGTGGTGATGCGGGTGATGGACGGGATCATGGCGATCCCTGGAATCCTTCTTGCCATCGCCATGATCGCACTCTCTGGTGCCACTCTGTGGACCGTTGTTGTCGCTATTTCGGTGCCTGAAATTCCCCGCGTCGTGCGTCTCGTGAGAGGGGTCGTCCTGACGGTACGCGAAGAGCCCTATGTCGAGGCAGCACTCGCCGCAGGTGCGAGATTGCCGCGTCTCCTGGTCCGACACATCCTTCCCAACACGCTCGCTCCGCTGGTCGTGCAGGGGAGCTATGTGTGCGCTTCGGCGATGATCGTGGAGTCGATTCTCGGCTTTCTCGGGGCCGGGATGCCGCCGGAAATCCCGAGCTGGGGCAACGTGATGGCCGAAGGGCGTACGTTCTTCCAGATTGCGCCTTGGGTTGTCTTCTTTCCGGGTGCGTTCCTCGCCTTCACCGTGTTGGCTGTCAATCTGTTGGGCGATGGTCTGCGTGACAGTCTGGACCCGAGACTCCGGGAGCGGTTCGGATGAACCCGCCTGTGCTTGCCATCGAAAACCTTACGGTTTCTCTCCCGCCAGGGGCGGAGCGTGAGAACGCTATCGAGAAGGTTTCACTCGAAGTACGGGCCGGCGAAACCCTTTGTCTCGTCGGTGAATCAGGATCGGGGAAGTCGGTAACTGCTCAGGCCGTGATGGGGCTTCTTCCTCAGGGGCAGCTTGCCGTCAGCGAAGGCTCGATCCGACTCGCTGGCGAGGACCTGCGCGCCGCCTCGCCTGCGCGGCTTCGTTCGCTCCGGGGCAGGAAGATGACGATGGTTTTCCAGGAGCCGATGACGGCACTCAACCCGGTGCTTTCCATCGGTGAGCAGGTGCTCGAGGTGTTCGAGGCCCACCGAATGTACGCGCCTCCCGAACGCCGTCGTCGGACAACAGAACTGTTACGGACGGTACGACTTCCTGATCCGGAGTTGATTGCTCGTTCATTTCCGCATCAGCTCTCGGGCGGTCAACGCCAACGGGTGATGATTGCAATGGCGTTCGCTCTCAAACCAGGACTGATCATTGCCGATGAGCCGACAACGGCACTTGATGTCACTACCCAGGCACGAATTCTCGAGCTCATGGGCGAGATCAGGAAAGAGCGACAGAGCGCGGTCCTGCTGGTCACTCACGACTTCGGTGTCGTTGCCGAGGTTGCCGATCGGGTCGCAGTCATGCGCGAGGGCCGCATCGTCGAGAGGGGCACTCGCGAGCAGGTGCTCCGAGCCCCGAAGCATCCGTACACGCAGATGCTGATCAAGGCGGTTCCGGGGCTTGTCCCACCCGCGGATGCAAAACCCGGTGCGCAAGCTCCTGCGCTCGAGATCAGGAGTTTGTCGAAGACGTTCACCGGAGAGGGATGGTTTCGCAAGGGGCGGAGGGTGGAAGCAGTTCGCGATGTCTCGCTCACGGTGGGCAGGGGAGAGACACTTGCCGTTGTTGGAGAATCGGGATCAGGAAAGTCCACTCTCGCCCGCTGCGTGGTGCGACTCACCCAGGCAAGCGACGGGGCCGTGTTGATTGCTGGGCATGACATTGTGCCCCTCGGGGCCCGGGACCTACATCCGTTCCGAAGACGGGTCCAGATGGTTTTCCAGGATCCGTTCCGCTCGCTCAACCCTCGTCGCACCGTTGCCGAGACGCTCGTTGAGGGCCCGGTCAATTACGGAACCCCGAGGGCCGAGGCGATGATTCGTGCACGCGATTTGCTGACTCTTGTCGGGCTAGATACTGGCGCGCTCGGCCGCTATCCGCACCAGTTTTCCGGCGGTCAGCGTCAACGAATCTGCATCGCCCGCGCACTTGCGCTGGAGCCTGAAGTGCTTGTCGCGGACGAGCCGGTTTCGGCACTCGACGTTTCCGTTCAGGCGCAGGTGCTTGATCTCTTGGCGGACGTGCGCAAGAGATTCCAGCTGGCCATGCTGTTCATCACCCATGATTTGCGGGTCGCAGCCCAGGTCGCGGACCGGATCGCAGTGATGTCCAGAGGTGAGATCGTCGAGACGGGGCCGGTTGGGGAAGTGTTCGAGAATCCACGCCACGAGTACACGCGCTCCTTGTTTGCCGCTGCCCCTGGCCGGGACTGGATATAGATGGCGGGGCAGGGAAGAGGCCCGGTCGGGCTTTTGTACGAGTGGGTTCTTCGTTTTGGCAGCCATCGCCACGCGGAGCCTGCACTTGCGGCCGTGTCGTTTGCGGAGAGTTCGGTCTTCCCGATTGCTCCGGATGTGATGCTGTTTCCGATGGTACTTGCTAGACCGAGGAGGTGGTGGCGGACGGCAGCTGTCGCCACGACTTTTTCTGTGGCAGGAGGATTTTTGGGTTATGCGATCGGGTGGGGCCTGTGGGAAATGGCAGGCCAGGTGATTATTGATTCCTACGGACTTTCAGAGGCTTTCTCGCGGTTCGAGACAGGCTATCAGGAGAACGGCGCATGGATCATTCTCTTGGCCAGTCTGACGCCATTTCCTTACAAGGCGGTCACGATCGCAAGCGGCGCTGTGGGCCTAGACATCGTGGTTTTTGGGCTCATCTCGCTCGCAGGGCGCGGAATCCGCTTTTTTACCGTTTCCGGTGCGATCGCACTGCTCGGGGAGAGGGTTGAAGCCCTTGTTCGGCGGCATGCACGCCTAGTGGGTGCTTTGTTTTTTGTTGCGCTGGGTGGTGGGTTTGTCTTGCTTGCCGTTACGTGACAGAAACCAGCAAACGTCTGAACAGAAGCGGCCTTTTCGTATCTGCGTGTTGTGGTTTTACTTGTCACTGGGTGCTTGCGGTAGCAGCTCGACCATGCCGGTTGCTGGTCAGCAATCTTAAGGCTCAAGACCAAAGAGGACAGAAAAATGACCACCTCCTGCCGACTATTCAACTGTTGCGGTCCGGGTCCACGGTACCGAGATCAGTTACGGCATTGCGTTCGTCTCGTTAACGCCTCTCCTGCCGTTTCGGCCCAGTGCTTCCAGTTTTGAGTACTGAAAGCACGAATTTGAAAACTCTCCTGAAGGATGGTGTTTTCTTGATTCGCCTAGTCTTTGCGATACATCCTATAATACTCCCAAGAGATGTCAGGGAAACTGGGTGCCTTTTGGGCTGATCCTATGCATGTAGATGTTCTCCGTAGAGGTCTTCTCCTTTGTCCTCCCCTTTGATTGATGTGTGCTGGCGCAGACTCGCGTTTCGTGTGCTGGCTTTTAGTTTCTCGCTGTTGCTGATTTCCTGCGGTGGTGGAGGTGGTGGATCGGGTCCCACAACATTGAACCGCCCGGCTGCGACATCTCCGGATACGACGCCTCCGGATACGACGCCTCCGGATACGATGCCTCCGGATACGACGCCTCCGGATACGACGCCTCCGGATACGACGCCTCCGGATACGACGCCTCCGGATACGATGCCTCCGGATACGATGCCTCCGGCTGCGATGCTTCCGGTTATGATACCTCCGGATACGATACCGCCGCCGCTGACGTCTAGGCCCCTCCCTCCGCCGCGCATAGACAGGCCATTAAGGCAGTCTTTTGCAGTGGGGCTGGAAGGGGGAAATTTCAATCACCTCCCGCTTCCGGCTGACGTTTCTGATTTTGATCGCGCCAAGCGCGTTTTTGAGGAGTCCCCCGAATACAACATTCAGTGGAGCAGTTCTCGTGGCGGCGTCAGCGATTCGGAGCGTCCCCAGTACACCGACACCCACCTGGACAGGATTAATGCTGCAGCCGCGTATGCCCGAGGCTTTACCGGCGCGGGGGAGACAATTCTGATCCAAGATACCGGGCTTCAGACCAACATTCGCGAGTTTGGGAGTTCTGTCGGCTATTCGGACAGACAGGTCACGATAGAGACTGATCAAGGCTATACCCCAACCACCCCTCTTAACAATCTCTCTTCACGCTCCGACAAGTGGCATGGAACCGTCGTTGCGGCAATAGCCGCAGGCGCAAAGGACGACGATGGTACGGAGCGCGACCCTCCGCTCAACATGCACGGGGTGGCATTCAACGCGAACGTGCATCTCCGGGAGGTGTCGATTGGCGGCGGCGGCGGCGGCGGCGGGTACAAGCAGACTAACTTGGAGGCGCTCACCGCTTCTGGGGATCAGGGGATCGCCGGTTTTCTACGGCCGTTGCTTAGCCCGAATGCCCCCTCCGGCGTTGCCGTGAATTTTAGCTTCGGCATTGCCGGGGCGATCTCCCTGTATGACGGAGATCTGGTAAGGAGGAAGTTGGCTACCACCATAGATGTGCTGGAACAGAAGCACGAAACGGATAGCGCCAACAAAAAAATCATCGTGTGGGCTGCTGGCAATGAAGCCAGACAGATTGAGACCCTGCCCTCGGGGGAGAAGGTGGCTGCGGTATATGATTCTCCGTCGATATTGCCTGGGCTTGCCGCTTATGCGACCCAGCTGAAACCCTTCACCCTTGCTGTGGTGGCTCTGGAGCAGGACGGCACCATCGCCGATTATTCCAACAGGTGCGGCATCGCTCGGGAATTTTGCCTCGCTGCGCCCGGCAGCGAACTAATTGTTCCGGCCGATAGCGTTCAACGCGGGTACACTTGGGTTAACGGCACGTCTCTCGCTGCCCCGCTGGTCACCGGTTCTCTTGCCGTACTGCGTCAGGCTTTCCGAGCCCAACTTGGCAATACCGATCTTGCCGCTCGTCTGTTGGCCACGGCAGACAAGACGGGCATCTACGAAGATGAAGCTGTCTATGGGCAGGGCTTGCTGGACTTGGATGCCGCAACCCGGCCAGTGGGCGCAATGGTAACCGGCTTACCTGGCGATTCCGACAGCCGTCCCCTCGGTGACAATGGTTTCTCTCTTGCCGGCAGTGGTGCTTTCGGCAAATCATTTCAGCGCGCACTGGCGGGCGTGGAAATTGCTGGCTTCGATTCCCTTGGCGCACCATTCTTCAATTCGGGATCGGCGTGGATATCCAGAGCTGCAAAGACGCACTTCCGAAATGCTGTCGAGCTTGCTGTCAGGGGAGAAACCACACACGCCTTCCACGACATGCCTTTGCATGCTTCTTTCTCCGGCGAGAATCCCGGCCCAAAGTTTTCCATGACCCTGAGTGAGTACGGCGAAGTTGACGATGCGCGCTTGGATTTCACCAATGGCTGGTGGTTTTCCTACGGGCATAACGGCGGCCAGAGACTCGGGCTTTATGACTGGAACAACGGTGCGCTGGCATGGAATTTCGATGCACCTTTCGTTCGTGGAGGGTTGAGGGGTGCCGGGTTTGCCGCGCCGTATCTGCTATTGGCGCGGGATGGGCCGGGATTCGGCTGGTCTGATCGTCATTCCCGTTCTGGCGATGGTAAGGGCCTGGCCTTCGCGCTGATGTATGGCGCACCGCAGTTCGAAGGTCGGGAAAAGCTTGACAGAAAAAGCAATTTTGGTGCGCTGGTGGATTATCGCGTTTATTCAGGTTCGGAGGCTGGGCTATCGTTGCAGGTGGGAGTGGTGCGCGAGGCTGACGGCTTCCTTGGCACTCGCGTTCAGGAGAGTTTTGGTGCAGTCCATGGGGAAACACTATTCACCGGTTTCAATGGCGTGTGGAAGCCAGCTGGGGAGGATGGCTGGCAGGTGCCGGTGTCTGCGCATCTAGGTAGCACCCGGGCACAGACTGGAGACGGTTTCCTGCGCGGGATCGATGATGTCCTCAGTAGCACGTTTACCTTCGGTGCCACCCGATCTTCTCTGTGGAGGACCGGCGATCGTTTCAGCCTCAGCCTGTCCCAGCCCTTGCGGGCAGAAAGCGGAGAGATGACCCTGCACGTTCCCATCGGCCGCACTCCGTCGGGCGAGGTTGTTCGCAAAACCCATGAGCTGGACCTGGTTCCCGACAGCCGCACCCTGCAGTTTAATGCCCTGTATCGCATCCCTTATGCCAGCGGCATCCTGCAGACCCGCTTCGGCCTGGAGCGTCACCCCGATCACAGCCGCGAACGCGATCTTGTGGTGTCCGTGGGGCTACTTTATGAGTTGAGATTCTAAGTACAGCCAGCGGTTGCAACGCTGAGCCGATTGATTGAGCTAACTTCTTGCTTGGCTTGCAGAGGATGATGGAGAGAATGCGGCCATGGTCCTGCGTTTCTTCTCCCTACGTGGTTTTCTTGTCCTGGCATTTGCGGTGTCGACAACTGCGCCCGCAACCGCCACGTCATCCCATATGACGGAGACTTGGCGCGGCCTGCGGGTTGCGCCCGAGCATCGGTGCGCGCCCTACGACCGGCGGGATTATCGCTATTCTCAATCGGTGGAGGCGCGGATCGTGGCTACGATGGGCGGGCGGGTCTACGGGCCATACACGGGCCGGACATTCGCCGGCACGCACGAAACCGACATCGAACACATGGTGGCCACGTCGGAGGCGTATGACAGCGAGCTATGCGCCGCCAACGTCGATACCAGACGCCGCTTCGCGTCGGACCTCGACAACCTTACCCTGGCCGCGCCGGCGGTGAACCGCTGTGGCCGGGCCGGTAAGTGCGGAAAAGACGCGACCGACTGGCTACCGCCCCGCAACAAGTGCTGGTTCGCCGCGCGTGTCGTGGCGGTCAAGCACAGATACGGTCTCACCGTCGACCGGCCCGAGGCCGACGCGCTGGAGCGGGTGCTGTCGTCCTGCGACTCGACCGAGATGGTCTTTTACGAGGGAGCGCAGCTGGCGCCCGCCCCGCCCGTGTCACGCGCGGCTCCGCCGGAGGCGACAACGGACGCGCTGCGGCGCTGGGACGACAACGGCAACGGGCGGATTAGCTGCAAAGAAGCGCGACGCCACGGGATCGCGCCGGTGCCGCGCGGTCATCCGGCCTATCGGTTCATGCGCGACGGCGACGGCGATGGGACGGTGTGCGAATGACCAGAGACGCGGCATCCTGCAGACCCGCTTCGGCCTGGAGCGTCACCCCGATCACAGCCGCGAACACAATCTTGTGGTGTCCGTGGGGCTGCTCTACGAGTTGAGGTTCTGAGTACAGCCAGCGGTTGCAACGCTGAACCGATTGACTGAACTGGCTTCTTGCTTGGCTTGCGAGAGGATGATGGAGAGAATGTGGCCATGGTCCTGCGTTTCCTCTCCCTGCGTGGTTTTCTTGTCCTGGCACTTGCGGTGTCGACAACTGCGCTCGCAGTCGCATTGGCGATGCAGTATGTAGGCGGGCTCGCACCGTGTCCGATGTGCATCCAGCAGAGATGGGGTTTCGCTGCGGCAGGGGCTATCGCCGTTCTGGGGTTAGTTGTCGCCCGTGAGGGATTTCGCTTTTTTGTCATTGCAACGGGGATTGCCTGCCTCACGACATTTGGCCTTGCCTTTCGTCATGTCGGGGTCGAGGCGGGGTGGTGGTCTGCCGCTGCTTCCTGCTTGTCCGTGGAGCTTGATGCCACGACGGTTGAAGAACTTAAGGAGCAACTTATGGCTACATCACCGGCCCGTTGCGATGAGGTTGCGGCGCGCTTTCTGGGGCTTTCTATTGCTGGGTGGAGTGCGTTCGTGGCGTTTGGGCTTGCCGCTCTTGCCGGCCTTGTGTTTCTTGGAAAACGCGGAAGGGGGCCTGTCTCGTGACGGCGAAGAAGAGATCTTCTAGGCGAAAACTAAGACTTCCGGGTGACTTGGGTGAGCGTTGGCGGGTCGAAAGGATCGTTCGCGTCGACCATGCAGGCGAATACGGTGCTCGAAGGATTTACGACGGCCAGCTTGCCGTACTTGGCGACACCAAAGAGGCGGAGGTGATCCGCGAAATGGCGGAGGCTGAAGACCGGCATCTCGAGGCATTTGAAGAGGAAATTCGGAAGCGCCGCGCCCGACCCACCGTGTTACTTCCGGCCTGGCACGTGGTCGGCTACGCACTCGGAGCGGCGACGGCCCTGCTCGGGCCTAAGGCGGCGATGGCTTGTACCGAAGCGGTCGAAGAGGTAATTGACGGGCACTACGCCCGCCAGGAGGAGGAACTGGACGGCATGGAAGAGGATCTCCGCGAGCAGATCGCCTCGTTTCGGCAGGAAGAGATCGATCACCGGGACACGGCCCGCAAACACGGTGCGGCCGATGCGCCGGGATACAGGGTCCTCAGGAGAGGAGTGCGCGCAGGCACCCACGCCGCGATCTGGCTTTCCGAACGGATCTGATTCCGGCTTGAGATTGCGACTCCTCAATCTTTACCTTTTTGGTATGGATTGGCATATACTTGCCTGAGCATGGTGCTTGCCATGCGGGGAGGAAGGACAGCGCAATGGTGCGGCTCAGTCGTCTTGCGGATTATGGAGTGTTGCTTGCGGGGGCGATGTCCCGAGAGCCACGTCAGACATTTTCAACCGCGAGTCTTTCGAAAACCACACACCTTCCTGGCCCGACGGTGAGCAAGGTGTTGGCAAGTCTTGCCAGAAACGGACTCGTTGAATCACGCAGGGGTGCGCGTGGTGGCTACCGCCTTGCAAGGTCGGCGGAACGAATTTCGATCGGCGAGATTATCGCTGCCATCGACGGTCCTGTCGCCCTCACTGTCTGTGTTGATGGTGGTGACAGCTGCGATCTCATGGACATCTGTCCCTCGGTTGCGAACTGGCAGAGGATCAACGATGCGATCCGCTCCACTCTCGATGGCATTACGCTCGCCGGGATGATGACCGGCGCCGTTCCTTCGTTTGCCGTGGAAGGCGCAATTTCGCGTGCCCGGCACGGGGAGGTGCACCGATGAGTGCCCTTCGCGAAACCGTTGAAACTGTCGAACAAGCAACCGGCGACTACCGCTACGGCTTCGTTACCGACATTGAGACCGAGCGTGCGCCCGATGGTCTCAACGAAGAGATCGTCCGCTTCATCTCGAGCAAGAAAGAGGAACCCGAATGGCTTCTCGAGTGGCGTCTCAAGGCATTTCGTATGTGGCAGGGGATGGAGGGGGCTGAGCCCACGTGGGCGAATGTCCACTACTCGTCAATCGATTTCCAGGATGCCTGCTATTACGCAGCACCCAAGCGCGAAGGCGACGGTCCGGCGAGTCTCGACGAGATCGATCCGGAGATTCTCCGCACCTACGAGAAGCTCGGCATTCCGCTGCGTGAGCAGGAAGTTCTCGCCGGCGTTGCAGGGGCTGGAAACGTCGCTGTCGATGCCGTCTTCGACAGTGTTTCAGTTGCCACCACCTTCAAAGGTAAGCTGGCCGAGATGGGGGTCGTTTTCTGTCCGATCTCCGAAGCGGTGCGCGACCATCCCGACCTCGTCCAAAAGTACCTCGGTAGCGTCGTCCCCCAAGGCGATAATTTTTACGCTGCCCTTAATTCGGCCGTTTTCAGCGATGGATCCTTCGTCTACGTACCGCCCGGCGTGCGCTGTCCCATGGAGCTCAGCACGTACTTCCGCATCAATGCTGCAGGCACAGGCCAGTTCGAACGCACCCTGATCGTTGCCGACGAGGGAAGTCACGTGTCTTACCTCGAGGGTTGCACTGCCCCGATGCGCGATGAAAACCAGCTCCATGCCGCTGTCGTCGAACTCGTCGCCTTGGAAGGTGCGGAAATCAAGTACTCCACAGTCCAGAATTGGTATCCCGGCGACGATGAAGGAAAGGGCGGTATCTACAATTTTGTGACCAAGCGTGGTGCCTGCCGGGGTGCGGATTCCCGCATTTCTTGGACCCAGGTCGAGACCGGATCGGCAATCACCTGGAAGTATCCCAGCGTCATCCTCCAAGGTGATCGCTCAAGTGGTGAGTTCTACTCCGTTGCCATCTCTAACCGTCGCCAGCAGGCGGACACTGGCACGAAAATGATCCACATCGGCCGCGACACGAAGAGCACCATCATCTCCAAGGGAATTTCCGCTGGGCACGGCCAGCAGACCTATCGCGGCCTCGTCCGTGTCCAGCCCAAGGCCGCCGGTGTCCGCAACTTCACCCAGTGCGATTCGCTTCTCATCGGCAGTACCTGCGGGGGGCACACTGTTCCCTACATTGACGTTCGCAATCCCTCCGCCGAAGTTGCACACGAGGCGACCACCACGCGGATTAGCGACGACCAGATTTTCTACTGCCGCCAGCGTGGGCTCGACCCCGAAGCGGCAGTGTCGCTCATCGTCAACGGTTTCTGTCGCGAAGTGTTGCAGCACCTACCTATGGAGTTTGCCGTCGAGGCTCAGAAGCTCCTCGGCATCAGTCTTGAAGGAGCTGTCGGATGAGCGCACCAATGCTTGAGATTCGTGGCCTTGAGGCGAGTGTCGGAGGGAAGAAGATCCTCCGCGGCGTCGATCTCTCCGTTGCCGCAGGCGAGGTGGTTGCCATCATGGGGCCGAACGGAGCCGGCAAATCAACCCTTTCTAACATCTTGGCCGGACGCAAGGGGTATGAGACGACTGCGGGGGAAGTCCTCTACGAGGGTCGAGAACTTCTCTTGATGGACCCGGAGAAGCGCGCCATCGAAGGAGTTTTTCTCGCTTTCCAGTACCCTGTCGAGATCCCCGGCATCGTCAACGCCACTTTTCTCCGCACCGCCATGAATGCCCAGCGCAAGGCCCGTGGTGAGGAGGAGATTGATGCCATCGACTTCCTCCGTCGTACCAAGGAAATCCTCTCGACTCTTCGCATGGACGAAAGTTTCCTGCGCCGCGATGTGAACGCGGGCTTCTCTGGAGGCGAGAAGAAGCGCAACGAGATCTTCCAGATGGCCATGTTGGAACCTCGCCTTGCGATTCTCGACGAGACCGATTCCGGGCTTGATATTGATGCCCTCCGCATCGTCGCCGAAGGCGTGAACGCCATGCGCGATCCTGCCCGCGCAATGCTCGTGATTACCCACTACCAGCGGCTTCTCGACCATATCGTGCCCAACACCGTGCATGTTCTGGTCGAGGGCCGCATCGCTCGTTCGGGCGATGCTGATCTCGCTCGTGAGTTGGAAAAGGACGGCTATGCTTCCTTCGCAACCTGAGAATGCGCACAAGACTTGGGGGCTTCACCAGCGCGAAGCATTTGATACCTGCCGCTCCACCCTCCCGGGTGCAGGTTTGCCGTGGCTTGAAGATCTTCGCGAGCGGGCGATCCGTCAATTCGAGGAGGACGGACTTCCCTCTCTGAGCGTTGAGGAGTGGCGCTCGTCGCCGGTCGGTGCCCTCACTCGGGCTCCCTTTGCACCGGTCAGCGAGACACTGTCTCCGGATGCGGATCTTGCGTCTGGCGTGCCCCAGATTGATGGCTCTCGCCACCGGCTCGTTTTTGTCGATGGCTGTGCCAGTGCAGATTTGTCCTCACTTGGAGATCTTCCGTCGGGAGTCTCACTGCAGGCACTCAGCACCGTCCTTTCCGAGGAACCCGACGGGATCCGTGACCTTGTTGGCGATCCCGCAACCTTTGCTGAACAACGTCTTTCCCGTCGGACCGATCGCAGACCTCAGGCACTTGTCGCGCTCAACGCCGCCCTTGCGGCTGACGGTGCCGTTCTTCGCCTCGAGGATGGCGTTCGTTTGGAAACTCCCGTCGAGATCATTCATATCTCGAGTAATGCTCGTCCATCGCGTGCCCATCATCTGCGTAATCTTGTTTTCCTCGGGGCGGGTGCCTCCGCCGAGGTGATGGAGATTCGCGCCAGTGGGAACCGGGAGACTCCAGAGGGGGACGGGGGCGTCTGGATCAACGTCGTGAGCGATCTCACGATCGGGATCGCTGCGGACCTCAAACATGTCCGTCTCGATCTTGAGGCTGCCGATACCGTTCTTATGGACGTTGCCCATGCGCGTCTTGCGAAAGATGCGACCCTGTCGGGCTTCGTCCTTGCAGGAACAGCGGGTGCTTGTCGCACCGAGACCCGCGCTGTTCTCGGAGGCGAGAATGCCCGGGTTCATGTTGATGGTCTTTGTCTTGCGCAAGCGGCTTGTCATGTTGATGCGCTCACCCGTATTGATCACGAGGCACCGGGTGGATCAAGTACCCAGACTTGGCGGAGCGTGCTCCGCGATACGGCGCGCGGCGGTTTCCAGGGACGCATTCGCGTCCGCCCCGACGCAGGCGGGACAGACGCCCGGATGGAAAACCACAACCTGCTCCTTGATCCCGAAGCCCGCGTCGACAGCAAGCCCGAACTCGAAATTCTCACCGATGACGTAGCCTGCAGCCACGCTTCCGCCACCGGCGAGATCAACGCCGAGGCGCTCTTCTATCTTCGCTCCCGGGGTGTTCCGGAATGGCAGGCCGAGGCTCTCCTGATTGAAGCCTTTGTCGAAGCCGTCGTGACCGGGATTGAAGGCGAGGCGTTACGTGGTCTCGTCTTGCAGACCGTTCGTGACCGGCTGGATCTCCTGTTGGTAGGGAGGGGCTCGTGAGTGCACCTGCCCTCGTTAGGATGCCCTCCCGCGTCGAGGCGATGCGCCGCGATTTCCCGATTCTCACCGAGATGATGAACGGAAAGCCGCTTACCTATCTCGACAGCGCGGCGAGTGCCCAAAAGCCCCGTGCAGTGCTCGATGTGCTTCGCGATTTCTACGCTGAGGATTACGCCAACGTTCATCGCGGGGTCTACGATCTGAGTGCCCGCGCTACCCAACGTTACGAGGAAGCTCGGGAGACGGCGAAGGACTTTCTCGGGGCGGAACACGCCGAGGAGATCGTGTTTCTCCGGGGCGCGACCGAGGCAATCAACCTCGTTGCGGCAGGACTGGGCCGCGGCGGGTACCTCAACTCTGGCGATGAGGTGGTGCTCACCGTGCTTGAGCACCACTCCAACATCGTCCCCTGGCAGTTGTTGCGCGATTCCACCGGAATCATGATCCGCCCGGCGCTGGCCGATGCTGACGGCAATCTCGATGAGGAGGCCATCTTTGCGGAGGTGAACGATGCCACTCGCATGATCGCCTTTGCCCATGTCGCCAACGCGACCGGCACTGTGCTGCCGACCCGCGCGATCGCGCAACGTGCGCGCGAACGTGGAATTCTCACACTTGTTGACGGGTGTCAGGCGGTACCGCACATGCCCGTAGACGTGCGAGATCTAGGCTGCGACTTCTACACCTTCTCCGGACACAAGCTCTACGGCCCTTCGGGGATCGGCGTGCTTTACGGGAGGCGCGAGCTGTTGCGGAAAATGCCGCCGTGGCAAGGTGGTGGGGAAATGATTGAAGAGGTCACGTTCGAGCGTACCACCTACGCCCCGCCCCCCGCCCGTTTCGAGGCGGGCACGCCCAACATTGCCGGTGCCATTGGTCTTGCTGCCGCCATCGACTATCTGCAGGAGATCGGGCTAGAGGCGATCTCCGCGCGTGAGGAGAAGGTGCTGATGCACGGACTCCGCCATCTTCGGGAGGTTGACGGTGTCCGTCTGGTGGGCGAGCCAAAGAAACGCGCTGGTGTGATCTCGTTCGTGTGGGAAGGGGTTCATCCCCATGACGTGGGCACCGTGCTCGACCAGGAGGGAGTAGCGGTTCGGGTTGGCCACCACTGCGCTCAGCCGGCGATGCGGCATTTCGACGTGGCGGCTACGGTGCGTGCCTCGGCGGGTGTCTACACCAACGAGGCTGACTTCGATGCTCTTGTCGATGGACTGGGCAGGGTACGGGAGATCTTCGGATCATGAACGACCTACGCGATCTCTACCAGGAGGTGATCATCGACCACAGCCGAAGCCCCCGGAATGCTGGACGGCTAAAGGCTCCTAGCGGTACTGCCAGTGGCCATAACCCACTTTGCGGTGACCAGATTGCGCTCGACGTGGACGTGCGCGACGAGCAGATCTTCGATGTCCGCTTTGACGCCAAAGGTTGCGCGATTTCAGTCGCGGCGGCATCCCTGATGTCGGAGATGCTGAAAGGCCGCACCGTTTCCGATGCGCTCGATGTCTTCCGACGTTTCCAGGAGCTCCTCACCAACCAGGAGGCATCCACCGAGGGATTGGACAAGCTTGAGGTGCTGTTGGGTGTGCGTGAGTTCCCGATGCGGGTCAAATGCGCCACCCTTCCCTGGCATACGCTCCGCGCTGCCGTCGAGGGCGGCGCGGACACGATCAAGACGGAATAAGATGATGGATGACATGACAGATGATGCCACGGCCGTTCCGGACCTCGTGCCCGGAGGAACGGGTGCAGACCAAGAGATCGAGGCAATGCGGCCGCGGATCGTGGCAGCACTCGAGACGGTTTACGATCCTGAAATTCCGGTGAGCATTTGGGAACTCGGGCTTGTGTATGACGTCGACATCAAGGAAGGCAAGGACATCGACATCACCATGACACTTACTACTCCTAACTGCCCGGAAGCCCAGTACATCCCGGCTAAGGTGGAGGAAGCGGTGCGCACGGTGAACGGTGTAGGCGAGGTGAAGGTGGAGATCGTTTGGGATCCGCCCTGGAGCCCGGACCGCATGAGCGAGGCCGCCCGGCTCGAACTTGGATTCTTTTAGGAGGTATCGATGATGGAAGCTACAAAATTTCTCACGCTCACTGCTGTTGCTGCCGAAAAGGCACGGGCGATGATCGCGGACCATGGAGCTGCAACCCAAGGCCTCCGCATCGCCCTTCGCACGGGCGGATGTTCAGGACTTGCCTACGATGTCGCCTACGCCGACGAAGCCCGGGACGGCGACGAGGTGATCGAGGACCGCGGAGTGCAGGTGTTCGTTGATCCGGCGGCAGTGATGTTTCTTGTGGGCTCCCGGATCGACTGGGAGGAGGATATTCTGCACTCCCGGTTCGTTTTCCAGAATCCCAATGAAATCGCTCGATGCGGATGCGGAGAGTCGGTTTCCTTCGGCGATACGGGCGCAGACGCTACGGGCAAAGCTTGATCCTCGGCCACCGACCGAATGTATGATCGTACCCTTCCTTCCAGGAGATGGTGTTGGTGCGGATTTCTGAACGCCCTTTTCGTAGCGTCCTCTATATGCCGGGTGCCAACGCTCGCGCCCTAGAAAAAGCCAAAACCCTTCCAGCCGACGCACTGATCCTCGACCTTGAGGATGCGGTCGCTCCCAGTGCCAAGGAAGAAAGTCGCGAGCGCGTTCGTGATGCGGTGAAACAAGGTGGCTATGCCCCTCGTTACGTGATGGTGCGGGTGAACGGGTTCGATACCGAATGGGGCGTTGGTGATATCGCCGAGATTACTCCCGCCGGTCCTGGTGGGATCGTTATTCCCAAAGTCGAATCGGCAAAAATGATCGAAGATGTTCGTGTCCAGGTAGGCAAAGCCGGTGGATCCTCCGATATTCTTCTCTGGTGCATGCTTGAAACTCCCCGCGGCATTCTCGAAGTGGCTGAAATTGCGGCAGTTCCAGGGATTGGGGGGCTCATCATGGGCACTTCCGATCTCACAAAAGACCTCTCGGCTGAACACACCGAGGACCGTTCCCCAATGCTTTATTCGCTTTCGATCTGTCTATTGGCAGCCCGCGCAAATGGTCTTGTTGCCCTCGACGGCGTTCACCTCGACCTTGGCGACGACAAGGGGTTCCGTGAGCAGTGCCGTCAAGGCAGGGAGCTCGGTTTCGATGGCAAGACGCTCATCCACCCGAAGACTCTCTCGCCCGCCAATGAAATATTTGGCCCCTCCGGGGGAGAGGTGAAGCATGCTCGGCAGATCATTGAGGCTCACGCCGAGGCGGAAGCGGCAGGCAAGGGCGTGACCTTGCTTGATGGCAAGCTAATCGAGAACCTCCACGTGGAAATTGCGCGCCGCACTGTGGCCAAGGCGGAGGCCATCGAGGAGCTTGCGGGTGCGGCCTGAGTCTCGCCGGTGGCGTTCTCCCAAAACATGTAGATTCCTGTTCGTCTTGCTAGGATGAGTTCGAGGGGTGCCTGAGAAAGAGGGTCGTTGCATGGTCGAGCGCTCGAATCGCCCGCTGTCTCCCCACTTGAGCATTTACAAACCGGAAATCACTTCCGTCCTGTCGATTCTTCATCGTTTATCAGGTCTTGCGCTCGCCATTGGCATGGCGGGTCTTGTCTGGGCCCTCGCCGCTGCCGCGTTTGGGCCCGAAGCCTTCGCTTTCGTTGAGGCCGCTCTCGGTTCGTGGGTTGGCACGATCATCCTGGTGGGTTTCACCGTCGCCCTTTTCTATCACCTTGCGAACGGCATTCGGCATCTCTTCTGGGATGCTGGAATCGGTTTTGAGCTCTCGTCGGTGAACATGAGCGGGTGGGCCGTCGTGGTGGTCACGATCGTGCTTACTTTGTCCGCATGGGCCTGGGCGCTCCTCACGTGACCTCCCGCACACCACTTGCCCGCGCCCGCGGTCTCGGCTCAGCTCACGAGGGGGCCGCCCATTGGTGGGCGCAACGTTTGACGGCTGTCGCCCTCGTCCCTCTCAGCCTGTGGTTTGCTGTCCTCGTTGTCCGCCTGGCAGGCTTGGGCCATGCTGGATTCGTTGAGAGCGTCGCGTGCCTCCAGAACGCCGCACTTCTTCTTCTCTTCCTCGGTGCGGGCCTTTGGCATGGCTGGCTCGGGGTCCGGGTTGTCGTTGAGGACTATGTGGATTCTGCAGCCCGCAGGACCGTCTTTCTCGCCATTCTTGCTGGTAGCTTCTGGATTGCCGCCGTGGTTTCGTTCCTTTCGGTGATTCGCATTTTCTCGGGATTTGCATGATGGCGACCTACGATATCGTCGATCACACCTATGACGTCGTTGTCGTGGGTGCAGGCGGGGGAGGGCTCCGTGCCACGCTGGGGCTTGCCGAGAAGGGCTTCCGTACGGCTTGTATTTCCAAAGTGTTCCCGACCCGTAGTCATACGGTTGCCGCCCAGGGCGGTATTAGCGCGGCCTTGGGTAACATGGGTGCCGACGATTGGCGTTGGCACATGTACGACACCGTCAAGGGGTCCGACTGGCTGGGCGACCAGGACAGCATCGAATACATGTGCCGTGAGGCTGTGTCGGCCGTGGTTGAGCTGGAGCATTATGGCGTTCCGTTTTCGAGAACGCCCGAGGGCACCATCTACCAGCGTCCCTTCGGTGGTATGACCACCGAGTACGGCGAAGGCCCACCGGCCCATCGTACCTGTGCTGCTGCCGATCGGACGGGACATGCGATTCTCCACACGCTGTACCAACAGTCGCTCCGTAATTCGGCTGAATTCTTCATTGAGTATTTCGTCCTCGACCTCCTGATGGATGAGCAGGGTGTGTGTCGGGGAGTGCTCGCCTGGTGCCTTGAGGACGGTACTATTCACCGTTTCCGTGCCCACGTAGTCATTCTCGCCACCGGCGGCTACGGGCGGATCTATTTCTCTTGCACCTCTGCGCATATCTGCACGGGCGATGGCAATGCGATGATTCTTCGTGCCGGGCTGCCGCTACAAGACATGGAATTCGTGCAATTCCATCCCACGGGTGTCTACGGGGCAGGATGTCTCATTAGCGAAGGCGTGCGCGGGGAAGGCGGCTATCTCACCAATAGCGAGAATGAACGTTTCATGGAGCGTTACGCCTCGCACGCCAAAGATCTTGCTTCGCGTGACGTGGTGAGCCGCGCGATCACTCTCGAACTCAGGGAAGGCAAGGGGGTCGGCGAACGCAAAGATCACGTCCATCTCCACATTGAGCACTTGGATGCCGATGTGGTCGCCGAACGTCTTCCGGGCATCGCCGAGCTTGCTCGCATTTTCGGTGGCGTTGACGTGACGAAAGAACCGATTCCGGTGCTGCCCACCTGCCACTACAACATGGGAGGCATCCCGGTTCTTCATAACGGCGAGGTGGTGTCCAAGGACGGCGGTGATGATGCTGTCGCACCTGGGCTGATGGCGGTGGGAGAGGCAGCGTGTGTCTCGGTCCACGGTGCCAATCGGCTGGGTTCCAATTCGCTCCTTGATCTTGTCGTCTTCGGGCGTGCCGCAGCCCTGCGGGTGGGAGAAACTCACACCCCCGGGGAGAAGCATCTCTCCCCCCTGGCCGCTGCCGAAGAGGAAGTGCTTGCCCGCTTTGACCGCCTTCGTCACGCAAACGGTGACACGCCCACTTCCCAGCTCCGGGGGCGCATGCAGCAAATGATGCAGGAGCACTGCGCGGTGTTCCGTACCGGAGAAAGTTTGCGGGAGGGTAGCGTCGCCATGGAGGAGATATGGAAGGGCTTTGGCGATGTACGCGTGAGCGATCGTTCAATGATCTGGAACACCGATCTCGTGGAGACTCTAGAGCTTGAGAATCTGCTGCAACAGGCGGTGGTGACCATTGGCTCGGCTGAGAACCGGACTGAAAGCCGCGGAGCACATGCCCGCGAAGATTATCCTGATCGGAACGATGACGACTGGATGGTCCACACGCTCGCGTGGTTCGATGACGGCAAGACCAAGACCGATTCCCGTCCAGTTCACGCAAAGCCTCTCACGGATGAAATCGATCCCATTCCACCCAAGCCCAGAGTTTATTGAGAACGGAGAAGAAGATGGCTGAGTTCATGCTTCCCAAGGGCTCCCGAATGACGGAGGGGAACCACTTTGAGGCTCCGAAAAGTGCTTCCAACGTGCGCCGGTTCCGAATCTACCGGTACGATCCCGATAGCGACGCACCACCGCGGATTGACACGTACGACGTGGATCAAGGCTCGTGCGGACCGATGGTTCTCGATGCCTTAATCAAAATCAAGGACGAGATCGATTCCACACTCACCTTCCGTCGCTCCTGCCGCGAGGGCGTGTGTGGCTCGTGCTCGATGAACATCGATGGAACCAACACGCTTGCCTGCACGAGTTTTACCGAGGACGTGCGTGGCGAAGTCCGGATTCTGCCGCTTCCGCACATGCCGGTCGTGAAGGATCTCGTGCCCGACCTCACTGATGCCTATGCGCAATACGCCTCAATCGAACCGTGGCTCAAATCCGACACCCCACCGCCGGCACGCGAACGCCTCCAAACCGAGGAGGAACGTCGGGAACTCGACGGCCTCTACGAGTGTATTCTCTGTTTCTGCTGCTCGACGAGCTGTCCGAGCTACTGGTGGAACGGTGATCGTTATCTCGGCCCAGCAACGTTGCTGCAGGCGGCACGCTGGCTCAAGGATACCCGCGACGAACGCACCGGCGAACGGCTTGATGCCCTCGAGGATCCGTTCCGTCTGTATCGCTGCCACACGATCATGAATTGCAGCAAGACCTGCCCGAAGGGGCTCAACCCGGCCCGCGCCATCAGCGATATCAAACGCCAGATCGCACGCCGCCGCTAAGCGCGGTCTCTCCCTCTCATGGAAACGGCTCTCTACATCGTCGGGGGGGTTGTGCTTCTCGCTCTTGGAGGGGAGACCCTTGCCAGGAACGCCGTTGCGGCGGCGTCGCGGCTCGAGGTCCCGCCGTTCGTCATTGGTGCGAGCATCGTTGCCTTTGGGACCTCAGTGCCAGAGCTTGTGGTGGCCGTCCGCGCAGCACTCGGAGGTCATGCGGGTTTCGTGGTCGGAAACGTTGTCGGTTCCAATATTGCGAATGTCCTGCTTGCTCTTGGTGCTGCGGCGCTGGTGCACCCGATCACGACACCTCGCTCCAGATCAACACGGGTTGATTCCCTGGTGATGATGGGGGCAACGGTGATCTTTGCGATCATCGTCCTCAATCTCTCCGAACTGAGCCGTCTTGGCGGCGCGATTTTCGTGGGCACGCTTGCGCTTGCGACCTGGCTCACTTTTCAACGGGGCGAGACACTGACGGATATTGTTCCTGATCCTTCCCGTATTCGCTCGCTTGCACGCACGATCCCCTTGGCTCTGGTCAGCCTCGTCGTGGTTACTGTCGGTGCAGATCTTCTCGTCGAGGGTGCGAGCCAGACGGCACGCGTTCTGGGAGTGAGCGAAGTGACGATAGGGCTCTCGGTCGTGGCGGTAGGCACTTCGCTGCCGGAGGTTGCGGTTGTTGTTGCCGCGGCTTTCCGTAGCCAGCCGGGTCTTGCTCTCGGGAGCATCCTTGGGAGCAATCTTTTCAACATCCTCGGCATCACGGGCGTCGCCGCCCTTGCAAGCCCAATCGGGTTCGAAGAAGAAGCGCGCGCTGGGGACATCACGGTGATGCTGCTTGCAGCCCTGGCACTTACTGCAGTGGTTGTGTTCCGGGTCCGGATCCCGCGGACAATGGGTGCGGTAATGGTGGCCCTTTATGCAGGGTACCTCGTTTTTCTCTATGACTCGGCATGGTGATTCGGTAGGCTCCGTCCGAGACGAAAACCTGGAGGGGGAATCTTCCATGAAAATTAATTTTGTTCTTGTGGTGGTTTTGGTCGTCGGGGTTGGGATCGGTTTTGCGCTTCGGCCGACCCTTTATGGCGAGGGAAATGAGCCGGGCATGGAAACCGAGGAAGTTACGGTGTCAGACGTAAAGGTTCGCTGGAAGTTGGCGAGTGCCTACGCGGGTTCGACGCCAATCCTCGGTCCCTCAATCATGCGGATGACTGACCGGATTCGCGAAGCTTCGAACGGCACTGTCGACATCCGCTTCTTTGAGCCAGGTGCTTTGGTACCGCCACTTGAGATCTTCGATGCGGTCTCGTCCGGAGGCGTCGATGCAGGTTGGGCCACTCCGGGCTTTTGGGCCGGAAAGGTGCCTGCCTTGCAGCTTTTCGCCTCGATCCCCTTCGGTCCGGCCGCACCTGAGTACATGGCGTGGATGTATTGGGGAGGCGGTCGGGAGATGCTCGACGAACTCTATGCGCCCCACGATATCAAGAGCCTTCCTTGCATGATCCTGCCGCCCGAGGCGTCGGGCTGGTTCCGAAAGGAGATTCGCTCCCTCGACGACCTTCGTGGGCTCAAAATGCGCTTTTTCGCGCTTGGTGCCCGCGTGATGGAGAAGATCGGGGTTTCGACCCAACTGCTTGCCGGTGGTGACATTTACCCCGCGCTTGAGCTTGGCACGATTGATGCTACCGAGTTCTCGAGCCCGGCCATCGACCAGAACTTTGGCTTCCATCAGATTGCCAAGCATTACTATTTTCCCGGCTGGCACCAACAATCCACGTGGGCTGACGTAACTGTCAATATGGATCGCTGGAACGAGCTTACCCTCGGCCAGCAGACGCTTCTCGACATGGCCTGCGGCGACTTGGTCCGTGAAAGCCTTGCCGAGGGGGAAGCGATGCAGGTTCCCGCGCTCAGTCGTCTTACGGCTGAGGGCGTCCAACTCCATCGCTGGCCTGATGAATTCCTCCAAGCCTACGAGGATGCGTGGATGGAGGTTGCGCAGGAGGAGGCGCAGAAGGATTCGGATTTTGCCCGTGCCTTGGCTTCGCTAACTGAATTTCGTGAAAGCTTCAAGGTTTGGAATGACCTAGGCTACCTGAATTGAACATGAAGGAAACGCTCGGACACCGCATAGCCGGCAATCTCTCCCAAGGGGAGAGCGGCCGCATCGGCGAAGTATTTGACCCCTCGACTGGAGAAGTTACCCGCCATGTCGCGCTCGCTGGCTCCGCCGAAGTCGACGCGGCTGTCCGGGCTGCCGAAGAGGCGTTTCCTGCCTGGTCCGCCACTCCGCCTGCTGAGCGGGCGCGGGTCATGTTCCGCTACCGCGCACTCTTGGAGGAGCATCTCGACGAGATTGCCGAACTCGTGTCGCGCGAGCACGGCAAGATCCATGCCGATGCCAAGGGGTCGGTACTGCGAGGTGCCGAGGTAGTCGAGTTTGCATGCGGAATCCCGCACCTTCTCAAAGGGGAGCACAGCCGCGAAGTGGGTGGCGGGATTGACACTTGGTCCTTCCGACAGCCACTTGGTGTGTGCGCCGGTATTACTCCGTTCAATTTCCCGGCGATGATCCCGTTGTGGATGTTTCCGCTCGCAGCGGCCTGCGGAAATACCTTCGTGCTGAAGCCTTCCGAGCGGGATCCCTCGTGCCCGCTTCGACTTGCCGAACTCTTCGAGGAGGCGGGAGCACCTCCTGGCGTGCTCAACGTCGTCAACGGTGACAAAGAGGCGGTGCACCCCATTCTCTCCCATTCTGGCATCCAAGCGGTGAGTTTCGTCGGATCAACTCCGGTCGCGCGGGAGATCTATGCCCGTTCTGCCGAGCACGGTAAGCGCGTGCAGGCTCTGGGTGGAGCGAAAAACCATTTGGTTGTGATGCCCGATGCAGATCTGGACAAGGTAAGTGCTGCGCTACTGGGTGCCGCTTACGGATCGGCCGGTGAACGCTGCATGGCGGTCTCCGTGGCGGTGGCGGTGGGCAACGTGGGAGATGCTCTTGTGGAGAAGCTTTCCGAGCGCGTTCGGAATCTCAAAATCGGCCCCCACAACGATCCTGAAGCGGAGATGGGTCCGCTTGTCACTCGTGCGGCACTTGAGCGGGTTGAGGGGCTTGTTGCAAAGGGCGTTGAGGAAGGGGCTAAACTTGTCGTGGATGGGCGAAGACTCCGGTTGCAGGGGTACGAGAACGGCTTCTACATGGGCGGTTGTCTATTCGATCAGGTGATGCCGGAGATGACGATTTACAAGGAAGAGATTTTCGGTCCGGTTTTGTCGACGGTACGGGTGGACGACTACGAGGGTGCCCTTGATCTGGTTCGTGCCAATCCTTATGGCAACGGCGTATCGATTTTCACCCGTGACGGTGCCGTCGCACGGGATTTCGCCGAGAGATGCAACATCGGCATGGTGGGAATTAATATTCCGATTCCGGTCCCGGTTGCCTACCACACGTTCGGGGGCTGGAAGAACTCTCTTTTCGGTTCCTCAAACACCCACGGTTTGGAGGGGGTTCGTTTCTATACCCGCATCAAGACCATGACGGCGCGCTGGCCTACGGAACCGGGTATCGGGGCCGAGTTCACGATCCCCGTCCACCGCTAGAAGCGTCTGCCGTTGCGCGTGTTCAGGCGCGCATCCGGCCAACGAGCAGGACGATCGCCCCGATGACGGCAAGTAGGGCTGCTGCCCCGTGGAAGACGGACATCCCGAGGACGGGAAGTACGTAGTCGAACCAGATGGTTGGGTTTCCTGGATCAGGATCCAGCCATTGATCGATAAATCCTTGGAAGCCAACAAGGCTGTTGGCATCAATCTCTGCCCATGCCCCGGCGATGGACGGGCTGCTTGCGAAAATCCCGACTAGGAAAGAAAGCAGGGCAAGGCCTAAGAGAAACAAACCTGATATCCACATAGGAAACTCCAAACTTCTATGGCGCATCCGGCAGGACTCGAACCTGCAACCTCTGCCTCCGGAGGGCAGCGCTCTATCCAGTTGAGCTACGGATGCGGCACGCGGAATCGTATCTTAGCCCCTACGGGCGAAAACCTATTGTTGGGCTTTCTTGTTCTTGTGACTCGTAAGGCTGAGGAAAAGATCTTCCAGACTCGGTTCTCCGGTTGTGAAGTCTTCCACGGAGATTCCCGCCTCCCGCACCTTTTCGAGGAGATCGATGCTACGGATTTCCGTGGGATGGAAGCGCACGATCATCGTTCGTGAATCCTGAAGATTCACGTCCACATCGGAAAGGGATTTCGGGATGGTGTCGAGGGGTTCGGCGAGGTGCAGTGTCAAGTCTTTCTGGTCAAGGCGGGCTACCATCTCGTGCATCGGTCCGTTCATGATCACTTTCCCCTGATCAATGATGGCGATGCGATCGCACATCGCCTCCACCTCCTCGAAATGGTGCGTCGTGAGCAAGATCGTCGCTCCCGCCTTGTTGATTGCCCGCACCTCTCGCCATAGTGCTTGTCTGAGCTCCACATCCACACCCGCCGTCGGTTCATCAAGAATGAGGATCGGTGGGCGATGCACCATTGCCTTAGCGATCATCAAGCGCCTGCGCATGCCGCCTGAGAGCGTCCGAGCGTACACGTCCGATTTGTCGGAAAGTCCCACCGCCTCGAGAAGTTCATTCGTCCTTCGTTCGCTCCGGGGTACTCCGTAAAGGCCCGCCTGCAAGTTCAAGGTTTCCTTGGGCGTGAAGAACGGATCCATGACGAGTTCCTGCGGCATCACGCCGATCGAAAGCCGCGCTTGGCGCCAATTGGAATCGAGATCATGTCCAGCGATTTGGACGTTTCCTTCGGTTTTGAGAACCAAGCCGGCAAGGATGTTGATCAACGTTGATTTCCCCGCTCCGTTGGGGCCGAGAAGCCCGAACATCGAACCGGTCGGGATATCGAGGTCAACGCTGCGGAGTGCGTGCTGGGGTGGCTGACCGCCACTTGCGGCGTAGATTTTCTCAAGTCCGCGGATGCGGATCGCCGGGGTATTCCCCGGGTTGCCGGAGATGGGGGAGGGGGCGGCGGAGTCTGGCATGATGTTGCACCTGTCCCTACCATCCACCGTCGGCAAGGGCAATGGCGCGCCTGCGTTTTGTAGCATTGTCGAGTGTTGCCGAGACAACGATGGATGCTCCCGAGACGATAGAAGTGTGTGAAGACCGCGTCGCTTGCGACGGCGGTGGCGGCGCGCTCGGGCATCCTCGCGTATATCTCACCCTTGAGGTAGATAGGCAGATTGACTGTCCGTACTGCGGTCGCCGCTACGTACGCAAAAGGCATTGAGTCGCATGGCCGAGGCGCGCCGCCTGATTCTCGTCGACGGTTCGGGTTATCTCTTTCGGGCCTACCACGTGATGGGGGATCTCACCCGACCCGACGGTACGCCCGTCGGGGCCGTCTACGGCTTCTGCAACATGCTCATGAAGCTCTTCCAGGAAGTGGAGTGCGACAGCCTCGCTGTCATTTTTGACGCGAGCGGAAAATCTTTCCGCAATGAAATTTTCGTCGACTACAAGGCGAACCGTCCTCCTGCGCCGCAGGATCTCGTTCCGCAGTTTCCGTTGGTGCGCGAGGCGACACGGGCCTTTGGCCTTCCTGCAGTCGAAATGAAAGGCTTCGAGGCAGATGACCTCATTGCCACCTATGCCGAGCAGGCACACGAGGCAGGCTGGGAGGTTGAGATCCTCTCCAACGATAAGGACATGATGCAGCTCGTGGGAGGGAAGGTGCGCATGTGCTCGCCGGTCGATTTTACGCCGGTTGGCACGGTGGAGGTGGAGAAGAAATTTGGCGTGTCTCCCGACAAGGTCATCGACGTGCAGGCGCTTGCCGGGGATTCCAGTGACAACATTCCGGGCGTTCCGGGGATTGGCGTCAAGATTGCTGCTGAGCTCGTTCTCCGGTTCGGATCCCTCGAGGGCGTGCTCAAGGGTGCTTCCGAGGTAAGCCAGCCAAAACGTCGGGAACGCCTGCTCAAGCATGCCGACGATGCTCGAATGAGTTACACCCTTGCGACACTTCGTCGTGACGTCCCCGTGAAAGATTCACTTGATTCTTTCGCCCGACGCGCTCCTGATCCGGAAGTATTGCGCACTTTCCTGAGTGAACAGAACTTCGGGAGCCTGCTCCGCCGTGCGGAAAGATCTCTTCTGCGAAGTGACACGCTTTCTTCCCCCTCATCATTGAGGATCGAGGTGCCGGAAGAGGGCAGCTACGAAATCGTGGACACCATCGAAAGCCTCGATATCTGGATTGAAAGGGCTCAGGAGGCAGGAATTGTCGCCGTAGGCGTCGAGACGGACTTTCCTGAAACCTATTCAGCCCCTGTTGGCATCGCTCTGGCATCCGTTCCCGGTCAGGCTTGTTACATCCCGTTGGGTCACAGGGCCGAGGGTGGTGGCGACGCTGATCTTTTCGCATGCGGTCCTAATCAGCTACCTGCGAAGAGCGCATTCGATCGACTCCGCGACCTCCTCGAGGATCCGGGGGTCCTCAAGGTGGGAATGGATCTCAAGCGTGTCGCGGGTCTGTTTCGCTTCTCGGGCAGTATCGATCTCAGTCCTTGGGATGACGTTATGCTCATTTCCTTCGTTCTTGATGCGGGCCGTCAGGGCCATTCCCTGGACAGCTTGAGCAAGCATCATCTCGGCGTTGATGCCCCCTCTTACGACGACGTGTGCGGGAAAGGGAAGAAACGGATTCCCTTCTCCCGGGTCGAGTTGGAGGCGGCGCGCGATTACGCCGCAAAAAACGCCGATCTTGCTCTTCAGCTTCACAGCGTCCTGCGACCGAGGCTTCTCAGGGAGCGACTGGTTTCTGTCTACGAAACCATCGAGCGTCCGCTTGTGCCGGTGATTGCCGGGATGGAACTAGAGGGAATCGCCATTGATCGCCGCGCCCTTGGGGCCCTGAGCAAGGATTTCTCTTCCCGCTTGGTCGAGATAGAGAGAGAAATCCACGAACTTGCTGGGAGGCCCTTCAAGATCGCTTCCCCGAAGCAGCTTGGCGAGGTTCTGTTCGATGAAATGAAGATCGCACCAAGGAGGATGACCAAAAAAAGCGGCAGAGCTACCACGGAGGCCTCGGTTCTTGAAGACCTTGCCGCAGAAGGACATGAACTTCCTGCCCGCGTCCTTGCTTGGCGTCAGATTGCCAAGCTCAAGGGCACCTATGTCGATGCGCTTCTCAAGCACAGCGAGGGGTCGGGGAGGGTGCATACCTCGTTTCACATCACTGGAGCGGTGACAGGACGATTTTCTTCCAACGAACCCAACCTCCAGAACATTCCTGTCCGCACCCAGGAGGGGCGGCGCATCCGCAAGGCGTTCATCGCACCTAAGGGATATGTGCTCGTGTGTGCGGACTATTCACAGATTGAACTTCGTCTGCTCGCCGAAGTCGCCGGAATAGAATCACTTAGGCGGGCGTTCGCCGAAGGAAGTGACATCCATGCCCTCACCGCCGAACGGGTTTTCGGTTCAAACGGAACGGGTGATTTCACGGATTTGCGTCGTCGAGCTAAGGCAATCAACTTCGGGATCATTTACGGACTCTCCGCATTTGGTCTTGCCCGCCAGATCGATGTTACGCAGAAGGAAGCGCAGGAATACATCGATATCTATTTCGAAACCTATCCCGGCCTGCGCGAGTACATGGATCTTTGCCGGGAGAGTGCGCGGGAGATGGGTTTTGTCACGACGTTGTTCGGTCGGCGCATCCACATCCCTGACATTAAGGGCGGTGCCCCCGGAAGGCGGGGGCATGCGGAGCGCCAGGCGATCAACGCTCCTCTCCAAGGGACGGCGGCCGATATCATCAAGCGGGCGATGGTCCGAATTCCCGATGCCCTTGCCAAGGCGAAGCTTTCAAGCCGAATGCTTCTGCAGGTCCATGACGAACTTGTATTCGAGGCTCCGGTCGCCGAGGCCGAAAAGACAGGGGAAGTGGCAATGTCCGTTATGCGGGAAGCAGCACTTCCTTCGATTGATCTTTCGGTATCGTTGGTGGTGGACGTGGGCATCGGCTCTAACTGGGACGAGGCGCACTGAATTTTGCTGCAGGTAGCGTTTGGTTCGGAGGAAGATTGCGGCCGGAAAAGAACCAATACGGTGAGGACGGGTTCAGAATAATTTTATGTGGAACTGCTCCTGGTTTCGAGTGCGCCCAGGAACCCGCGAAAGTACGTTCCCGGGACGGCAATGATGATATGGCCCCAACTTCCCACAATTTTTACAGTGAAGGAGTCCGTTGTCGCTAACTCAAATAGGTCGTCCATTGTCAGATTAATGATCACTTCTTCGATGACATCCGAGTCGAATTGACCGGTCCGGAATCGACGGCCGACCCGCACTAGATCCAGTTGTTTCCCCTCGCTGTAGGCCGTGTCCAAATAAGCCCAGCTTGGCAGCATCGAAATCACGTGCAGTTGTATGGTGGAAAACTCGCCCACGGTAGACGATTGCGTAGTGTGCAAGAGATATTGATGCCTGAAAAAACCACTTTCCGCCAGATCGTCGGTAACAACTACAGGGCCGGTAATTTTCGTAGTGTTTCTATGCTCGTCATATCTGAAAATCGTTTTTGCGGTCACGGCGGATGCCACGGGCAGGTTCCCGTACACACCGATTCGTGTTTCTCCCCGGCTCACGCAACCGGCCAACAGGATTGCCGCTAGGATCGGAATGAATTTCATGGTGTGCCTCTCTGTGGCAATATTCCCCTGTTCGACATGGTACCGATTCACTACGAATCCCCCAAGGTCGCCTAGAGTGCCGCGGCTTTGATCTGCCCCTGAAGGCCGATAGCTTTCCGGTTGAATTAGAATCAGATCAGATGTGGGAGCTACCGGCAGTGACGGTGCAGACCAGATAGCGGCCGGTTGATCCGAGAGAGCCGTAGCGGCTGGTAGCTACAGCTAGAAGGAAAGTTCAGTATCCAACGGAGGGGATTTATATAATAAACCAGACAAATAATTCACAATAGGTTGAATAGTAAAGATTATTATTGATCGCGAAAAACGGAGGCGGGTTTTGTTTCATTTTCAGGCTGCTCCCGACAACTGGCAAGATGTAAAATCATCATTGTTTGGTTCTGGCGTGGAAAGCCCTGTGTGTTAATGGATCAGGCTGTGGCCAGCGTTTTTTCAACTTCAGCTACCAGATTATGCAAATGAAACGGCTTGGAAAGAACTTTTGCATCTTTTGGAGTATTTGATTCCGGATTGAGTGCCACGGCTACAAAATCGGTAATAAACATAACTTTCATATCTGGATCAATTTCAGTTATCCGGCGTGCCAGTTCAACACCATCCATTTCCGGCATCACAATATCGGTGAGCAGCAGAGTGAAAGACTCTTACGCAGACGACCATAGTCACTTGCACCATTGTCAAAGGCGATTACGTGATACCCGGCCGTATCAAGCGTTTTTTCCAAAAAACGGCGCATATCATGGTTATTTTCAGCAAGCAGTATCTTTGTCATGACTTGAACAGCTATTCCCTTACGAATCAGTGTTTCGCAATTACATCCCAGTTTGGTGAATAACCCCGATTCTGGATAAGCGGTTTGTTGAGATGGCTTTCCAAATCACGTTTAGCGTGATTCAAAATCATATTTGCCACAACACGATCGGAGCTCCCTCATGTCCGTTTCTAACATTGCACTGTTTTGTTGTCTCGATGATTTCGCAAAAAACCTTTGAGAAATGGGAACGCTACGAATTGATCCCAAGTAACAGAAAGCGCAATCGGTCTGGCAAGCTTACGTTGGGAGAGATGTTGTTCATCATGGTTTTGTTTCACCTCTCGCCATTCAAGGATTTCAAGCACTTCTGGTTTGAGCGATTTTACGTGACTTGTGATCATTCCGGTAGTCTCTCGTTGTTCTCATAGTGCCGCAGGTGGGTGATTCGTCCCATTGCTCCGACAAAGCTTCGGCCTGTTGTAACACCGTCTGAATGGCCGCATACTGAAGATCAGGCGGATACCCGTAGCGTCTTAATATTCGTTTGACCAAAACCCGCATGCGCGCCCTGGCGCTTTCCCGTCGTGACCAGTCAACCGTGATATTGGTTTTCAATCCCTCAAGAAGCTCGTGCGCGATGAGTTTGAGGGAGTCATTACCCATCTCATCAATTGCATTTTCGTTTTGGGCCAGTGCGTCGTAAAAAGCGATTTCGTCAGCGGACAGACCTTCATCCTCGCCGCGCATGCGGGCCTCGCGAATCTCACGGGCAAGGTTGATCAGTTCCCGCACAACCTCAGCCGTCGTGATCGCATTCCTATGATAACGCGCCACTGCGTCGGCCAACCGCTCAGAGAAATGCCTGCTCTCAACGATGTTCGATTGGCTTCGCGACGAAATCTTATCATTCAGCAGTTTCTTCATGACTTCCAGCGCGAGATTCTTTTTCTCCATCTGTTGGATTTCGGCAAGAAACTCCTCTGACAGGATGGATATGTCGGGGGATATGAGCCCGGCGGCGGACAGAATATCGACGATTTCGGTTGAAACTAATGATCTGTCAATAATTTGCTGAACCGCCAGCAGCTTGCCTGCGATCGGGCCTCCAGAAGCCTGAGAAGATTTTACCAGTGCGGCGCGAATGGTCTGGAAAAAGCCAACTTCAACTCGGATGCCACGTGCCTCGTTGCTGGCGGCAGCAAGGGCAAAGGCTTTTGACAGCGCCAGAACAGCGTCCTGATATCGCCGGTGTGCTTTCTTCTTGGCCTCGTCAGTTGTTTCTTGTTCGGCGGCTTCGTGTTGTTTAGATAAAATCCAGTCCATTGCACCGGCCATTACGGTCAATCGCTCTTTCCGTGTCCCAGTCAAACCATCGCTGTAATCAAACCCGTGAAACATGTCTTGAATGATGCCAAATCGTTTGAGCATCTCGGCAACGGCCTCGGCTTCATCGATACCTGCCTGCCTTTGGTCGTTCTCTGAATATTGTCCGAGTGCGTTTTTCAGGTTCTGGGCAATGCCGATATAGTCCACCACCAGCCCCGCCGGTTTGTCGCGAAACACCCGGTTGACCCGGGTAATCGCCTGCATCAACCCGTGTCCCTTCATCGGCTTGTCGATATACATGGTGTGCAGGGAAGGCGCATCAAACCCGGTCAGCCACATGTCCCGCACGATCACCAGTTTCAGCGGGTCGTCCGGGTCTTTGATGCGTTTTGCCAAAAGATTCCGGTGGGCCTTGTTGCCGACATAGGCCTGCCAGTCCTGCGGGTCGGATGCGGAACCGGTCATAACGATTTTGACCGCACCTCCCTTGTCGTCCTCCGAATGCCAGTTCGGGCGCAGGGCGACGATGGCGTTGTAGAGTGCCACACATATCCGGCGGCTCATGCAGACGATCATGGCCTTACCATTCATGGCCTCCACACGGCATTCAAAATGATGCACCAGGTCATCCGCAACCATCCTCAGGCGTTTTTCGGCCCCCACCAACGCCTCGACGGTGGACCATTTCCGCTTGAGATTTTCCTGTTCACTCAAAGTCTCGTCTTCAGTCAGCGTCTCGATTTCGGCGTCAATCCGAGGTTTTTCATCCTCGGGCAGTTCTATCCGCGCCAGGCGGCTTTCGTAATAGATCGGCACTGTCGCGCCGTCTTCAACCGCACGAGTGATATCGTAAACATCGATGTAGTCGCCAAACACCGCCGGTGTGTTCACATCGTCCTTTTCGATCGGCGTTCCGGTGAAGCCGATGAATGACGCATTGGGTAGCGCATCACGCAGGTATTTAGCAAAGCCATAGGCGATCTCGCCGGTCTTGCGGTCAATTCTCGCCTTAAAACCGTATTGGCTACGGTGGGCTTCATCCGCGATGACAACTACATTGCGTCGGTCCGTCATCTTTGTATCCGAGAACTTCTGAATTGTGGTAAATATCACCCCTCCAGAAGTCCGGTTCAACACGTTCTGCAGATCATCCCGGCTTTCGGCTTGCACTGGGGTCTGGCGGATCAGGTCACGACACATGGAAAAGGTCGAAAATAGCTGATTGTCCAGATCGTTTCGATCAGTCAGAACCACCAGCGTCGGGTTTTCCAATTCGGGTCTGCGCACCAGTTGCCCGGCAAAGAAGGCCATTAACAGGCTTTTGCCCGAACCTTGCGTGTGCCAGATCACGCCAACTTTGCGGTCGCCAGTCGCAGAGGTTGCCCGCACCGTGCTTTCCACGGCCTTCAGCACCGCGTGAAACTGGTGATAGCCTGCGATAATCTTGCTAATTCCCGAACCGCTGTCACCAAACACGGTGAAATCGCGGATCAAATCTAGGAAGCGGCGCTGTTCAAACACCCCCTCGATCAAGGTTGTCATTTCAGGGCTGCCCTTGGGGGCGACGGCTTGCCCATCCGTTGTGCGCCACGGCATGAAGCGTTCTTCGTTGGCCGTCAGGCTGCCAACCCGCGCCAGCATGCCATCCGAGGTCACCAACACCCCATTAGTGCGAAACAGTGACGGGATTTGTGCCTTGTACGTTTGCAGCTGGTTATAGGCACTGGTCGAAGTGGCCTGTTCAGAGCCAGGGTTCTTCAACTCAATCACCGCCAGCGGCAGGCCGTTTACAAACACCACCACGTCAGGGCGACGATTGTGGCCCTGTTCGATCACCGTCATCTGGTCCACGACCAGCCAGTTATTTGCGGCCACATCATCAAAATCCACCAGCCACAGCTTGTCGCGGAGAATGGTGCCGTCTTCCTTGTAGAACTCCACATCCACCCCTTCAGTGATCGCGCGGTGCAAACGCCGGTTTTCCTCAATCAGCGATGCGCTTTCGTCTCCGATGATCCGCTTGATCGCATCTTCGCGGGCTTCTGCTGGTATATGCTTGTTGAACTGTGCAACGGTAGCTTCCAAACGACCGCGTAGGATCACATCACCATATGACGCCCGCTCGGGCGCACTGCCATCGGGGCCGATGACGCTGTCGGGCAGACGCGCATAGCCAAGCTCCTGAAACTGTTTCAACAGGATTTTTTCAACATCATCTTCGGAAAGAAAACCAGCCATCAAACAATAATCCTTACCGCCAAAACAAATTCTGCCCGCTCACGGCGCAACATTTCATATGGGCTGACACAATGAAGCCCTAACCCTATGCAGGCATTGGGAATCTTTATCTTTCTTATTGAGTCCGCCGGAACCTCGTGAGTGACAACTGTGTATTCATGCGCCAAAGCATGAGCAACGAGCCAATAATCAGCCACCTGTAAGAATGTAGCAACGGCGGCGGGTTCATAGCCTTGACCACTTGCCCAAGCGCTCACAGTTCCGAGAGCGGGTAAAATGGCATCATCGGCAGGCAGAAAAAAAACGCGCCCCCGATCTTTGGCCCACGAGGTGAGATCATCTTCGCCCGATGCCAGTTCATCAGCGACCTTCTCAATACTCGCCACGTTTCCGGCGGCGTTCTGAACCACCAGCCACTCCCAAAAGGCGGGGCAGAAATCAAAGCCATAGTGCAGGTTCTTGGCCTGAATGAAAACGTTGGCGTCGAGCAGATATCGGGTCACATCATCACCCCGACTTCCCGCCCGAGATTATTGAAGGTCTCGGTTTTCTTTACACCCAGCATCCGGAAAGCGTCACGATACAAGGTCTGCCCTTCCAGGGTGCTGACAACCAATGCCCGTGTAAACCGATGACTGACCCGCGACAATGTGGTTCGGTAAAAGTTTCCGCCGCCGCCAGAATTTTGCTTTATCTCCCGCAATCGCTGGATTTCCAAGCACCACGCTACATTGAATGCCGGCCTATCAAGAGCGCCAGCGTCCAGGAGGCGGCGCAGGATGACCAGCGTACTGACCTTGAAGTGACGGGCCAGGCGGCTGAGGGTTTGTTTAATGGCTTCATTGTCGCGCAGTTCGACCCGCACGGTAGCAAGTGGCACCAGCAGTTCTGCAGCCACCTTGTTGCACCAGACCTCCTCACGCCGATACCCGGCCAGAGGGGCCGCGCTCGCGTTCGACAGGGCCGATGCCCCCAGCCAGATATGCGCCAGTTCATGGGCCAGGGTGAACATCTGCGCCGCTTTGGAATCCGACCCGTTGATGAACACCAGAGGGGCCAGACGGTCCACCATGGCAAAACCGCGGAACTCGTCCACGTCCAGTGGCCGTTGGTTGTTGCTGAACACAACCCCACTTGTCATCACCAGAATACCAGCCTGATCCGCCTGATGAATGAACATCCGCAAGGCATCGGCCCAGGTGCCACAATCGCGGTGCTTCTCTACGCTAAATTCCAGTGTCGCACGGATTTGTTCTGCCACCGCTTCCGGCGACGTCTGCAATGTTGCGCTCCCGACAAAATCCAATTCTGAATTTTGGTAAAGACGGGCGAAATCGGCGTACCAACTCTGGCGCTCCTGACAGGCATATATCATTTCCAGAAGGTTCGGACTCGGTCGCGCCAGTTGCCGCCCGCCAACAGTGCGAAAATCGGGGATAGGCAAGGGTTCATCCGGTGGCTCAAGCAGAAACAGATATCCGATCGGCACATGAACCGCCTTGGCGAAATTCTCCAACTGCTTCAGCGTTGGCCGCACTTTCTCTTCCAGCCACTCCGGAAACTTGGCAACCCCCGTATGCAGGTCGTCCGGCACCATGCCCGCGCGTTCAACCGCCCAGCGCAACATCTCCGGTCTGACCACAACACGGGTCACGCAACCTCCTCCTCGGGCACCGCCTCGCGGCAGGCGTTCAAGGCCAGCTTGTACGCCTCGCGATCCACGCCAAACAGCAACTGCGCGGCTAAAATAGCCAGCGGGATTTCTTCCCTGTTGGGCAAAGTAACCGTAACCAGTAAGCCGCCTTCCTCATCCGCTTCTGCTACAAGAAAACTGTGCGCGTCTATCAACTCGTTGCCCTTGGCAAACCGCTCGAACGGTTCCAGCGTCAAAACCGGGTCAGGCTCGCGCTCCGGATAGGCCTCGTGTAAAAAAGTCACGACCGCATCCGCGACCAGCACGGCAGCACGGCGCTGGTGAGTTGAAAGCTTGGCAATGAAGCCATCCTTGCCATGGCTGGTGTTGTCAGCCTTGTTGCGCAGATCATCCAACGTGGTGGTCAGCCTGTGATATTGCGAAACCAGTTTCTTGAAAGATTCATCGCGCACATCGCCCATATCCAACACTCGCACCGAGGCGGTCAGCCACTCGCCAAAGCTCGGGGTGGCGGATTTCGGGGTGTGCGGGCTGGCCGGATCATCCAGATTGGTCAGAAGCACCCGACAGGCACATTCAACCAGCCCCTTGGTCGCATCAATGCAGGCGTCGCTGTCACGAGCGAACTCGCTTTCCAGCGTGTCAAACGTCTGCTGAAGCATCGGCGCATGGGGCCAATGGGTGCAAAAGGCACGGATGCCTGGCGTCCAGTCAGCGGTCATCCCGTATCCTCCACCGGCCGCTCTGCGTCGCGCACCCGGATTTCACCAGACATCAGTTTGGGAAGCAGCAGGTCGCGGGTCTGAGCGAGGGTTCGGGATTCGGCAGTATTGTTGCGAATTGCATTATCCAGCGGGGTGAGCAATGCATCGAATTCACTCGCTGCTGCTGAACTTGTCGTCAATGCTTTCAGCCCTTTGAATTGCTTTTGGTTTATGGATCCAAAAACAGTCCCTTCGCTATCGTAAGAGGCGAGTTCCTCACGAAGGTGGAGCCCGATGTAATATGTTAAGGATGCGAGGCCTGACCGGTGTATGAATGCGGCAACGCCACGACCGATAGCGCATGTTTCCCAAGCGCGATTGATGTCTCCAACAGGTGCGCGAACACTTAGCAACGTCCAGTCTTCCGTTGCTATACGTGTTGGGTTTGAGCAATGCACACGTCTATTCGGGAACCGGAAATCAAAGTCACGTCGTCCCTGAAAAAAGGGAAGACCGTTGCCTTCTTCGTTGTAAGTTGAGCTGGGTGGAGATTGCCCCATTACTACATCGAAATCATCATCAATGGTCCGATGCTCCCACCCCTCGGGCAACCCATCCTCGCCCAACCTCTCCGGAAACAGCTCCCAGATTTCCGGTGCGAGGTAAGGTTCCCGCCCTTCCATCTTGGCGTGTGTGGGGCCGAAATCAACGAACCAGTCCTTGAAGATCGCCCGCGCCATGGCTTCAAGTGTCTCGTTCATGCGACGGTTGAGGTCGATCTTGTCGTCGAGAGAGCCGAGGATAGAGGCGATGGCGCGTTGTTCGGGGAGAGGAGGAAGTTTGATATCTACAAGTTGAAATGTATCCCTTGTTATGGTGTCGAAAACAGCACCGTGCGCGATATTCTGTAAGTTCAGAACTATACCTTGCAGCAAATAAAAAACGTAATCATTCGAGGTGAATTTAGTATTGGCATTTATCCCGTAGCAGGATTGATTAAATGCCATTGGGTGCGCTATTTGTGCAAGAGCCCCCACGGTACCACGCACGGAGATAATTATTTGCCCTGGCTTTAATATTTTTGTGCTACTGTTATTCAAACCATCTTCAGTTATCGTTTCTTCTACAGAACAAACATAACGTTTGTCGTCGTTGAAATCTTTTACTGAAATCCATGGGATATCCCCACCCCAGTAATCGGGACGGCTACGTTTTGGTGTACCACCACCGATCAACTCGATTACATCTGCAAGCCGGTGATTAGCCCACTCACCCGTCACTTTTTTGCTCAACGAAAACGCCACCCTGTCCTTGTCAATCAGATCCCGGAAGCTCGGAGCAATGGCGTTGAGGTCAAGGACATTCACCTTCCAGGGCAGGTCGCTCTCCCTGAAGTCCTCCACGAGGTCAGCGACAAGCGCGCCGGGCAATATTCCGTCCCCCTCCAGCGCCAGATCGAGATCGGAATAGGGTTTTGCCTTCCATGTCGCGCGGCTGCCAAAGGCCCAGACCCGGACGCCTTTTGGCAGGTGCGTCGTCAAAATATCGCGGACCAGGGCCGCATGATCGGGGCGCATGTCGATGGATTGACCGCTCACGCTGCCCCCGTTCGTTTGCGGAGTTGTTTTAGCAGGTAACGTGCCTCATCCAGAAAAGCAGGAAGCCTAGAAAAGACTTTATCTGCCTTGGCGGCATCGTAACCATGACTGGTGATGTTACGCGCTTCGCGAAAATCTTTCCAGCGCCCCAGTCAGTCAACAATAGCCCCTTTTCTGACCTGTCCGAATAAGCTCCGGAAAGGTCATTTCGTCTATGGCATCAGCACTGGGTTCTGTCATTTCCAAAAACGTTTGAGCATTTTCCAGCTTAACTCATAATTACATTCAAATCTCTGGATGCAGGAATCGCGAATAAAATCGTTAGGGGTGATATCATATTGCGCCAAGGCTGACTGCAAGGAATCCACCGCACGCTCAAAAGATGTGGTATCCAGTTCAATCGCCATATCACATTCCTACCTTTGCAAGCTGCGCGCGGATTGTATCCGTCAGCCGATCCGATTCCGCAAACTGCATTTCCAGTGTTGCCTGCAACGCAGCAAGGCGCTCCGCAAACGGCGTATCGTCCTCGGCCGAGGCCTCCACGCCCACGTAGCGCCCCGGTGTCAGCACATGGTCATGCGCGGTGACTTCTTCATGTGATGCGGATTTGCAGAAACCGGGCACATCTTCATAATCCTTGCCTTCGCGCCAGCGATGATAGGTGTCCGCAATTTTTGCGATGTCCTCGCCAGAGAACTCCCGGCGCGTGCGATCCACCATATGGCCAAACTTGCGGGCGTCGATGAACAGGATCTTACCGCGACGGTCGCGCAATCGCTTATCTCGCGCGATGCCGTTTGATTTGTCTTTGGCCAGAAACCACAGACAAACTGGAATCTGGGTTGAGTAGAACAGCTGACCCGGCAGTGCGATCATGCAGTCGATGACGTCGCCTTCAATCATCGCGCGGCGGATATCGCCTTCCCTTGATTGCTGGGAAGACATAGAGCCGTTGGCCAGCACCACCCCCGCCGTGCCGGTGGGGGCAAGGTGATGCAAAATATGCTGTAGCCAGCCAAAGTTGGCATTCCCCTTGGGAGGCACCCCATATTTCCAGCGCACATCCTCGCGCAGGCGATCCCCGCCCCAGTCCGAGATGTTGAAGGGTGGGTTGGCAAGGATATAGTCGGCACGCAGGTCCGGAAGTTCATCCTTGTGGAACGAGCCTTCGGAGTTCCACTTGATCTCGGCGTCAATACCACGCACAGCCAAATTCATCCGACACAAACGCCATGTGGTGTGGTTGCTTTCCTGCCCATAGATGGCAATGTCGCCAATGCGGCCCTCGTGGCTTTCGACAAAGCGTTCAGATTGCACGAACATGCCACCCGAACCGCAGCACGGGTCATAGACCCGGCCCTTGTTGGGCTGCAGCATCTCTACCATGGTTTTAACCACGGAACGGGGCGTGTAGAACTCGCCGCCGCGCTTGCCTTCGGAGCCTGCGAACTGACCGAGGAAGTATTCATAGACCCGTCCCAGAACATCGCGTGCCTCGCCGTTGTCAGCTTTGAGGCTAATATTGGCAATCAGGTCGATCAATTCGCCCAGCATGATGGCGCTGAGCGATGGCCGAGCGTATTCCTTGGGCAGAACGCCCTTGAGCGATGGGTTGACCTTTTCGATGGCCAGCATCGCGTCGTCGATGACCTTGCCGATATTGGGTTGCTTGGCGCTGGCCTGAAGGTGCGACCAGCGGGCCGCTTTGGGCACCCAGAAGATGTTGTCTCCCAGGTAGACGTCCGCATCTTCGGCTTCCTCAGGATATTCGGAGGCCAGCAGTTCGGCATGCCTGGCTTCAAAATTGTCTGAGATGTGTTTAAGAAAAATCAGGCCAAGCGCAACGTGCTTGTAATCTGACGGTTCCATATTGCCGCGCAACTTGTCGGCAGCCTTGAACAGTTCATCCTCAAAACCCAGAGGTGCGTCGTTGTTTTTCTGTTTGGCCATCAGCCATCACCCTCCATTTGCGACGGAGAGATCCTATCCCCGATCGGTTTTTCAAATTCCTCGACCGCCAGGACGACGGTCCCGGGCGGACGTGTTTCTCAACCACCACAGGTTCAGAGCGGCTCGAGGTCGATCATGCGGCCAAAGTTATACTTGGCCTCTCGTGCAGAACGAATTTCAAAGTGAGACGCTACCGGATTTTCAGTTTATCCCGGCTACCCCGCGGAGTCGCATCTACGAAACGTACCTTTAGCTATTTCGAAACTTGCTGAGGACGAATTTCCCTGTTGCCAGCAGGATGCAGCCGACCACGAGAAACTGGTTCACAAGCACAAGAATCGTCTTGGTTTCCGTAAACAGTGATGCGCTTTGTACCTGTCCTTCTGAAATGTCAGGGTATTGCAGCAACAGATTCGTGATCTGGATATTTTCGCCAAGATCAACAAGACCCGTTATGACCGGGATGATGGCCAACCAACCAAGCAGGTCGTTTGCACGGAAACGGTAAATCAGGCCGGCAAAAAAGGTCACATAGATCAGTGGAAACAGAGTGTCCAAAGTGGGGCTGGCTATTGAATAGATGCGGCGGCCATCTTCGCCATATTGATCCATCAGTTCCTGAACAAGCGCGAAATCATATTCGGATTTTCCATCAAGGCTTTCACCACCGATAGGGAGGTTGGGAAAGATCACCATAGCAAATAGAAAAGTTCCGATGAACGTCAAGATTAGAACTTTGGTTTTTGCAGCAAATTGAAAGTAACGAGTCATGGGTTTATACCGGTCTATACCTTTGCAAAAAGAGCGGCAGACAAGACCACCGTAAATAATTTGGATTCCATACCTGTCACTTCTTTTATCGAAGTCAGAATCACAACAACAAATTACACCAACGATATTTGCACTTCAAGGCTCACGGCCTTTGTATATGCGCGTAAGCGCTTCATGCTGATATTGCGTCCGCTTTCAATTTGGGAAACAGCACTTTGTACCCATGCGTTCAGCCACTTGCGCTCGAGTTAAGTCCCAGATGGAATTAGGTTTTCGCGTTCACCGACAATTTTCGATATTCAAGCTTCTTCTTTCTGAAGCCTTTTCTCTATATATCCTGTGACCGTTTCGGACACGACTTCCCGTTGATCGCCGAAGAAGTGATCCGCTTCCTTAATGCGCACGTACTTAATTGCAGTCCTCTTCTGCAGGGAAAGCCGTTCCACGAGATCGCTGACTTCCTGTTCAGGCACGATGGTATCGGCCCCTCCCTGGATGATTAGACCCGAGCTCGGGCAGGGTGACAGGAACGTGAAGTCGCGATGGTTCACAGGTGGGGAGACAGTAACAAACCCCTTGATTTCAGGTCGACGCATTAGCAGGTGGAAGGCGAGCCACGCTCCGAAGGAAAATCCACTTACCCACACCTTCTTACTGTCAGGATAGGTCGATTGTAACCAATCGAGAGCGGCGGCAGCGTCGACCAGTTCCCCTTCACCGTTATCGTATTTTCCTTCGCTCATACCGACGCCGCGAAAATTGAAACGGAGTACTGAAAACCCTTGTCGAGCGAAAGACTGGAAGAGGGTGTAGACGACCTTGTTGTTCATGGTTCCGCCGTGCCGTGGATCCGGGTGTAGCACCACCGCGAGCGGGGGATTGGGGGTGCTGGACTGATGGAGGCGGGCTTCGATTCGCCCTGCGGGGCCGTTGATAAGGACGTCGGGCATGGGCGGGGTTCACCGGCTGGCGTGTATCTTGCCCGTTCCACACGAGCAGGCTCTTCCGGCCGCGGCTTTTCTTGACGATGCGAGAGGAAGATTTTATACATTCAATGCGTTGCAATTGCCAGCGGGCGCGTGGATTTCACGTCGACGTGCGCCTGCCGGGAGACGCTCCCACACAATGTTTAAAGCTCTGAAGGACAATTTTCAGGACGTTCGTGCCCGTGATCCTGCCGCTCGCAGCATTCTGGAGATCCTGCTTTGCTACCCAGGGGTGCACGCGATTGCGGGTTATCGCGTCGCGCATTGGCTCTGGAAACGACGTCTTCACCTTCTTGGTCGTTTGATCTCGCACCTCACCCGGTTTTTTACCGGGATCGAGATCCACCCTGGTGCCACCATCGGGCGGCGGCTTTTCATCGACCACGGAATGGGCGTCGTGATCGGTGAAACGTCCGAAATTGGGGACGATTGCTTCCTCTACCAGGGAGTCACACTTGGTGGCACCTCGCTCAGTCCCGGTAAACGCCATCCGACTCTCGACGATGGGGTGATTGTCGGTGCAGGTGCCAAAGTGCTGGGCCCTATCACGCTCGGCAAGGGTGTCCGTGTCGGGGCGAACGCCGTTGTTTTGAAGAATGTTCCCGAAAACGTTTCGGTTGCCGGTATCCCCGCTCGCGAGATTGGTACCAAGCCGCTCCGCTCTGCCGATGACGGCTCCACGGCTTACGGGCCCCCCACTGACAACTCCGATCCCGCCCTGAACGCTCTCGATCGCTACTCCAAGGAACTTGAGCACCTCGCCGCCGAGATCGAGGAGATGAAGAACGGTTACTCGAAGCTCAGGTCGCGGAAGGCCTCCGGGGAAGGGTAGGTCGACCTTGTCTTCTGGGACTGGAGGCGGCGTGCAGGCGACCTACCTCGACTACAACGCAACGGCACCCCTGCTGCCTGAAGCTCGTGAGGCGATGCTCTCCGCCATGGACGAGGTGGGGAACGCGTTTTCCGTGCACGCCACAGGCCGTGCCGCACGCAACATCGTTGAAAATGCTCGTGAAGAGGTCGCCGTTTCTGTCGCCGTATCCCCGGACGATGTTATCTTCACCTCCGGAGCCACTGAGGCGAATGCCATGGCTCTTGCTGCTACGGACGGTGGAAGGGTTTTGGCCTCCGCCATCGAGCACGATTCTGTGCTTGCCCAGTGGCCTGATGCCGAGCGAGTGGGAGTTCGTCCTGACGGCACGCTCGATATCGGCGATCTTTCGCGTCGTCTTGCAGAACCGCCTCGCCCTGTCTTGTTCGCACTGATGCTCGCCAACAACGAAACCGGGGCCATTCAGCCTGTTCAGGAGGCTTCTCGCCTTGCGGCTGAGGTGGGCGTTCCCGTTCACTGCGATACGGCCCAAGCTTGGGGCAAGATGGAATTCGGGCTGGACAGGCTCGGGGTCTCTTCAATGGTGTTGTCCGCACACAAAGCGGGCGGCCCCAAGGGGGCGGGTGCTCTCGTCTTGGGGCCAGGTGTGGACTACCCCGCGCTGATCCGGGGCGGGGGACAGGAACGCGGGCGTCGCGCCGGCACGGAAAACGTTCCTGCCATCGCAGGTTTCGGGGCCGTTGCCGCCCTTGATCGTACCTCCATGAACGGAGTCAGGACGCTGCGCGACCGTCTTGAGAGCAAGGTAGCTGCCGTCGCGCCGAGCACAGTTGTTATTGCCGTGGATGCACCCCGGCTTTCGAACACGTCGATGCTTTCCCTGCCGGGTGCCGAAAGCGAAACACTCGTCATCCGCCTGGATCTGGAAGGTTTCGCGGTGGGAGCGGGGGCTGCGTGCTCATCGGGTACGGTAGGTCCCAGTCATGTTTTAGCTGCGATGAATATTGATCCTGCCGTTGCGAGCGGTGCCATCCGGGTAAGTCTGGGGACTGGCACCACGGAGCGCGAAGTCGACGCATTCTCTACCGCCTGGGGACGAATCGCTTCCGAGACTCCTGCCTGCCGTGCTGCGGCCTGAAGCCACGATGGCAGACTTTCATCCCATTTACCTGGATTGTCAGGCAACGACTCCCGTTGATCCTCGCGTACTCAATGCGATGCTTCCCTACTTTAGCGAGCGTTTCGGCAATCCCCACGGAGATGTTCACGGCTATGGGCGCGAGGCCGCGGACGCGGTGGAAGAAGCTCGCACGCAGGTCGCCGAACTAATCAGCGCGGAACCTCGGGAAATTATCTTCACCTCGGGTGCGACCGAATCAAACAACCTCGCTATCAAGGGGAGTGCCCACTACCACCACCCCCGTCGCGATGGGATCGTCAGCGTCGAAACCGAGCACAAATGCGTGCTCGAATCTTGTGCCGCTCTCGCACGGGAGGGATTTCGAACGCAGATGCTTCTTGTTGGAAGCGATGGCTTGGTGGATACGGACGCATTGGCCGCAGTGGTCAATGAACGCACCGCCATTGTCTCAGTGATGGCGGCGAACAACGAAATCGGCACCCTCCAGCCTCTTCGTGAGATTGCCCGCGCTTGCAGGGAAAGTGGTGCCCCTTTTCATACCGACGCAGCACAGGCAGCGGGGAAAATTCCGTTCGATGTGGAGTCTCTCGGAGTCGATCTGGTGAGCATCTCGGCCCACAAAATGTATGGCCCCAAGGGCATCGGTGCTCTCTATGTCCGCCGCCGTCCCCGGGCCCGTCTTGTGCCCCTGTTCGATGGGGGTGGCCAGGAGCGCACCGTGCGCTCGGGCACGGTTCCTGTTCCGCTCGCTGTGGGCTTCGGCTGTGCTGCCCGCATCGCAAGGGAGGAAATGAAGGAGGAGGGAGATCGCGCGCAAAGGCTCCGAGACCGAATGCTGGAAGCGCTTCGCGGACGCATCCCCGATCTCGTGGTGCATGGGAGCATGGAGGCAAGACTTCCCGGTAACCTCAGCATCGCCCTTCCGGGCGTGGATGCGAATGCTCTCGTGCGTTCTCTCGAAGATGTTGCGGTGTCTACGGGTTCAGCCTGTTCCGCTACCTCTGTGGAGCCTTCCTACGTGCTTCGTGCGATTGGTCTTGACGAAACGACCGCCCGGGCCACATTCCGCATCTCCCCCGGACGTTTCACCACTGCCGACGAGATCGACCGAGCCGCCGTTTCCATTGCGGATCGAGCTGTAGCGCTCGGCAGCTCTCGTCCAGCCGCTTGAGCCAATGCCCCGCATCATTTTTCGCCTTCCCGACGGTACCGAATGCGGTTTTGAAGAGCCTGCAGGTCTCTCGGTTCTGGACGTGGCTCATAAGCATGGCCTTGATCTTGAGGGGGCCTGCGAGGCATCACTCGCTTGCTCGACCTGCCATGTGGTTGTCGATTCCGCATGGTATGGACGCCTCCTGACCGCAAGTGAAGATGAAGAAGACATGCTCGATCTTGCCTGGGGGCTTACGCCCACTTCCCGTCTCGGATGCCAGATCACGCTCACCGATGAGCTCGACGGGCTCGTGGTGCAGCTACCAGGCCAGACCCGCGATGTCAGACTTACCTGAGGGACTATGACAAACGTTCTCAGAACGCCCGAGGAGAAGTTCGTTGGACTTTCTGGCTATCCCTTCGAAGCGCATTACCTCGAAGAAGTAGCGGGCTTCGAAGGCGTAGGTGATCCCGTGCGCATGCATTTCCTTGATGAAGGGAAGGGTGATCTCACGTACCTGTTGCTCCACGGTCACCCGACGTGGTCGTATCTCTATCGTCGACTGATCCCCATCATCACCAAGGCTGGGCACAGGGCACTCGCTCCGGACCTGCCCGGCTTTGGGCGTTCGGACAAACCCAAGAACCCCGCTTCCTACACGTTTGAGGGGCTTCGCACCTCGCTCGTGGACCTCATTGAGCGACTTGATTTGCAGAACGTGGTACTGGTGGTGCACGAGTGGGGTGGCACCCTTGGTCTCACGATTCCACCGAAGATGCCTGAGCGCTTCGCCGGTCTGATTTGCTTCAACACTTGGCTTGCGACCGGAGAGCGCCGTCTTGCGGACGGCTACCGGAACTGGATTGAGCGTGCTTCCTCTGAGAGTGACCTCAATGTGCGCGCGCTCATGGCGCGTGCCAACAGAATTCTCACTCTGGAGGAGTGCAACGCTTATCAAGCACCTTTCCCCGACGAGGCGCACAAGGCCGCGCTCGTCGCCCTGCCGAAGATTCTACCTATCAAAAAGGATGCGCCGGGAGCCGAGCGTTCGCGCGAGGCACAGTCATGGTGGCGCGAAGATTTTGATGGTGTCGCCATGATGCTTGCTGGGATGCGCGATCCCCTCATGCCTCCCGACCTCATGCGTGAACTTGCGGCTGATTTCCACAATTTGGCTGCCCCGATCGCCGTGGGCAGCGCAGGTCATTTTGTACCGGAATGGGCGGAGGAGTTTGGCGAGGACCTCATCGCCGAGATTGGTTCGCTGCTGGCGGCGGAAAAAGTGTCTGGCAAAGAGGAAATGGAGGACGTGACGTGAGCGGCAAAGGCAGAGTCGTGGTTGCCATGTCGGGTGGTGTCGACAGTTCCGTTGTCGCCGCCATGCTCGCAGACGAAGGTCATGAGGTCGTGGGAATCACGCTCCGGCTGCATTCCGGAGGTGAGTCGAGGACGGCCACGAAGACCTGCTGTGCCGGCCGCGACATCCACGACGCTAGGCAGGTTGCGGATCGCCTCGGTATCGCACACTACGTGCTGGACTACGAGGAGCGTTTCCGGCGCGACGTGATCCAGGACTTCGCGGACAGTTATGCAGCGGGCGAGACTCCGATTCCCTGTGTCCGCTGCAACCAGCGGGTAAAATTTCGTGATCTGCTGGAAACGACGGGTAAGCTCGGTGCAAACTGGCTTGCTACTGGCCATTACGTTCGCCGTCTTGAAGGCACGGATGGTCTTGAACTCCATGCAGGACGCGATGCCGGCAAGGATCAGAGCTATTTTCTGTTCTCTACGACCTCGAGCCAACTTGCGCGCCTCCGCTTCCCTCTCGGGGGTCTCACCAAGGAAGAGACTCGAGCGCGTGCCAAGATTTTTGGGCTTGCAATCGCAGACAAGCCCGATAGCCAGGATATCTGTTTCGTGCCTGACGGTGCCTATCGGGACATTGTTCGAAAGCTCCGCCCCGATACGGATTCTCCAGGTGAAATTATCCATGTCGACGGCCGAATCCTCGGGCAACACGAGGGAATCGCTGGATTCACTGTAGGGCAGCGCCGGGGGATCGGAATTGCAGACAAGGGACCGCTTTACGTAGTGGAGATCCAGACAGAAAAGCGACGGGTAATCGTGGGCCCCCGAGATGCTCTCGGGACGGCCAGATTCACGGTTGGGGAAGTGAACTGGCTGGGCGCGGACGCAAGCACTACAGATGTGGAGGTGACGGTCAGGGTGCGTTCTTCCCACGACGGATCGCCGGCCCGAGTTCGCAGAATCGACACAGATCGGGCGGAGGTTGAACTGGCGCGACCGGAAGCCGCCGTTGCCCCGGGCCAGGCGGCAGTTTTCTACCGGGGGACCAGGCTCCTGGGGGGGGGATGGATTGAGCGTTCGACGCCTCGGGAGAAGTCTGCGGAGCGTTGACCGTTTGAGAAGGAGCGGCCTATTCTCACGGGCGTTCGCGTTGCGCGATGCGACTGCCCTCGGGGAAACGGTGACGGAACGCGACATCTTTGGTCTTCGTGGCGGGGTAGCTCAGTTGGTTAGAGCAGCGGAATCATAATCCGCGTGTCGGGGGTTCAAGTCCCTCTCCCGCCACCATCCTTCCGTGCGAAGTTTTCCGCTACCGGGGCCGGTTGCCCGCGCCCACGGGTTGGGATTGGCCGCTGGCCACGTGCTCTCGCATTGACAGTAGGTCGTGAAAGGTCTACGAAGCAGGCGGTGCGAGGTTCCTGCGGCTTCGTAGCGTTCGGGGGAATTCGATGCGTACCTATTCCGCGCGTCCGGCGGAGATAGAGCGTGTTTGGCACGTGATTGATGCCGAGGGGGTTGTTTTGGGCCGTCTTGCCAGCGTCGTTGCGACCCGTCTTCGGGGCAAACACAAGCCCATGTACTCGCCCAATCTGGATTGCGGCGACAACATCGTCGTGATCAACGCGCGCAAAGTTCATCTTACCGGTGCCAAGGCGACGAGAAAGAAGCATCAGTGGCACACGGGCTATCCAGGTGGCCTCAAGGAACGGACTTATGGAAATATCCTTGAAGGGAAACATCCTGAACGGGTCGTCGAGCTTGCCGTCCGGCGTATGATCCCCCGTGGTCCCCTTGGTCGTGCCCAGTTGCGTAAGCTTCACGTGTACCCTAACGCTGAGCACCCTCACGAGGCCCAGAAGCCGGCGCCGATTGATATGGCCGCCCTCAACCCGAAAAATAAACGGAGTCTAGGTAATGGCCGCTGAAGAAGCTGCAACTCCACCCCCTGAGAACTCTCCCGAGAGTGGGCAGGTACGACCTTCGGTGGCGGCTTCCGTTCCCGCGGCTTCCGTTGCACCCGTCATTGACGAGTTCAATCGCAGTTATGGAACCGGCCGTCGCAAGAGTTCGGCCGCACGTGTGTGGATCAAGCCCGGCACAGGCCGTGTGACCGTCAACGGTAAGCCTCAAGAAGAGTATTTCCCGCGGGATGCTCACCGCACGCATCTTCAGCGCCCTTTGCAGGTCACGGACCGCCTTGTCGAGCTTGATGTCGTCTGCACCGTGCGCGGTGGAGGTTTCTCAGGTCAGGCGGGCGCGGTGCGTCACGGGCTGAGCCGGGCGCTTGCCGCTCGTGAGCCGACGCTCGTTCCCAAGTTGCGTGCTGATGGTCTTCTCACGCGGGATGCCCGCCGGGTCGAGCGCAAGAAGTACGGCCGCCCGAAGGCACGACGAAGCTTCCAGTTCTCGAAGCGCTGAGCCCTTTCGGGCTTCCGCCCACGAATGCGTGACAGAGGGCGGTTTCCCGCTCTTTTGTCGTCGCGCCTTTTTCTGCAGGGGTATCTGGTTCCATGAGTGAACAGATTCCGGTCGCGATTCTGGGTGCCAGCGGTTATGCAGGCGCCGAAACCCTCCGGCTTGTCCTTGGGCATCCCCGGCTTGAGGTCGTCGCTCTCGGGGCGAAGCGTCATGCGGGCAAGGATCCCGGGGAGATGCACGCCCGTTTCCGAGGTCTGGGTCTTCCGGTGATGCAGGGCATCGACGGATTCGAAGCTAAGGGCATCAAAGCAGTTTTCTGTTGTCTTCCCCACGGAACTACCCAGAAGGTGGTCGCTGGGATTGCTCCGCCGACGAAGGTCGTGGATCTTTCGGCTGATTTTCGACTCTCCAACCTTGAGGACTACGAGACCTGGTATGGCCATCCTCACCATGCCCCAGACCTTCAGGGGGAGGCGGTGTACGGCCTCACCGAGCATGCCCGTGACGCGATTGTCGGTGCGCGGATTGTCGCCTGTCCGGGTTGCTACCCGACGTCTGCGTTGCTTGCGCTTCTTCCTCTGTTGGAACAGGAAATGATTGACCCCGAATCGATTGCCATTGATTCGAAATCTGGTATCTCCGGTGCGGGAAGGGCACTACGCGAGGATCTTCTTTTTTCCGAAGTATCGGAGGGGGTCCGCGCTTACGGACTTTTGGGTCATCGCCATGTGCCGGAGATGGAGCAGGAACTGGCCCGGCGTGCGGGTCGAGAGATCCGGGTGGGCTTCGTGCCTCACCTCGTGCCCATGAATCGGGGGATCCTCACCACCATCTATGTCCGGCTTGCCGGTACCGCCAGCGCGGATGATGTATGGGCGGCCCTTGTGCAGGCCTACGAGGGAGAGCCGTTTGTCCAAGTGTTGCCCGCGGGCGGAGTTCCGGAGACCCGTGAAGTGCGGGGTACGAATCGGGCGGTCATTGGTGTTGCCGCTGACCGCAGGCCGGGGTACGCGGTCTTGTTGTGTGCGCTTGATAACCTGCTCAAGGGCGCTGCCGGGCAGGCGGTCCAGAATCTCAACTTGATGATGGGCATTCCGGAAGTGGAAGGGCTCGAGGCGGGGGCGCTGGCACCCTAAATTGGGTCTCGCCCGCGATGCGGCAGTTTAGAAGAACGGTGTATAAAACCCGTCGCGCATGCAATTCGAGACAAATTTCCAAGAAGCGGAAATCGCACTGAAGGTTCCGCCCTGCCCGTTGTGGACGCGGGGCAGTTTTGCTTGGGCGTGTACGGGAGAGTGGACGTGAGCGGAATCCGTGAGACGGCTGATTTTGAGCGGGTCCGGAGTCTTCCCCCGTACGTCTTCGCCGAAGTCAACGCAATGAAGGAATCCGCCCGCGTGGCGGGTGAGGACGTTATTGATCTCGGGATGGGGAATCCCGATCTTCCGCCACCGCCGCACGTAACGGCGAAGCTAGTTGAGACGCTCACCAATCCCCGGATCCATCGCTACTCTGCCTCCCGCGGAATTCCCGGGTTACGCCGTGCCCAGGCCGCTTACTATACCCGTCGTTTCGGTATCGATCTCGATCCCGACAGCGAGGTGATCGTCACCCTTGGCTCAAAAGAAGGCTTCGCCCATCTCGCCACGGCGATCACAGAACCTGGTGACGAGGTGCTCGTTCCCGACCCAAGCTATCCGATCCATCCTTACGGTTTCGTGCTTGCCGGTGCCCGGATCCGCCGGATCCCGGTAGGCCCCGGAATTGATTACATGGAAGCGCTCTCCCGGGCACTTTCGCAAAGTGCTTCACGGGTCAAGGCGCTGGTTGTCAACTTCCCCGCCAATCCCACGGGATCAACTGCCGATCTTCCCCTATATGAGGAAATTGTCTCTCTTTGCCGTCGCCACGGCATTTGGATTTTGTCTGACCTTGCCTACGCCGAGATTTACCTTGGCGATGTTCCTCCACCCTCGATCCTTGAGGTGCCCGGTGCCGAGGAAGTGGCGATTGAGTTCACCTCCATGAGCAAAACCCATTCCATGCCAGGCTGGCGAATCGGATTTGCCGTCGGTAACCGCCATCTCGTGGGCACACTCGCGCGGATCAAGTCCTACCTTGACTACGGTGCTTTTACACCGATCCAGGTCGCTGCGGTCGCCGCCCTTAACGGATTGCAGGATCACATCGATGTGACCCGAAACGTCTACCGGAGTCGCCGTGATGCGCTCGTTACCGGATTGGGCCGTGCAGGCTGGAAGGTGAAATCCCCCGAGGCGACGATGTTTGTTTGGGCACCGTTGCCTGAGCCTTTCCAGGAAATGGGAAGCCTTGAGTTTTCCAAGGATCTTCTCCGCAGAGCCAAGGTTGCAGTGTCCCCCGGTGCGGGCTTTGGCCCCGGTGGTGAGGGCTGGGTTCGGATTAGTCTCGTCGAGAACGAGCAACGGATTCGTCAGGCCGTTCGAAATATCCGTCAGTTTTTCCTGTCGACCGGCTTCGCCTCGGGGCGGCCCGTTGAGGCGGAGATCTGAGCGCGGTGTCGTCGCTGGATTCTGTCGCGCCGGGTCTTGTGCGTGCTGCCGAAACGGCCGCCGTCGCTGCTGCCGCCTGGCGCGGAAAAGGTGCGGAAAAGGAAGCCGACCGGGCCGCTGTTGATGCGATGCGAAAGGCCTTCGAGGCTGTGTCGATGGACGGCACGGTGGTGATCGGCGAAGGCGAGCGAGACGAGGCCCCGATGCTGTTTATTGGCGAGAAGGTGGGGAAGGGCGAAGGTCCTGTCATTGACATTGCAGTTGACCCCTTGGAGGGAACAACAATCTGTGCCCAGGACGCACCTGGTGCCCTTGCCGTCCTTGCCGCGGCCGGACAAGGCGGGCTTCTCCACGCCCCCGACGTCTACATGGAGAAGATTGCCGTAGGGCCAGGACTTCCCGAGGGCATCATTGATCTTGACGATTCTCCTGCAAAGAATCTTCAGCGGGCTGCCAATGCTCTTGGGCGTGAGGTTGAAGATCTGGTGGTCTGCATACTGGATCGGCCTCGTCACGAGGAACAGATCGCACTCGTGCGTGAAACAGGCGCGCGTCTCCGCCTGATCGGGGATGGGGACGTTGCGGCGGTCATCGCCGTTGCCGAAGAACGCTTTCCTATCGATGTCTACATGGGAACGGGCGGAGCTCCCGAAGGGGTTCTCGCCGCTGCAGCACTTGCTTGCACGGGCGGGCAGATGCTGGGACGCCTTGTCTTTCGGGATAATGCCGAGCGCGAACGCGGCCGCAAGGCAGGGATCGAGGATCTGGGGAGGATCTACACACGTCAGGATCTCGCCTCGGGAGACGTGTTGTTCGTTGCGGCCGGAGTCACAGATGGGCCGCTCCTGCGCGGAATTTGCTCTGAAGGCAGCAACCAGGTGGTAGAAGCCCTCGTGCTGTCCGCACCCGGCGGCGATCGCCGCCACACCCGTACGGTTTTGCCGCAGGTTGCGGACGTTCCGTGAGCACGACGGCTCCGGCCTACTCCGGCACGCCCACGCGTTCGCTGACCGGACGGATCTGGCGTTACCGTGACGCCGACGACCGCAAGATTGCGCACATGATTCAGTCTTTCGGGCTACCGGGAGGCCTAGCCCGCGTCCTCGTCGGGCGTGGCATTGAGGCGGACGATGTGGAGATGTGGCTCGAACCCCGTCTTGATCGTGACCTTCCCGATCCGCTTCACATTACCGACATGGAACAGGCGGCTTCCGTTCTGGCCGCTGCTGTCATGGAGGGAAAAAAAATCTCCGTATTTGGCGATTATGACGTGGACGGCCTGACCTCGACCGCCTTGCTTGTTCGCTACCTTGAAGCCGTCTCGGAAAGGCCCGAGGTGTGGATTCCAGACCGCATAGAGGAGGGTTACGGCCCGTCTGAGCGGGCGATGGAGGGACTGCATGCAAAGGGCGCCGAGGTGGTGGTGACCGTGGACTGCGGCACCACGGCGTTCGCCCCGCTCGCCCGTGCCGAATCCCTGGGTCTTGAGGTGATCGTTCTCGACCATCACGTGCCCGAGGACCGTCTGCCCGCGGCAAGGGCCATAGTGAATCCCAACCGATCTGATTGCCAGTCTGGGCTTAACATGTTGTCGGCGGCGGGAGTGACGTTCCTACTCCTCGTCGCACTCCAGCGCGAACTTCGCGCACGAAACTGGTGTGGGAAAGGTCCGGAACCGGACTTAAGAGAGTTTCTCGATCTCGCGGCGCTCGGAACCGTCTGTGACGTGGTGCCGCTTACTGGTCCCAACCGGACGATCGTCTATCACGGGCTCAAGGTGATGGCTTCCCGCTCCAACACGGGGCTTTGTGCGCTTGCCGATGCGGCGGGTATCGACGAGCCCCCGGATGTCTACCACGCGGGTTTCATATTCGGCCCGAGAATCAACGCTGCTGGCAGGGTGGGGGACCCGCGTCTCGGGCTCCAATTGCTTTCGACCAAGGACGATATCGAAGCGCGCGGGATCGCGGAAAAACTCCAAATTCTTAACCGACAACGCCAATCGATCGAAGCGCAGGTACTGGAAGAGGCGTTTACGCAGGCTGCGGCTCTGTCGAACACCAAAGATTCTGAACCGGTGATCGTCGTGGCGGGCCAGGGCTGGCATCCCGGTGTGGTCGGAATCGTCGCTAGTAGGCTTGTCGAGAATTTTCTGCGCCCCGCCCTCGTGATCGCCCTTAACGGCGCGGATGGCAAGGGCTCGGCTCGTTCGGTCGCAGGTCTCGATATCGGCTCTCTCGTGATCGACGCACGCCGCCAGGGAATTCTCACGGCGGGCGGCGGGCATCGGATGGCCGCCGGGTGTTCCGTGGCGGCGAGTCGGGTGGATGAACTTGCGGCGTTTCTGAACCACGAAGCGAGGAAACGTGTCGACGTTTCCCAGCTCGCTCCGGAAATCATTCTCGATGGCATGCTTTCCGTATCGGGTGCGACCAAGGATTTGGGCTTGCAGCTCGAGCGGGCAGGCCCGTTCGGCATGGGCAATCCCATTCCCCGATTTGTGTTTCACAACGTGTTCCCCGTGAATTCTCGGAAGGTCGGAGCAGAAGGGAAACACGTAAAATGTTTTCTAGCTGATGAAACCAAAGGCCGTGTAGGCGCGATTTCATTCGGTTCGGGCGATAGTCCACTCGGAGCCGCCCTCCTTGTAGGCCGTCCCATCGACGTTGTCGGCAAACTCCGTGTTTCCACTTGGAAGGGCACCATGCGTGCCGAGGTTCACATCGAGGACGCAGTTCCCGCTGGAAGCCTGATGTGACAGCGTCCGTCGTTCGTATCGCTGTCCTGCCTATAGCCGGTTTGGGGACGAGGTTTCTCCCCGCCACGAAATCCATTCCGAAAGAGCTCATTCCAATCGCGGGACGTCCGCTCGTGCAGTACGCGGTGGAGGAAGCTTTAGAATCCGGGATTGAGCGTTGCGTTCTGGTGACCTCGCCCGGGCGTGACGGCGCACTCCGTCACTTCCAGTCCGACCCCGTTCTTGAGGGGGCACTTACCGCCCAAGGAAAAGATAGCGAACTCGCTCTTGTGCGCTCAATTGCAGGCTATGGAGATGCGGTTGTCGCGGTCGAACAGCCCGAGCCTTTGGGCCTCGGACATGCCGTTGGATGTGCGTTTGGCGAGGTGGGGAAAGGCGCTTCCTGTGCGGTGCTCTTGCCCGATGATCTGGTCATGGCAAAAAAGCCCTGTATTGCCCAGCTTCTTGAGGTGCATGCACGTTTCGGTGGAACCGTTCTCGGCATCGTTGAAGTTGAGCCTGACGACGTGAGAAAATTCGGAATCCTTGATCCCGGTGAAGAGGACGGCCCCGTCGTCGAGGTGCGAGGTCTTATTGAAAAACCTGAACCTAGTGCAGCTCCCTCCCGGCTTGCCGTGGTCGGACGTTACGTTCTGGGATCGCGTACGCTGGATTCCATTACGAGCACCTTGCCTGGTGCGGGCGGTGAGATTCAGCTTACCGATGCGATCGCTTCGACGATCGGCGTGAACCCCGTGCACGGGTTCAAATTTCAGGGACGGCGCTTCGACTGCGGGCACCGGGCGGGTGCCATTGAAGCAGAGCTCGTCGTGGCTCTCGACGATCCTGAAATCGGACATGACGTGGCAGTCATGTTGCGGCGCGTGCAGGGAGAAAATCCGGCATGAAAGTCGTGGTGGTTGGTGCCGGCTATGTCGGTCTTGTCTCGGGAGCGTGTTTTTCAGAATTTGGGATGGACGTTCTGTGCGTCGATGCGGATTCCGAACGGATTCGCATTTTCGAAGCAGGTGGTGTCCCGATTTACGAGCCGGGACTCGAAGCGATGGTGGTTCGAAACCGGGAGGCGGGCCGTCTTTCCTTCTCTCGCACTCTCGCTGGTGAGGTGGCTCGGGCCGACGTCGTTCTCCTGGCCGTAGGCACGCCCAGTGAACCTGGGGGTAGGGCCGTGGATCTCAGCCATGTGCGCACTGTCGCGGCCGAGGTGGCGACGGATTTGGATCCGAAGCAAAAGCGGACCGTGATCGTCACCAAGTCAACAGTCCCAGTAGGGACGGCGCGCGAGATCGAGCAGACTATCGCCGAGGCACGTCCAGACCTCGTTCCTGGTCGCGATTTTGATGTCGCTTCGAATCCAGAATTCCTGCGCGAGGGGGCAGCGATCGAGGATTTCCTACATCCCGACCGAGTGGTTTGCGGAGTTGCCCACGATCATGCTCGAAGCGTGCTCGAAGAGTTGTACGCGCCGCTCAACCTGCGGAGCGTGCCTCTCGTATTCACCAGGCGGGAAACCGCTGAGCTTATTAAGTACGCCTCCAATGCCTTTCTCGCCATGAAGATCTCGTTTATCAACGAAATGGCGGACCTTTGCGAGCGGACTGGTGCCGACATCCAGGACCTAGCTCTTGGCCTTGGTCTCGACAAGCGAATTGGTTCGAAATTTCTCCACCCTGGGCCAGGATTTGGAGGGAGCTGTTTCCCGAAGGACACCCGGGGGCTTGTCGACATCGCTGAATCAAGTGGGATGCCCGTTCGCCTTGTTGAGGCGACGATCAAGGTAAACGAGGAGCGCAAGCATGCATTGGCGGACAAGGTGCGCAGAGCCCTCGGAGGAAACCTCAAAGGCAAACGGATCGCAGTGCTCGGTATCACGTTTAAACCTAATACCGACGATCTCAGGGAGGCTCCGAGCCTCGTTCTCGTGCCCGAACTTATGAGGCATGGTGCCTCCGTGGTCGCCTACGATCCGGCAGGAATGAAGCCGGCCAGGGAAATGTCTGAGTTTACCGGTGTTTTCTGGGCGACGGGTGCCGAGGAGGCGATAGAGGGAGCGGACGCTCTCGTTGTCCTTACCGAATGGAACGAATTTCGTGGTCTGTCAGCCCGCCGAATCGCGAATTTGCTCAAGACACCGACCGTCATCGATTTCCGGAACGTCTACCGCCCTGCGGACATGCACGTTGAGGGGATTTTCTACATGGGCGTAGGCAGACCTGCACTGGAGGACGGATGAGTCACCGTCTCGATCCCTCGATCGTTCGTGCATACGATATCCGCGGGGTTGTCGGCGCAACCCTCGGGGAAGAGGATGCCCGCGCCGTGGGCAATGCCTTCGCTGCCGAGGTGCGTAAAAGGACCGAATCCTGCCGGGTTGTAGTCGAACGCGACGGCCGGCTTTCGTCTCCCGGGCTCGAAGAGGCCTTGATCGATGGCCTCGTCCTTGCGGGTGCCAAGGTGGTCAGGATTGGCGTTGGCCCGACGGCGATGGCACATTTCGCCGAGGCGACCAATGACGCCGATGCCGTCGTCGTGGTGACGGGCTCCCACAATCCTCCCGATCACAACGGTTTCAAGTTCGCCGTTGGCGGAGCGCCATTCTTCGGGGAGGACCTTGTTGGCCTCGCTCGTCGAGTTGAGTACGGAAGCATTGTGACCGACGGAGGAAGGGCGACAGTCCGGCAGGTGGCGGATGGCTACGTAAAGCGTCTCCAAGAGGAAGCGGAAGCCATGAAGCGTCCTTTCCGGGTGGCGTGGGATGCGGGACATGGAGCGGCGGCGGCGGTGATGAGCAAACTTGTGGCTGGACTGCCTGGAGAACACGTCCTTCTTAACGCCGAAGTGGATGGTACGTTTCCTTCCCACCATCCGGACCCTTCGGTTCCTGCCAACATGTGCGAGCTCTCTCAGAACGTAAGTGAAAAAGGTCTCGACCTTGGGTTTGCCTTCGATGGGGACGGCGACCGTCTCGGTGTGATCGACGACTTGGGACGGATCGTTTCTCCTGACCACCTTCTCTGCGTGTTCGCGGAGGATGTCCTGGAGGGAACGCCCGGGGCGACGGTACTCTCGGACGTGAAGGCGAGCGATGTGTTGTTCCAGCACGTCACCATGCTTGGCGGGAAACCCCTCATGGGCGCGACGGGGCATTCGCATATGCGCCAACGGATTCTCTCGGGCGATGCGGTGTTCGCCGGCGAGGTGTCGGGACATCTTTTCTTTGCTGATCGCTACTACGGTTTTGATGACGCGTTGTACGCTGCGGTCCGGCTTCTCGTTGCTCTCGGCACGGGTGCCTCGCTTTCCGCGAGGTGCGATGCCCTTCCCCGGCTCGCGGGCACCTCGGAGATCCGAATCGGCTGTGCTGACGAGCGCAAATTCGCCGTGGTCGACGAGGTGCGGAAAGGGCTTGCCCGGACCGGTGCCGATGTGGAGACCGTCGACGGCGTGCGTGTCCGGACACTGGACGGATGGTGGTTGCTTCGGGCTTCAAACACCGAGCCCGCTCTGGTGGTCCGTTGCGAAGGCAAGGACCAGACGGCTCTTGCAAAGCTTCGTGATACGTTGAGAAAAATGCTTCTCGGGGCGGGTGTGGACGCGAAAGATGTCTGAATGGCGCCCTGGAATAGGGTGTTTTCGCGAGCGGAGACTGATTGTGAGATCCTGTTTTCCCGGTCTAGAGTTTCCTTGCCGTTTGAGGCGGACGAGGGCTAGGCTAGAAAGATTGAAACACCACATGCCCGTCATGCATCCATGAGCGAAAATAAGACGACTGAACGAGGAGACCGGCTGGCAGTACTCGTCAAACTGACCGTCAAGACAAAGAAACCCTCCCTGTATCGGGTGCTTCTGCACAACGATGACTACACGCCGATGGAGTTTGTCGTGGAAGTGCTTCAAACCTTCTTCCGCAAGGGCCAAGACGAGGCGACGCAGATTATGATGCACGTGCATCAGAGGGGCGTAGGGGTCTGTGGTATTTATCCTTACGATGTGGCCGAGACTAAGGTGGTTCAGGTCACCAAGCGCGCCCGGGAGAACCAGCATCCGCTCCAGTGCACTCTGGAAAAGATCTGAACAGGAAGGAATCGCATGCTTTCTTCGAACCTCGAACAAAGTCTTCGCAACACGATTTCGGCGGCGACCAGCAATGGGCACGAGTACGCCACGCTCGAGCATCTCCTGCGTGCGCTGACCGAGGACGAGGATGCCCTCGAGGTTCTGCGTGCCTGCGGTGTCAATGTGGAAATGCTTCAGAAGGCGCTTGAAGGTTTCTTCGAGGAAACGCTGACTGCCTCCGAAATTTCGGACCGTACCGAGACGGCTAAACCCACCATCGCTTTCCAAAGGGTGATCCAACGCGCCGCTCACCATGTCCGAACGTCGGGGCGAAGGGAGGTGACGGGGGCGAACGTCCTCGTGTCGTTGTTCTCCGAGCGCGAGAGTCACGCAATCCATTTTCTCAACCAACAAGGCATGACACGACTCGATGCAGTTGCCTACATCAGCCATGGCACGACCAAGGGCGCACCAGGTCAGCCTGAACTGGAAAACTCGGCCTCGTCGCCCGACGAGGAGCAACACGAGCAGGTGAAGAGCCCGCTTGAGGCCTACTGCGTCAACCTGAACGAGAAGGCGAAAAAGGGGCGGATTGATCCCTTGATCGGGCGCCGTGCCGAGGTTGATCGAACGATTCAAATCCTCTGTCGCAGATCAAAGAACAACCCGCTCTACGTTGGCGATCCGGGCGTCGGAAAGACAGCTATCGCCGAGGGGTTCGCTCGTCAGATCATCGAGAACGAGGTTCCTGAAGCCTTGTCGGATGCGGTGGTTTACTCCCTGGACATGGGTGCCTTGATCGCTGGCACGCGCTATCGGGGCGACTTCGAGGAGCGGCTCAAGGCGGTGCTCGCCGATCTCGTCGCCCAACCGAAAGGCATCCTGTTCATCGACGAGATCCACACCGTCATCGGTGCGGGCGCGACCAGCGGCGGAGCCATGGATGCCTCCAACCTCTTAAAACCGGCGCTTACCAGCGGTGATTTGCGCTGTATCGGCTCGACCACCTACAAGGACTTCCGTGGCTACTTTGAGAAGGACCGTGCGCTGGTCCGTCGTTTCCAGAAGATTGACGTGGACGAGCCTTCTGTCAGCGACACGATCCGGATCCTGTTGGGCCTCAAGCCTTACTACGAGGAGTACCACGGCATTCGCTACACGCGTGGGGCTCTCAAGACGGCAGCTGAACTGTCCGCCCGGCACATGGCCGAGCGCAAACTTCCTGATAAGGCGATCGACGTGATCGATGAGGCAGGTGCCGCACAGATGCTTCGTCCACCCTCGCGCCGGAAGAAGGTGATCGGCGTTTCCGATGTCGAGGAAGTGGTCGCTCACATGGCTCGGGTACCACCGAGACAGGTATCGCGTGATGACAAGGAGGTTCTCTCCAAACTCGAGCGTGATCTCAATCTCGTGGTCTATGGCCAAAAGCAGGCGATCGAACTGCTCTCGAGCGCGATCAAAATGTCGCGGGCAGGACTTCGAGAGCCGGAGAAGCCAGTGGGCTCGTTTCTATTTTCCGGCCCGACAGGCGTTGGAAAAACTGAAGTTTCGCGTCAGTTGGCCATGATCCTTGGTGTCGAGTTGATTCGTTTCGATATGTCCGAGTACATGGAGCGGCACACGATTTCGCGCCTTATCGGTGCTCCACCGGGTTACGTCGGTTTCGACCAAGGTGGAATGCTAACCGACCAGGTCGACCAACATCCGCATTCGGTGGTGCTTCTTGATGAGATCGAGAAGGCCCACCCTGATCTTTTCAACATCCTCCTGCAAGTGATGGACTACGGGAAGCTTACCGATCACAACGGCAAGTCGATCGATTTCCGGAACGTGACCTTGATCATGACCACCAATGCCGGGGCTACCGACCTCGCCAAGAGCGCGGTGGGATTCGGGCGAGATCGGCGTGAGGGTGACGACACCGAGGCCATTGATCGGATGTTCACACCGGAATTCCGCAACCGGCTCGATGCGGTCGTTCCGTTCGCCTCGTTGACCCCGGAGGTGATGGTTCGCATCGTCGACAAGTTCATCGCTGAACTCGAGGCTCGGCTCGACGAACGCAACGTGTCGATCGAGCTGTTCGAGACGGCTCGGGCCTGGCTTGCCAAGGAAGGGTACGACCCGACCTTTGGTGCCCGCCCGCTGGCGCGACTCATCCAGGAAAAGGTGAAGCGGCCGCTTTCGGAGGAGTTGCTGTTCGGCAAGCTCGCACGCGGCGGGCACGTGAAGATTGGGGTTCGGAGCGGCAAAGTCCAGTTCCGTTTCCACGACGAGACGAAGAAAGCTGTAGCACCCGCTTGATCTTCTGCTATCTGGTGGCGTCCTCCTTTCGGAAAGGCGACATACGCTTGTGGATGGCGTCGATGTCGGCATCAACCGCGCAACGCTCTCCGTCGAGAAAATGGGCCACCGCGTCCCGGAGTGCGGGATCCCGTATCCAGTGGGCACTGTAGGTGCGGACCGGAAGATAGCCTCTTTGGATTTTGTGCGGCCCCTGCGCACCAGCTTCCACGACTGAGAGTCCATGCTCGATAGCGTAATCGATGGCCTGGTAGTAGCAGAGCTCGAAATGCAGGAAAGGCCGGTTTTCCGAGCATCCCCAGTAGCGTCCGTAGAGGGTATTTTCGCCCAGTACGTGCAATGCCCCGGCGATGATTTCGCCGTGCGCTCGGGCCAGAACGAGAAGAAGGTTCTGCCCGAGAGCATCGCCCAGGAGATGGAAGAACTCTCGTGTTAGGTAAGGGTGTCCCCACTTACGGTTACCGGTGTCGATGTAGAACCGGTACATCGCTTCCCAGTCCTCCTCTTCGATGGCCGTGCCCTCTAGACGTGTTATTTCGACACCGTCCTCCAGGGCATCTCGCCGTTCGCGTCGGATTGCCTTTCGCTTGCGTGCACTGAGGGCCTCAAGAAATTCTTCGAAGTCGCGGTAATTTTCATTCTTCCAGAGGAACTGCTCGCCGGTGCGGGGTAGGAAGCCTAGGTCGGTCATATGCGACCACTCTGATTCGGTGGGGAAGGTGACGTGAAGTGACGAAACGCCCGTGCGTTCGGTAATTTCCATCAGAGCGCGGGGGAGGAGTTCCGCTGCTTCCGGTGTGTCTGTACGGGAAAGCAACCTCGGCCCTGTGACGGGAGAGAAAGGGTGTGGGGAACCGAAAATAACTGGATTCTGGGAAGAGCCGGGTTTATCCGGGAAGAAACGGGCTGACGCCCATGGAATCAGGCATTTTGAGGTGATGTTGATCGGCTCTCTTCCCGTAAAAAATAACTGGAAATTTGTCCGGCTGAGGCCTTGAAGGGTCCATAAAGCGGAATTTTCCCGGCGTTTTACGAGCCCTTTTCGGGCCGAAAAATCTTCCGAATTCTGCACCCGGAATCACCGAGCAATATCCTTGCCTCCGTCAGGCCGTCCGGCAGGCCCGTCCTGCGAATCTCGCCCTCCAATTTCTCCATCTCTTCCGGCGGCACGGGTCGACGTGGGCGGAGAACGGACGATATCGCATCGACGGGGACGTGACGTTATCGGGGGAACATTCGGTTCGCTCCGGCGGCAACCGGACCGAGACGACACCGGGGCCAGCAAATTGCCGACCGCCGCCAATGGCCTTGTTCCCGGAGCCTCGCGCCGTCCGCCCGCGCTGGGTTCCTGGACGACGGGTGAAGTGTTTGACGAAAGCGGAGAGTTGACGGCAAGCGTTCGTGGAGCGACCATGGCCCCGAGGCCCGAGTCAGATGTACCTGCGCAAGCAGCGGGGAGGTTACGAACCCCCGGGCCTCACTTTTCCTACCCCTCTTCGGATCGCAAACGAACCGAATTGGGAATTGGCCCTTTCTCGTCCCTCCCTACCGAATAGATCGTGGTGAGTTTCGGCCCGGTTTCCGGGTGAAGTTTCACCACCCAACGCATCCATCGCTTGTCTTTCTTCAGCAGTTCTCGAATCTCCGCCCGGTGCTCTTCGGACAGTGTCATGTGGAATAGAAGCGTCGGCAGATCCTTGTCCCGCTCCTGAAGCACGACTTCGCCTTGTTCGATTGCTGTCTGGAATTCGCGATAGTCCTCCAGCCGGATCTCCGGATGCTTCGTTCTGAGTTTCCTGGGATGAATGTCGTCGATGACCGGACCGATCCAGTTGTCCCTTCCGGCCTTTGCGGGAACGAGATCCCGTGGAATGACGCCGACCAGCCACTCCCTGAGGTTCCCTTCCGCGAACTGCTCCTCGAAAACCGGGTCCGCAACGATGTTCCGGACAGTGGCACGGGCCACCTCCTCGTTGCCGGCAGCCACCTTCGCCCGCAGGATTCTCTGCGCCTTGGTGGCGGGGGGCACGCTGCCGACGTTGTGGTCGAAGCCGGCATCAATCCCGACCGGAACCTTCCGCTTCTCTCCGGTACGCCGGTTGACCCACGTCCTGGTCCGGACTTTCGGGTCCGGTGAAACCTCATAGCCAAAGCGCTCGAGGTCGTGCCGGTCCATCTGCTGGACGGTGCACCGGCACATCCATCCGTTCGGCGGAAAGTGTGTCCTCCAGAAGGAATGGTCGACGGGCAGCACGGTACCGTGCCAGACGCGATGCCGATCCCGGGTCCGGTTGTCCTGGACGGCGACGTAGCGGAGGAAGGGCATCCGTTCCTTGAGGCGCTGGATCCTCTCCCACTTGCCGCTTGCGTAGCTGGTCCGGATATTGGTGTCGAAGATCGTTCGGAGGCGGCGTGCGGATCCGAGTCGCACCACACGCTCCTTGCCGGTGAGGGGATCAATCATCCTCTTCTGGCCCCACCATCCCTTCTTCACTAGCAGGGGCTCCAGCCGGTCCCGGAAGGTCTCGAAGGTTTCGCCGGCGGCAATCGCCTCGTCGACGGCACGGCGGATGTCGTTCAGCACGTCCGCCTGCATTGCCTTGGCAACGGTGAAGGAACTGGCGTGAAGCGACGCCGAGGTTTCCCGCCAGTCGAATCCGAAGTGCGCGCCCTTTCGCTGGAAGTGCTCGATCGCCTCCTTGGGCGGGACGTCGAGGACCTCGGGTTTGGTGTCAATGAGCACGGGATCAAGCCATCCCGAAGATGTCATCGAAGCCTGCGCTGGAGCGTTCTCCGTCGCGGTCCCTGTCGGGAATGGCCGGTCCCTTCGTGACGACGACGCGGATCGCCGTGCCGACCCGACCGAACGGCGGGAATCTCCGGAAACTTCCCAAGGCGGCGAATCCGTTCATTTTTCCGTCTCGTCCGCGGCTCCGGAGATCGTGGCGGAGAACGCGTTGCGGTGAAGCCGCCCGGCGAAGATGTCTTCGTCCATCTCCTCGATCAGACGTGCGATCCGGTTCCTGAACCCGGCGAGGCTTTCGCCGCGCTCAAGAGCAGCGTCGGCGGCGGCGAGCAACGGCAGGAGGTTCGGCTCCATGAGCGGCTCCCAGTCGTCGCCTGCGAGGTCGGCGGCGCGGGAGATCGCGTCGCCGTCATCGGCGGCGAACCGGAGCGCGTGCTCAAGCGCGCCAGGCGCAGGAGGTGTTGCCACGGGTATCTCCTCCCAGCGGCCGCCATAGGTCTTTTCGATGTGCTCGCGCGTAGGCCGCAGTCCAGAAGTCCGGGCGATCCGCTCCTCGCGTTCGGCACGGGCATCAAGGTTCTCGGGCGGCTCGACGTCGCGAACGATCTTCGGCGTCGCGGCTCCGGGGAAATTCCAAGCGGTAAGCCACCTCGCGACCGAGGAGCTCAACGCTTCGTTGAGGGTGCGGCAATCGGCGGCGACGACTTCGTTGCGGACGTCTTGCTGGACTTCGGCGGTGCCTCGCCACGGTCCCTGGTCGGTGGTCGAGCTCTGTCCGAGGATGGTGGTGGCGAGCATGCGGTCGAGGTAGCCGCAGTAAGCTTCAAAGTCGCCACCGGTCCGTTGGCGTGCCTCAAGGAGCTGGATGGTCTGGCCTTCCGGCAAGGCGATGCCGGAAGCGGTAGCAAGGGATTCGAGCTTGGAGACGAGCTGGCCGACCTCCGATTCAGTGGCGCCCTGACGATACGTCCCCATGCCGGTGGGGGATCCGAACCGCTCAAGTGCGACAGCCCAGAACTTCAGCCCGTGCCTCTTGAACCACACAGGCCAGAAGCACCAACGCCCGAGGCCGGGGCCATAAGGGGTGTCGCCGTGCTCGCCGGGACGAGTAAGGACCACGAACTTTGCCGCAGACAGCTCCTCGCCGCGCGGGTGGGACCGGGTCACCAGGAGGGGATCGCAGGCGGCAGACCACAAGAAGCGATCGGGCGCGCGCACGCGGATGTCGGCGATGCCGACGTGCTCATCGCCGGGTGCCCAAAGCACTTCGGCGACGGCGAAGCCGAACCAGAGGTGGGAAAAGAGCGTCTGGCGGCAAATCCGATTGAATCGAAGGCCGCGGATCTGCACCCGGAGGTGATCGGCAGCGGCGGTATCGGCAGCGGAGCTGGAATCGCCGCCGGGCTCGACGTCCCAGGGCCGCGACACGGCGGCATCAAGCCTCTGATCGAGGGCGGCCATGGCGCGTTCATCTCGAAGTGTTTCCCGGTAGAGCTTGAGGACCTGCCTGTCGTCGCCAAGGGTCTGGCGGTAGCGCTGCCAGACGCGCGGGTCGGGGCCGAGCTCGCCGATGTAGGAGCTGGCGATCGAGGAAACGTCGGTGAGGCCGGAGATCTCGTCGAACTCGGGCTTTCTTCTGGGGGCAGCTTCGTCCATCAGCTTCTCCCGAGCCCGTTGGCAAATGCGCTTCGAACGATCCCGTTCCGGTGGTCAATCGCGTGGAGGGGTGTTCCGGGCATGGGAAGCTCGGCGTCCCATGCGCTGCGGCGGGCGGTGACGGTCGCTTCGAAGGCAGGCAGGCCATCGGCAGCGGCACCGGCGGCGAGGGCCGCCGCCCAGAAGCGATCAGCGTGGCTGTCGCCGGAACGGCCGCCAATGAGCCGCGGTGCTCCGGTGGGACCAACCGTCTTGCCGACGGCGTGGAGGTCATCGCGGAGCCGACGATCGCCGGCGGGGATGCGGATCGTGCGATCCTCGAGGCGTTCGCGCAGCGCGGTAGCGAGTGCGAGCCTGCGGGGCCCCGTGAAGATGACGCCCTCGATCATGCTGCCGTGGCGGTGTTGCGCGTCCTCGACGGGCTTCTCGCCCATGCCGGTCTGGTCCATGGCGACGCGAACCGGGTTGTAGTTCTCGATCAGACGGTCGAGCTCGGCGTCCTGCTGGGCGAATGTCGCGCCGCGAAGCGTCGCGATCTCGCGCGTCCAGGCGACATCGCCCACGATCTCGATGACCCAGGCGACCCACAGGTCATGGCGGCGGGCGATGTCGTTGCCGATGTAGACGGATCCGCCCTGGAAGCTCTCGGGCCGGCCTGCGTCGTCGTGCTCGCAGCCATCGATCAGATCGAAGGAGAGCCAGGCGCTGGCTTCGTCGAGCCACTCGCACTCGTATTCCTGACGCCACAGCTGGTCGTCGCCAAGCGCGTCACGGAGCTCTGCGACATCGCGCGCAAGCCCGTCGCGAACGGCATCGTGAATGGTGACGAGATGAACCGACCATCGGCCGGACCTGTCAGTGGCGAGCTCGTAGAACCGGTTGCCCTTGCCGCGCGGCGTGGAGGCAACAACGAGGCGATGACCGGCGGAGACGGCGGGGAAAAGAGCGGCCCAAATCGCCCGTGCGTCCTGATGCCAGGCGAACTCATCGAGAAAGACGTTTGCAGAGAAGCCGCGCGCAGTGTCGGGGTTGGCGGGCAACGCGGAGACGCGCGATCCGTTCTCGAACTCGACCTCGACAGCGCGGAAGGTGGTGCCCTCGGCGGTTGCGAACTCACCCTCGATCTCGCGAATCGCGGCTCCGTATGCCTTGGCGTGGGGGATGAGGGCGCCTTGCATCGCCTCTTTCGCCTGGCGCTCGCCGCGGGAGAGAATGATCCATCGCGCCCGCCGGCCCTGCGTCATCGCCTCGTGGACGTCGTCAACGATCTCAAGGGTGGTGGTGAAGGTCTTGCCGGTCTGGCGGCTCCAGCGCCCGAGCTTGAAGCGCGAACGGTCCTGGAACCAGCGTTGCTGGTAGGGCAGGAGCGTGACGGCAGGGCTCATGCGGCCTCGCCCACGATCCCGTAGACCTGTTCTCTGATTGTCCGAAGTGAAGCCGGTGAGAGTTTCCGTCCGGCCTTCTCGCTCTCGGCGAGCGCGGCAGATTCGGCCCGATCGGCAGCCTCAGCGAGGATCGCGCGGCGGTCCCGCTGGACGCTCCCCGTGGCGCGGCCCAGCTCGGCCACAGCGCGTGCGGCGCGGGAGACGTCCTGGAGACTGCCGTCCTCGGCGGCAAGCAGGAGATCAAAGATCCTTTGCTGCGCCATACGAAGCGTAGCGAGCGACATTGCGCCCGCGTCGTCGGGCACCGCCTCGACCAGGGTGCGCGCACTCTCTGTCGCGATCCTGGTCTGTTCTATGCGTCGCTCCAGGGTGGCACCGTGGCGCTGGAGCGACGATTTGGAAACGTGGCAACCCCGACCGGCAAGCCATTCCGAAAGTTCGACGTAACCGCCGAAGCCGCCCTCTACGAGGCGGCGATCGAGTTCCGCGCGCACGTCGTCTGGCAGGGTCGAGACCTTGGACCGCGCCGGCATGTCAGGAGGCCGCGCTGCCCCAGTACTTCCGCGGGCGGGAGATTCCCGGCTCGCAGTCGACGGTGTAGGTGGCGACGTCCACACCGTGTCGGGTCAGGGTGGAGCACCATTCCTTGATCTCGTGACGCTCGACCTTCACGAGTTTGCGGTCCTCGAGGTAGGCAAGCTGGTCGCGGATCCACTCCCGTGTGGTCTGCATCCACATCGCGCGAAGCGTGGAAAGCATCATGGTTTCGGTGGCGCCAAGATGGCCAGCAACATGCATCACACGGAGCATCTCCCAACGTCCGCTCTCGAGGCGAGTGTGCTCCATCCTCTCGGCTGTCTCGTTCATGCTTTAGCCTCCGTTCCTGGTCCTCTCGTCGACGCGGGCGACGAGGGTTCCAAGCGAGTCCAGCTTCGACTGGATCAGCGAGAGTTGCTGGACGTAGTCGTCGCGCCTTACGTAGCTCTCGGCGATGCACAGACGCAGTTTGTGGAGTTCCTCTCCGACGTTGCTTCCCGCGATCTGGCGGACCGTCTCCTCGATGACGGCATTCTCTGCCTCAACCCTGCGCAGACGCACAAAGAGCGTTGTCACAGCACCGACCGTGGCAACGACAACCGCCCGGGCCACCCACTCGACGAAGACTTCGGCGTTCACGCGGTGCCCTTCGAGCCCGGCAGGAACGCCTGCGCCATTTTCGCCGCAGCCCGGTCGCAGAACCACCACGTGACGCAGGAGATGGCGAGGTAGAGGATGACCATGCCGGCGGCACCCGGATCGCTCCCCGTCGGAGTCCGCACGACGATCGTCCAGGCAAGAGCGACGAGGGCAACGGTGAGCGCGGGCCGCATGAGGCCGCGGACGAAGTCAACGATCACCATCAGCCAGTTCTGGGCAGGGGTGAGGCCATGTGTCGCATAAGCCGCCCGGTCAGCCTTGATCGATGTGAGCAGTGCGTCGTGCTCGGCGGTGCGCTCGCGGGCCGCCGCCTCGATGCGATCGCTCTCAAGCTCGTGTGCCCGGAGCGTCGCACCAACCTCGGCCTCGGCGGCAATGTGCCTGAGATCGAGCTCGCGCAACGCCAGTTCGTGCGTGAGGTCTTGGCGTTTCTGGAAGAGGCCAACGCCGCGCGAGATCAGAGTACCGAGGATACCGGTCGCGCCGCCACCGAGAACCAACTGGAGGATGTCAAACACGGATTCGATTGTCAGTTTCCTCCGACCCGTTGCAGACCCCGTTCGGGGCACTTGCAAGGCCGTTTCATGGGGCTTGCACCGCAAGGTTGAAGGTCTCGCCTGCCATCGCCGCGGTAAAAGCCCGCAACGTCGGCCGCGACACCAGGACCGCGCGCTGGCGGCGATCGCGGACCGCGAGCTCGCCGCGCCTGCGCCCAAGAAGAACGCAGCCCTGCGTATGGGTGTGTAGTCCCTGGTCGGGGTCGCCGCCGACGTTGCCGGAATGAATGAGGATGTGACTGCGACCCGGCACGTCGGTAACCAGATAGCACTCGCCGTAGCGGGGGCTCCGGTGCCAGACTGTTCGGTACTCGCCGGCGGGGATGCAGGACCGGCCCCGCGCGTTGTCGCGCCAGGGCGGCTCCATGGTGTGGGCAAGCGGTTCGCCATCCACCAGCAGCACGCCGAGCGTGCCGTGGTCGGAAGAAACATCACGGATGAGATCAGCACGGGACATGAGCTGATGGTGCCGCGACCGCGCGCGCAAGAACAGGTGACAGGTGTCACATGTTTTACGTCGTTGCCAGATAGCGACGGACGCTGCGGGGCGTTGTCCCTAGCCGCCGGGCGATTTCGCCAAGGTCGAGGCCGCGCCTGGCATAGATGTGTGCGCGCCGATGCCGGGACTGGGCCACGTAATACGATTGCCCACCATATTGCATGGCCAGCTGGATCGCCGCATCGCGCCCCTCGATCAGGCGGTTGTCGTTGCGGAATTGGCTGAGCTTGGCGATGTAGATCGATCGCCCCCCGTGACGCTCAACAAAGGCCAAAGCCGCATCAATGCCGGCGATGGCTTCGAGATCGTCCAGATCAATGCTGTTTCGACCGACGACATCCTCCGTCATCGGCTCCTCCGCTCAAGGGGGTACACCGTGACCAGGCAATCAAGAGAGGTGTCGTAGACGGCGGTGATCCGCTCCCGGGCGCGCCGGATGATGATTTCGTGGCGTCGGCGGCCGTTGCGCTCGAATGCCGGCCGCATTCGCCGGAGCCTCTCCTCGAGGGCGGCGGTGTCGAGATCCGTGAACCCGCGTTCGCCGGCGCGCCTTGCCGCGTGGATCTGGCAGCGGCGGCGGCGGAGCACCGCCTCCTCGACGTCGGCCGCGTGTCTCACGCCGCTTCCTTGCGCGCCGTGCGGATCCTCTTGCCGAAGGTGCGGATGAGTTTGTCGGCGTCTGCGGCAGGAAGTGCGGAGAGGCCCCGCCGACTGATCCCGAGGACGCGGGCGGCGTAGCTGGAGAGTGCTCCCGTGTCGGCGATCTCCACCAGTCCGAGCCCGTGCATGATCCGCCACTGCGCTTCAAGCACCCGCGCGCGCGGCGCATGGAACGGACCCTGCGTCGACGCGTAGGGTGACCAGTCGACGCCGGCACCGCCCTCCTTCGCGGGCCTTGCGAGCCAGAGTTTCAGCGCCTCGATGACCCTGGTCATGTCGTTGCCGCCGCTCGCCCAGCGAGCGGAGTCGATCCCGAGTTGGCGTCGCACGAATCGGGCACATGCGGTGTCTGAGTTGTCGTCGATGACGCCCAGATGCCAGGCGGAGATCCAGAGTGCTCGCAATTTCGAGGTCTGCGGGCCGTTCGGCAGCCGATCTCGCAACCCCTCCCCGCGAGAGGCCTGCGGCTCGAACCCGAGCCGCCGCATTTCGTCCACCACCGAGCGGAGATCGTCGCCATCCATCGCCGTGAGCGAGCGTTTCCCGGTGACGCGAAGCTGCAGGTGGTGGCGGGCGTCGTCGTCGAGGCCGAGCGCGCGGGCACCGACGTGCACCAGCCGGATCATCCGCCCACGCCCGGGGTCGGTCGTCGGTTCCGGCATCAGAACTTCCGCCGCCACTCGGGCGGGCGTGCCGACTTGGGCTGCGTCGCCGCCGCCCCTCCCGTCTCCGGAACCTCTGACCAAGTAACGAGGAAGTGCGGGCCGAGTTTTGTCTTGACGTAGCGGACGAGACCATCGCGCTCAAGCGCGAAAAGGATGCCCAGCAGCTCGCTCTCACGGCAACCCAGCTCGCGGGCGATCAAGGAGGAGCAGAAGCGTCCCGCCGCAAGCGAAGCGAGTACGGCATCCCGGGTGGGACCGCTGCCGCTCACGCTCAGACCTCCTCGTCTGGCAGCAAAGCTGCCACCAGCTTGTCGAGATCGTCGCTCGCCGCGGCGATGATGATCTCGTCTGCGACATCATCGATCTGCACCCCGATCGCGGCGAGCGAGCGGGCATCAAGGTTGCGCAGGGCTGGCTTGGCCAATGATTCGCGTACTCTTACAAGGTCGTCCGCGCGGTTCGGTAGCTTCCTGCGGATGCGGGTGATGACCTGCGCTTCATCGCCAAGATCGATCCGCCCGGGCAACTTTCGCAACCCAAACTTCACCCCGTCGCAGGTCTGCGTCCGAGGTCTCTCAAAGAGCGCCCGCGATCCATCGATTGCGGTACGGAGCGCGTCCTTCGCGGCCGAGGCGCGCACCACCGCTGCTTGCAGGGACCTCTTGCGGGCTCGGAGAATCGCACGCTGATCGTCGTGGATGTCGTCAACCACGTCCTGGAGCGCACCGCGCTCCCTGGCGTAGGTCTTGGCGAGGTCGGCGACCTCGCCAAGGGCAATCTTTGTGCCGCTCATGAGCTCCTCCTCCTCAAAGTGATGCGGAGCCACCAACGGATCTGACGAGCGACGAAGCAGCGACAGCGACGACGACGGCGGCGTTCAAGAGTCACGCTCATTTGGATCTCCCGTCGAAAGGTCGAAAGGCAAGAACCTGCTCCCGATCAGGGATGGGCGGCCTACTGGGGCCGCCGTCGGGGATCTCTTCGACGGAGTCCAGCTCATCGGCGAGCTCGAACAGTGCAGCACACTTTTCGACCCACTCCACCCGCTCCGTCGGAGTGTTGAACTCGAGGCGCTGGTCTGCGATCCAGGAACGAATCCGTGCGCCCGGCGGGGGCCCCGCGACATGCGGGCCGCTCATGCTCCGGCCTCCTCGGCTCGGCCGACAACTGTTTGGCCGAGATTCGTCAACGTCCAGCCGACCCCCAGGCCGCCTGATAGCGATATGCTGCTGACCAGAAACTCCTTCTCGAGCTTGCGCAGGCGAACCAGCATCCGGGCCGGACTTGTGTCCGCAGGTCTGGCCAATTCGACAGTCGATACCACCGCCTCCGCCGGCCGGTCCGCGAGCCGGCGCAGAACGAGAAGGTCCGCGCCGGACACCGCAGCCTCGATCCTGCGGTCTGCACCGTTTTCGCGTAGCACGATCATGGCGCGCCTCCTTCCTCGGCGGCCGCCGTCAGGTCTTCTGCCTGGACGGTGGTGGCGCGACCCTCTGCCTTGGCATGAATCCACGCACGTACAAGGAGTCGGCGCAGCGCGTGCAGCCCACCGGCGGCCTGCGCCGAAGCGAGTAGGAGGCGCGTCTCTCGTGCCGCGGTCTCGCGGCCCAGGACCGCCCCGCCTAGCTCTCGGACGTCGGTCTCCGAGACCCTGCCCACCGGTAGGCGAATCCCAATTCGCCCGACGATCTGGTCGCAATGCGGCGAGGATGCCAACCGCGTCCACAACTCGTCGCCGCCAATCAGGGCGAGGCCGCATCCCGCCATGTCACGGATGCAACGGAGCTCGTCCAAGAGGCGAGCGGACAGGTGATGCGCCTCGTCGACTGCGAGGAGGGCACCGCGGTCCCTGAGGCGGGCGACCGCCACGCTCTCGGCCGCCAGGGCTGAGACGTGACGTGCGCCTCCACCGACCGCGTCGGCGACCCGGCCAAGAAGACCGGAGAGCGTCGTCACCGCCCCCGTCGCGACGACAAAGTGGGCAGCGGTGCGAGATCCGCAGTAGCGACGGCTCGCCCAGCTCTTACCGGCACCACTCCGGCCGTGAACCAGGACGACGTCGGCGGCGGCTTGAGCGTGACCGAGGACGGCCTCGATGTCGGCCGTGACTTGAAGGGATGCATGGCGGTCGAGACCCGCGCCGCCGATCGCCCGGCGAGCGCGCTCGCGCCGCGTCTCGATCCACGTCTCGATGCGCTTCGAGACCGCTCCCACATCGCCCTCATATCTGTCGCGGAGCCATTTGGAGAGGGTGGCACTGCTCACACCGCGACCGATCTCCCGCGCTGCCTGCTGAATCGACAGTCCCGCAGCCTCCATCTCGTCGCGGCAATCGGCGACGAGCGAAGCTTGAGAGATCCGCCCGGTGCCGGGCAGGGCGACGATGTTGCCACCGTCGTTCTGATGATCGAATTGATTCTGAGTGCTCATAAATCAGAGTCCTTCTGGGATTGAATGATGCGAAGAGCCGCCGCGACTCCTCGCCGCGGACGGGACGGGGCCGTCTTGGTGGCGGCGGACGCCACCGGATCCGGGATCGGATCCGGCGACGGCAACTGAGGAAGGGAACCGTTTGCGACCAAGCGGACAACACCTGAAGCAGGATCGTTCGGCGCAGGCGGAGACGGCAGGTCCCGGTGCGCCCGGGCGAGCTCCTCCAGGTCGCGCCTCGCCCGAAGGCCACGCTCGGCGGCGCGGCGGAGATCCCGGCGCGCCGCCTCGTGCCGGCGAGCGGTGCCAGCGTCGGCGAATCCAACGGGGAGCACGCACTCCGCGCGGCCGATGTAGCGGCCGTCCCGGACGTGGAGGTAGACAGCGCCGTGGAGCTCGCCCGGGTCGAAGCGGGCAACCAGGCTCTGGCCCGCCCGCTCGACCAACACGGGCGAGTGGTAGCGGTTGACTGGCATCCGCGCCCCACGCCCGCACCGAAGTGTGAATGTGCCGTCCGCGTTGATCGTCACGTCCTCGGCGGCGAGTAGCAGTACCGACGCCTGCGCCTGCGTCATGCGGCGCACGGCTGCGCCCTTGATCTCCTCGGCCCAGACCTGGTCGAAGCTGCGTCCTGCCGCAGCTTCGGTCCGCCGGCCCGGGCGGGCATTGTGTTCGGCAACTGCCGCCGTGAGCACCGTCGCGAAAGTCTCGAGGGCGACGACGTTGGTGCGGTGCGTCTCAGGCCGGTCCTGGGTCGAGCGGCCGGTGTAAGCACCAACCAACAGCGGGTGCGTGTCAACCTGCCGCGCGAGGTCGCCAAAGGCACGTTCGACGGGTTTGGAACGTCCCCGGCCTTTCCCTCGGCCGCCTGCGTCCGTATCCACCGCCGTCGGGCTGTACTGTATCTCCAGCAGCGCGAGGATCCCCAGTAACTCCTCGCCCGTCGAACGCCATCTTTTGCGCCCCGACATGCCGCCGGTGAGAAATTTCGACGACGCCGCCAGCGTCTGGTCGACCACAAGTCGCTCGGGAACGCCATGCGCCACGATCAGCTCGTGGAGTGCAGTTCGAACGAGATCGGACGACTCTGTCTCTCCGATCCTCCAGGAAAGAATTCGGCGGGTGCGGATGTCTTGCCACATCCAGACAACGGGACGCCCCTGACGACCGGTGGGAAAGCGCACGATGACGTCATGGCGCCGACCATCACCGTTGACGATTTCAAGCGGCTTCAGGCCCGCCACCGTGCGGGTTTGATGGGGGTGAAGGTCGAGCGCGGCGATCCTGCCGCGCCGGGCGCGGACGATCTCGGAGAGGGAAATATCGCGCTTTGTGCGACGCTGGAAGGCACGGAGCGAGGGACAGCCCCAGCCCCGGTCCTCGGCGATCCTCTCGATGCGGCGATGGCACGCCGCCGCGTCGGGAGCCTCCTCGCGCAGGTAGTCGCTGCACCAGTGACGCCAGATCTCGTCGGCTCCCAGCCCAGCCCACTCGTCCCGCCGGGGACGCCCACGCCCTGGACGGTCGAGGAGTGCGGCAAGACGTTCGCCGACGCTGACACCCCGGATGCGGCCGCGCCAGCCCGCGAGAGCCGAGCGTGACACGCCGCGCTCGCGCGCCGCCTGTACATCGGCGGTACTACGAGGCAGACCTCCGGCCACGAGTTCGTCGCTACGGGCGACCGCGTCCAGGCGGGCGTAGGCACGGGTACGGCCCGCGTCCGTTGCACTCTCCCAGGCCGATGCCTGGGGGAACTCCTGCGGGGCCGCACAAGGCTCCTGCATAGCTGGTGCAGGGCCATTGCAGATGTCCTGCATCGACCTTGCAAGGACCGGCCGGAGCGAGGCCAACGACCTCACCGGTCGGGCCCGTCGAACAGCGGTGCGAGCATCTTCCGCCTCGTCTCCTCGAGGCGAACAGCAGCACCATCGAACTCGCGCTCCAGCGCCATGCGCAGGGCGTTGCGCCGGTTGCCGTGAAGGGCATCCATGAGGGCGGTATTCCCCACGACCTCGGCGGCAATCCGCGCCGCGTCGCGGTACGAGCGGTGGACGAGCTTGCAGGCCGAACGGACCCGGGAATGCGCCGCCGCCGCCATGTCCGCCGCCTCCTCCGGTGACGCCGGCACCCTCGATACCCGCTGACGTAGCTCCGCGCATTCGCGCTCAAGCTCCTGGATGCGACCCTCGGTCGTCCTCTCCCGGACGGCGGCGCGCAGCTCCGAGCGGGACAACTCACCCGCCTCGATCCGGTCGAGGAAGACGTCGGCCTCTGATGCCGGCAGGCCGCGCACCTCCGCATGTACCGAAATGGCAAGGGTGAATCGCCGGCGATTCACCTCAAAAGCTTTGGCCGTGCTTGAAAACCGGATTAATTTCTCGGGGGACATCCCGATCCGGCGGGCAGTCTCCCGGAGCGATACGCCGTCCTCCTCAGCAATGGTGTTGGCAAGGTCGCCCAGTTCCCACGCAGCCGCCTGGCGCGACCCGACAAGCTGCCGGCAGCGCTCCAGCCGCTTATCCAGCAGGCTGCCCCGTAGAATGCGGGCGGGGACGCTCACGCGGCCCGAATTTCCAGGGGGTGAATCGCCGGCGATTCACCCCCTGACCCACTGACAACGTTGGTCAAGGAGACAGATTTTCCGAGAGAGTCCGGCGGCAGAGAGATGGTGCCCAGGGGCGGTATCGAACCGCCGACACCGCAGGCGCATGAGCCCGCGTGCTCTACCAGCTGAGCTACCTGGGCGATCGGAGCAAGAACTCTCCGGATTTCCAGGGGGTGAATCGCCGGCGATTCACCCACTGACCCACTGACAACGTTGGCCAAGGAGACAGATTTTCCGAGAGAGTCCGGCGGCGGAGAGATGGTGCCCAGGGGCGGGATCGAACCGCCGACACCGCAGGTGCATGAGCCCGCGTGCTCTACCAGCTGAGCTACCTGGGCGATCGGAGCAAGAACTCTTCGGATTTCCAGGGGGTGAATCGCCGGCGATTCACTTCCTAACCCGTCGGTGACGACAACACGACGGGAGCCCGCGCTCATCGCGCGGGCCACCGGCGGAGCTTCGTCTGTGAGAATCCAAGGGTGTTTCGCCGGCGAAACAAAGGGTAAGCCTTTGATATAACGATACATGTGCTCAAAAATCCAGAGGATATTCCAAGACGGGAAGAGATCTCCCGGACCGTCTCCGATCCGAACGCCCCCATCCCCTCAAACGCCCAGTCGGCAAACTCCCACTGCCGCTCCGAGCCGGACTCGGAGAGACACTTGCCGCGTGCGATCCACGCATCCCGGTCGGACGAGACCGCCGCTGGATCTGCCACCGCATGCATCTTCCCGATAGTGGTCATGCCGCCCTCCGACGGCCCTTCGAAGGACAGCGCGGCGCCGGTGGGCGGGGAATGTCAGAGGGCCACTTGGCTCCCTGCGGCCATGTTGCGATTGCGCGCTCAATGATGACCAGAGCGCGACGTGCAGTGAGACTCATGCCGTCCCGTTCGATTCGCCGTAGGGTGTCGCCGCTCCCTGTCAGCTTCCGGGACGCAGTGGATAAGGCGAAGCCCGTACTTCGGCTAAACTCGCGGATCAGATCGGCGATTGCTTGATCGCTTAGCACTATCATTCTCCAATGATGGACGATAGTGCATCATGGATCAACCCCCCTAACAGTTGCGGCGTAATCGTGCCATATAGTGCATATGACCCCCGCTGAAATCATCCGCAACGCCGCCCGCGAAGCCATGGAGAAAGCAGGTATAGGGATTAGGAAGTTTGAAGAACGGCAAGGGCTCCAAAAGTGGTCTCTTCAGGGATTTCTCGACCGGAATCGTAGTCAAGTGCCCTCCGTCGACCGCGCCGCCGAAATCTGCGATGCCCTCGGTCTTGAATTCTACGTTGGTCCCCCACGCGAGGAACCCGGGGCCGCACTCGGTGATCGGCTTAGCGAGGTGCAAGCCGAGCTCGAACGCCTCCATGGGCAGGCATTGGCAGCGACCAAATCCATGGTGGCGCCGGTTGACGGGAGCGGTGAGGAGGATCCGAGCAAACGCTACATTGAGATGCTGGAGGTGGAGCCATCCGCCGGTGGGGGCTCTCACATTGAGGACGCTCCAGTCCGAGGGCGCCTCGCGTTCCGGCGCGCCTGGCTCAACCTGCACGCGCTGATCGCGTCGGAATGCGTAGTCATCCGAGTGCGCGGCGAGTCGATGGAGCCGACGCTTCCGGACAAGTGCTCGATCCTCATCGCGAAGCATCGCAACCGGCGTCGGGACAAGCACATCTTCGTGGTGCGCACGGAAGACGGACTGATAGTCAAGAGGGCACGAAAGGATGGCAAGGCCTGGCTGCTCGTTAGCGACCATCCGGCGTGGAAGGACCTACCGTGGCCTCGCGACGCCGACGTGATTGGCGAGGTTGTGTGGATGGCGAAGACTCTGGACTGACAGGGCACATGAAATGCCCGCATTGCGACACCCGGACACACGAGGTCTGGGAGCGGAACTTTCTAATTTACACCCACCCTATGAATTAAGTAATATCGATCCTGTCACCGGATTAAGCTAGCCTTGCAAAGGACAGAATGTCATGAATACGATACTGCTTTTCAAGCGTTTTCTTACTACAAAGAGTTTTTGCTCGGGGAAGTTGTTAAAGCGCAAGTACTGGGCTGGGCGCGACACTGGGAAGAAAGGGGTCATGCAGTACAGGAAATTGTTGCTCCTAAGCCTATGTGGGATATCTCTACCAGGATGCGCTGCGGGACCAGCTGTAATTGTAGATCTTGAAACGGATAAAGTGGTTGTTAGGAAGAACATATCAACACCCGACGAAGAGGTAGAAGCTAAGGCTCGTGAGGGCTGCGCTCTACATGACCGCGTTCCGAAGCCCCTGAGTGTGTCTTGCCTAGATCAATATTGCTTTTCTTCAAATCACCTTTTCGCGTGCCTAGAGTAGGGCTTCCCTTGGAAACACCATTCAAATGTAGTTGGTGTTGCCACTCAACTTAGCGTGGGATCCAGTTCCATGATCTCGCGACGCCGACGTGGTCGGCAAGGTCGTCTGAATGGCAGGACACTTGGCTTAAGAACATGATCTGCCCACATTGCTACGTCGGGATACACGAGGATTGGGAAACGCATAAGGTTGAAACGCGAAGCCGTCAGAATCCTACAGACGTATTCTTTGACAATGAAAAATTCGATCTGTTCTATCTGGTAAAGGTAATGATGCTGACATGCCCAGAATGTGACGAGCTAGCTATCAAACTTCACATGGTAGAAGAAATTTGTTCGAACGGGGTTCGTGGAGGCCAGATAAATCATTATCATGATGCATTCATTGCCTTTCCGCCTCATTCATCATCGCACCCTCCAGCTCCCGATGATGTTCCTGAAGAACAGCGAAACAACTACAAAGAGGCATGCGAGGTACTGCCGGTAAGTCCCAAGGCCTCGGCGACATTGAGTCGATGCATTTTGCAGATGATTCTGATGGAGCAAGGCTATAAAAACAAGAATCTGGCCACGCAGATCGATGATGTTCTGAAGGAGAAGGATTCTGAAAAATCCTTGCCTTCGGCACTCCGCCTCAGCATCAACGCCGTGCGAAATTTTGGCAATTTCTCAGCGCATCCCATAACGGACAAGACGACGCTCCAGATCATCGAAGTGGAGCCTGAAGAAGCGGAATGGTGCCTGGATCTCATCTTTGATTTGTTCGACCATTATTATGTCAAACCTGCAGACGCTAAGAGAAGAAAAGAGGAGTTGGATATTAAGCTGGCCGCTGCAGGAAAACCGACCAGCGAAATTCCATTCTAACGTCAATTCATGGTGAAATCGCTTGACCAACCGGCTTCCGCAGACTGATTTTCCTGTGACACCTGTCACCTTTACGTCCACTTAGTTCTCTCTCACGATTCGCCTTCCGACCACCGGAGGCGGATCCATGTCTGCGAAGTTCAGCGCACTTGATGGGTGGTTCGATGTGTTCCGAGCGGGCACCCACACCGACATGCGCGGCTCCGAGAACAGTTTTGACGCGGCGACTCTCGACGGGATCGTCTCCAACTATGCTGACCAGGATCCGGTTCCGGTTGTCGTCGGTCACCCCGAGGACGACGCACCGGCCTACGGCTGGGTTGAACGGATCCGGCGTGTCGGCGACCGCCTCCAGGCGCGGCT
>CBDBIK010000007.1:0-34595 GCA_965206145.1 Alphaproteobacteria bacterium
TTTTTGGCGTCGGCGCGGCTCCGGCGATGAACCCGGCGATGAACCCGGCAATGTTCCCACCGGCGCGGCGCTGCCGGTGGTCATCCTGCCGCGTCGCTGCGGTGGTAGGGCGAATGTCGCTCGACCGCGTTGATGTATTCCTTAACGCCGGATCGTTCGTGGCCGGCGAACTGCCGGATGGCGCGGGCGAACGGGCTGTGCGCCATCCAGTGCAACGAGCGCGTGGGGGTCGGGGCGAAGCCGCGGGCGATTTTATGTTCTCCCTGGGCGCCGGGGTCGAAGCGTTGCAGGCCGCCCGCGATGCAAATTTCGATGCCCTGGTAGTAGCAGGTTTCAAAGTGCAGGCAATCGACATAGCCCCGGCAGCCCCAGTGCCGGCCATACAGGGTGTGGTGGTCGCGGTACATCAACGCCGCCGCCATCGCTTCGGCATCGTCCTTGCGGCGCACCATCACCAGCTGTATCTGGTCGGGCATGAGCGCCGCCACCTCGGTAAAAAACCCCAGATTGAAGGCTGGATAGCCGTATTTGCGGTCGTAGATGCCTCGGTACATTTCCGTGAAATCCCGCCAGTCCGCCTCCCCGGCGGTGTGGCCGTCGAGGCGGCGGATGACCACTCCGGCGCCGGCGGCCCGCGCCCTTTCCCGGCGGATGTTGTTGCGTTTTTTCGCCTTGAGGGTGCCGAGGAAGGCGTCGAAGTCGGGGTATCCGCGGTTATGCCAGTGGAACTGGCAGTCGCTTCGGGAGACCGCGTCCTCGGTGTGCAACCATGCAAACTCGCCGGGCTCCACGAACAGGCTGTGGAGACCGCTGAACCGCCCGCCCCCCATCAATTCCCGCGCCCCGCCGAGCAACGCCCGGAGGATCCCTTCGCGTCCGTGCTCGCGGGCCAATACCCGCTGGCCGGCGGCGGGGGTGAACGGGATGGCGTTGACCAGTTTGGGATAGTAGGCGAGGCCGGCGCGGTGGAAAGCGTCGGCCCAGGCGTGGTCGAACACGAACTCACCCCAGGAGTTGTGCTTCTCATACAGCGGCATGGCGCCCACCAGCGCGTCGCCGTCGAAGCATCCGAGGTGTCGGGGAATCCAGCCGGCGCGCGGGCCGACGCAGGCGTGCCGCTCCATGGCGGATAAAAATCCATGTTGCAAAAACGGATAGCGATCGCGCACCAGCACGTTCCACCGGGCTGGGTCGATGTCGTCTATGCTGGAAAAAGTCTCGATGTTCATGGTGTTGGCACGGGTTGCGGCGCTCCCGCCCCATCCGTGGCGGGATTCTAGCCCGGATTGAAGTCGCCGGGAAAGCGGTCGGGGAAGCGCCGTCCCCGGCCTGCGGTGACTAGCCCGGCAACGCTTCGCCCAGCAGCGCTTCGCCCGGCAACGCTTCGCTGAGCAACGCTTCGCTGAGCCGGCGCAACGCCTGGCCGCGATGGCTCAGGCGGTTCTTCAGGGATGCCTCCAGTTGCGCGGCGGTCTTGCCGAGATCATCCACAAAAAACACCGGGTCGTAGCCGAATCCGTTGTCCCCCGCCGCCGCTTCGGCGATGCGGCCTTCCCACACGCCGGTACGGATGACCGGGGAGGGGTCTGCGGGGTCGCGTAGAAACACCAGCACGCAACGAAAGCGCGCGGTGCGCGCGGCGGGCGCTACCGCGGCCAGGTTTTCGAGGAGCTTGCGGAGGTTATCATCGCCGGACGCCCCGTTTCCCGCGTACCGCGCGGAGTGGATGCCGGGGGCGCCGTCCAGGGCGTCCACTTCCAGCCCGGAGTCGTCGGCAATGGCGGCAAGGCCGGTATGCGCGCAGGCGTGGCGCGCTTTGATGAGGGCGTTTTCCACGAAAGTTGCGCCGCACTCAAGCGCGTCGCCCCCGCCAATGCCAAACGCCGACTGCGGGACGACCTCCCAGCCGTCCCCAAGCAGCGCGCCGATTTCGGCCAGTTTCCCGGAGTTGCCGGTGGCCGCAACGACGCGCATCATCCGGCGTCCGCGTGCAACGCCTGGCGTTGGGCCTTCAGGATCTGTTGGATGCCGGCCTCGGCGTGGTCGAGCATCTGGTTCAGGGTGTCGCGGTCGAAGGTTGCGGATTCGGCGGTTCCCTGAACTTCGATCAACCCGCCGTGCTCGTCCATAACCACGTTCAGGTCGGTGTCGGCGCGGTGGTCTTCGGCGTAGTCGAGATCGGTGATGACCTGTTTTCTCAGCACCCCCACGGAAACCGCGGCGAGGGCGCGGCGCAGCGGATTTTGCTCGATCAAATCCTGGTGAATGAGCCAGTTGATCGCGTCCACCAGGGCCACGTAGGCGCCGGAAATCGCCGCGCTGCGGGTGCCGCCGTCGGCCTGGATGACGTCGCAGTCCAGCACGATGCTGCGCTCGCCGAGCAGCGACAGGTCGACGGCGGCGCGCAGGGAGCGGCCAATGAGCCGCTGGATTTCCAGGGTGCGTCCGTCCTGCCGTCCGCGGGCCGCTTCGCGGGCGCTGCGGGTGGTGGTGGCGCGCGGCAGCATGCTGTACTCCGCGGTTACCCAGCCGCGTTTTTTGTTGCGCAAAAAGGGCGGCACTTTCTCCTCGATGCTGGCGTTGCACAGCACCCGGGTGTCGCCGTAACTGATCAACACCGAGCCCTCGGCGTGCCGGGTGTAGTGGCGGATGATGGATACCGGCCGCAGCTCGTCGTTGGCGCGGTTGCTCGGGCGGGGCATTTGGGAATCCGGAAGTGGCGGGGCGCCGATTATACTGAAAAACCGGAGATGCCGGGGCGGGTGGAAGGTGATGGGGGTGGCGGGGTGCTACGGCAAGGGTTTTTCAAACCAGGTTACGTCCACGTAGCGGCCAAACTTGCGGCCTACCTGATGCAAGGTGCCGACCGGCGTGAAACCGAAGCGTTGGTGGAAGGCGATGGAGCGGGGGTTGGGCAGGGCGATGACCGCGTAGGCGCGGTGCAGGTCGGTTTTCAGGAGGCGTGTAAACAGGGCTTGGTAGAGCGCGCTGCCGGTGCCCGGCGCCGGGTTTTCGGGGTCGGTGTAAATGGTGGTTTCGGTGGAGCATTGATAGGCAGCCCGGGGGCGGAAGGGGTGGTTGCAGACGAAGCCGGTTACTTCGCCGCCCTGCTCGGATACGAGTACGTGGTACGGGCCGCGCGCCGGGAATTCATCCAGCCAGGTTTGGCGGCGTTGGGTGCTCCACGCTTCGACGTCGAAGGTGATGGTGGTGTTGCGGATGTAGTGGTTGTAGATGCGGTTGATGGCGGCGGCATCGGAGCGCGCCGCCGCTCTGACCGACCGGGAAGACAGGATCGCGGACAACGGATTGCCAGGGATTATTGGCGCGGGCGGTGGTTCCGGTTTTTGCCCCGGCAGGCGAACAGGTTGACCATCTCAAAGGCGATGGTGGCCGCCGCCAGCGAGGTGATTTCCGCGTGGTCGTAGGCCGGCGCCACTTCGACGATGTCGGCGGCGATGAGGTTCAGGCCCTGTAGTCCGCGCAGTATGTTGAGCAGTTCGCGGCTGGTGAGACCGGCGATTTCCGGCGTGCCGGTGCCCGGCGCGTGGCTCGGGTCGAGGACGTCGATGTCGATGGAAAGATACAGCGGGTGATCGCCGACCCGCGTGCGGATGCGCTCCACCACGTGGTCGATGCCACAGGCTTCCAGTTCGTCGCAGTGAATCACCTTGAAGCCCAACTCGCGATCCTGCACCAGGTCTTCGCGGCTGTACAACGGCCCGCGAATGCCCACGTGCATGGAAGCGTCGTCCCGGAACAGCCCTTCTTCGGCGGCGCGCCGAAACGGTGTGCCGTGGGTGTAGGGCGCGCCGAAGTAGGTATCCCAGGTGTCGAGGTGGGCGTCGAAATGCACCAGCGCCACCGGCTCCCCGATTTGTTGGTACACCGCCCGCAGGAGCGGCACCGCGATGGTGTGGTCGCCACCCAGGCTGAGGATGGCCCCGGCCTGGTCGAACAACGCCGTGGCGGCTTGCTCGATTTGCCGGATGGCTTGGTCAATGCTGAACGGATTGCAGCCGACGTCGCCGGCGTCGGCGACCTGCAGGGCCTGGTACGGTTCGGCGTCGTAGGCCGGGTGGAAATTGGTGCGCAGGTGGCGGGATGCCTGACGGATACCCTGGGGGCCGAAGCGCGCGCCGGGGCGATAACTGGTGCCGGAGTCAAAGGGGATGCCGAGGATGGCGACATCGCAATACGGCACATCCCGCAGCTCCGGCAAGCGGCAAAAGGTCGCCGGCCCGGCGTAGCGGGGCATGCTGGTGCCGCTGACCGGGGCGATGGGGGGCGGGTTTTTTTTCGGCATATTTTTCGGCATATTTTTCGGCATTTCGGATATGACGGTACGGCGGGTTCAGGTCAGCGCCCCACCGCAGCTGCTGCCGGCGCCGGCGGTACAGCCGTAGCAGTGCTTGCCGAGGGCGATGGGGGCGCGCTCAATATCCGCCCGGGTGATGTCCCAGAGTTGCCTGGGCGCGCCGTCGGCCAGGGGCAGGTCCAGCATCTGATTGAAGTCGCAGTCGTACACATAACCCCGCCAGTCCACGCTCAACAGATGCCGGCACATCAGCGGTTCCACCGTGGCCGGGTTGAAATGCTCCACCAGCAGCTGCTGGTAGCTGTCCAGTTGGCCGGTGCGTTTGAGGAAATGCTCGAAGCGGTTGATGGGCAGGTTGGCGATGGTCAGCAGGTGGTTGAAATCAATGCCGAAATCCGCTTTCAGGCGGACTTTGTAGTCGTTTTCGAGGCCCGCCTGGGGCGGCGGCAGGGTCGGGCCCACCGGGTTGTAGACCAGGTCAATGATGCGATCATCCCGGTGGCCGTAGCCGTGGCGGTTCAATGCCTGCAGGGCCGCAATGCTTTTGCCGAACACCCCCTTGCCCCGTTGCGCTTCCACGTTTTCGGCGGTGTAGCAGGGCAGCGAGCACACCAGCCGGATGTTTCGTTCGGCGTACCACTGCGCCAAATCCTCCTGATTGGGCTCGAACAGCACCGTGAGGTTGCAGCGGGAAGTTACCGCCACGCCCCGCGCCAGCAGGCCGTCCACAAACCCCCGGAAGCCGGGGATGAGTTCCGGCGCACCACCGGTCAGGTCGGCCCGGGTGATGCCGTTTTGCGCGCTCCAGGCGAGGATTTTATCCATGGTCTGGGCGGACATCATCTCGGTGCGCTTGGGGCCGGCTTCCACGTGGCAGTGCTCGCAGGCCTGGTTGCAGAGATAGCCGAGGTTGACCTGTAACTCCTTCAAACTCGCCCGGGTCAGCGGGAAGCGGTCATACCGCCTGAGGGTGTCGTTGAAATCGTGCTGTACGGAGGTATCCATAACCCGGATAGTGTAACCGATTGACGGCGGCTGGGGGTTGGTGAAACAGGGAATAATTTTACCGTATGCCCTCTTACATTAACTGCCAGCAGTTGGGTAATCGCACGGGGGGTGTAAAACTCGCCCAATGTGCCTGCGCTTTGCAGTCCGCTTAAAAAGGTTTCGTAAATCTGCCCAAAACCCTGCTTGTCTTTGCTGTTGTTAAAGTCAATTCCATGGAGTTTATTGATGCCCTGCGCAGGTGGATACCTGACTTCATATAATTGTAGTTATTGGCAAACACTTCACGCACCAACAAGGCATGCCTGCCTGTCGGGGATGGCGCTCGCCGGCGGCATCGCGCGAAAGTATCTGGCGGAACACTACGGCGTCGTCATCCGCGCCTGCGTCTATCAAATCGGCGATATTTTCATCGAGCGCAAGGACTGGAATCAGGTCGCCGCCAACCCGTTCTTCGTCGGCGATGCCTCCACGGTAAAACAACTCGGCGCGCTCATAGATCAGATCAGAAAAGAGGGTGATTCCATCGGTGCCGCGATTTACGCAGAGGCCAGCGGAGTGCCAGTGGGCTGGGGCGAACCGGTATTCGACCGCCTGGACGCGGACATCGCCAAAGCGATGATGAGCATCAACGCCGCCAAAGGCGTGGAAATCGGTGCCGGCTTTGAAGCAGTCGTGCAACGCGGCTCCCAACACCGCGACCAGATGAACGCCAACGGATTCTTAAGCAACCACGCCGGCGGCATACTGGGCGGTATTTCCAGCGGACAAAACATCGAAGTACGAGTCGCCTTCAAACCAACCTCCAGCATCACCACGCCGGGAAAAACCGTGAACCTTGACAACCAAAGCGTAGACGCAGTAGTAACCGGCCGACACGACCCCTGCGTCGGCATCCGCGCAGTACCCATCGTTGAAGCCATGCTGGCACTGGTGCTAATGGACCACGCACTACGCGACCGCGCACAAAACCCGAAATAAAGGCGGGCACCGCCGGGTGGCCGCCATTGCTTCTGCCCTGTCTCGCCCTATGCTGTATTTCCTGCGTGGCGGGAATGACAAGCAATGCAGGAAAACACAAAAATCCCCGTGGGGTTTTATATTGGGATTGCCCTGGATAACTTATTTATCGGGTTTCTTTGAGAGATTCTGAAACCCTCAGTGAATGGGTTGAGTTTGGATTTTATTTCTGTTTTCTGGTGACTAGGCATTCATTGGTATTCTTTTATGACTCTAACGGTAGCCGACAATAACAAAATTTTTTAGCATGAGATTACCTGTAAGCACATTTAAAAATTTCCCGTTGATTGTCTTTGTCAGGCATTGATTTTAAGCAATTTTTCATAATCGGTCGGCTTTATCGTCGTTATACAACACAGCTGAAATAATCTCTCTGACAAACTGAGCAAGCGTTCGTCAGTGGTTATAAAGTAGCCGCCGCCAAATTTGTACAAATTAAAGAGGTGTGAGGCATCTCCATCATGCTTTCCGAGGCGAGCGTTTCCTTGGACTAGAATTCGAATCTTCTTTTTCAGTATTATCAGGTCTGGAGTGTTACTAGTTTTAATCGTATATATCTGTTTGTCTGCCAGAGATTTTACATCCGAAGGGGTGTTCGGATGTTCTAGCTCTTTCTGTACCGAATGTGCAACGATAATCTGTGGGGAATTTTCAAGGATTCTACGGCTGGCGAATTCTTCCGTATCACCAGGGTCAAAAGCACAACTATCGATGAACGATTGCGCATACTTCGGATGTAGTTGCTGTTTCTCCATGGTGTATAACGGTAGCCGACAGCATAATCGGTCGGCTGGAATGATTTGTTAGAGTTGCAGTGTCTATGTTATCACAGAATAAACCCGTGGCACTGAGTACGCTACTTCCATAGACTGTTAATGATGTATGAAAAACATTAAATAAATCGAAAACAGTAAGAGATAAATTGTACTCTCGTGTGTTGGTTGTCAATTCCATGAAAGAGAGAGTATCAATTCTGTTAAAAGAAATACGGTCACCGAGAAACCGGCTACAAAGTCAGTTGCGGTGATAATACTTTTCATAACCTGCGCCTCATCTTGGTCGGACATCTAATCCCGCCATAATTTGCCGCCTGAAGTGTAGCGTAAGGCGGCCAAATTGATGGCTTTGTTAGGCATTGTAATCATTCATAATTAGACGAGCTTTTTTACGAATTTCTTTCTTTATACAATGCGCTTTTTCGAGTATTGAGTTTGAATACGCAAAAGCATTTTTGTAGCATTGACTATTATGACTTACTTTCTCGCCCTGCTTTTCCATAGATAATAATTGAGAAAAATTTCCCCAATAGTAATTCATATAGCCACCTAAAGAGGAAATATCATCCGATATATCCTGAAAGTATAAATCTGAAATCATTTGCATTTCTTCGAGTTTTATGCACAGGAATCTATATTTTTCATGATAGTCAGATCGTTTAATGTTTGCCTCCCAGTCTATCGTAAGAAATGTAAGGGAAAACTCTCTAGAAATTTCCCCTACGATGAGATGTAGCTTTTCAAGGCGCTCACGGATTAGCCACCTTCTTTTTTCGGCATCATCGTGACGAAATTTTAGTCGTTCTTTCTTCAACTCGAATGATTGGTTTATCTTGGTACGCAGATGCTGAAAAAAATTAGTTAAGGCCACGCTCATAAGAATCATAAGCGGAGATATAATTTTATCTATTACGTTCATAATTGCCTACGCGTATGCACACTAGCGGCAATAGAACCTTGCAGAATTGCCGTATAGTGCGGCGTCTGATTATATTTGCATTTCATTGGTTTTATCTTCCAGCCACTTGATTGCAGTTTGTTGATCTTGCTCGATAGCAATTTCTACCGTTTTTTTAGCACATTCCAGCAGATGTTTAGATTGTTTTCGCAGGTTAAAAGATTCTGTGATTTTTTGTTGGATTTCTTGCTGTTTAGCATCAGATAAAATAGGAATGATTGTTTCTTTCACTTGATCGGGTCGCCAATGCAATATGATAGAGCCGCCTACATCGCGTTTCACCTGTTCTTGTGTCAAAACAGAATTTAATACCAAGGTGAGATATTCATTGCTTACTTTGTCTGTTTTGCTCTTGAGGCGCAGTATGCCTCCAGAAACGATCATTTTCTGAGGACTATCTTTTAGGTGGTAGGCAATTCCCGGGGAACCATCCTTGCTAAATAATATCTCTCCTTGCTGTGGCTGATGGTTCTTGGATATTTCAAAAGGTATGCCTTGTTCCTTTGGTGTTAGCTCAGCGTAGAGTTGTTCCGAGATATATTTTTCCTCAGATATTTCAAAAAGACTAATGTTGCTGACTCTGATAAAGGGGATGCCTTCATCGAGATATTCATCGCCTCCAACTTCAACACTCTTTTTAACATCAACAAGATTTCCAAGGGCATCCCAACCACCCTTATAAGCTTTGATTGCGTTTATGATGTCATTATATTTTGGCTGGAAGTATTCCGCGTCTATGCGCTCGGCTTGGATAGTATCGGAACAATTCTTGATAAAGGTTAGCTGGTGTTTGGGGTGCCAGTTGTTTAGTCCAAACTCGGTGAGTAGTAATTGTTCGGCTTGAGAGTAAAATTGTTCAGATTTTTGTCTTTTACTAAAAACCAATTTAATAATTGGTACTACATATGCTCTAAGAGTAGGGGTTTCAAAAAAATGGGTTTCTAAAATGTTTTCATTTGAAACTACCGGATACATACTTGCCTTGTTTGCTCTCATCAAGGATTTAATGAAATAATCCGTTTTACAAAAAGCAAGAAGGTATTCTGACTCTATATTTTCTGCTCTTAAAACACACAATCCACTACTGCCAACAATCCCATCTTCCTCAATGAAAGCAACGGCATTTCTATTGGGTCTGACAGTAGAAACCACAACATCTGTCTTGTGTAATATGTAATACGCTCTGTCTGGTTCATTTCCACATTCAACCTTCGTTGTTTGGTAATTATTACCACTCAAAGAAATTTTTGAAATTTCCAAGTATTGAAAGTCTCTGTTTGTTGGAGATGAGTTGATATTTTTAATGCATTTTTTTACAAAATCAAAAATTCTATTTTTGCCAGAAACAAACAAAGAGTTCTTAATGAATTCAGGATGCCAATATTCTGCATCAATCCTAAATAACTCATTGTCTGCTTTTACATCAGATAATTGTACTATTGAAAACTGCACCTCTATTCATCCTTCCAGAAGGAAAAATTTTCGCTTTTTGCCCATTTAATAAAGGATTCTGCAATGCCGTTTTGCAGCATGCCACTATGGTTATGCAGATCGTGGTCAACAATCAGATGACCATTACTATCCAGAGTGTATTGTCCGGTCCCGTTTTTGACATAGATGTAATCGCCTGAATTATCCTTTCCTCCTTTCTCGGATACAGCAAAGAAAATCGGATAATCTTCCATTTTTGGGCAAAGTTCATCATGCCACTTTTGCACGAATAACACGCTGGTTTTGGTTCCAGTATGAGGTTTGAAAGTATTGCCGTGCAATCCGACAACGGAGAGGATGCGGGCACGCTCGGCGATAAAATCACGGATATATTTATCTGATGTGTTGTTAAATCGCCCTTGAGGCAAAACTATTGCCATTCTGCCGCCGGGCTTGAGAAAGTCAAGATTTCGCTCAATAAATAGAGCATCTCTGCCTACCTTTCTTTTAGCTTTCTGGTGTTTAATTTTAGTTTGTTCCTTAAAACTTACTTCATATTTATGCAAAATCCGGCTTTCTTTTATATCTCCAGCAAACGGCGGATTTGCCATGAGAATATCGAAGTTGAAGCGTTGGTTTGAGTTTCTTTCTGTTCGTAATTTTTGGAGTCGCGCAAAACCTTCTCCATAAGTATTTATCCATTTTGCGCTTTTTTCAGATTTGTCTTCCCAACGTTCAAAATCCAGAGCATTCAAGTGCAAAACATTTGTTTCACCGTCTCCGGCAATTAGGTTTAGGGTTCTGGCAACTCGGACGGTTTTTTCATCAAAATCAATGCCGAAGACCTTTAATACATCTTGTTTGTCTTCATTAGAAATTTCAGCATTCGTGAACAGATGTCCGGTCAGTTTAAAAATTGTATGAACCGGAAAACCGCAACTGCCGGAAGCCGTGTCAATCATATATTCGCCGCGTTTCGGATTAAGCATTTGCACGCACATATCAATGACATGGCGCGGTGTGAAAAACTGTCCTTTTTCGCCTTTGGCGGACTTGTTAACCAGATATTCAAATGCCTCGTCAACAACCAACAGGTTTGAATTGAACAATTTTACATCCTGCAAGCTAGATACGCAGATTGCCATATGACTGTCTGAAAGTTCAAAGGTTGACCCTTCGGGGAAAACTCCGTTCCATTCTTCTTTTGCTTTGCTGAAAAGCCCTTCAATTTTTTCTTTGAGTTCAGTATCAGTCTGTCCGGTGTTTCTGAATTCCATAACCCTGAAGTCGGAATCGTCAACTCCTTTGACTGCCTCTATCATTGCTTCGTGGTCTGTTCCGTCAAGGTAACTTGGTTTATCGCTATACAGGGCGGTTTTTTCACTAACCGCAGTTTTTGTAACCTGTTTTATCAGATAGTTCATTACTCCCTTATCTTCTTGACTCTGAAACTCATCATAAAGCTTTGTAAATATCAGTTTGAAAACTTCCTCAAATACATCCACTCCGGCATTGGCAAGCACCTCGTCTTCCATTTCCAGAATAATATCTTTGAGACCTTTGCACGAAACCACAAGAATCTGCGTTGAGAATTTGCGATAATAGGTTCAAGCACTATACCCACCACACTACCCCCTGGAGGAGAAGAAATGGCCTGGAAAAACCTCGCGCAACGCAGTTTGGCGGATGGCATGTTGATCGATCATGATGCGCTCAAAGAACTGGATGGTGTGCACGAATTAATCGATTGGTCGCGCCTTGAACAACTGCTTTCAGGTATTCATGCAAACCCTCGGGGCGAGAAGGCCTGGCCGCCATTGATGATGGTTAAAGCGTTGTTACTGCAAAGCTGGTACGGGCTCAGTGACCCGGCACTGGAAAAGCAATTGGCGCGAGACCTGCTGTTTCGGCGCTTCACCGGTCTGGACATTTCAGAATCGGTGCCGGATCACTCGACGTTTTGGCGGTTTAGACAAACGCTGGAGCGCTTATCCTTGATGGATGCGTGCCTGGGTGAGATCAACACTCAATTGAGCGAACAAGGGCTTTACATCCAATCGGGAGGGGTCAGTATTGTTGATGCCAGTGTGATTGAAGCGAAGCAATGCCGTCCCCATAAGAATCAGGAAGGTCATTCGACCCAAGACCCCGAGGCCGGCTGGAATGTAAAAGCCGGGTCGGATGGAAAGCGCAAAAGTACATATGGGTATAAGGCGCATATAAATGTGGACGAAGCTGGGTTCATCAAGTCAACCGACTACAGCCCGGGTAATGTACATGATTCCAATTACTTTACGGATTTATTATGCGGCGATGAGACGGCGGTATATGCGGATAGTGCTTATCGTAGTCAGGCTCACGACCGGTGGCTGGCGCAGCGACAGATAGATAATCGGATCATCAAGCGTGGCTATCGGAACAAGCCGTTGGATGCACAGGGGAGGAAGTTTAATCGGCTTCATTCGGGGGTACGCTGTACGGTTGAACGTGTCTTTGGGGTGCTCAAGCTACACTACGGGATGGGCAAAGCCCGCTACCTGGGTCTTGGCCGTAACCGCACGCGCTTTGAGTTGATGTGCGTCGCCCACAATATCAAGCGTGGTTTATCGCTTCAGCAGGCAAGTTGCGCCTAAAAAATGGAAAAGGGGTGGAAAGATGGAGTAATCGGCCAACCAATACGGCTGATTGAGTGCTTTTTGGGCATCTTTCTCAAAAAAAAGCCCGTTTGAAGAACTGAGAAACTCTACAATGTGTCCGTGCAAAGGTCTCATCTTTAAGAGATTTGCGCTCATTGGAAAGTTTATCTTTTATGATTAAATCTTTCAGCGTAAATCTTTCGCTCAGTATGTCCGAAAGGATCTGAGATGTTTTGGGAATGTCGGTTATGTCTTCAAAATAATTGGGGGCTTTGCGGTGGTAGTGGGAGATTTTCTCCCCATTGGTCCAAACGCCAATCGGCGCGCCAGTGGCATTGCAATAAGAGGTGGCCCCGGTTATTTGAACAGCAATCCCAATTCTATAAGTGTATGCCTGCACTGGGTTTAAGCTGCCATGGGTAGTGGCAGCGATTCATAGTAAAACTGATCCGGTGTTTGTCGGTCAAGACTGCTGTGAGGTCGCCGCTTGTTGTAGAACCGAAAGTAGCGATCCAGTCCTGCCTTGGCAGCCGAGACCGTGTCATATGCATGCAGGTAGACTTCCTCGTACTTCAGCGATCGCCATAGGCGTTCAACAAACACATTGTCCCGCCAGGCGCCTTTGCCATCCATGCTGATCTGGATACCCTTTCCCTTCAGCAGACCGGTGAAGGCCTGGCTGGTGAACTGGCTGCCCTGGTCGGTATTCATAATCTCCGGCTTGCCATGGTGCTCCATGGCTTCCTCCACCGCCTCCAGACAGAAGTACACATCCATGGTGGTGGAGACCTTCCAGGATAAGACTCGCCGAGAATACCAATCCACGACGGCTGCCAGGTAGACAAATCCACGAGCCATCGGAATGTACGTGATGTCCATCGCCCACGCCTGGTTGGATCGAGTCACCGCCAGATTACGCAGCAGGTACGGATAGACTTTGTGCCCTGGGTGTCGCCGTGTGGTCTTGGGCTTGCGATACAGCGCTTCAATGCTCATGACCCTCATAAGCCTGGCGACTTTCGAGCGGCCCACCTTGTGGCCTTCTTGGCGCAGTAGATCCCGTAGCATCCGGGCACCGGCGAACGGCAGCTCCAAGTGCAGACGGTCAATCCGATTCATCAACATCTGATTGCGAGGACTGACTGATTTGGGCTGGTAGTACACAGTGCCTCGACTGATATCCAGCAGTTTGGCCTGCCGACTGATCGGCAGTTTGTGGTTGCGGTCGATCATCGTTTTTCGCTCAGCAATCCCGCCTTGTTGAGCGCACCTTCTAAAAAATCATTTTCCAGCGTCAGCTCTCCAATTTTGGCATGGAGTGTCTTCACATCCACCCGAGGCTCCTTGGACTCCCCACCGCCAAATACATCGGCAGAGCGCTCCAACAACTGCGTCTTCCACTGGGTAATCTGGTTGGGGTGTACATCGAAGCGCTGGGACAGCTCCGCTGCCGTCTGTTCGCCTTTGACGGCATCCAGAGCCACTTTGGCCTTGAACTGGGGTGAGTGATTACGGCGAGGTCTTCTGGTCATGTCGATTCTCCTGAGTACGGGCAATACGATGCCCTAAGTCAGGCAGGAAATCCACTTACAGCGCTGTTCAGATTTCTGGGGCCAGCTCTATAGGAGCGAAGTTGGTCTTTTCCGTCTTTGAGTTTTGGTTTTTTCAGTTCAACAATGATGTAAGGGGCATCAATGCGGTCTTTGTCAAAAATGACAATATCGGCTTTTTTCTTTTCCCGTCCAAAAGTGACCGCATATTCAAAGGCTAAGCGCTTTTTAGGATAGCCATATTTATTGATAAGTTGTGCGGTATAAAGCTGGCGAACGATTTCTTCAGGTTTTAACTGAATATCTTTACCCCTAACAATGCATTTTGCATAGGGTGTTTCTTTGCCTCTATTGATTTTGGTAAATACTTGCTGGCGCAATAAATCGATCTCATTTGCCGAGAATAGGGAAAGATCGTAATTACTGTCTTTAAGGATTGTCTGGATGATATCTGGTTGAGTCATTTACTTTTCGTTTTGTTTATTTTCGGTTTCGGGCTGGCACGGTGGTTGGTTTGCAAATATATTGTTTGAATTCAGTCGACGGCGTAGCCGGTCGGCCGAATGATTGGTTAGCGTTACAGTGTCTATTTTATCACAGAATAAACCTGTGGCAGGTTGTCGTACGGGCGATGTCGTACGGGCGATTAACCCGACGAGGGTGAAACCGCGGAAATTGCGTTTCCACAGTGTTTTCATCCGCACCCCGAGGGCAAGGCAAGGGGAGTCGTGCTTTTCTCGGATTCCGGGCTGCAAAACGGCGGTTTCCGTGGTGGGTTGTGGTAGGATATTCGCTGGTATAGATATACGATGCCATCTTATTTCATCTCATCCCAATTACGCCATGCTCAAACAAACCCTCTACGACAAACTTTGGCAGCAGCACGTTGTCCACTGCGCTGAAGGCGGCGATTCGTTGATCTACATCGACCGGCATCTGGTGCACGAGGTCACTTCGCCTCAGGCCTTCGAGGGGTTGCACCTGGCAGGGCGCAAGCCGTGGCGTGCGTCCAGCATTCTTGCGGTACCCGATCACAATATACCGACCACTACCGACGGCGCGCGCATTGACGATCCGGTTTCGCGGCTTCAGGTGACCACGCTGGAGCAGAACTGCAATCATTTCGGCATCACCGAGTTCGGTATGGGTGACCCGCGCCAGGGCATCGTACACGTCATCGGCCCGGAGCACGGCGCGACGCTGCCCGGCATGACCATCGTGTGTGGCGATTCCCACACTTCCACCCACGGCGCGTTCGGCGCGCTGGCGTTCGGCATCGGCACCTCCGAGGTTGAACACGTGCTCGCCACCCAGTGCCTCATCCAGCGCAAGTCGAAGAACATGCGGGTGTGGCTGGAGGGGGCGATGCCGCCCGGCGTGACCGCCAAAGACGCGGCGCTGGCGCTCATCGGCGAGATCGGCACCGCCGGCGGCACCGGCCACGCCATCGAGTTCGCCGGCCCGGCGGTTGAGGCGATGTCTATGGAAGCGCGTATGACCTTGTGCAACATGGCCATCGAAGCCGGCGCCCGGGCCGGCATGATCGCGGTGGATCAGACCACCATCGATTACCTCGCAGGCCGCCCCTACGCCCCCGCGGGGGAATGGTGGGAGCGTGCGGTTGCCGCGTGGCGGGAATTGCATTCCGATGACGGCGCATACTTCGATTGTGAAATGACGCTGGAGGTCTCGGCGATCTCCCCCCAGGTCACCTGGGGCACTTCGCCGGAAATGGTCGCCGACATCAACGGCAAGGTGCCCGATCCGGCCCGGCAAACCGATTCCGGTAAGCGCGAAAGCATGGCGCTGGCGCTCCAGTACATGGCATTGGAGCCGGGTACGCCCATCAAGGATATCGTCCTTGACCTGATTTTCATCGGCTCATGCACCAACAGCCGCATCGAGGATTTGCGCGCCGCCGCCGAAGTGGTCAAGGGCCGGAAAGTCGCGTCCACCATCAAGCAGGCGCTGGTGGTGCCGGGTTCGGGTTTGGTAAAACGCCAGGCGGAAGCCGAAGGGCTGCACCACATCTTCATGGACGCCGGCTTTGAATGGCGCAACCCCGGTTGCTCGATGTGCCTTGCGATGAACGCCGACCGGCTGAAACCGGGGGAACGCTGCGCTTCCACCTCCAACCGTAACTTCGAAGGCCGCCAGGGGCGGGGCGGACGCACCCACTTGGTGTCCCCGGCGATGGCCGCCGCCGCTGCCATCGCTGGCCGCTTTGACGACGTGAGGGCTGCGTGATGGAGGCGTTCACGACCCTTGAAGGAGTGGTCATGCCCCTCGACCGCGCGAACGTGGACACCGACGCGATCATTCCCAAGCAATACCTGAAGTCCATCAAGCGCACCGGCTTCGGCCCGAACCTGTTCGACGAATGGCGTTATCTGGATCAGGGCGAGCCGGGCATGGACCACGACCAGCGCCCCCTGAACCCGGACTTCGTGCTGAACGAAGCGCGTTACGCCGGCGCGCGCATCCTCCTCGCGCGAAAAAATTTCGGTTGCGGCTCATCCCGGGAACACGCCCCGTGGGCGCTTTTGGACTACGGCTTCCGCTGCATCATCGCCCCCAGTTTCGCCGATATTTTCTACAACAACTGCTTCAAAAACGGTATGTTACCGGTGGCGCTGGACGAGGAAATCGTGGACGACCTGTTCGTCCGGGTGGAGGCGCAACCCGGCTACCAACTCAAAGTGGATCTCCCGGCCCAGCACTTAATCCGGCCGGATCAAACCGCTATCAACTTCGAAGTGGAAGCATCCCGCAAGCACGGGCTCATAAACGGTCTGGATGATATTGCCCTGACCCTCGGCCGGGCGGCGCAAATCAAGGAATACGAGGACAAGCGGAAGGCGGAAGCGCCGTGGTTGTTTGGCGCCGGCGTGGGTTAGCCGAAGCGTTTCCGCGCGCTTTTATCCGGCCAATCCTTTAGCCGATCAGTCCTATCCAGCCAGTTCCTTAGCTGCCCACTCCTTTCGCCAACTCGCTGACAAAGCGATGTACGCTGGCGACGATTTCCTTTTTTTTGAGTTTCTTTTTCAGCCCCTCCGCGATTTTGTCAATGAGCGCGGAGCCGACTACCGCCGCGTCCGCCGCCTTTGCGGTTTGCGCCACCTGCTCGGCGGTTTTTATGCCGAAACCTACGGCGATGGGCAGGTTGGTTTGTCGCCGGATTGACGCCACCGCCTGTTGCACGTCCGGTTGGTCGGCGGAGCGGGTGCCGGTGATGCCGGTGATAGAGACGTGATAGACGAACCCCGAACTGCGCTCCAGCACCCGTCCAAGGCGTGCGGCGTTGGTAGTGGGAGTGGTCAGGCGAATCCAGTGCAGCCCGGCGGTCAGGCAGGGATGGCATAACTCATCGTCTTCCTCGGGCGGCAGGTCAACGATGATCAATCCGTCCACGCCGACGCCGATAGCGTGGTCGATGAAACGCTGGTTGCCGTAGCGGTAGATGGGGTTGTAATAGCCCATGAGCACAACCGGCGTATGCGCGTCCTGTTTGCGGAACCCATCCACCATGTCGAGGGTTTTTTGCACGCTCATGCCCGCGGCCAGCGCACGCAAGCTTGCTAACTGGATGGCCGGGCCGTCCGCCATCGGGTCCGAGAAAGGCATGCCGAGTTCGATGATGTCGGCGCCGGCGGCGGGCAGGCCGTGGAGGATTTGCGTGGCGGTGGCGGAGTCCGGATCCCCGGCGGTCACGAAGGTTATCAGCCCGGCGCGCTTTTCGGCTTTGAGTTTTTCAAAGCGGCGCGTCAGGCGCCCCCGTGGGTCGTCAGCGCTCACAGTTTAATACCGAGCGCATCGGCCACGGTGAACACATCCTTGTCGCCGCGTCCGCACAGGTTCATCAAAATAATTTGCTCGCGACCCATGTCCGGCGCGACTTCGGATACGTAGGCGAGGGCGTGGGAAGGCTCAAGGGCCGGAATGATGCCCTCGGTGCGGCAGCATAATTGGAAGGCTGCGAGGGCTTGGTCGTCGGTCACCGAGACGTATTCCACGCGCCCGGTTTCAAACAGCCAGGAATGTTCCGGGCCGATGCCGGGATAGTCGAGGCCGGCGGAAATGGAATGCGCGTCGTGAATCTGGCCGTCGTCGTTTTGCAAAAGGTAGGTGCGGTTGCCGTGCAGCACGCCGGGCTGGCCGCCGGAAAGCGAGGCTGCGTGCTTGCCGCTGGCGATCCCGTGCCCGGCGGCTTCGACGCCGACGATGCGCACCGATTCATCGTCCAGGAAGGGATGAAACAAACCGATGGCGTTGGAACCGCCGCCGATGCAGGCCACCAGCAAGTGTGGCAGGGCGTTCTCTCGCTGTTGGATTTGTCGGCGCGCTTCATTGCCGATGACCGTTTGGAAATCCCGCACCATCTGCGGATAGGGATGGGGGCCGGCGGCGGTGCCGATGATGTAGAAGGTGTCATCCACGTTGGCGACCCAGTCCCGCAGCGCTTCGTTCATGGCGTCCTTCAAGGTGGCGGTGCCGCTGGTGACCGGTATCACTTCGGCGCCCAGCAGTTTCATGCGGAACACGTTGGGCGCCTGACGCTCGATGTCGGTCTTGCCCATGTACACCACGCAGGGCAGGTTGAACAGCGCGCACACCGTCGCGGTGGCGACGCCGTGTTGCCCGGCGCCGGTCTCGGCGATGATGCGGCGCTTGCCCATGCGCCGCGCCAGCAGAATTTGCCCGAGGGTGTTGTTGATCTTGTGGGCGCCGGTGTGATTCAACTCATCGCGCTTGAAATAAATTCGCGCACCGCCGAGTTCCGCGCTCAGGCGCTCGGCGAAATACAACGGGCTTGGGCGGCCGATGTAGTCCCGCGCGTAGTAATCAAACTCGCGCTTGAAGTCCGGGTCGTCGCGGTATTTCCGGTAGGCGCGCTCCACCTCCAGCACCAGCGGCATCAAGGTCTCGGCCACAAAGCGCCCGCCAAAAATTCCGAAGTGGCCGCGCTCGTCGGGGCCGGAGCGGTAGGATTCCGGCGCGGTGCTGTCGGTGCCGTCGTGGTCGTCGTTCCCGCCCAGGGGGGAATCCGGTTTGCCGGATGGTGTGGGTGTGCTCATCGGATCGGGGGATTGAGGCTCGGGAATCGGGAAGCGGACGGTGCCAATAAAAACGGAAAGCGTCCATTATACCCCCTTGATGGATTTGACAGGATGGCATCGCGTCGTAAAATCCCCCTTGGGAGGCCGTGATAAAACCCAAAAACCCGACGGAAAAACCTGATGAAAAAAAACCTGGCGGCGGATGAAGCGCTGGTCGAATTGCCGGCGTTTGATTTATTGCCTTCGGGGCGCCCGCCCGAAACCGCCGTTCAAGGATATGAGCGTGACGGCGTGGTCTGCGTGCGTGGGGCTTTCGACGATAACTGGGTGGCAGCGTTGTGCGCGGGCGTGGACCGGGCGATTGCGGACGGTTTGAAGTCCGGCGGCGATGAGGTGGTCAATGTGTCCAACCCCGGCGAACCGGGTTTCTTTTTCTACGATATGTTCTTGTGGAAGCGCTACGAGGTGTTCCGGCAATTCGCGTTTGACTCGCCGGTGGCGGACCTCGCACGGAACATAATGCGCTCGCAGACCCTGACCTTCTACTACGACCTCGTGCTATCCAAGGAGCCGGGCACCACCAGCCCGACGCCGTGGCATTATGACCAGGCCTACTGGCCGGTTTCTGGCACCCAGGTTTGCAATCTGTGGACCGCCCTCGATCACATCCCCAAAGAAACCGCGTTGCGTTTCGCCAGAGGCTCCCACCGTCACGGAGAAAATTACCGCGCGGTAGGCTTCGGCGCGGGCATCGAATACCACGGCCACACCGACCCGCCACCCCCAAACTGGAGCAGCGCGTCTGACAAGACCGGCAAGACCGAAATCGTATATGCGCCGCTGGCGCCGGGGGACTGCCTGATCATCAACCTGCGCACCCATCACAGCGCGCCGGGAAACCCCTTCACCGCCCGCCGCCGCGCCCTGGCGACCCACTGGCTGGGGGACGACGCCCGTTACCACGACAAGGCCTGGCAATGCGACCCTGACGAGCGAGGCGAGAACCTCGTGCACGGTGGATCGATGGCCTGCAAAACTTTCCCCCGGGTGCGCTAGGGTAGGTGGCATCAAACAGCATATTGACATGAGCGCGGCAGTCACCTAGTATTCCCGCTGGCGCCGATTTGATTTCAGCTTGCGGGCGCTTTATAAATACGGCTAAAGAGAGGCTCGTACAACCCGCTTTTTGGCCATCTGTATCAATGGCTGAAAGCGGGTTTTTGGTTTTTATGTTTGCCGGCCCGCGCTTAACCTGCCCAGGGCGCAACCATGCGAGAATCTTCCAACTACCGTCACCCGCAAACCGCGGCCATTCGTTGTGGCCCTCCCAGGAGCGCGGAGCGCGAGCACAACGAGCCGATCTTTACCACCTCGAGTTTCGTCTTCGACAACGCTGCCCAGGCAGCGGCGCTGTTCAGCGGCGACCAGCAGGGCAACGTCTATTCGCGCTTCACCAATCCCACCGTCGGCGCATTCGAAACCCGTCTGGCGGCCCTGGAAAGCGGGCGTTTCGGGCTGGCCACCGCGTCTGGCATGGCGGCCATCTGTGGGCTGCTGCTGGCCGTGCTCAAGAGCGGCGACCATGTCATCGCTTCGGCGCAACTGTTCGGCGCCACCGTGTCCGCGTTCACCAAAGTGTTCAGCCGCTTCGGTATCCACACCACCTTCGTCAACATCACCGACCCACAAGCGTGGCGGGCGGCGCTACGCCCCAACACGCGCCTGCTGTTTCTTGAATCTCCGTCCAATCCTTTGTGCGAAGTGGCCGACCTGGAAGCCATCGCCGCCGTTGCCAAAGACGCCGGGGCGATCCTGGCGGTGGACAACGCATTTTGCACCCCGGTCATGCAGCGGCCGCTGGAACTCGGCGCCGATGTCGTGGTGCATAGCGCCACCAAATACCTCGACGGCCAGGGCCGTTGCGTCGGCGGTGCGCTGGTAACCGACGACCAGGCCATTTACGACGAGCTTTTTGCCATGCTGCGCACCACCGGGCCGTGCCTGAGCCCATTCAACGCCTGGGTTTTCAACAAGGGGCTGGAAACGCTGTGGTTGCGGATGAAACAACATTGCCAAAACGCCCTGATTCTGGCGCAATGGCTGGAGGCGCATCCGGCGGTGGAGAAGGTGCATTACCCTGGTTTGGCCTCCCATCCCCAGCACCACCTGGCGGCGCGCCTGCTGCAAGGGGGGTTCGGCGGCGTGGTGGCCTTCGAGGTGCGCGGTGGGCGGGCGCAGGCGTGGCGGGTCATCGATGCCACGCGCTTTGTGTCCATCACCGCCAACCTCGGCGACGCCAAAACCACCATCACCCACCCCGCCACCACCACCCACGCCCGCATCACCCCCGAACAACGCGCCCGCGCCGGTATCCGTGACAACCTCGTGCGCGTCGCCGCCGGCCTCGAACACGTCGACGACATCATCGCCGACCTGAAAATTGGATTGGACGGGATTTGATGCGCACCGACGCGGCTTGCGCGCATCCGGGGCTGCATTCTCCGAGAAGGGAAATCCTTTATACTAGCCGCTCGCCCCCCGCCCCACGAGCGGAAACATGACTGACCCCGTCGCGGACATTAAGTCCATGAAACTGTATTCGCATATCGACCGCGTGTACAACGAGTTGGCGGAACTGGGCAAGAGCGGGGATTGCCCGTTGGTTGCGGCGGAGTTGAGCGCGTTCGATCAGCTGCATTACCACGGCACCGACGCGGTGGATCGCGCCATCGACCTGCTTGGCATCAACCCCGCCACCCGCGTGCTGGAGATCGGCTCCGGTTTCGGTGGCCCGGCCCGGCATATCGCGCATCGCACCCAGGCGCCGGTCACCGCCCTGGAATTGCAGCCGGATCAGGATGAATTGGCGGCGGCCCTGACCGAACGCTGCGGCCTGTCGGCCAACCTGACCCACGTGTGCGGTGATTTTTTGTCCCACGACTGGCAAGGCCGACAATTTGACGCCATCGTCAGCTGGCTCGCGCTCTACCACATTCCCGACCGCGCCCGACTGCTGGAAATAGCCGGCAGCCTGCTACCCGCCGGCGCTTTTTACACCGAGGATCTGTTCGCCCGACAACCCTTCAACGCGGATGAATGGGCGCAACTGGCAAGCGGTCTGTACGCCGGTTATCTACCGGATCTTGGAACCTACCAGTCGGAGTTTGCGGGCGCCGGTTTCACCTTGATCCGGGTCGACGACCTGTCCGACGACTGGACCGCGTTCACCACCGAGCGGCTGGACGCCTACCAGGCGGCCCGGGAGCGGCACCTGCGGGTTCACGGTGAGGCGACGTATCGCGCCCTGTCGGAGTTTTACCAACTGGTGAATCGCCATTTCCGTTCCGGTACACTGGGTGGGGTGCGGCTGCTGGCTCGCAGGATCTGACAGGGCCTGACCGCTACGGGGAAATACGGGGAAATTTATGGCTACAATAGCCGGCCAAGCGCATACCCGCTCTACTCAATATATCATTTATACCACCTATACCACCGGAGAAAAAACATGACCAGGAAAACCACTCAGCCACCCTCCGCCGCAACCGTCAATTCGAAACGCCGCACCGCCCTTAAAGGCCTCGGCATGATGGCGGGTGCCGGAGCGCTGGCGCAATTTACGCCCGGCGTCGCGCGCTTCGCCTACGCCGCTTCCGAGCCCATTAAAATCGGCGCGCAGATTCACCGTACCGGCATCGGCGCCTCTTACGGGCGCTGGTACGAGCGGGTGACCACCGCCGCCGTTACGCTCATCAACGAACAAGGCGGCATCAACGGACGCCCGGTGGAATTGATCGTCGAAGATGACGGCACCGACCCGAAGCGGGGCGCGGAAGTGGTGGAAAAATTCGCCACGCTACACAAGGTGGATGTCGCCTTCGGCACCTTGTTCTCCCACGTGGTCATCGGTTCATCGCCGCGTGCCGGAGAGTTAAAACTACCCTACTTCGTGGTTTCCGAAGGCCATCATGTCGCCTCAGGGAAACTCAACCGCTATGTATTCCAGCCGGGCATCACCGATGTGAAATCCCAGGTTATCTCCATGGCGCCGTGGGTTTCCCGGAACCTCGGAAAGAAAGTCACCATGATTTTCCCCGACTTCGCCTTCGGCCACGATCACCGCGACTATTTCTCCGAAGCCATCCGCGCCCAGGGCGGCGAAGTGGTGGCGCGCATCGCCATCCCGCCCACCGAATCATCTTTCACCCGCTACTTCCCGCGGATTCCGTCCTCCACCGAAGTGCTGTACCACGTCATGGTGGGTCCCGGCGTTTTGACTTTCGTCAAGGAACTCGGCCAGCATTTCGGCAGCAACCGCCCGGAGATTTTCGGCTTCATCGACTCCCTCGAAGCCGTTGATCTGGCGACGCCGCAACTGGAATTCCTCGAAGGCACGCATTTCTGGGAAGGCAATCCAAGATACGCCCAGACCGGGCAAAGCACCCACGACCAGTTCTACCGCGAAGCCGTCGGCGTGGACGCCAACGGCGCCAGCCTGGCGGATGCCAGGGATATCTCCACCTACGCCCATATGTTCGGCTGCTGGGAGACCTTGTTCATCATCAAGCAGGCCATGCAGCTGAGCGGCTACCGGGGGTCAAACGCGGCGGACAAGCGCAGCCTTGTGGAGGCGATGGAGTCGCTGACCGGTTTTGCTGAAGGTCGCGAACATCCCCAGGGCAAAAAAATCTTCAACGGCAAAATCCACCAGAGTTTCGGCCACCAGTACATCTCCAAAGTGGAGGGTGGCCGCCTCAACGTGGTGCATACCACCGCCATCGAAGACGGCATGTACGCGCCCCAGGCGGACTACACCCAGATGCCGCTGTAGCCAAAACCCTGGCGGCCACCGGCGACTTGTCGTCAGCGACGGGCGCGGGTTGGCCGCCAGCCATCTTTTCAGCGTTTCGCTACCCAGCCCGTGGATTTCGGCCCATTCCTGTTTTTGGCGAGCCTGGAAGGGCTGGTGCAAGCGGCGGTATTGTGTCTGACCGCGGTGGGGTTGTCGCTGGTGTTCGGGGTGATGCGCGTGGTGAACGTCGCCCACGGCGAGTTTTTCATGCTGGGGGCGGTGCTGGCGTGGTGGGTTGCGAGCTGGACGCCGGCCAGCCCGGCGGTGGGTTTTTTCCTCGCCTTGCTCATCGCACCGCTTTTGGTGGGCGCCGTGGCGCTATGCGCGGACCGCATGATTCTGGCGCGTCTGGACTACCACCCCGAGGCCACCATCGTCGCCACCATCGGCATCTTATACATCATCCAGCAGACCGCGCTCATCACCTTTGGCCCCGACGCGCGGCCCGTTGAGGCGCCGTTTTATTTCCGCGTGCAGTTTCCGTGGTTCGGCTATTCGGGCTACAAACTGCTGGTGGTGGTGGCCGCCGCGCTTTTGCTGCTGGGCGCCTGGTACGTCATCACCCGCACCCGCATTGGTCTCATCATGCGCGCCACGCGCTTCGACCGCGATATAGCCCAGGCTTTCGGTATTCCGGTGCGGCGGGTGTACGCGACGGTGTTCGCGGTGGGGGCGATGTTCGCGGCGGTGGGTGCGGTGCTGGTGGTGCCGGTGCGCCAGGCCCACTACCTGATGGGCCTTGACCCGTTGCTGCTGTCGTTTATTGTGGTCATCATCGGTGGCCTGGGCAGCATTCGCGGTACCGTGGTTGCCGCCATCCTGATCGGCTTCAGCGACGGCATTATCTCGGTGTTTTTCTCGCCGACTCTGGCCAAGATGGCGTCTACCACCGTGGTCGCGCTGGTGCTGGTGTTCCGGCCGGAGGGGTTGTTCGCGACTAAATCCAGATGAACGGGCGCACCGGAAAAAACCAAACCGACGACGCCACCTCCGCCACCCCCGCCGCATCCAGGAACCACATCAAGGCGGTGGCGCTGCACGGGGCGGTCATCGCGCTTTTGTTCCTGCTGCAATTCGTGCTTCCCGAATACCATCGCCTGAGCGTTACGCGCATCATGATCCTCGCGGTGTTCGCCATGGGCTACAACGTGTTGTTTGGTTACACCGGCCTGCTCAGCCTCGGCCATGCGATGTTTTTCGGCGCCGGGCTGTACATCGCCGGAATGAGCGCCTACTACCTGGGCTGGAGCGTGCCGCTGGCGTTTGCCGGGGGCATCGCCGCGGGCACGCTGCTGGCATTGCTGGTGGGCTGCATCGCTTTGCGCACCAGCGGGGTGTCATTCATGATCGTCACCTTAATGTTCGCCCAGGTCGCCTACCTGGCGACGCTGTATTTCACCGGCTACACCCGCGGCGACGAGGGACTGGTACTGCCGCGCGCGGCGCGGAGTTTTGATTTTTTCGGCGCGACCATCGATCTCACCGACCCGGCGACCCGCTACAACCTGTCCCTGCTGCTGCTCGCCGGCGCCATGCTCATCATCCATCAACTGGTGCGCAGCGACACCGGGCGCGCCATGCGGGCGGTACGGGAAAACGAATCCCGCGCACAAATGCTGGGTTACAACACCTTCGCCGTCAAACTGCAGGCGCTGGTGATATCCGGCGCGCTTTCCGCCGCCGCCGGCGCCGCCTACGCGCTGCTGTTCGCGTATATCGGCTCGTCCTTCACCACCATTCAGTATTCCATAGACGCCCTCTTGTACACCTTGCTGGGTGGCCCCGGCACGTTGCTCGGCCCGCTGTTGGGCGCGTTTTTGATGTTCTATCTGGTGGACGTTACCAGCCAGTACACCAGCGCGTATTTGCTGGCGGCCGGCGTTGCGCTGATTTTGCTGGTGTTGTACTTTCCGCGGGGCATCCTCGGCACCCTCAGACAAAGGTGGTTTCCGTGGCTGCCGTGAACCTGCTGCGCGCGCGCGGATTGTCGAAGTCGTTCGGCGGCGTGTGGGCGGTGCGGGAGGTGGATTTCGACCTGCAACAAGGGGAGATCCACGCCATCATCGGTCCCAACGGCGCCGGTAAAACCACCTTCGTCAGCCTGCTGTGCGGACGCATACCGGCCAACGCCGGCAGCGTGGAGTTCTGCGGCCACGACATCAGCGCGCTACCCGTCCACCAGCGGGTGCGCCGGGGGATCGCCTACACCTTCCAGATCACCAGCATCTTTCCCAACCTCACGGTCGCCGAAAACATCGCCATCGCCGCGCAAAACCGCTTCCGGGGCGACCGCTCTGAGCGGAGCGGCCATAACCGTGAACGGAGCGACCGCAGTTCTGCTGAGCCGGGCAACCGCAGTTCTGAACCGGGCGATCACAGTTCTGAGGAAAGCGACCGCAGCCCCGAGAACGGCGCGCCGGTGATCGCTCGGAACCCAGGCGAAGTACTGGATTGGGTTGGGCTTGGCGGCTTGCGGGGCCAACAAGCCGGGGCGCTGGCCTACGGACACCAGCGCCTGCTGGAGGCGGCCATGGGACTGGCGTTGAATCCGTTGCTGCTGATTTTTGACGAGCCCACCCAGGGATTGTCGGACGGTGAAATCCAGCGGTTTTGCGCGGTGCTCAGGGAGGCCGCGCGCTCGGCCACGGTGCTGCTCATCGAGCACAACATGGCGGTGGTGATGACGCTGGCGCAACGCATCACGGTTTTTGACCGGGGCCGGGTGCTGGCCCTGGGAACCCCCGGTGAAATTCAGAACGACCCTGGGGTACAGGCGGCCTACCTCGGGCGGTGACGGGCGGATGCTGAAAATTGCCGGATTGAACGCATACTACGGCGACGGTCAGGTGCTGCGGGAGGTGTCCCTCGCGGTCAACGCCGGCGAAGTGCTATGCCTGTTCGGTCGCAACGGCGCCGGCAAATCCACCACCTTGAAAGCGGTCATGGGATTGATGCGGCTGGAGGGTTCGATCACCCTGGCGGGGCGGGAGTTGGCACGCCTGCCGGCCCACGCCCGCGCCGGGGCGGCACGCCCCCACGCCGGGTCGGCACGCCCCCGCACCGGGGCCGCACACGCCCACGCCGGCGCCCAACTCGGGATCGGCTATGTGCCCCAGGGACGCCGGTTATTCGCCGAACTGACGGTCGCGGAAAATCTGGAAATTGGTTTGATGGCGGGGCGTCCATCCGGTCGCAACGACAACGGCGCGCAAACCAGGGAAAAAGTGATGGGGTTGTTTCCGCAACTGGCGCCCCGCCTCGGGCAGGTGTCGGGTACCTTGAGCGGCGGCGAGCAGCAGATGCTGGCGATGGCGCGCGCCTTGTGTCTGGAACCGGCGGTACTGCTGCTGGATGAACCCACCGAAGGGTTGATGCCTTCCATGATCACCCTCATCCGCGAAGTGATCGCGACCCTGCGGGCTCAGGGAGTCGCCATCTTGTTGGTGGAGCAGCGCGTAGAAGCGGTGCTACCAGTGGCGGATCGGGTGGCGTTCATCGAGAACGGGCGCATCGGGGAGGTGGTCAGCGTCGAAGGGTTGCGCAAGAACCCGGCGCTTTTGCAAAAATATGTCGGAGTCGGGGATAAAACCGTCGGCGGCTAGCCGATTTCGATGAGCAACGGGCAGTGGTCGGAGCCGGGTTGGTCGCTCAGGTAGCGGGCCTCGCTGACCCGTCCGAGGTGTTCGTTTGACAGCAGGAAGTAGTCGATGCGCCAGCCGATGTTGCGCTCCCGGGCGCGGGAGATCAGATGCCACCAGGAATACACATCGGTAACGCCGGGGTTTCGCGCCCGCCAGACGTCGGCCCAGCCATCCGCCAGCACCTGGTCCATCCACGCCCGCTCTTTGGGGTGGAAGCCGATTTTCCCGTCGTTTTCGGTTGGCCTTGCGATGTCGATTTCGGTGTGGGCGACATTCATATCGCCGCCCACCAACACCATACCGCCCTGTTTCCGCAGGGCATTCATATATTCGAGCACGCAACGATAGAACACCAGTTTTTCCTTCCACGCCTGCGGGCTTTTTCCGCCGTTTGGAAAATAGATGGACAGCAGGTTCCAGCGCTCGCCGTTCAGCGCAAAGGACAAATGCGAAACCCGCCCTTCGTCGGCGTTGGGAGCGTCAGGGAGGTGGGTTGTAAAGCGCATCTCGCGGAGGGTTTCATAAACCGAATTGGCCATCCAGATGGCGGTGCCGGCGTAGCCTTTTTTGGCGGCACTGTGGTAGTGCTGGTGGTAGGCCGGGTGGGACACCAGAAACTCGCTGAACTGCGCGACATGGCCCTTGGTTTCCTGCAGCATGAGGACGTCGGGCTGTTGCTCGCGCACCAGATTCTGCAACTCGCCCTTGCGCTCCACGGCGCGGATTCCGTTGACGTTCCAGGTAATGATTTTCATGGACAAATGCCGGTGCGCAATGGGATGGCGGGGGATTATACACGGCGGCCAAGCCCCGAACCGCACGCCCTGAACCGCAAGCCCTGAGCCGCAAGCCCTGTACCGGGAGTACCGGGAGTGCCGGGAGTGGTATTTGTGCTGCCGTCGGCGTAGAGTTAGTCGTCGCAAACACCGCCACAAAAAAGACCAGTACGCGCCATGCCGACCGACCTTGCCAGCAAACTGCCCGAGGTGGGAACCACCATTTTCACCGTGATGTCGGGACTCGCCCAGGCCCACGACGCCATCAACCTGTCCCAGGGCTTCCCCGACTTCGAGCCGGACGCGGCGCTGCTGGAGCGCGTAACCCATTACCTCAGATCGGGCAAGAACCAGTATCCGCCGATGATCGGGGTGCCGGAATTGCGCCACGCCATCGCCGGCAAATTGCGCCTCACCGCCGGCGTTAAAGCCGATCCCGAAACCGAAATCACCGTCACCAGCGGCGCCACCGAGGCGTTGTTCTGCGCCATCCATGCGCTGGTGCGACCGGGGGATGAAGTGATCGTGTTTGACCCCGCCTACGATTCATATGCGCCGGCGGTGGCTCTGGCCGGTGGGAAGAGCGTGCACCTGGCGCTGAGTGCGCCGCACTATTCCATCGATTGGGCGGCCTTTGCGGCGGCCTTGAAGCCGCAAACCCGCCTGGTCATCATCAACACGCCCCACAACCCCACCGGCACCATCCTCACCAGCGACGACCTGGATCAACTGGCGGCGGCCATTGACGGCCATGATTGTCGGGTGCTCAGCGACGAAGTCTACGAGCACATCCTCTTCGAAGGCCAAACCCACGCCGGCGTACTCACCCATCCGCGCCTCGCGCCGCGCAGTTTCGCGGTGTTCTCCTTCGGCAAGACCTACCACGCCACCGGCTGGAAGATCGGCTACTGCGTCGCCCCGCCGCGATTGACCGCCGAGTTCCGCAAGATTCACCAGTTCAACACCTTCACCACGGTCACCCCGATGCAGTGGGCGCTCGCCGACTTCATGCGCGAACAGCCGGATTACTATGGCCGGTTGTCCGCTTTCTACCAGCAAAAGCGCGACCGCTTTGGTGCGTTGATGGCGGACTCCCGATTCAAACTGCTGCCGTGCCGGGGGACGTATTTCCAATCGGCGGACTACCGCGACCTGCCGGGCCTGGGCGACCTCGACGACATGACTTTCGCGCGCCGCCTGACCCGCGAACACGGCGTGGCGACCATCCCCGTCTCGGCCTTCTACCACACGCCCCCGGACGCCCGCATCATCCGCTTCTGCTTCGCCAAGCAGGATCAGACGCTAAAGCAGGCGGCGGAAATTTTGCGGGGGCTTTGAAGCGCTATGGGGTGCGGTCGAAATCCGCGGGAACTGCTGGTAGTATCCGTCCCATACAACGATACACTTCGAATGGTTCGACGTCGCTGGGACAGGTTGAACTGGATTCCTGCTTTCGCGGGGATCCTGCGCGGAAATCCTGCGTGGGAATCCGTCGCAAAAATCCTCTGCGAACTGACGGCGAACTGTATTTCACGCGCCACCAACGAGCATTAGCATGGTCTACAACTCCGTCATCGAAGCCATCGGCAACACGCCCATCGTGCGGCTCAACCGGGTCGCTGAGAGCGTCAAAGCGAATGTGTACGCCAAGCTGGAATTCACCAACCCCGGCGGCTCCATCAAGGATCGCATCGGGTTCTGGATGATTGAGGACGCGGAGAGGCGCGGCACGCTGAAGCCCGGCGGCACCATCATCGAAGGCACCAGCGGCAACACCGGCGTGGGGCTGGCGATGGCGGCGGCCATCAAGGGATATAAATGCGTGTTCATCCTGCCGGATAAAATGTCCCAGGAGAAGATCAAAAACCTGCGCTCCTTCGGCGCGCGGGTAGTGGTCACCCCCACTGCGGTGGAACCGGAGGATCCGCGCAGTTACTACTCGGTGTCCCGGCGCATGGCCCAGGAACTTCCAAACTCCCTTTACATCGATCAATACAACAACCTCTCCAACCGCGATTACCACCACCGCAACACCGGCCCGGAAATTCTCGAGCAGATGCCGGACATCGACGTGTTCGTGGCCGGCATCGGCACCGGCGGCACCATCACCGGGGTCGGCAAATACCTGAAAGAAAACAGGCCCGGCGTGGAAATCGTGGCGGTGGATCCGGTCGGCTCCATCGTCTATGAAGTATTCAAGACCGGCGAGAACAAAACGCCGGCGGAAGGGTATCTCATCGAAGGCATCGGCGAGGACTTCATTCCCGGCAACTACGACTTCGATCAGATTGATGACATGATACAGGTGGGCGACAAGGAATCCTTCCTGATGACCCGCGAGCTGCTGACCAGCGAAGGCATCTACTCCGGGGTTTCCTCCGGCAGCGCGTTTGTCGGTGCGCTCAAGTGGGTGCGGCAGCAGGGTGAGCGGCTCGACGGCAAGAACGTGCTGGTCATCTTTCCCGACAGCGGCAACCGCTACAGTTCCAAAGTGTACGACGACGACTGGATGCGCGAAGTCGGGTTCCTCGAATCCAAGACCGGCAACGTGGGCGACCTGCTGCGCGTGCTCAACAAGAAACCGGGCGACCTCATCATGACCCACCAGAGCGACAAAATCTCCGCGGTTATTGCCCAGCTGAGTGACGCCGACGTCAGCCAGCTGCCGGTGTTGGATGAGAAAGGCTGGATCAAGGGCATCGTGCGCGAAAGCGTGATCTTGAAATCGCTGTTCAATCAGCAGGCCAGCGTGGACGATGCGGTGGAAAACCTGGTCGACACTTCGGTGGAATACGTGACCGCCGAGGATTCCATCGAGCGGATTTCCAAACTGGTGACCGAAGGCAAAGTACCTTTGGTGACCAATCCCGACGACGGTGACAGCCTGCTCGGCATCATCACCGACATAGACCTCCTCAATTTCCTCGGCTCCCGGCACTAGCCCGCCAAGCCCGGCGCACCAAGCCTGACGCGAACCTCCGGCGCACCAAGCCTGACGCGAACCCCCGGCGCAAAATCCCGGCGGGGCGCATGGCTTTCGCTGACCACGCACCGACTGATGGCCCGCCGCTCCCAGATAGCTACCGACCAGCAAGGCAACTGGGCGCCGGTCCGGCGGTTGCTGCCGTATTTGTGGCGCTACCGCTACCGCGTGATCGCTGGGTTGGTGTTTCTGGTGCTCGCCCGTGGTGCCAATGTTTCGGTGCCGATCATCCTGAAGCGCATCGTCGATTCCCTGGAGGGCGCGCCCGAAGTGGCGGTGCTTGCGGTGCCGCTGGCGCTGTTGGTGGGCTACGGCTTGCTGCGCTTCTGCTCGGTGTTGTTCAACGAAATGCGCAACGTGGTGTTCTCCCGGGCCAGCGTGCAGATCATCCATCACATTTCCATGGAAGTATTCCGCCATCTGCACGCGCTGTCCCTGGGCTTCCACCTCGACCGCAGAACCGGCGCCCTGTCCAGAGACATCGAGCGCGGCACCGGCGCGATCACCAATTTCCTCAGGATGTTCGTGTTCAACATCATCCCGGTGTCCTTCGAATTGATTGCGGTGTTATGGATTTTAGGCGCACGGTTTGATGCGGGCTTTGTGCTGATTACCCTCGGGATGGTGGTGATTTACGCCCTGTTCACGCTGTGGGTAACCGGCTGGCGCACCAAATTCCGCGTGCAGATGAACACCGCAGCATCTTCCGCCAATACCCGCGCCCTCGACTCCCTGCTCAACTACGAGACGGTCAAGGTGTTCGGCAATGAACCCGTCGAGCTGCGCCGCTACGGGGATTCCCTGATGGGCTGGGTGCGCGCTTCGCTGAAAAGCAACCTGTCCCTGTCCTACCTCAACGTCGGCCAGGGAGTGATCGTGGCCACCGGCCTGACCCTGCTCATGGTGCTCGCAGCGCGCGGCGTGGCGGACGGCAGCATGACGCTGGGGGATTTTGTCATGGTCAACGCGTTTTTGATTCAACTCTACATCCCGCTCAATTTCATGGGATCCATATACCGCGACATCAACCATTCGCTCATCGACATGGAGCAGATGTTCGCGCTGCTGGATGAAAAACCCGAGGTGGTGGAGCGCCCCGGCGCCGCTGCGCTACGGCTGGACAAAGGGGAAATCCGCTTTGACCAGGTGAGCTTTCGGTATCGGGACGAGCGCGCGGTGTTGCGGGACATCGATTTTTGCGTGCCCGGCGGGCGGATGATGGCGGTGGTCGGGCCGTCGGGTTCCGGCAAGTCGACCCTGTCGCGGTTGCTGCTGCGGTTTTACGACCCCGATGAAGGGCGCATTTGCATTGACGGGCAGGATCTCACAACCCTGACCCTGCCCAGTGTGCGCGCGGCTATGGGCGTGGTGCCCCAGGACACGGTGCTGTTCAACGAGACCATCGGTTACAACATCGCCTACGGTCGCCCGGAGGCGAGTCGCGAAGAGATCGTCGCGGCGGCGAAAATCGCCCGCCTGGATGAGTTTATCGCCCAGCATCCTCAGGGCTATGACATCCTGGTCGGGGAGCGCGGCCTGAAGCTTTCCGGCGGTGAAAAACAGCGCGTCGCCATCGCCCGCACCGCCCTCAAGGGCGCGCCGATTTTAATCTTTGACGAGGCCACCTCGTCGCTGGATAGCCGCTCGGAAAAAGCCATCCAGGAGGCCCTGAGCCGCGTCGCCCGGGACAGCACCACCGTGGTCATCGCCCACCGCCTCTCCACCATCGTGGGCGCCGACCAAATCATCGTGCTGGACAAAGGCCGCATCGTCGAGCAGGGCACCCACGAAGCATTGCTGTTGCAGAACGGGTTATACCGGCAGATGTGGGAGTTGCAGAAGGAGGCGGTTGAAGGGGAGGGGGAAAGGGAAGGGTCGCTCCTGTCGTGAAAACCCTGTCGTGAAAACCCCGGCGAAGCGCTCGGATCTGCGAGCGGCGCGACCCGCCGATGCCGAAGGCATAAAGCGTTGCCGTTGCATTGGCGCGACCTGCCGGCACTACATTCCCCGCATGGGGAAGCCCCCCGGCCAGATGCTTGAGGATTATGCCGAAGTGATTCGGCGGCACGCGGTGTTTGTGGCCGAAGAAGCGGGCGAGATCGCCGGCGTACTGGTGCTGGTGGAAACCGAGTCCGGCCTGCTCCTCGACAACGTTGCGGTACATCCCGCGCATCAGGGGAAAGGACTTGGGCGGTTGCTCATGGAACGGGCGGAAAGCGAAGCCCGGGAGCGGGGCTATGCACATCTGGAACTGTACACCCACGAATGTATGACGGAGAACATCGCGAGGTACAAGCGCAACGGATACGCCGAGACGGTGCGCAAAACGGAAACCGAGCACGGATACAAGCGCGTTTATATGCGAAAGGCGTGGTAAGTGGAATTCAGCGCGGAAATCCTCGCCCTGCTGTTTTTGGTGGCCGCCGCTGCCGGCTGGGTGGACGTCATCGCCGGGGGTGGCGGCCTGCTGACGATTCCGGCGTTGATCGTAGCGGGGGTGCCGCCCGCAGCGGCGGTCGCCACTAACAAATTGCAGGGCAGCACCGGAACCCTGATTGCGTCGGTCTACTTTATCAAAAAAGGCGCCATTGACTTTGTCAAAATAAAGTGGCTGCTGGCGGCCACCATCGCCGGATCGGTGTTCGGCAGCTGGTTGCTTTTGCAGATAGACGCCGAAGCGCTGGTGGTATTTTTGCCCGTGCTGCTCATTTTGACCGGGCTGTATTTTCTCTTTGCCCCGAATCTGGACGACCGGCAACGCAAACAAAAATTCTCCCTCATTGCTTTTGCCATCCTGGTGGCCCCGCTGCTGGGCGCTTACGACGGCCTGTTCGGGCCCGGCACCGGCAGTTTCATGGCGCTGTCGTTGATACTGTTTTGCGGCTACGGTCTGTCCAGGGCCACCGCCAACGCGAAGATACTGAATTTCACCAGCAACCTTTCATCGCTGCTGTACTTTGTTTTCTACGGCGACATCTGCTGGTTGGTCGGTTTGGTGATGATCGGCGGGCAGGCCATCGGCGCGCTGGCGGGCGCGAACATGGTATTGACCAAAGGCGCGAAACTAATCAAGCCCGTGGTGGTGGCGGTTTGTTTTGCGACCTCCATACACATTTTATGGAGGGCCTGATTTTATCCGCCGACAAGTCCCGTCGCATCGCCGAATATCGGCTTCACCAGCGGCAACGAAAGGGGCGCTTTGCTGGGATGCGCAAACCGATGTGTGGTATTTATAGGTCGACTTGTTTTTTTCGCCCGGCCCAAAATTCAGGCTATTTCTGGCATTATTCAAGCTGGAAGCGGCGTTTCACCGCCGTATTTTCACCGCCGCACCCGACAGATCCTGTGGAGAAACCCCTTGAACGAACCATCCGACGAAAACCTCGCTGAACTCAGTCGTGGCGCGGAGGAGATCCTGCAACGGCGGGAATTGGCCGAGCGGCTGGCCGCGGGTGCGCGGTTACGGGTCAAGGTCGGGTTTGACCCCACCGCCCCGGATCTGCATCTCGGCCACACCGTGCTCATCAACAAAATGCGCCAGTTTCAGGAGCGAGGGCACGAAGTCATCTTTCTGATCGGCGATTTCACCGGTCTC
>CBDBIK010000008.1:0-89270 GCA_965206145.1 Alphaproteobacteria bacterium
GCCTGCCGCTGGTCTTGAAAATCGCTCCGGACCTGGACGCCCAAGCCATCACTCAGATCGCCGACCTGGCCCGCCAACACCACATAGACGCCCTCGCCGCCGCCAACACCACGCCGACCCGCGCTGGCGTAGAAGCCCACCCCCTGGCCGGCGAAGTGGGGGGCTTGAGCGGCCCGCCCCTCGCGCCCCTCGCCACCCAAACCATTCGCCGCCTGTTCGCCAACCTGCAGGGAGAAATCCCCATCATCGGCATCGGCGGCATCGATTCCGCTGCCGCCGCCGTGGAAAAATTCCAGGCCGGCGCGGAGTTGGTGCAACTCTACACCGGCTTCATCTACCACGGCCCGAAACTCATTCGTGAAATCATCCAGGACCTGCGTGGCAAAATGAAAACCGGAGAGGATTTGGGGCGCGTTTTGGATGGGCTGCGCCGGCAAGGGAGACAAGGGAGCGCGCCTTGAGCACCGACCAAATGCGCTTTAACCGTAAGTTCACATTCCGCTACGGCGTGATGGAAAGGCTGACGCCGCTGGTGCGGCGGGTGGTGGCGCGCAATCCCGGGGCGTTCACTTTTTATGGCACCTCCACGTTTGTGATCGGTAACCGCACGGTGGCGGTGATTGATCCGGGGCCGGCGCTGGCGGAGCACGTCGCGGCGATCATTGCCGGCCTGGGCCTTGCGGGTGAGCGCGTGAGCCACATCATCGCCACCCACACCCACACCGATCACTCACCGGCCTGCCGCCTGCTTCAGGAAAAAACCGGCGCGCCGACCTGGGGCTTCGGCCCCCACCCCGCCGGTGCGGCCAGCGGCGACCGCGAATTCATCCCCGATCATCGGCTCGGCGACGGCGATGTCGTCTCCGGTCTGGACTGGCACCTGCGCGCCGTTCACACCCCCGGCCACTGCTCCAACCACATTTGCCTCGCGCTACCCGAGGAAAACACGCTGTTTTGCGGCGACCAGCTGATGGCATGGTCGAGCACGGTGATTCTGCCCCCGGACGGCAGCGTCAGCGACTACATCGCCAGCCTCGAAGCATTGAAGGGGCGCCCGGAAACCGTGTACCGGCCAACCCACGGCGCCGCCATCCAAAACCCGCGCGCGTGGATCGACCAAATCATCGCCCACCGGCTGCGGCGGGTGGAGCAGGTGTACGGCGCCGTGGTTGCGGGGCTCGGGGATATTCCGGCTATGCGCGCGCGCATCTACGCGGACCTCGATCCGGCGCTACGGGCTGGCGCGGAACTTTCCATCCGCGGCTCCCTGGACTACCTGCTGGAGCGCGGCCGGATCAGCGCGCACCCCGCGCATGCGGAACCGGGGGCGGGGGCGGTGTATCGTCCTGCCACCTGACCTCGGCCCGCCCGCGGTGGTGGCGGAAAACGAAGGCCTGCCCGCGGTTTGCGCGTTGCCGGATTTGCTCGAAGCGTTTCAGGATGTAGACAGTGATGTCCACCATCGGCAGCGTGGCCCACGCTGCCGGGCGAATCCATTGCAGGTCGTCCAGTTCCTCGGAATCCGCCAACGCGCCGCGCGTTTCGGATTCCGCGGCCATAAAAAACCGCGCATTGAAACGCAGCGGCATGGAAACCGGCGTTATCGCCCGCCCGAGGTAGGTCAGGGCGGTGAGGCGGGGGCGCAGACCGGCAGCCTGGATGGCGCGCCAGCCGGGGTCGCTAAGATCCTGGGGATCCTGGGGAGCCTGGGGAGCCTGGGGAACCTGGGGAGCGATGGGATCGTCGGGAGCGCCCACCTCACCAGGCTCGCCCAGCATCAGCCCGGTCTCCTCGAGGGTTTCACGGACGGCGGTTTTAGCCAGCGCGGCGGCCTTGTCGGCGCTGCGCCGCACCCCCATCAGGGCAGCGCAAGTAGCGTGCAGTTCCCCCGCCGCGCGAGCGCGGAAATCATCCCGGTGGAGCACGCCTCCGGGAAAAACGTACATCCCCGGCATAAAGCGATTGGACGCGGCGCGCCGCCCCAGCAACACCCTCGGGTCGGTATCCGGGTCGCGCACCAAAATCAGGCTGGCGGCATCGCGGATGGCGCCGGGCCGGGCTGCCGCCATGCCGGATCAGAGCCTGAGCTCGAACACGTAGTCGTCCATGACATACCCGCCGCCGATGTCGGTCACCACTTCCCCGGTGCGCGTGAAGCCGGTGCGCTGGTAGGCGGCGATGGCAACGGCGTTGTGCTTGTTGACGGTGAGGGATAGGCTGGAAAATCCCCGCTCGGCGGCGAAGCGCCGGACAAAGTCCACCGCGCGCCGACCAAGCCCCTGGCCGCGCACGGATTTTTCCAGATACAATTTACTCAAAAACAGCGTCTCCCCGCGGCGCTCAAGGCCGATGTAGCCCACCGCGCGTCGTTGGTGGCGTATTAAAAAATACCAGTTGCCGGGGCCCGCGATGTGCGCCGCAATCGCCGCCGCGGACTGAAATTTGTCCAGCATGTACGCCACCTGCCCGGCGCCGATGATGGGCGTGTAGTGGTCCCTCCAGATGACCTGGGCGAGGCGCGCGAGGGTGGCGATGTCCCGTTTGGAGGTGGCTTCGGCGAACGACACTAGCATACCACTCCCCGGACACCGACCACCGGTCGGGAACCACGATCCTTGATTCGGCAGCCCGGGTGGGAGGGCGTCATCGGGACGCTGGGGTATGCGCTCAGAAACCGATGGTTTCCGTGATGGCGCTCCGCCGACCCGCCCGATCCACAGGCGGTGCCGTGAAAATCCACCACCGCCGGTGCCATCACGCCAATACTGGCCCGGCGCGGGTTAGGTGCCTGCCTTCTTCGGTGTCCTGGTATTTTTTGAAATTGTCGATGAACCGGGCGGCGAGTTTTTTTGCGTGGGTTTCCCAGTCGGCGGGGGTGGGGAAGGCGTTGCGGGGGTCGAGGATGGCGCTGTCCACGCCGGGCAGGGCGGCGGGGATTTCGAGGTTGAAATAGGGGATGGTGCGGGTCGCGGCGGACGGATTGTCGAGGGCGCGATCGCAGGAGCCGTCGAGGATGGCGCGGATGATGGCGCGACTGTGTTGGATGCGGATGCGCTCGCCGGCGCCGTTCCAGCCAGTGTTGACGAGGTAGGCGCGCGCATTGGCGGCGTGCATTTTCTTCGCCAGTTCGCGGCTGTAGCGGGTTGGGTGCAGGCTCAGGAAGGCGGCGCCGAAACAAGCCGAGAAGGTTGGTGTTGGCTGGTCGACGCCGCGTTCGGTGCCCGCCAGTTTGGCGGTGAAGCCGGAGAGGAAATGATACTGGGTTTGCGCCGGGGTTAGCCGCGCAACCGGCGGCAACACCCCGAAGGCGTCCGCCGTGAGGAAGATCGCCTGGCTGGCGTGGCCGCCTCGGGAAACCGGCTTGACGATGTTGTCGATGTGCTCGATGGGATAGGAGACGCGGGTGTTTTCGGTTTTTGACGCATCGTCGTAATCGACCTGGCCGTCGGCCAGCACGGTGACATTCTCGAGCAGCGCGTCGCGCCGGATGGCGTTGTGGATGTCGGGCTCGGCCTGGGCGTCCAGGCGAATGGTTTTGGCGTAGCAACCGCCTTCGAAGTTGAAAATTCCGTGGTCGTCCCAGCCGTGCTCGTCGTCGCCGATCAAGCGGCGCCCGGGGTCGGTGGACAAGGTGGTTTTGCCGGTGCCCGAAAGCCCGAAAAAGATCGCGGTGTCGCCGCCTTCGCCGACATTGGCGGCGCAGTGCATGGAGGCTATGCCGCGCAACGGCAACAGATAGTTCATCATCGAAAACATGCCCTTTTTCATCTCGCCGCCATACCAGCTGCCGCCGATCAACTGGGTTTTCTCGGTGAGGTTGAAGGCGATGAAGTTCTCCGAATTCAGCCCCATGGCCCGCCATTGCGGGTTGCGCGCCCTGGCGCCGTTCAGCACCACGAAATCGGGCGCGAAGGTGGCCAGTTCTTCAGCCGATGGGCGGATGAACATATTCTTGACGAAGTGCGCCTGCCACGCCACTTCCATGATGAAGCGCACGCTCAGGCGGGTGTTCGAACTGGCGCCGCAGAACCCATCCACCACGAACAGGCGCTTGCCGCTCAGCTGCGTGGTCACCCGTTGCCTGAGGTGTTTCCAGTGCTCGATGCTGAGCGGTTTGTTGTCGTTTTTGCCCTGGTCAGCCCACCAGAACGTGTCGCGGGTGGTGTCGTCGCGCACGATGTATTTGTCGTCGGGCGAGCGCCCGGTGAAGACGCCGGTGTCCACCGCCACCGCGCCGCTTGCGGTGACCACGCCACGCTCGCAACCGCTCAGATCAGCCCGGGTTTCTTCGCGGTACAATAATTCATAACTCGGGTTGTGAATGATTTCGGTTGCCGCGGTTATGCCGTAATGGCCGAGGTCTATGGTGGCGCCCATTGGTGGTTGAAAACTCCGATTGCAAACGGGGTAAAATGCGATTGCCTAGTGTAATTTGTTTTCTCGTTCCATGACAATGCACCGCACCACCGGCGGAGGCCACCATGAATAAACGCCCGGCGCTGGGCGATTGCCCGGTATGCGGTGTCCGGCTGGCGCTGTCCGGCGAACTCGTCAGGGGCGAGTTGCTGGAATGCGACGATTGCGGAACCGAGTTGGAAGTGCTGGGCCTCGGCCCGGTGGAGTTGAAGGAAACCCTGCAAGCGGAAGAAGAATGAGGTGACCGGGACGGCTGTGGGAAAACCGGCGCCGGCCGGGCAGTGCGGGCAATCCACCCCGCCGCGGACGCGATGAAATGCTATACTCCCTCCCGCAACTAGTCTCAACGGGGCGCGAATGCTGAGTGGCGAAAGCCGAGCGGCGAATGCTGAGAGGCGCTGGTATCCATATCCCAGGGCCAACCCGTCGAACCTGATCCAGATAATGCTGGCGGAGGGATTGAGATCACCCAACCTCCGGGGCATTCCGGATGGGCGATCCCTCCCCCGGCCTGACGGCGATGCGGCGATGTAATCGTGGTGTCGTCGTTATGCAGTTGTCCGACCGGACAGGAGGTGATTTCGCCGTGCAAAAATCCGCCCCTTTTTCCTTCTTTTTATGGGTTTCCCTGTGGGCCCTCGCCGGTTACGCCGGGGAGCGCCCGGTGCTCAATGTCTATACCTACGACTCCTTCGCCTCGCAGTGGGGCCCCGGCCCGAAAATCAAGGCGGCCTTTGAGGCGCGATGTGAGTGTGAGGTGAACTACGTGGCGGTGGATGGCTCCACCGGTATCCTCAGTCGGGTGCGGCTGGAAGGCGCCGGTTCCCGGGCCGACGTGGTGCTTGGCCTCGACAACAGCTTGCTCGTTGACGCGCAAAAAACCGGGCTTTTGAAACCCCACAACGTCAACCTCGCCCTGATCGACCCGCCGTTTCCCTGGAACGACCCGATCTTCCTGCCTTTCGATTACGGCTTCTTCGCGTTTATCTACGACCACGAAACCCTTGCCCGCCCCCCCGCCAGTTTCCGGGAGCTGGCGGAGTCCGGTGATTCGCTGAAACTCCTCATCCAGGACCCGCGCACCTCCACCCCGGGGCTGGGGCTGATGCTGTGGGTCAAGGCTCTGTACGGCGACGGCGCCTTTGAGGTGTGGCGCAAACTCGCCGACAACATCGTCACTGTTACCCGCAGCTGGTCCGAAGCCTACGGGTTGTTTCTCGACGGCGAGGCGGACATGGTGCTGAGCTACACCACCTCCCCCGCCTACCATCTGACCGTGGAGGGCCAGCACCGCTACCGGGCGGCGGCGTTCCGCGAAGGCCACGGCATGCAGATCGAGGTGGCGGCGCAGCTCAAAAATGCCCCCAACCCGGCCCTCGCCCAGCGTTTCATGGCGTTCATCGCTTCGGACGAGTTTCAATCCGCGATTCCCGCCGGCAACTGGATGTACCCGGTGAAATCCATCCGCGACGGACTCCCGCCGGCCTTTGCTGAACTCGTGCAGCCGGCCACCATCCTGACCATTGACCCGGCGCGGATCGCCGCCAACAAGGCGCGCTGGGTGGATGAGTTCAGCCGCGCGCTGAGTGAATAGACACTCAGTGAATAGACACTCAGTGAACAGACCCTCAGCGAATAGCGTCAGCAGGATTTCCGGGAGCGCGCGATGATCGGGGCGGCGGCGACGCTGGGCGTCTTGCTGGTGGTTGTGTGCGCGGTCGGCGCCCTGGGGTTGGAGGCCGGGCAGCCGGCGTTGCTGGCGGAGCTGAACCAGCCTTTCACCGGCACGATCATCCGCTTCACGCTCTGGCAGGCGGCGCTGTCGACGTTGCTGAGCGTGGCCTTCGCCGTACCGCTGGCGCGGGCGCTGGCGCGCCGCGGGCGCTTTTTCGGGCGCCGCCTGATCCTCCGACTCACCAGCCTCTCGCTCATCATTCCCACCATGGTGGCGGTGCTCGGCATCGTCGCGGTGCACGGTCGCCAGGGCTGGGTCAACCAGCTGCTGGCAGGCGCAGGGTTCGCGCGCCTGGATTACCTGTACGGCCTCGGCGGCATTCTCATCGCCCATGTATTCTTCAACCTGCCCCTCGCCACCCGCATTTTTCTGCACGGCCTCCTGTCCCTGCCCCGCCACGGCTGGAATCTCGCGGCGCTGTACGGCATGGGCCCGGGGCACATTTTCCGGCACATCGAATGGCCGCTGCTGCGCGGCCTGCTACCGGGGGTTGCCGGCATGGTGTTTTTGCTGTGTTTCACTTCCTTCGCCATCGTCCTCACCCTCGGCGGCGGCCCCCAATCCACCACCCTGGAAGTGGCCATCTACCAGGCGGTGCGCTTCGACTTCGACCTGTCCCGGGCGGTGGCGCTTTCGTTTATTCAGATCGGCATTTGTCTGGGGCTTGGGCTGTTGTTTTTCACCGGTGGCGCGCCGTTCCCCCTGGGCCCGGGGGATGATCCCGGCCAGGTCGGCGACCGCCCGGATCGCGGCTTGCCGGGGCCCCGCGTCATGGACGCCACGGTCATCGCCGCGGCCTCGGTTTTTCTGCTCGCGCCGCTCGTTGCAGTGCTGGTCAGGGCGCTGACGCCGGACGGCTGGGGCATCGTCGCGGAGGCGGCGTTTTGGCGTGCGTTGGGCTGGTCTTTGCTGATCGCGCCGTGCGCCGGCCTGCTGTCCTGCGTGCTCGCGCTTTGGATCTGCAACGCTGGCGTCGCGCTGCGCCGCAGCGGGCGCTTTGCGGCGTTCGCCGCGGCCCCGGAAATCGTCGGGTTGCTGACCCTGCTCGTGCCCCCCGTGACCCTCGGCACTGGCCTGTTCCTGTTTTTCCACCGCGTCCTTGAATACCGCGACGCGCTCTCGCTGGGGCCGCTTCTGGTGATCCTGCTGAACGCCCTGCTCACCCTGGCGTTCGCCATCCGCATCCTCGCCCCGGCGTTACAGGCCCAACGCGACCGCTACGATCCGCTGTGCGCGAGCCTGGGGATTGGCGACTGGCATCAGTGGCGCCACGTCCTGTGGCCGGCGTTGCGCCATCCCGCGGCCTACGCCCTGGCGGTCGCCACCACCCTGTCCGCGGGGGACATGGGGGTCATCGCGCTGTTCGGCACCGACCGCCTGAGCACCCTGCCGTTGCTGATGTACCGCCTGATCGGCGCCTACCGGCTGGCCGAGGCGGCGGTGGTGGCGGTGGCGCTGTGTACGCTGTGCTTCGCGCTGTTCTGGGCGCTGGAGTTGCTCGGGCGTTCCGGCCCTGCGGAAACGGGTGGCGGCCCTGATAAGACGGGCGGCGCCCTTAGGAGACGGGCGGCCCGCCCTGAGGAGACGGAAAAGCCGCGCCCGCTGCCATGCTTGAAGTAATCAAGGTCCGTTTTGACTATCCCGAAGCGGTGATTCGCGGGAATTTCACGCTCGCCACCGGCGCCACGGCGGCGCTCATGGGCCCCAGCGGATCGGGAAAATCCACCCTCCTCAGCCTCATCGCCGGCTTCCTCGCGCCGGCCCACGGCGATGTGCGCTTCAACGGTCGCAGCCTGCTGGGTATGAAGCCCGCCGCGCGCCCGCTCACCTACCTGTTCCAGGCCCACAACCTGTTCCCCCATCTCACCGTCCGGCAAAACCTCGCCATCGGCCTGCACCCCGGCATGCGCCTCTCCGCCGAGCAGCAAACGGCGGTGGACCGCGCCCTGCAATGGGTGTCCCTTGAAAAATTCGCCGCGCGCAAACCCGCCAGTTTGTCCGGCGGCCAGCAACAGCGCGCGGCGCTGGCGCGCTGCCTGGCGCGAAACCGTCCGCTACTGCTGCTGGATGAGCCGTTCAGCGGACTGGATGACGCCCTGCGCGCGGAAATGTTGTCCCTCATCGGCGCGCTGCAAAAGGCGCGTGCGCTGGCCGTGCTGATCACCACCCATCGGCGGCGGGATGCCGAAGCGCTGGGGGCGGCGGTGGTGCCGATTTAGGCATGGGTTTCAGCGACTGTCCGGCTTCAGTTCCGGCTTCGGCATAGCCGTGGCAGCGCACGATAAAGCCGCTTTGAGGGTGATCGCTCCTTTGTGTTTTTGTTTTGCGCCCGGTTGGTGAGCGGGTTAATGCTGCAAAATCTCGTTTTTCGGGTCGTAGGGGGATTCGGCGATGACCGTGGCTTTGTGGGCCTTGCCCAGGATTTCGATTTCCAGCTGTGCGCCAACCACGGCGAGGTCGGGGCGCACCAGGCCGAGGGCGAGGGATTTTTCGGTGCGGAAACCGTAGCCGCCGGAGGTGGCGCGGCCAACCAGTTCGCCGTGTTGGTAGATAGCCTCGGAGCCGCGCGCGTCGGCGTCGGTGGTGTCGTGAACTTCCAGCGTCACGAATGCGTTTTGGAAGCCGCGTTTTTGCCACGCGAGCAACGCGCGCTTGCCGGGGAAGTCTTCCGGTTTGTCGGTGCGCACGAAGCGGTCGAGGCCGGATTCCAGCGCGGCGTATTCGATGGACAACTCGCGCGGAATCAGGCGGTAGGATTTTTCCAGACGCATGGAATCCATGGCGCGGATGCCGAACGGTTTGATGCCGTGTTCGGCACCAGCTTCCATCACGCGGTCGAAGATGTAGTTTTGCATCTCGATGGGGTGGTGCAGCTCAAAGCCGAGTTCGCCGACGAAGTTGACGCGCAACGCGTGGGCCTGGGCGGCGCCGATGTTGATGAATTTTCCGCTCAGCCACTTGAAATTATCCCCGCCGAGGTCGGTGTCGGTGAGTTTTTGCAGCAGCGCGCGCGATTGCGGGCCGGCGATGACCAGCACGCCGTTTTTGGTGGTGATGTTGCCGATGGAAATGTCGCCGCCGGGCGGTTTGTGTTTGCACAAACAATCCCAGTCGTGGCGTTCCATCGCGCCGGCGGAGACCAGATAATAGTGCTCGTCGGCCATTTTATAAACGGTGAACTCGGCGCGCACGCCGCCGTTGCCGGCCAGCAAGTGGCACAGCCCGACGCGCCCGGCGGTCTGGGGGATGCGGTTGGCGAACAGCGATTCCAACCACGCACCGGCACCGTTGCCGGCGACATAAAATTTGGAAAACGCCGACATATCGAGCACGCCGACCCGGTCGCGCACCTGCATACATTCTTCGCCGACAAATCGGTGGTAGTTGGAGCGTCGGAAGGCGTATTTTTCGACGATGCGCCCGTCGTCAAGGGGCGGTGAGGTGTTGGTGCCGAGCAGCACGTCGCCGCTGCCGACTTCATCCGCCGGCAATTCATAACCCGCCGGCGCGAACCAGTTGGGTCGCTCCCAACCGTACACGCGCCCGAACACCGCCCCCAACGCTTTCATGCGGTCGTAGCACGGCGTGGTTTTGAGCGGTGCGGCGGCGGCGCGTTCTTCGTCGGGGAAGTGGTTGGTGAAGACGTTGCGGTACGCCTCTTCGTTTTTTTCCCGCAGGTAGCCGCGCGCCGCGTAGGGCCCGAAACGGCGCGGGTCCACGCCCATCATGTCCACCGTGGGCTCACCGTCCACGATCCATTCGGCCAGTTGCCAGCCGGCGCCACCGGCGGCGGTGACGCCGAAACTGTGGCCTTCGTTTAGCCAGAAATTTTTAAGGCCCCAGGCCGGGCCGACGATGGGATTGCCGTCCGGGGTGTAGGCGATGGCGCCGTTGTAGATTTGCTTGACTCCCACTTCGCCGAACGCCGGGACGCGCTTGATGCAGGCTTCAATGTGCGGCTCAAGCCGATCGAGGTCACCCTCGAACAGCTCGTTCTCGCAGGAATCCGCGGGGCCGTCCACATAGCAACAGGGCGCGCCGCGCTCGTAGATACCGAGAATCAGGCCGCCGGCCTCTTCGCGCAGGTAGTAGCCGGCGTCGGATTCGCGCAATACCCCCTGCTCCGGCAGGCCTTGCGCCTTGCGGGCGAGGATTTCCGGATGCGGCTCGGTGACGATGTATTGGTGCTCCACGGGAATGACCGGAACGTCAAGGCCCACCATCTGGCCGGTTTTGCGGGCGAAATTGCCGCTGCACGATACTACGTGCTCACAGGCGATATCGCCTTTGTCGGTGTGCACCAGCCAGCCGTCGCCGCGCGCCTGGATGGCGGTGACCTGGGTGTGCCGGTAGATTTCTGCGCCCCGGCTGCGCGCGCCCCTGGCCAGCGCGGTGGTCAGGTCGTTGGGCTGGATGTAGCCGTCCTCGGGATGCTGGATGGCACCCACCAGGCCGTCGGTGTTGCACATCGGCCAGATTTCCTTGACTTCACCGGGGGTCAGGAAGTTGATCTGGACGCCGACGGTCTTGCCCACGCCGGCGTAGTAGCGGTATTCGTCCATGCGGTCTTCGGTGCACGCCAGCCGGATGTTGCTGACCGGGCGGAAACCCACCGACAGCCCGGTTTCCTGCTCCAGCGCCTGATAGAACGCCACCGAATACTGGTGCAGCTTGCCCACCGAGTAACTCATGTTGAAAAGCGGCAGCAATCCGGCGGCGTGCCAGGTGGAGCCGGAGGTCAGCTCCTTGCGCTCCACCAACACCACGTCGCTCCAGCCTTTTTTGGCCAGATGATACAGGGCGCTCACGCCCACCACGCCGCCGCCGATGACGACAACTTTGGCTTGAGATTTCATAATGGTATCCCGCAGTGGGGTTGGTGGGGCCGGTGTTTCGGCGACCGGGTTGTGGGTGATGGGTGATGGACCAGGGGCGATTTTGCCGGTAACGCTGGCCCGGCCTGCGCAACGCCGGTGCGACACGCCGGTGCGACACGACCAGGCTGATAGTGTATCACGCCAGCGCATTCCTTCACTCAGACTACTCAGGCTGCGCGGGCCATTCAGGCCATTCAAGCAGCGCCGGGGCGGGGAGCCGCGTGGGGATTTCACCGAGTAATCATGGCCTTTGGGGTGGTTTCCCATGCGCCGTGGAAAATATCAGCAGGATTGATACATTCGTTCTGGAAAACCCACCCCAACAGAAGTACACTTACCCCTCCCGGAGAAGCCACCAACAGTCTCGGAGCGGTCTCATCAGAGGCGCCGGTATCGGAGAGCCGCAGGCGCTGGTCTCGGAGGGCCGCAGGCGCCGGTATCGGAGGGCCGCATCAGCCGGTATCGCAGAGGCGCTGGTATCGGAGGGCGCTGGTATTGGAGTGGCCACCAGCCGGTATCCCAGAGGCGCTGGTATCGGGTGGTCGTATCGGAGCGGTTGCATCAGAGCGGTTGCATCAGAGCGGTTGCATCAGAGCGGTTGCATCAGAGTAGCCAGAAGCCGCCGGTGCGGATGGTAAATAGAAAGGCGGCGGCAACCCACTAGGACGGGCACCGGAAAATCCCGGGGGATGATTGCGATATTTTTTTGCGAGACGGGGCGACGGGCGGTTCGGGCGGTGGGTTGGGCTGGTTGGTCGTTGGTTTTTCTAAGGGTTTTTATAAGGGTTTTGGTGCGGGTTTTGATAAGGTTTTTGTGAGACTGTTTTTTGTGAGACATTTTGTGAGACTTTTTGTGAGACTTTTTTTATGAGACTGCCTGAGCGAGTTTGGCGCGTTTGAACATGCTTCCAATCTGGAACGATTGCATCGAGCAAATGCGACCGCGCCTGACGGCCGGGGACATTACCCAATACTTCGCGCCGCTGTACCCTGTGTTGCGGGACGACACGCTGAAACTGCTCGCCCCCAACCGCTATGTCTGCGACCACGTGAAGAAAAACTTCCTCGACCACATCGAAAAAACCGTGAAGCGGCTGAACAAAAGCATCGGTCTGGTGCAAGTGGAAATCGGCAGCCACAGCTCCGCGCCGGCCACCACCGCGCAGCAGGCAAACGGCAAAACGGTAAACGGCAAAGCGACACCCGGCCCCGGCAGCCCACTGGATCCCAGTTACACCTTTGACAGCCACGTCGCGGGCAGCTCCAACGAGTTGGCGCGGGCGGCGGCGCAACAGGTCGGCGAGCATCCGGGCCGCTCCCGGAATTACAACCCGCTGTTCATCTACGGCGGGGTCGGCCTCGGCAAAACCCACCTGATGCAAGCCGCCGGACACCTGATTGTGAAAACCAACCCCGGCGCCCGGGTCATGTACGTGAGTTCGGAAGTGTTCGTAAGCGACATGGTGAACGCGCTCAAAAACAACGCCATGAACGAGTTCAAGCGCCGCTACCGCTCACCGGAAGCGCTGCTCATAGACGACATTCAGTTCTTGACCCGCAAGGACAAATCCCAGGAAGAGTTCTTCCACACCTTCAACACGCTGCTGGAAGGCGCCCAGCAGATTATTATCACCAGCGACCGCCTTCCCAACGCCATCCGCGACGTGGGCGAGCGGCTGATTTCCCGCTTCAACGGCGGCTATGCGGTGGCCATTGACCCGCCGGAACTGGAGACCCGGGTCGCCATCGTGGAAAAGAAAGCCCTGGAGCGGGGCGTCGAGTTGCCCCACGACGTGGCTTTTTTCGTGGCCAGCGCGATCCGCTCCAACATCCGCGACCTGGAAGGCGCATTGCACAGCATTCTCGCAAGCGCCGGCTTCAGCGGCCGTCCGCCGGACGTGGACCTCGCCCGGGAAGCCCTCAAGGACCGGTTGGCATACCAGGAGCGGCGCACCAGCATCGATAACATCCAGCAGACCGTGGCCGAATACTACAAACTACGCGTCTCCGACCTGCTTTCCAAAAAACGCGCCCGGGATATCGCCCGCCCCCGCCAGATGGCGATGTTCCTGGCCAAGGAACTCACTTCCCTGAGCCTGCCCCAAATCGGTGACCGCTTCGGCGGCCGCGACCATACCACCGTCCTGCACGCCTGCCGCCGAATCACCGAGCTTTTGCAGACCGACGCCAAAATAAAAGAGGATTACCGGAACCTGCAGCGTCTGTTTGGTGTATAACTGGTTTATTTCCTGTGGACAACCGGGTATGAAATTGTTACCCACAATCGGTCATTTCGTTTTACAATACTTGCCTGCGCAGTTGTGCACGTGCTTTTCAGATATAACTTACTGATAATAAAGGGTTAATTTCGGTAATCCACAAATCCACAATGCCTAACACAGTAACTACCAAGTAAAGACATGAAATTTAAGATCGATAGAGAGAAAATTCTCCCGACGCTGAGCCTGGTGAGTAGCGTGGTGGAAAAACGCCAGACCTTGCCGATTTTAGCCAACCTCTTTTTCGACCTGAACGATGGAAAGTTACGGGTGGTGGGTACCGATCTGGAAGTGGAAATCTCTGAAACCGCCGACCAGGTCCAGGGCGAAAATGGCGCATTCACAGTATCCACGCAAAAGTTCCTCGATATTGCGCGGATGTTACCGGAAAATGCGGCCATCTCCCTCAAACAGGAAAAAGACAAAGTGGTCATCACCTCCGGGCGAAGTCGCTACACGCTGAAGACCCTGCCGGCCCCCGAGTTCCCCAGGATTGAAACCGATAACTGGGAAGAACGCTTTAAAATCAATCAGTTAAAACTCAAATCCTTGCTGGACAAAACCGCTTTTGCGATGGCGGTGCAGGACGTGCGCTATTATCTAAACGGCGTGTTGCTGGAGCTCTCCACAAAGCAACTTCGCGCCATCGCCACCGATGGCCACCGCCTGGCCCAATCCGAAGTGGATATCGACCTCGAGTTGAGCGAGTCCCGAGAACTGATCGTGCCACGCAAGGCGGTGGCCGAAATTACCCGCTTCATTGACGAAGACCCAAAAACCGAGCTGGACGTCGAAATAACCCCCAAACACCTCAAAATAAGCAAGGGGGATACTGCGCTCATCACCAAGTTGATTGACGGGAAATTCCCGGAATTCAAGGAGGTTCTCGAAAATGTCTTCGACATCGTCATCCGCGTCAACCGTTCGGAATTCATCGACACCTTGAACCGCGTCGCGGTGCTGACCGCCGCCAACGACCGCTTCCGGGGGGTCAGGGTCAGCCTTGAGGAAGGCAACCTGCGGGTCACCGCCAATAATCAGGAGCAGGAAGAGGCGGTGGAGGAAATGGCGGTGGAATACAAGGGAAATTCCGTGGAAGTTGGGTACAATGTCGTGTACCTGATAGATGCCGCCCGGGCGGGCACCAGCGAAACCATCGAGTTGCACCTACAGGGAAACGACGGAATCTGCATCATCAAACAACCCGACGACAAACGCACCATCTGGCTGATTATGCCCATGCGGATTTAATCCGCCCCGGCTGGGAGGCCAGCCCGAACCGGCGCCTGCTGGTGGCGCCACCCAGCCACTGCCCAAAAATCCCAAGATGTTTCACGTGAAACATCGTCAAACCACCCCTCCCCAATTATTGCGGCTTTGGGTGCCCCGATAGGCTCGGACCGGCCTGAAACGCCAATTTTCCAGCAGCCGGGCTGAAAATTCACCGTTTTGGCTATCCCCCAGTACCACCGAAAACACGAAATCCGGTGGCATCGTTGCCAGCACGATTGCCTCTAGCGCAATGTTTCACGTGAAACACGCTGGAACCAGTTTGGCCCGGGTGTGCGGACATTCCCTGAGGCCCCTGAAATCGTTCCTCTCCAGAGGGCGGGCGGAAAATCTAATCGGGACTGTCCTGTATAACACCATAAAGTGTGCTATTCTGGGATCAATGCGAAGGCGTAGGGTAAGCAGATTAAATAAAAAGGGCTGCCACGGCGAACCAGTGGCAGCCCGGGAAAACGAGCGGGTGAGCGAGGGTTACTTCTGTAGCTCGGTCCAGATCGCGGTATACAGCTTAGTCGCTTCCGGCGAACAGGCCGGCAGGAACTTGCCGGCGTCGGCCAGTTCAGGGGCGATGAAAACCTCCGGCGCGTTCTTCATGTCGTCCGGCAGGAATTTCTCCGAACCCTTGATGCCATTGGCGTAGCGCGCGAACGCGGATATCAACGCGGCGTTTTCCGGCAACATGATGAAGTTCTGAAACAACTTACCGTTTTCCACGTTTTTCGCGTCTTTCAGCACCGCAACGCTATCCATAAACAACGCGAATCCTTCCTGTGGATAGCCAAAACGCACATCCGGGTTTTTTGCACGGGCACGAAGCGACGCGCCGTTCCAGTACAGCGAAGCGGCCAGGTCGCGACCGGCGAACTGCTCGATGACGGCGTAGTCCATAGACAGCCAGTGTGGTTTAGCGGCCACCAACGTATCCCGCACTTTCCGCAACAGCGCCTTGTCGGTGGTACATGGCTTGCCGCCCAGATACATAATCGTGGAACTGATCACATCATTCATTTCCGGCGCCACGTTGATTTTGCCTTTTAGTTCATCCGGCGGATCGAGATAGAGTGACGCGGTATTGATGTCGCCGGAGTAGACCGAGGTATCGACGATCATACCGACGCTGCCCCACTGCCATGGGACGGTGTAGCGACGGCCCGGATCCCACTCCGGGTCAGAGAATTCGTCCAGCACGTTGGCAAAGTTCTCCATCTGGTCGGGGCGCGTTTCCAACAACAGGCCTTCGTTGATCCAAATTTGAACGTAGTTGGCGGAGGGCACCACCAGATCGTAGCCATGTCCGCCCGCCTTGACTTTGGCCAGCGCCGCATCGTTGGAGTCGAAGTCGGTGACGGTGACCTTCACGTCGTAAGTCTTTTCAAATTTGCTGATCAGCTCAGGGCTGGTGTAATTGCCCCAGTTGAACAGATGAAGCTCACCGGCAGCGAATGCGTTGCTCGACAAAGCGAGCACCGCAAAAGCGACAATAGCGTTTCTTGGTTTTATCAACGTGTTTATCAGCATGGGATGTCCTCCTCATTAAGGTTATGGAAATAAATTATCGGGTTTTCTTTCGATTCAAGCAAAAAATTATAGAAACAAACACTATCGAGACCGCTAGTAATACAGTGGAAATGGCATTCATTTCCGGCGTGATTACTCGGCGCAACTGACCAAGCATATACGTGGGCAGCGTATCCTGTCCAGCGGATTTAACAAACTCGGTTATCACCACATCATCCAGGGATATAACAAACGCCAGCATCGCGCCGGCCAAAATCCCCGGCCACATGAGCGGCAAGGTTATGCTGCGGAAGCTTCGCCAGGGGGTGGCGTATAGATCCGCGGCCGCGGTTTCCATGGAAATATCCATATCCTGCAGCCTGGCGCGGATCGGCAAATAGGCGAATGGAATGCAAAACGCGGTATGGGCCGCGACCAGGTAGACCAGCCCCTGGTAATCGGTGGCTTGTTTCACCACGGCAAAGCAGATGAGCAGCGCGACCGCCGTGACAATTTCGGGCACCATCAACGGTTGATTGATCAGGCTGTAGATGGCGGTTTGCCCGCGATAGGGGCGCGTGCGGGTGGTGCCCAGGGCCGCCATAGTGGCCAGGATGGTGGCGTACAACGCCGCCTGCACGGCAATGATCAGCGACCGCAAGGTGGCGTTCTGCACCAGGTCGTTTTGCCATGCGGAATAATACCAGCGCCACGAAAAACCCTCCCAAACCGCCAGCGAAGGGCCTGAGTTGAACGAATAACCAACCAGGGCGAGAATCGGCGCATACAACATGGCGAAGCACGCAATGGCCGCCAGGGTGAACCCCGGCAATTTGCGCACAGAAAAAGCCTTGGCGCCGCGCATGACGTTAATCCTCGTGCGCACCGGATTGCCGGATGTTTTTCACATAGATCAACAGGGTCGCCATCACGATCGCCAGCAAGGTGATGGATAATGCCGCCCCCAAAGGCCAGTTGCGTCCTTGGCCAAACTGCAGTTCGATCAGGTTGCCGAGCATCATATGTTTGCCGCCACCGAGCACGCGGGGGGTTACAAAAGCGCCCAACGAGGGTATGAAAACGAGAATTGATCCGGCGATGAGACCGGGCTTGCTGAGTGGGATGATAATCCTGCGCAACACCTGCAAGCGAGTGGCGTATAAATCATAACTGGCTTCAACCAGGTTGAAGTCCAATTTTTCCATGGAGGCATACAACGGCAGAATCATCAAAGGAAGGTAGACATAACTCATTCCCAGCATGATGGCGAAATCGGTGTACAACATTTGTATGGGTTGTTCGACAAACCCCAGCCAGACGAGAATATTGTTGATCACGCCCTCGTTGCGAATCACTTCCTTAATGGCAAAAGTTCGAATGAGCAGGTTGGTCCAGAACGGTATGGTAATGAGGAACAGCCAGAAATTTCGATTCTGCCTGGGGCGGGTCGCAATAAAATACGCGGTCGGGAAACCGATGATCAAACAAGCGAAGGTGGTGAGGGTGGACAGCCTGATGGAGCGCCAGAAAATTGATACATGGGCGTCCGCCATCATGAGGGTTTCATCAAAAATGTCGCGATGAAGAAACACCTTGAACCAACCCGCCGCCGACCATTGGTATTCCACGCCGCCGTAGTCCCCCGGCGCCAGAAATGAATAAAAAAGCATGACCAACAACGGCCCGGAAGCGGCGAAAAACAACACGATCAACGCAGGCGTGCACAGCAACCAATTTCTTTTCGTGCGCCGTGTTCGCGCGGCTTGCTCGCGCCGCGACAGCGCTTGTGGTTTGGAAGCCATATGCGTGGCGCTAGTCGCGCAGAATTTGCACCGCGCCGGGTTGCAGTTTGATACCGATGGGGTTGCCTGCTTTCCATCGGCGCTTGCTATCGACGCTGTTTTGTATCCTCGCGACAAAAACCTGATCTGATTCCAGTTTAATGTGGTAGTGCGTATCGGTTCCGGAATACACGCTGTTGGTGATGGTTCCTTGCAAATCCGCGGCGCCCATATCGCTGGTCAAGGTGGCTTGTTCCGGCCGGATCGCGATATTCACCATGCCGCGAATGGTGAAATCCACCTGACTCGATTCAATCATTTTCCCGGATGGCAATTTCAGCGCCGTTCGCCCGCCCCCCGACTCCAGTAGTTCGGCGGTGAGAAAATTAGTATCGCCGATGAAGTCGGCGACAAACCGCTCCGCCGGTCGGGTATAGATGTCATCCGGCGCGCCGGTTTGGAGTATTTTTCCCTGGTTCATCACCGCTATGCGATCCGACATCGTCAGCGCCTCTTCTTGATCGTGGGTGACAAAAATAAAGGTGATGCCGGTTTCATGTTGCAGGCGCTTGAGTTCGAGTTGCATTTCCTTGCGAAGCTTGTAATCCAATGCCGACAAGGGTTCATCCAGCAACAATACTTTCGGATGCGGAGCAAGGGCTCTTGCCAGCGCCACGCGTTGCTGCTGGCCGCCCGATATTTGGTCGGTGCGACGCTCGCGAAGCGCTTCCATCTGAACCAGGGACAGCATATTCGCTACCGTCTCAGCGACTTCGCTGGCGGGTTTGTTTTGCATCACCAGGCCGAAGCCGATATTGTCGGCGACCGACATATGAGGAAACAGGGCGTAATTCTGGAACACCGTATTAACCGGACGCTTGTAGGGCGGCAGGTGCGAAATTTCCTGGGTATGGAGCAGAATGTTACCTTCGCTTGGGTGTTCGAAACCGGCGATCAGCCGCAGCAGCGTGGTCTTTCCGCAACCGGACGGGCCGAGCAACGTGAAAAATTCATTTTCCCTGATTTCCGCCGACACCGCGTCAAGCGCGATTACTTTGTCCGTATCGCGCCCAAAATACTTGCTCACGTGGTTGATTGAAATAGCGACGGTGTTTTCCATTTTGTCCGGGGAATTTTATAGGGGAGATTTTCTTAAATTCTTGCGAATATAGCACATAAACCATCAGTACGATGGGTGAATCTGTAGTGGCATTCCCTGGGGCGCGGGTAGAAAGTTGGCGCGGCGATGCCGTTGAATGTAGCCGCTGAAATATGAGAATGGCGATAATACTGGCGCCCACTGTAAAGCCGAGGAATTCAGCCTGACATAAATCACCTAAAGTTTCCCATGTCCTTGATTATAAACATAAAAAATAACTTCGCCGCAGGACTTTCCAGCCCCGAAACATGGTAAAATCGGCGCGTGTAAAATTCCCCCCCGACCCATGGCAGAAAATTACGATTCCAGCAGCATCAAGGTGCTCAAAGGGCTGGATGCGGTTCGCAAACGACCGGGCATGTACATCGGTGATACCGACGACGGCACCGGCTTGCATCATCTGGTTTTTGAAGTGGTGGATAACGCCGTGGACGAGGCCCTGGCCGGACACTGCCACCACATTCAGGTCATCATCGGCGCCGATGAGTCGGTCACCGTGCTCGACGACGGGCGGGGCATCCCCACCGGGGTGCTGGAAGAGGAAGGGGGGAAAAGCGCCGCCGAGATCATCATGACCGTGTTGCACGCCGGCGGCAAGTTCGACCAGAACGCCTACAAGGTTTCCGGCGGCCTGCACGGCGTTGGCGTGTCCGTGGTCAACGCCCTGTCCGAGCACCTGGAACTGGAAATTCACCGGGGCGGCAAAATCCACCGCCAGGAATACGCCCGTGGCACACCCCTGTCCCCGCTGGCCACGGTGGGCGACACGCCCCGCACCGGCACCGCCATCACCTTCCAGGCCGACCGCCAGGTTTTCAACACGGTGCAGTTCCACTACGACATCCTCGCCAAGCGCCTGCGCGAGCTCTCTTTCCTGAACTCCGGCATTTGCATCGAGTTGCTCGACAAGCGCACCGACCAGCGCGACGTGTTCGAGTACGAAGGGGGCATCGCCGCGTTCGTCGGCCACCTCAACCACAAAAAAACCGCGCTCCATCCGACGGTGTTCAGCATGAACGGCGAAAAGGACGGCATCCAGGCGGAACTCGCCATGCAGTGGAACGACTCCTATCAGGAAAACACCTTCTGCTACACCAACAACATCCCCCAGATGGATGGCGGCTCTCACCTCGCCGGCCTGCGCGGCGCCATGACCCGAACCCTGAACGGTTACATCAACCAACTCGGCTTCGCCAAAAAAGCCAAGGTCAGCCTCAGCGGCGATGACTGCCGGGAAGGGCTGGCTGCGGTGCTGTCCATCAAGCTGGCGGATCCGAAGTTTTCCTCCCAGACCAAGGACAAACTGGTGTCATCGGAAGTGAAAGGAGCGGTGGAATCCCTGGTGGCGGAGCACCTGGGCAATTTTCTCATGGAGAACCCCGCCGAGGCCAAGGCCATCGCCCACCGCATCGTCGATTCCGCCCGTGCCCGGGAGGCGGCGCGCAAGGCCCGGGAAATGACCCGACGCAAGAACGCGCTGGATTTGGGCGGGTTGCCCGGCAAGCTGGCGGACTGCCAGGAGAAGGACCCGGCGCTGTGCGAAATTTATCTGGTGGAAGGGGATTCCGCCGGTGGCAGCGCCAAACAGGCCCGGGACCGGCGCTTCCAGGCGGTGCTGCCCCTCAAGGGCAAGATCCTCAACGTGGAAAAAGCGCGCATCGACAAAATGCTCACTTCCGACGAAATCACCGCCTTGATCACCGCCCTCGGCACCGGCATCGGCACGGACGATTTCGACGCCGCTAAACTCCGCTATCACCGCATCATCCTGATGACCGACGCCGACGTGGACGGCTCCCACATTCGCACGCTGCTGCTGACGTTCTTTTTCCGCAAGATGGAGGAGTTGATCAACCGCGGCCACGTCTACATCGCCCAGCCGCCGCTGTATAAAATGACCGTGAACAAGCGGGAAACCTACCTCAAGGACGACGCCGAGATGGCCGCCTGGTTGCTCGACCGGGCCGCGGACAAGGCCGAAATCCGGTTGCACGATGGCCGCACCCTGAGCGGCGCTGAACTCAAGTCAACGGTGTCGGATTTTCACGCCATTGAAACCGTCATCGAGCGCCTGGCACGCCACTACAACCGCGAGGTATTGCACGCGCTGTTGTCGGCGGAGCCGGTGGTGGCCGAGGAGCTGGACTCCGCCCCGGCCCTTGCGCGCATCGCCGGCGAACTGGAACAGACCCTCAACCGCGCCGCTTCGGACACCTTGCACTATGCGGTGTCGGCCCACCACGCGGCGCCGGCCCTCGTGGTCACGCGCCGCGAATATGGGCAGGACGAGGTGTTTCAGTTGGGGCGGGGGTTTTTCAAAAGCCCCGAATACCACAGCCTCATCGCCTGGTCGGCCCGCCAGCGGGAAATGGAAGCCGGGCCGCTGGCCGTCATCTGGGGCGAGACCGAGGTGGCCTGCGCGCGCTTCGCCGAAGCGGCGGAATGCCTGTTTGCGCGGGTCAAAAAAGGCGTCAACATCCAGCGCTACAAAGGCCTCGGCGAGATGAACCCGGAGCAACTATGGGAGACCACCATGGACCCCGAAGTCCGGCGCTTGCTCAAGGTTACCCTTGAAGATCCCGCCGGTACCGGTGACATCTTTGAGACTCTGATGGGCGAGCAGGTGGAGGGGCGCCGGAATTTCATCGAAAAAAACGCTTTCGCGGTGGTCAACCTGGACATTTAACCGGCAGCGGCGGCGGCACCGGCACCGGCGGATTACTGGAACCCTTCCTGGGGCGTGGCGAATACCCGCTCCAGCAGGGGTGCAAAACAGCACAGCGGTTTGGATTCGTATTCGGGATCAAAGCAGTTCTGATCGTAGTTCTCACAGAAGTCAACGCAGGCCTGATACCACTTGTGGTCGCGGTATTTTTCCCGGGCATTGCGGTCGCCGCCGAGATGGTGGGCGTAGTAGTATTGCTGAAACAGGCCGTGGTGCTTGACGATCCAGTGGGTGCGCTCGGAGACGTAGGGTCGCAGAATGGCCGCCGCCATTTCGCTGTGGGACAGGGGCGCAAGGGCATCGCCGATGTCGTGCAACAACGCCGCGGCCACCATCTCCTCGGACTCGCCGGCGGCCTCGGCGCGGGTGGCGGACTGCAATGAATGTTCCAGCCGGGATACCTGATACCCGCCAAAGGATGACTCCAGCTCCCCAAGGGCCGCCATCAGCCGCGCGGGCAGGTCGCGGACATATTCCTGCTCGAGACCGTGCAGCAACGCATAGTCCTGGGCGGTGCCGTCGGCCATTTGGGTGAAGCGGACGGTGCGCATCGATTTGTTCATGAAAAAGACCTCACAGTAATACCATCGTTATGCCGAATCAGCGCCGTGGGTGATCAGCGAAACACATAAACAGGGCTCGACCATGCCTGATGACCGTCTTCTTGTATCAGGTTGATATAAAAGCCATTGTCGCGCCCGTCGCGCCCGTCGCGCCCGTCACGCAATGGGAGTCGACGCTGGATGTTCATTTTTCGAGTCGCGTTTTTATCGGGCATGCGGAAAACCCGAATGCGGCGGCCGATGCCTCCACTGTCAAAGATAAGGTCGTGTATGCCAATATCCCGCACCGGTATTTTCGCCTGCACCAGGGCGGTGTCGATGGTCAGGATGCCCGTATCGCGGTCCTCCAGCCACGCATCAAAGCCGCCGAAACCGCCCGTGGTGAGCGCGTCCCACTCGAGGCGATTGATGGATACCTGATCAAAACGGTTATCCAGGTTATACCGGTTTATCGGTGAGATTTTTTGAAAGCCATTGCCGCTGAGTTCGGCGGCCCCATCCCAGATGGTTTCGCGACCCCGCCCGCGATATTCCGAACCTTCCCAAATAACGCGAATACGGCGACCGAGATCGTGCTCGCCGAATGGCCGGATGGTCTCAAGCCGGTCCAACCCGTTACGAATTTCGATGCGTTCAATGGGCGCCGAGCCATGCGCGGTTATGTATAGCGTTGCCTGATCATCGACCGAGCGTACAATATCTCCCATCATCGCCATGCATACTGATTTTGATTCGGCGGCCCCGAGGTTTGGATCTTCGGCGAAGAGTTGCGCCGGGGTGTCGAAGCCAAGCCGCGTCTCCAGGAAAATGCGACAGCCGGTGGTTGCGTAGTGGTGACGCTTATACAGCGAGTGCATGAGTCCTGCGCGCGAAAATTCAGATGCCAACATGCAGGTCAGGCCGCCATATGCGCCGAACTTGGTGGCGCCGGGGTGCGAGGCGCCTGGGCGGCCTTTGTGTCCGTCTGAGTTGGCAACGATGCCGACGCGATAGCCTTGCTCAAAGGCATCTTCCATCAACCACTCAAAGGTGCCCCATGCCGAATGAATTTCCACCGCGCGCTCAAGGCGAATGTTATGGGCCATTTTAATATCCGCATAACGCCCTCCGATGTGGGCGAAGACCACGCATTCCTCATCTTTTATGGCATTGAATAACGCTTCCGCCGAATGCGCGTCGGTGGCGGCGTCTGACCGATCATCCACCAGCGCGTGTGATGACCGATGAATCCGTTGTCCTTCATTCCGGTACAAAACATTGCGATCGCCGCCGAGGCCGGTATTGCCAGACCATTCGTAACCGGGGAAAGTGATGAACCGGCCATCCACATTGAATTCAGCGGAAAGTTCATTTAACCAGCGCCAAAAGGGCGTGGTAATTTGAAAATCGTTGCCCTGATGGGAGCAGGCATCGAGAAAGGCATGGTTGCGCGCGAAGTCATAGAAATCCCGCGCCGAATTGGTGCCGATGGTTTCCTCGGACTGGCCGTGCAAATCCCCCCAATACGGCAATAACGCGGTATCGGCCACCACCCGCAACGGGTTGGAGTAGCCCAGATGATCTCCCGCCTCATCCAGCAGCTCAATCACCACTTCGCCGACCGTGTCGACAAAAAGATCTTCCAGCACGATGGAGAAAACCCCTTCCGCGAAGGTGATGCGCGCGGGCAGGTTGATGATTTTCAGCGAGGCGCGCAACGTGATGTCGCATCGACACAAGTTGCTCGGATTGCCCCATTTATCCTCGCCCTTGATGCACAGACGAAAGCGGTCGCCGGGCCTGCGCGCCGTCGGCAAGATCGCTTTATAGAGCACCGGCCGCCCCGGCACGATTGCAATGACCGGTTGCACGGGAAGCTCGACATAATGATAGGCGGCAAAGGCATCCACCAAGACGCGAAACTCAAAGGTTCTTTCGCAAAAAGTCTGCACGCGGATTCCGGGGCCGCCTTGTCGTTGATCGCCAAAGCGAACCTGGATTTTATCGCCCTCCCGAAGAAACCCTCTGACCACCTTGATGTACAGCGTCTTGTCCCACGGTCGGATATTGCGTTTGGTATCGTATTCGAGATGCAAGACCGCGCCATTGCTGGCTTCGGCGGTTACATAATTGGCCGCGGCCGGATTATGGAACTGTGGACGACCCATATCTGAAGCGAAACGATGCACAATTTTTAGCGACCCGGTATCATCGATTCCAAAGTAGCCGGCGGTATAGGTGAGCGTGAACTCATGCAGGGAACCGGCTTCGAAAGCGCCGTCCGGACGCACCGTGGCGGTTCCCATTTGCTCGGGTAAATAGGTTGAATGCGGCATGTCGGGGGCGGGGTTAGGCTCGAATCCGGATCATCAACGGAGTATCCCGTGCCGCGCAACGCGCATTGCGTGTCGCGTACCGCGCAAAGCGTATCGCGTGCCGCGCACAGCGCATCACATGTCGCGCAAAGCGCTCAGCGGCGCAGTCGCTCCTTAAAGCCCGGTGTTGCATTGCCAGCAAACGTCAAACGTATCCGGGTTGTACTCTCCACAAGTAGTGCAGGGTTTGTTGGTGGCGGGCGGGGGAGCGTTTTCGAAATCGTCTATCAGGCCCAGGGCCTTAGCCTGGTCGCGGTCGTTTTGTACCCACACCTCCGGGTAGGTGACCGGCAGTTCGCCGAGACCGCCCACCATGTTTTCGTTGAACAGCAGGCAGGGAATACCGGCCACGCTCAGCAGATCCATCACCATCTGGCCGTCAATGAGGGTCTCGGCGGTGTAGACGCGCTTCATGGGTTTGGATGGCGCCTGGCGCGCAACGCGTAACCCATCGTGCACCGTGTACCGTACACCGCGCCGCTAAGGCGCGGCCAGGCCCTTGTCCGACGATTTTGGCCAGGCGACGATGACCGCCTGCACCAGGGTGGCCAGGGGGATGGCGAAAAAGATGCCCCACACGCCCCACAGCCCGCCGAAGATCAGCACCGCGACGATGATCGCCACCGGGTGGATGTTGACCACTTCGGAGAACAGCAGCGGCACCAGCAGGTTGCCGTCCAGAGCCTGGATGATAAGGTAAGCGCTCATCACGTAGATGAAGTCGCCGCTCCAGCCCCACTGCACCCACGCGATCAGCACCACCGGAATGGTCACCACCGCCGCGCCCACGTAGGGGATGAGCACCGAGATGCCCACCAGCGCCGCAAGCAGCATGGAAAACTGCAGGCCGAAATACGCGAAGCAAAGGTAGGTGACCAACCACACGATGAGGATTTCCCAGAACTTACCGCGGATGTAGTTGCCGATCTGCAGATCCACGTCGCCCCACACGCGCCGCGCCAGTTGGCTGTCCCGGGGCAGAAATTCGATGAACCAGTTAAGGATTCGCACCTTGTCCATGAGGAAAAAGAAAATCAGGATGGGCAAAAGGATGAGATAGATCAGCACCGTAATGACGCTGGCGGCGCTGGACAGCGAGGAAGCGAGGGCCTCCTGGCCGACGGCGGTCAGTTGTGCGCGCACGGCGCCGATGAGTTCCTGCACCTGCGCCACCGAAAACAATTCCGGGTAGTGTTCGGGCAGGGTCATAAGCGCCGTCTGGCCGCGGGCGAGGATGGTGGGAATCTGCCGCACCATCTCGGCGAGTTGGGTGTACAGGATCGGCAGCAGGCCGAACACCACCAGCACCACGAACAACAGGAAAGCGAGAAACACCAGCCACACCGCCACGGGCCGCGGTATTCGGGCGCGGATCAGTTTGTGGGTCAGTCCTTCGAGCAGGTAGGCGATGACGATGCCCGCCAGCACCGGCGCCAGCATGTTGCCGGCGTACACGATGATCAGAAACGAGCCGGCCAGCACCGCCAAAAGATAGACGACCTCGGGGTTGGCGATTTGCCGCTTAAACCAGTTGGTGATGCGTTCCATTATGGGAATTTTATAGCAGGTTTGGCGGCGGCGGGCTATGCGCTGTCGGGCGCCGCCGGGGTCGGTTGCCCGGCGATTTCAAAATCGTGGGTAATGGCGACGGTGCTGGAAAGCATCTGCGTTACCGAGCAGTATTTGTCCATGGACAGGGCCACCGCACGCGCCACCTTGCGCCGGTCGAGGTTGTCGCCGCTCACAATATAGCGGACGTGGATGCGGGTGAATACGGCGGGTACGGCGTCGGCGCGCTCGGCGCTCAACTCAATCTCGCAAGTGTGCACCCGCTGGCGGCTTTTGTTCAAGATCAAAAGGACGTCGATGCCGCTACAGCCGCCGAGTCCCATCAGCACCATCTCCATGGGCCGCGGGCCGTGGCTTTCGCCGCCCAGGTCCGGGGAAGCGGCCAGGATCACCGGGTGGCCGCTGTCGGCGACCGCTTCAAAACTCATTTTCCCGAAGTGCCTAAGCCGGGCTTTCATGGCCATACCAAACGTTGCTCGCTGAAACCGGGATGGTAACCGAAAGCGGCGGGAGCGTCATTTCCTGTTGGCCTTCATTTCTGCGCATTTGGGAATCCGCAGCCGCCCGTCAGCAGCGCAAACCGGCTTCACCGGGTTAATTCCGGTTAGTTTTGGTTGCACGCCGGTATGCGCGGAATGAAGGTCTTGCCGCTCACCGTTCACAAACCGAACAGCGCCTGTAGCTGGGCACCGGGGTCGTCGGCGCGCATGAGCGCCTCCCCAACCAGGAAGGCGTGGACGTTGTGGCGGCGCAGGCGCGCGACATCGTTCGGGTGTCCCAAACCGCTTTCTGTGACCACGATACGCTCTTCGGGAATGGCGTCAAGCAACCCCAGGGTGGTCTCCAGGCGGGTCTCAAAGGTGCGCAGGTTGCGGTTGTTGACGCCGATGAGGCGGCATGGCAACGCCAATGCCCGCTCCAGTTCGTCGGCGTCGTGGACCTCCACCAGCGCATCCATGCCCAGAGCCTGGGTCAACGCTGCGAGTTCTCCAAGGGCCGGGTCGCCGAGGGCGGCGACGATCAGCAGCACCGCGTCGGCACCCAGCAGGCGCGCCTCGTAGAGTTGGTATCCATCGATGATGAAATCCTTGCGCAGCACCGGCAGGTCGCAGGCGTCGCGGGCTTCACCGAGATAACGCCCATGCCCCTGGAAGCGGGCTTGGTCGGTGAGCACCGACAGGCAGGTGGCGCCGTGTTCGGCGAGGGTGCGGGCGAGGGCGGCGGGGTCGAAGTCGGCACGGATGAGGCCTTTGCTGGGTGAGGCTTTTTTGATCTCGGCGATGATCGCCGGACGCCCCTCGGCGAGGGTGTTTTCGATGGCCGCAATGAAGCCCCGGGGCGGCGCCAGTCGCTCCACGGCGGCGCGCAACCCGGCCAGCGGTCGGGCTGCGGCGGCGCGTGCCACCTCGTCAGCTTTGGCGGCGAGGATTTCGCCGAGGATGCCGGCGGCCTGCATGTTTCTCACCGTGCGCCACCGAGAAAATTTTTGAGCAGGGCGTGGCCGTGCTGAGTGAGGATGGATTCGGGATGGAACTGCACGCCCTGTGTGGCCAGTTGACGATGCCGGATCGCCATGATTTCCTCGTCGTCGGTCCAGGCGGTAACCTCAAAACAATCCGGCAGGGAGGGCGCCTCCAGCGCCAGCGAATGATAGCGGGTTGCCTGGAACGGCGACGGCAGCCCCCGGAACAGGCCCTCGGCGTTGTGGTGAATCAGGGAGGTTTTGCCGTGCATCAGCCGCCGGGCGTGTACCACCCGCCCGCCGAAGGCCTGGCCGATGCACTGATGGCCGAGGCAAACCCCCAGCACCGGAACCCGACCGGCAAGGCGTTGCACCACCTCCACCGACACGCCGGCTTCGTTGGGGGTGCACGGCCCCGGCGAGACCACCACAAATGCCGGCGCCAGCTGTTCGATGTCGGCGGCGCTTTTGTGGTCGTTGCGGATGACCGTTACCGTCTGGCCGAGTTCGCCGAAGTACTGCACCAGGTTGTAGGTGAAGGAATCGTAGTTATCGATGAGGGCGAGCATGGTCAATCCTCCCGCGCCCGATCCAGGGGTCGGCGCAGGCCGGCCTCGGCCATGGTTACCGCGCGCAGCACCGCCCGGCCCTTGTTCATGGTCTCCTCCCATTCGCTGGCCGGTTTGGAGTCGGCGACGATACCGGCGCCCACCTGGATGTGCGCGACGCCGTCTTTGATGAGCGCGGTGCGGATGGCGATGGCGGTGTCGAGGTTGCCGTTCCAGCCGAGGTAGCCCACCGCGCCGGAATAAATTCCGCGCTTGTCCGGCTCGATGTCTTCAATGATTTCCATGGCCCGCACCTTGGGCGCACCGGACAGCGTGCCCGCCGGGAAAGTGGCGCGCAGCACGTCGAGGGCGTCGAGGCCGTCGGCAAGCCGCCCGCTGACGTTGGAGGCGATGTGCATGACGTGGGAATACTTCTCAATGGTCATCTGGTCGGTGACCTTGACCGTGCCGATGCGGGCTACCCGGCCAATATCGTTGCGACCGAGATCGATGAGCATCAAGTGTTCGGCGAGTTCTTTGGGATCGGACAGCAATTCCGCCGCCAGCGCCTGATCCTGCTGGTCCGAGGCGCCGCGTTTTCGGGTGCCGGCGATGGGTCGCACGGTCACCTCCCCCTCCTCCAGGCGCACCAGAATTTCCGGGGACGCGCCGGCGATGTGGAAATCGCCGAGGTCGAGGAAGTACATGTAGGGCGACGGGTTCAGGGTGCGCAGCGCGCGGTATAAATCCAGCGGCGGCGCCGCGTAGGGCAGGGACAGACGCTGGGAGATGACCACCTGAAAAACATCCCCCTCGTAAATGTAGTCACGGCATTTCTCCACCGCCGCTTCAAAGTCCGCGCGCGGGAAGGACGAGGTATATTGCGGCTCGGCGGGCGGATGCGCGCCGCCGACTCGCCGGGCTGGCGGCGCTGGCAGTGCGCCGTCGAGGTCGTCGAGCAAGCGTCGCAGGCGCTCCTCGCCCCGCGTCCAGGCGTCGGGCTCGCCGGGGTCGGCGTGGACGATCACGTACAACCGCCCCGACAGATTGTCGAACACCACCACTTCCTCGGACACCATGAGCACGATGTCCGGCGCGTCAATGGGATCGGCCACCGCGTTGTTGCCGAGGTGGGGTTCAATGCAGCGCACCGTGTCGTAACCGAAAAACCCCACCAGCCCGCCGCTGAAACGCGGCATACCGGGAATTTCCGGGACCCGGTGCCGGGCCTGCAGCGCACGGATTTCCGCCAGCGGATCGGCGCAAGCGGCTTCGCGCACCAGCGTCTCGCCGCCGCCATCGCCGTCGTCGTCAATGATCCGCAGCTGGTTGTTCCTGATCTCAATGCGCTGGCGGCAGGGCAGCCCGATGATGGAATAGCGCCCCCACTTCTCTCCGCCCTGCACCGACTCCAGCAGATAACTGTAGGGCCGGGAAGCCAGTTTCAGGTAGGTGCTGAGCGGCGTCTCCAGATCCGCGAGCACCTCGCGCACCAGCGGAATGCGGTTGTAGCCACGTTCGGCGTAGCGGTTAAATTGGTCTTGGCTGAGCATGGCAAATCATCACGGTGAAAAACAAAACAAAAGCGGAAGGCTATCCGCCGCAAACCCCGTAGATCTCGCAAACCTCGCAAACGCAGGAGAGGAGCGCGGGCGCGACTTACCGCCAGCGCCAGCGGGGAGGGTTCAGGAATTCCGTGATGGGGGATTTCATGGGCGCGACTATACCACAGTTCGCGGGTTACCCGGAGTCAGACTGTCAGCGCTTCTTATGGCCGTGGCCACATCTGATATTAACATCGCGCTTTTATTATCAGCAGTTCATGGGATTTTTTAACGTTGCTCGTGGTGCCCGCTTCTGTTCGGTTGAAACCGATGCGGGTTTCTCCCTGGCCCAGGGTGTATTGCCACGCAACTTCAATGATGCGGCAGTCTTTATAGAGGGCTCTAACGGCGGTGCAATCGTTGTACGACAAAATGAACCCCCCTTTGTGGTCGGCCAGCAAGCCGGCTAACTTCAGATGGTCAAACTGGTTATGGTGTATTGGAAAGTTTCGTTGCGGATAAATTCCCCGGAACATTTTGCTGTCGCCCTGCAAATAATAGGGCGGGTCGCAGTATAAAAAATCGTCTTTGTGCCGGGGTATGGTGTTGTCGAAAGAACCTTTTTTGATGGTCATTTTCGGCACACGAAACCCGCGAACCCGCTCGACGGCGCTTAAAAAGCGCTTTTGGTTGAGATAAATGCCGGACATCCAACCCAAAAAACCGGGACCATATGACAAATTGTGATTAAACCAATAGTGGGCCGCAAGATCGGTTTTGTCGATGATGGGTTTCTCGTTCTTCCAATGCTGTTTTAGCGTATTTTTGACCGCCTGATAATCTTCTTTGGTTGGTTTCCACTTAAGGATACGCTTCGCCAACCCAGCGGGGGTTTTTATTTGCACTTGCCAGTAGTTAACCAGAATGTCGAATAGGTCATACCCAACTATCGGTATTCCCAACGCTTTGGCTAACGCTATTTCCACAGACCCCCCGCCAAAAAAAGGAGAAACCACCTTTTTAGCAAAGGGCAAATTTTCTACGATATGGCCAACCGCCAAACTTTTCCCCCCGGCGTATCGGATGGGCATACCGCTATATCTTTTGTACCGATGTTGCCCGTTTCCGGCAAGCGAATTGAGGAGTGCGATCTTCTTGGTGCTAAATTCCACTTCTTCGGGGTGGTTTTTGTGATCGCCGTGGTGGGCAACCGTAACCAAATCAAGGGCGCGCATCGGCGGTGTTTTTTGGTGTGATCATCGACCGTGCGTGGCGCATTAGTGCGGGTCTCCGGTTAACGGGGGGCTAACGGGCTAACGGGCTAACGGGCTAACGGGTTAACTGCTCGCGCAGCGCGGCAATCACGCTGTCATAGCCGTTGGGGTCGTCGGCGTTGAAGGCGCCGAAGATGGCGCTGCCGGCGACCACGGTATCGGCGCCGGCGCGGGCGATGGCGGCGATGTTGTCGATATTGACGCCGCCGTCTATTTCCAGGCGGATGTCGCGGCCGCATTCATCGATTATTTTGCGCGCCTGGCCCAGTTTGCCGAGCGTGGATTGGATGAATTGCTGGCCGCCGAAGCCGGGGTTGACCGACATCAGCAGCACCATGTTCACCTGCTCGATGACGTTTTCCAACACGGCAAGGGGCGTGGCCGGGTTGAACACCAGCCCCGCGCGGCAGCCGTGCTGGCGGATCAGCCGCAGCGAGCGATCGATGTGCTCGGAAGCCTCCGGGTGAAAGGTGATGTAACTGGCGCCGGCGTCGGCGAAGTCGGGAATGATGCGGTCCACCGGCTTGACCATGAGGTGTACGTCGATGGGCGCGGTGATGCCGTGCTTGCGCAGGGCCTCGCACACCAGCGGGCCGACGGTGAGATTGGGCACGTAGTGGTTGTCCATGACGTCGAAGTGCACCATGTCGGCGCCGGAGGCCAGCACCTGCTCCACCTCCTCCCCCAGCCGGGCGAGGTCGGCGGACAGGATGGAAGGGGCGATGAGGTAGTCGGGCATTGGCGGCGGCTGGCTTGGGGGAGTTTTCCGTAGGCGTATTATACCGGTACTATGCGGGCACGGCCTGGCCGGGTGCTGTTTTGGAAGGCGCATGTCGGCGATATCGGCAACAGTCAATGCGGGTGGGTTTTTCAGCGGCCACGGGCATCATCGACCGCGGAATGGGATTTTTCTCGCAGCGCGCGCACCAGAGGGTATAGTACGGGGCCGTATTTGAGGCGCAAGCTTTCCCGGTGCCGAAGCATAACCCAAACCCGCCGGCCCCAAGCCGGGTCTGGCGCGGTGCCTTTGTTTAGATTTCCGATGACCAAAAAAACGCTCCTGCTGTACTCGGCGCTGGGCCACGCCTACTTCCATATGTTCACGGCGTTTTATTTCGTCATCGTATTGTCGTTGGAACTCGAATGGCACCGGCCCTACCACGAACTCATCAACCTGTGGACGCCGGGCGCGTTTCTGGTGGGGGTCTTCGCCCTGGTCGCCGGATGGCTCGGCGACCGCTGGAGCGCGCCGGGCATGCTGGTGGTGTATTTTATCGGCATGGGGCTTTGCTCGGTGGCCGCAGGCTACGCCGCCGGGTCGCTGAGCTTGCTCTTGGCGTTGTCCGGCCTGGGCCTGTTCGCGGCCATCTATCATCCCATCGGCATTCCGCTGGTCATCCGCAACAGCGGCGCCAACCAGGGCAAGGCGCTGGCCCTGAACGGCGTGTTCGGCAGTTTGGGGGCCGCCATGGCCGGTGTGGTCACCGGCTTTCTGGCCGACGCCGGGGGCAGTTTCCTCGCCTTTGTGTTGCCGGGCGCCATCGTCGCGCTCACCGGTGTTTTGATGATGGTCGGTCTGGTGCGGGCGCGCCCGGAGGTGGCCGCTGCCCCGCCGCCAAACGGTGCGCGACCGGCGACGGGGGTACACGGCTGGCGCGCGCCGTTTTTCGTGCTGCTGTTCTGCCTGACCGCCGCCGGCCTCATCTACCACGCCACCCAGACGGTGATGCCCAAGGCGTTCGCCGTGCGGCTCATCCCGGGCGTCGAGAGCGATTTGAAAAGCGTAGGTTTTTATGTGGCGCTGGTGTACCTCGCCAGCGGCCTGTTCCAGTTTGTCGGCGGCGCACTGGCGGACCGCTACAACCTCAAACGGGTGTACCTCGCGCAGTTCGCCGCCCACGGCTTGCTACTGCTACTGGCGGCGAATACCGGCGGCGCGTATCTGGTGGTGGCGCTGTGCGCCGCGGTTTCCCTGGGTGCCGGCGCCCTGCCCGCCGAAAACATGCTGCTCGCGCGCCACACCCCGGCCAACCGCTACGGCCTGGTGTTCGGCCTCAAGTTCGTACTGTTCTTCATCACCGGCCCGGTCGGCGTGTTGCTGGTCTCCTGGGTCAACCGCCTGACCGGGCAGTTCATCTGGGTGTTTCTGATACTGTTCATCATCGCCGTCATCGTCTGCCTGGCAGCCCTTGGGCTGCCGCGCAACACCCCCGCACCGGCGGCGCTAGCCGGACGCGGGTGAGGCCGGTCGAGGGTGAAGGTCGAGGGTGAACGGTGTCCGGCTTCGTCGGAAGTTATGCGGCGCCGGGCACGCGCCGGGCACTATAGCATCCGCCGCAACACGTCGTCGCGACTGATGAAGTGGTGCTTGAGGGCCGCCGCGGCGTGCACCGCGGCCAGGGCGATGGTGCCGTAGGCGAGCCAGTAGTGGGCGCTGATCGCGGCTTCGCGGAGTCCTTCGCCCACCCTCGCCAGCGCCGGCAGGCTCACGCCGCCGGGTAGCGGGATGGCGGCCCCGGCGGAGGTGGAAATCAAATAGCCGCTCATCGGCACCAGCAGCATCAACAGCAGGAACAGCCGATGCACGGCCCGGGAGGCTTGCAGATCAAAGCCCGACACCGCCGGCGGCGGGCTGCTTCGCAACCATCGCCAGAGCAGTTGGCTGGCCACCGTCACCAGTATCAGCAGGCCCACTGCCCGATGCCAGAACAGCGCGTCGTTGTACCAGCGGTCGTAGTAGGTAAGGCCAGTCATCCACCAGCCGAGGGCCGCCAGGCCGAAGATCAACAGTGCCTGGGACCAGTGTAGCAGGCGGGTCGCGATATCGTACTTGTGGGGGGTGGACGGCATAATCTGGCGACGCCCGATGGCCGTTACTGGCGAATGCCTTCGATATAGAGGCTGAGCGCAACCTGTCTGGCCATGGGGCCGAGGTCGTAGTCCATGCCGAAATCGCTGCGGGTGATGACGGTCTCGCCTTCAAAGCCGACCCGGTAGCCGCCCCACGGGTCCTTGCCTTCGCCGATCTTGCGCAAGCTAACGATCACCGGGCGGGTAACGCCGTGTAGTTCCAGCTCGCCGCGCAACTCGCCGCCGTCGCCGCTACCGCTGTAGCCGCTGCCGGTGAAGGTCGCGCTCGGGTATTTATCGGTATCCAGGAAGTCGTCGCTGCGCAAGTGTTTGTCGCGCTCGGCGTGGTTGCTGTCCACGCTGGTGGTGTCCAGGGTGACGGTGATTTTCTGGGGGCCGAGGTCGTTGCCGGAATCGTATTCAAAGCCGCCGTCAAAACGATTGAAGCGGCCGATGAGCCAGCTGAACCCGAGGTGCTGAGTGCGAAATTGCACGAACGAATGGGCCGGGTCAATGCGATACCCGGTGGCATTGGCCGCCGATGTAAAGAGCAACAGGGCGGCCAGCGCGGCGGCCAGGGATGTGGGGTAAGCGGAGCCTGAAGCGAAGCGTAACATGAGCGTGTCCTCCGGATGGTTTCGGTGGTGGGTGCGACATCCGCATCCTGCGATGCCGCAAAGCCCCTGCGATGCCACACAGCCTAGCCCGGATATTTCATGAGTGAAGCGGTGATGGTCGGTTTTTCGGTAGCGCCATCCCTGTCGATGCATCATATGATGCAGTTGCCTGTTCTTTGGTCAATTCTTTCGTTGTTCGCAGATTTTGGGCGCAGCTCCCCCTACCCCCGTTGTTTATCAACATGCCGGGGCAGCACTGGGTTGGGTTTATGGGGAGTTGAGCCGATAGGCTGCCGTGCGGAACAACGCCTGATGGGGATAAGCACTGCTCATCAGTAGGCGGATGCGGCGCGTGTTGCGGATGATCACGGCACCGATTTTAAGCAGCGTCAGCCTGATCCTGTGAGGACTGGCTTTGGCCAGTTCGGTGCCCTGTAGTGCAAGGCGCCGCAATCCCTCAATCAACGTGTAAGCCAACCCTGACAGCAACTGCCGGCACTGGTTGGGCCACCAGCGGTGACAAGAGGTGCGATCCGCAAACAAATCCAACTGCTGATCCTTGATCCGGTTCTCCATGTCACCGCGGGCGCAGTACACCTTGTCGTAAAGGTATTGATCCCCCTGGGGTAAATTGGTCACCACAAAACGGGGGTTGGCACCCTGGCTGCTGTGCTCCGCCTTGGCGATCACCCGCCGTGCCTTATCCCAGCTACGCGCCCCGTAGGCCATCGAGGTAAAGCGTCGTTGCTTCTTGCCGGTCTGGTAGTAAAGCGCCTCGGCCTCGGCCATCAATCCTGCGGCTTTGCGCCTGATACGCTTGTTCTGGGCCAATCCGACGATGTAACCCACCCCGTGTCGGTCACACCAGCGCAGTAACCGCCAGCGGCAAAAACCACTATCACCCCGGAAAATGATTGCAGTGTTGGGCCAACGCTGGCGCAATGACTTAACCAGCAAAGCGAGGATCGCCCAACTGTGCCGGGCCGGATCGATCTGACTCGAACGCAGATAACTCACCAGCAGGTGGCGTCCACAGAAGACATACAAGGGCAGGTAACAATAATGGTCGTAGTAACCATGGAAAAACTTGCCCTCCTGGTCACCATGCAAGGGCGTATCAGTGGCATCGAAGTCCAGAACCAATCGTCTCGGCGGTCTGTCGTGAGCAGCGACAAATTGAGCAAACAATACCTGGTGGATGGCCAGAGCGGATGCGCTGTCAGCGCGTTGTTCCAGTCGGCACAGCGTCGCCGGGCTGGCCAGAGGCTTGTCTCGCGAAGTGGCTGTTTGCAGCGCCAGATCCTGGCGTAGTTGGTCGTGATCGTTCAAGTCCTCATGGCCGAGGGCCAGGGCGTAGATACGCTGTTTGAGCAATTCATTCAGAGAATGCTCACAGCTGGCTTTGCGACGGGTGTCGCCCATAGCGCGGGCCACGGCTTTGGTCAGCCCCATTTTCTGATCAACCTGGGCGAGTAGCCCAATACCCCCATTGCTGGTGATGTCACCACCGCTGAAATCAGCTTCAACTTTGCGGCGTTTAACGGATGGAAACTGGAGAGAAGTCTGGTAACATTTCGTCACGGCGGAAGGCCTCGTTAATCTGGTTTTGGTACCCCTATTTTCAAGGCTTTTCCGCCGTTTTTCTATCCCCCTTCGTGAAATATTCGGGCTAGCCGGTTCCCGGTGGCGGGTCAACGGGAAACTTCTCCACGGGGGTCTTCTCCACGGGAAACTTCTCCAATGCCGATCTAACCGGCGATGTAGTTTTCCAGCTGATCTATGGTGTACTGCTGCTCCTTGATGACCGCCTTGACCAGGTCGCCGATGGAGATCATGCCCACCACGCAGTGCGCCTCCACCACCGGAAGGTGGCGGAAGTCGTTGTCGGTCATCAGCGTCATGCACTCCGCCACGCTGTTGGCGCGGGTGGTGGTGAGCGGGCTGCCGGTCATGATGTCGCTCACCCGGGTGGTGTCTGAGGAGCGGTTTTCAAGGATGACCTTGCGGGCGTAATCGCGCTCGCTGAGTATGCCCGACAAGCGCTCGCCATCGATCACCAATACCGCGCCGACGCCTTTTTCCGCCATCAGACGGATGGCGTCGAGTACCGACTGGTCGGAGCGCACGCTCCAGATTTGGCCGTTGCCACCTTCCAGAATGTCGCCGACTGTGCTCATGCTAGTGCCTCCCGGAAGCAACCCTGAACCAACATCATAGCAAACCCGGCGGAGGTTGGGTATAGCCTGCATAACCCGTTGGAGGCCACCGCCTGCCGAAAAGTCAGCGGCTGTGTCGCGGGTCGCTGGTTGCTGGTCATCGGGCGCCGGTCGCCGGTTTTTCAGCGGGGTTGCGCATTCGCGGGGATGACCGGTGATTGTTCGCGACCGGCGGGTATAATCTCAGGCCTGTTGCCCGTCCTTTCGACGCCAATCCGCAATGACTCCTCTGGATTTTTCCATGCCCTACCCCGGCGCGCGCAGGCCGGTGATGGCGCGCAATATCGTGGCCACATCCCAGCCGCTGGCGGTGCAGGCGGGGGTGGCGGCGTTGCGGGACGGCGGCAATGCGGTGGATGCGGCGCTGGCGGCGGCGGTTACCTTGACGGTGGTGGAGCCCACCAGTAACGGCATCGGCTCGGATGCTTTTGGTATGGTGTGGGACGGCGGGACGTTGCACGGGCTGAACGCCTCGGGGCGAAGCCCGGCGTTGGTTTCGGCGGCGGACTTTGAGGGGCAGGATGAAATGCCGTTGCGGGGTTGGGATTCGGTGACCGTGCCCGGCTGCGTGAGCGCTTGGGTGGGGTTGTCGGAACGCTTCGGGAAGCTGCCGTTTGTGCGGCTGTTCGAGGCCGCCATCGGTTACGCGCGGGACGGCTTTGCGGTCTCGCCGATAACCGCCGAAGCGTGGTTTGATGCGCCGGCGGTTTTTCGCGACTTCCCCGACTTCGCACCGTTCCTGCCCGGCGGGCGCGCGCCGAAGGCCGGTGAGTGGTTCCGATTTCCGGAACAGGCGGAAACCTTAGAAGCGATCGCCAAAAGCAACGGCGAAGCGTTTTATCGCGGCGCACTGGCGAATAAAATCGCCGCCGCCGCCCGGGATGCCGGTGCGAAATTGTCGGCGGCTGATCTGGCCGAACATCGTTGCGACTGGGTAAGCCCCCTCACCCACCGCTACGGCGAAGTGACCGTGCACGAGCTTCCCCCCAACGGCCAGGGCCTTGCCGCGCAGATTATGCTGGGCATCGTCGAGCAACATGGAATCGCGCGCTACGAAGTGGATTCCGCGGATTTTTTTCACCTGCAAATTGAAGCGATGAAACTCGCTTTCGCCGATGCGCATCGTTACATCGCCGACCCCGACCATCTGGAGTTTCCGGTGCAACAGCTCCTCGATCCGGGCTATCTGGCACAGCGTGCGGCGCGCATCGACATGGCGCGCGCCGGCGACCCCGCTTACGGCGTCCCGGCCAAAGGCGGCACCGTCTATCTCACGACTGCCGACCAAAGCGGCATGATGGTGTCGTACATCCAGAGCAATTTCTGGGGATTCGGATCCGGAATCGTCATTCCCGGCACCGGCATCAGTTTGCAAAACCGCGCCGCCGGCTTCAACCTGAAGCCGGGCCACCCCAACCGCATCGAGGGCGGCAAGCGGCCCTTCCATACCATCCTCCCCGGATTTTTGACCCGTGGCGGCGGGCCGCTATTGAGCTTCGGCGTGATGGGCGGGCCGATGCAGCCCCAGGGACACGCGCAGATGGTGATTCGGATTTGCGATTACCGCCAGAATCCCCAAAGCGCTTCGGATGCGCCGAGGTGGCAGGTGGTGGAAAACAACCGCGTCGCGCTGGAACCCGGCGTGGATGAAGGGGTCAGGACTGAGCTGGTTGGACGCGGGCATCGGCTGCATGAGGATCAGGAGAGCGGCATTTTTTCCATGGGCGGCGCGCAGTTGATTTATGCCACCGCCGACGGCTATATCGCCGGTTCCGACCACCGCAAGGATGGAATGGCGGCGGGGTTTTGATACGTATCCCAGCACCTCGTCATCCTCGTCATCCTCGTCATCCTCGTCATTCCCGCATCCCCGCCAATACCGGAATCCGCTCACAGCATGGCCCGGCGAAGGCGGCCTCCCTAAAGGCCAGGTGCCAATAAGCCAATAAGCCGATGAACAAACGGGCCCAGCAAAACCATCGGCAAAAACCCGCCGCCCGGCTGTTGCGTGGGATGCTGTGGGCGCTGGCGGCGATGGCGGTCGTCGGCCTGGTTGCGGCGGGCAGTGTGCGCTGGATTGACCCGCCGACTTCTTCCATCCTCCTTCAGCAAAACCTTTTCAGCGGCAAAGCGTACTCCGAGTGGGCTTCCTTTGAGTGGCGACCGCTGGAGCAAATCTCGGCGCAGATGGCGCTCGCCGTCATCGCCGCCGAGGATCAGCGGTTTTTGCAGCACCACGGGCTGGACTTCATTGAGTTGTCCAAAATCCTGCGGGAAATCGCGAACCGCCCACGGGGTGCGAGCACCATCACCCAGCAGGTGGCGAAAAATCTGTTTTTGTGGGGCGGGCGAAGTTATGCGCGCAAATTTCTCGAAGCGGGGCTGGCGCTGTATATTGATCGGGTGTGGGGTAAGCGGCGGGTGCTCGAGGTGTATTTGAACATCGTCCAGTTTGGCCCGGATACCTACGGCGTGGAAAAAGCCGGTCGGCACTTCTTCGACAAGCGCGCCGCCGCCCTCAACCGCTACGAAGCCGCACGGCTGGCGGCGGTTCTGCCCAATCCCAACCGCCGCTCGGCCAACCCCGCCGGCGCCGCCGTGGTCAAACGTCAGCGCTGGATACTGCGGCAGATGCAGGCCCTCGGTGGCCAATCCCTGCTCGACGGCCTGCGCTGAGTCGGGGTTCAGGAGTAGCGAATTTTTCGGATGGAAAAATGCCGCCGCTGGTCGTTCAAGGCAAGGGTTACTCGCTCACCCGCCCGCCGGCCCAGCATGGCCCGCGCCATCGGGGAATCAACGCTGATGCGGCCTTTGGATGAATCGCTTTCGATTTCATCGCCGCCGACGATACGGTATTCCACTTCCCCGCCACCTTCTTTTTCAAGCACCACCCAGGCGCCGAAAAACACCCTGCCGCGGTCGCCCACCTCGCGTACCACGCTGAGCGCCGGCAGCCGCTTTTGCAGGTAGCGAATGCGCCGGTCAATTTCCGCGAGTTCTTTTTTGCGGTAGATGTACTCGGCGTTCTCCGAACGGTCGCCCTCGGCGGCGGCGGCGGACAGCGCGCGGGTTACTTTCGCACGCTTCTTCCAGATGTCCTTCTGTTCTTGCCGCAGGACGGCAAAACCGTGCTCGGTGATGTACGGCGAAGAAGCGCCGCTGAGGACGTGATGGCGTTTCATGGGGGGGTGTCGCTTGTAACGCGGACGCTTGTGGCCGGACAAATAGTGCACGGAGTACGGACAGGCGAAGTGAAGCGAAGCGATGTGAAGCGAAGCGATTGTTCGGCCTCAGGGGTTGTGGTATAGTTTCGAAACTAACATCAAACGGCGCTGGCGGAAATACCCATCGGCGCGCGCGTGGAACTTTTTCATCCCTTACGGTGTCGGATTCGCTGTTCCCGGCATGATTTATCACGGTCGGAAACCCCTTCACGATCCCTTCCAAAACGATCCTTTCCAAACCCGAACCACCAAACTCGAACCACCTGACGGAGCCCTCGGAGGCACACTTACTCATGAAAAAAACCTTTACCACTTCATTATTTGCCGCTGGGCTGGCGTTCGGCGGCATGCTCGCCACGCCTGCGGGCGCCGCGGAGCAGACCTTTGTCTCCATCGGCACCGGCGGCGTGACCGGCGTCTACTATCCGACCGGCGGCGCCATTTGCCGGCTGGTCAACAAAAACCGCAAGGAACACGGCATCCGTTGCTCGGTGGAATCCACCGGCGGGTCGGTGTACAACATCAACACCATCCGCGGCGGTGAACTCGACATGGGGGTCGCGCAATCCGATTGGCAGTACCACGCCTACAACGGCACCGGCAAAGAGGCGTTCATCTCCGCCGGCCCGTTCACGGAATTGCGCGCGGTGTTCTCGGTTCACCCCGAACCCATCAGCATCGTCGCGCGCTCCGATTCCGGCATCCAACACATTGACGATCTGGTGGGCAAACGGGTCAACATCGGCAACCCCGGCTCTGGCACCGAGGCGACCTGGAACGTGATGTGGAAAGCCCTCGGCCACAGCAACAGCGACCTCAAACTGGCCTCGCAGATGAAATCCGCGGAAACCCCGGGCGCGTTGTGCGACAACAAAATAGACGCGTTCTTCTGGCTGGTGGGCAACCCGGCGGCCTTGAACAAGGAAGCCACCACGACCTGCGACGCGAATTTTGTCGAAGTCAGCGGCGCGGCGGTGGATAAGCTGGTGGCGGATAATTCCTTCTACCGCTACGCCACCATCCCCGGCGGTATGTATCGCGGCAATCCCGATGACATCGCCACCTTCGGCGTGGGTGCGACCTTCGTGACCTCGACCGCGGTCCCGGAAGCGGTCATCTACGAAACCGTCAAGGCGGTGTTCGACAATTTCGATGACTTCAAGAAACTCCACCCGGCGTTCGCCAATCTGAAGGAAAGCGAGATGATCAAAGACGCGCTGTCCGCACCGCTGCACGCCGGCGCGGCCAAATACTATAAAGAACGCGGCTGGCTGTAACCCACCGCGAAACGGGGGGCTTCGGCCCCCCTTTTTCGTGGTGCGGCCTTGCTATGTGGGTTCGTGGGAGACCGCTGACCGCCCGACTTGCTCTGCCACGCCGAATTGCTGGCCGAACACCGCTCAAAATTCGTCGCTCTCCTGAAAACATCCCCCATGTTCGACCGCATGGCCCGCCAAATCAGTCAACCAAAAGGCAAAGGAAAAGGTGCGGAAAATCGATGGAACACGCGCAAATACGGTACCATGCCCTACAACCCGTTCAGGAGTTCATGCTTTTTCTTTTCATAATCCGCTTTGGTTATCACGCCGTCTTCCACCATTTTCTTTAACTGGTTAATTTTGCTGGTCACTTCCTCATAACCACGATTGTTAGTTTGACTGGTCGCTTGGTGCGGTTGCCCAGCAAATCCTGCATCCACCTTGTCATCCCATGCGGTAGCCCAGTCTTTCAGGGTTTGAATGTATTCCACTTTCTTTTTATCCGTGTGGTATCTATCTTTGTGCCAATCGCTGGTGCTCCAAGCGGCATAAACCGGCGGGGAAAATCCTTCCAGTTCAGGGTTGAATCCATAAGTAACTTGTACGAACTTGTTTCTGTTCGCTTTCCGATAAATCACAACCAGTGCATTGATAGGAATTTTAACATCATTGGCTTTGTAGTATTTTAAGGCATTCTTCCAGTAGTCCCATGAGTTCTCCTCTAACGTCATTCGCCAGTGGTTAATGCCCCAGCAATCTTGTTTCCCGCCGTCCTGGTTTGCGCGCGAGACGATGTGTATAACGTCATCCCTAGTGCAGAAATTATTGGCGGTATATCCCCAATTGTGGTTGGCGTTTGGGGAAGACACTTCGATAAACTTGGATACTTGGTTTTTGCTCGTTTGGGTAAGCACTGCATTATTCAGAAGCGTATTAATGTCGTTGCTTTTTTGTTGATAACCGATCAATTTCCACTCGCCTTCGGGCAAGGGAATATTGGTGTTGTAAGTTCCGATTACAAACGATCCCTGAAAGATGTCTCCCACTCGATGCTTGGGCGCCGAGTAGTTTGCGATGGATGAGCAAGCGCCGACGATTGTTGCTATAAACAAAATGGATAAGAGACGCATGATTTGGTTCTCCGCGGAAAGTTAAGTTAAATCCCCCAGCAGTAGAACCGAAAATAAGAAGGGCTATTATCGGCAATAGCGCCAGGACGTTGCCTTAACAAACACGAGAAGAACTCCCCGCTTATTTCCGAGGAATAGCCTGGCCGGGCTATCCGTTTGAGACGGTATTTTATTCACGGGAGACCCGGCATTGCGGATCGCGCTTGTTAAGGCAGGCGGAATACTAAATAATCAAATCGGATTTGTCAATTTTCTTACTTTATTTTTGCTAAAGAACATCTCGTTGTACATTCACCGCTTCCGAAGTCAGCGGCGCGGCGGTGGATAAGCTGGTGGCGGATAATTCCTTCTACCGCTACGCCACCATCCCCGGCGGTATGTATCGCGGCAATCCCGATGACATCGCCACCTTCGGCGTAGGTGCGACCTTCGTGACCTCGACCGCGGTCCCGGAAGCGGTCATCTACGAAACCGTCAAGGCGGTGTTCGACAATTTCGATGACTTCAAGAAACTCCACCCGGCGTTCGCCAATCTGAAGGAAAGCGAGATGATCAAAGACGCGCTGTCCGCACCGCTGCACGCCGGCGCGGCGAAATACTATAAAGAACGCGGCTGGCTGTAACCCACCGCGAAACGGGGGGCTTCGGCCCCCCTTTTTCGTGGTGCGGCCCTGCTTTGTGGGTTTGTGGGTTTGTGGCTATGTGGGCGACCGTCCTGTTCCCGCCCCCCATCGCCGGAAACTTCAGGCGAAGTCCTCGAACCCATCGATGGTTTTCCGGTCATAGCCGCGGCTTGCCTGTAGCAGTTGTTGGGTATACGCATGGCACGGCTGTCGTTCGTGCAGCTGATCCACGTTCAGTTTTTCCACGATGCGGCCCTTCTGCATGACCGCCAGTTGATCACACAGATGGCCAATTACGGCCAGGTCATGGCTTACCAGCAGATAGGTAAGATCGCGCTCCCGGCGCAGTCTGGCGAGCAGGTTGAGCACTTCGGCCTGCACCGATACATCCAGCGCGGAGGTGGGTTCATCCAGCAAAACCACTTCCGGCTCCATCGCCAGAACCCGCGCCACGGCCACCCGTTGACGCTGCCCGCCGGACAGTTGGTGGGGGTAACGGAAGCGGAAGGTGAGATCCAGGCCGACTTCTTTCAGGGCCTGGGCGGTGCGTGATTTGATGCTGTCGAAGCGATGAATGTGTAACGGTTCGGCGACAATTTTGTCGATGGTGTGGCGCGGATGCAGGGAGCCGTAGGGATCCTGAAACACCATCTGCACGCGGCGCCGGAAGGCAAGATTGCGGCTTCCGGTCAACGCCGTACCGGCCAACCGCAGCGTGCCATCCCAGCCTTTCAGCAATCCGCAAATCGCCCTGAGCACGGTGGATTTTCCGGACCCGGACTCACCCACCAAACCAAAACAGGTGCCCTTCGGAACCGCGAACGAAACGTCCCGCAGCGCGTGGTTGCGATGCTGGCCGTGGCCGAAGTACACGTTGAGTCGCTGAACGTCGAGCATCTGAAATTCTGAAACCACTAGACGTCGGTGGTCCAGGAGGGTTGACGCCGAAGCACCGGCAGGTCACGACCGTGGGCGCCGATTTTTGGCAGGCAGTTCAACAGGCCGCGAGTGTACGGATGTTCGGCACGGTGCAATTCAGTGGCTTCCAGAACTTCCATGACCCGCCCGGCATACATCACCACCACGCGATCACAAAACGAGGCGACCAAATCAAGATCGTGGCTGATAAAAAGCAATCCCATGCCGCGCTGGCTTACCATGTCATCCAGCAAAGCCAGCACTTGCAGTTGAACCGTCACGTCCAGCGCCGAGGTGGGTTCATCGGCGATGATGATGCTCGGATCCGGCATCATCATCATGGCGATCATGATGCGCTGCCCCATGCCGCCGGAAACTTCGTGGGGATACATCTGGTACACGCGCCGGGGTTCGCGTATGCGCACCGCTTCGAGCATTTCGACAGTGCGCTGGCGGGCTTCACGGGCCGACACCCCGTTGTGAATCCGATAGGCCTCGGCGATTTGTTCACCCACGCGCATCACCGGGTTAAGGGAATACTTCGGATCCTGCATGATCATGGATATTCGCCGACCGCGGATCCGGCGCATGGTTTTTTCATCCGCGCTCAGCAGATCAATGCCGTCGAAGTTGAGTTTGTTGGCGCGCACCACCCCGTGATCCGGGATCAACCGAAGTATCGCGCGACCGGTCTGGGATTTTCCGGAACCGGATTCACCGACGATGCCAAGCTTTTCCCGGCCCAGCGTGAAACTGACCCCGCGCACCGCTTCAACCACGCCTTTGGGGGTCGGATAGTGGACGTGCAGGGCATCGACTTCGAGCAATGCCTTGTTTTCCGTAGCGTTGTTTTCCATGCTCAGGCACCGTGGCGCGGGTCCATGACGTCGCGCAGGCCATCACCCAGCAGGTTAAGTCCCAGACTGACCACAAAAATAGCAATCCCCGGAATGGTCGGCACCCACCATTGATCCAGCAGGAACTGCCGGCCCGTGGAAATCATCGCGCCCCATTCCGGGGTCGGCGGTTGTGCGCCGAGACCGAGAAACCCAAGACCCGCCGCGGTTAAGATGATGCCGGCCATGTCCAGGGTCAGCCGCACGATCACCGACGACACGCATAGCGGGGTTACATGGCGAAGCAGGATGCCCGCGGTGGACGCCCCCTGGACTTTAGCGGCCATGATGAATTCACTGTTGCGCAAGGTCAGCGCCTCGGCCCGGGCGATGCGCGCATATGGCGACCAGGTGGTCAGGGCGATGGCAATGACCGCGTTTTCGATGCCGGGACCCAGCGCCGCCACCAGCGCCAGCGCCAGAATCAGGCGGGGGAAGGCAAGAAATATGTCGGTAATGCGCATCAACACCGTATCGATAACGCCGCCGAGGTAGCCCGCGACGGTGCCGATCAACAGGCCAATGGGCACCACGATGACCCCCACCAAGCCGACGATATACAAGGTTATGCGGGACCCCCAGATAATCCGGTCGTAGATGTCCCGCCCCAGTTCATCGGTGCCGAACCAGTGTTCCGCGCTCGGCGCCTGCAGCCGTTCAGCGAGCCTGGGGGCGAGGCCGTCGCTGCCGGTAATCAGCGGCGCGATGATCGCGGCCAGTATCAGGGTCAGAATAATCAGCAACCCGATCATTGCAACCGGATTGGCGCTGAACGCCAGCCAGGCAAGCCACAGGTGCTGGCAACGGGCTTGAAAGGCCGAGTGTGGCGTATTGCTCAGCAGCCACTCGCGCAGGCGCCCGGCCTTTGGTTGGTTCATGCCCGCGCCCGTGGGTCCGCCAGCTTGTACAACAGGTCGGACAGCATGTTGATCCCGACAAAACTGATTCCCACCACGATGGTGCCGCCGAGCACCGCATTCATGTCGGAATTAAACAGAGAATGGGTAATGTATTGACCGATGCCCGGCCACGCAAAAATGGTCTCGGTGAGCACCGAGCCTTCGAGCAAAGAGGCGTAGGTCAGACCGATAATGGTGACCAGTTGCACCAGCACGTTGCGAAAGGCATGCCGCCAGATTACCGCCCATTCCGACAACCCTTTGACCCGCGCCGTCAAAATATATTCCTGTCGCAACTGATCGAGCATGAAACTGCGGGTCATGCGGGCGATATACGCCAGCGCGTAAGTGGAAAGCACCGCCGCGGGCAGAATCAAATGCGACCCGGCGTTGCGAAAGATTTCCCATTCGCCGGCCAGCGCCGCGTCGATCATGATAAATCCGGTTACCGGTGCGACGATGCCGTCATAATAGACTTCGATTCGTCCCGGGCCCGGCAGCCAATCCAGCGCGCCGTAAAAAATCAGCAGCGCCACCATGCCCAACCAGAAAATCGGCACCGAATAACCAAACAACCCGAACACCCGCACCAGATGATCGATCCAGCGCCCCTGCCGCACCGCCGCGACCACCCCCAACGGCACCCCCACCAGCACCCCGATGAAGGTGGCGAGGGTGGCCAGTTCAAGGGTTGCGGGGAAAAAGCGAATAATGTCATCCAACACCGGTTGTGCGCTCATGATCGAAGTGCCGAGATCGCCACGAAACAGTTGCGCCAGATACAGCCCGTATTGTTCGTAGAGCGGGCGGTCGAGCCCCAGCTCCAGAAACACCCGGTCGTACACGTCCTGGGAGGCACGGTCACCGACGATGGCCAGCACCGGGTCCACAGGCATGACCCGCCCGATTACAAAGGTGACCGCGGTCAGCCCGATAAAGGTAAAACAGATGGTCAGGAAAAAACCGGCCAGCGTCGACAACACAGAAAACGGAGCCTGGTTTTTTGCAGGCTCCGTGTCCGTGGTTGGGGGTATGGCCGTAGTAGCCACGCGCGGGCTATTTGGTGGTGTTGCGATAAAACACCAGATCGAAATTAGAGCCGGATACGAATCCTTTTACGGCATGGTGGCGGGCGACCTGTTCGTTTTCCTGGAACATAAGCACGAACGGCGAACGCTGTTGCACCATGCCCTGTAGATCCAAATACAGATCCCTTCTCGTGTTGAGATCGAGTTCACTGCGCGCCCGCTCGGTCAACCGATTCACATCGTCATCACTCCAGGCGTTGCGCCAGGCCAGTTTGCCGGTCAGCTTGGCTTCCAGGCGGTTGTCCGGATTATGCGCAAAAGAATCCGCATTGGAATGGGGGTCGACGTAGTCCGGCGACCAGCGCGCCAGCAGGATCTCATGGCGGCGGGCGCGATATTTGGGCCACAAGGTTTTGCCGTCGGCGGTGAGTATATTGACCTTGATGCCGGCCTCGCCCAGGGTGGCTTGCAGGGATTGAGCGATCTGCGGATAGGGCTCGAGGTTGAGGGTATCGAGGGTAACTTCCACTTCACCCACACCGGCCTCAGCCAGCAGTTTCTTCGCCTTGGCGACGTCCAGCGTGAACGGATTATCATCCAGCGACGCCCACAGGCCGGCCGGCCAGAACGCCTGATGAATGTTGAACTGGCCCTGCAAAAATGACGAGGTCATGCCCTCATAATCAACCAGATAGCGCAGCGCCTGCCACACCGCAGGATTGCCCAGCACCGGATGATCGGCGTTAACGGCGAAGTACACCGTGGTGCCCTTGGGGTTGTCGTCGATGGCAATGTCCGTGTTGCCCGCCAGCCCGCGCACCTGATCCGGCGTCAGGCCGCGCGCCATATCGATATCCCCTTTTTCCAGCAACAACCGCTGGGCGGAAGATTCCGGAACATGACGCATAATCACCCGCTTGGTGGCGGGCGCACCGTGACGGTAGCCGGCGAAGGCGTCCAGGGTAACGAGTTCGTTGGCCTTCCAGGTCTTGAGTTGGTAGGCGCCGGAAGCGGCGCTGTTGGATTTCAGCCATTCGTAACCCAGATCGCCGTCCTTTTCCTGTTGCAGGACGAGTTTTTTATCCACCACCGAGCCGACGGTGGCCGATAGCGCGTTCAGCACCAGACCGGGGGACAGATCTTCGGTAACGGTAATCCGGGTGCGACCGTCCACCGTCTGAACCAATTCATCGACGTTGTCCGCGGTCCAGCCGAACTGGGTGATGATGAAGGCGGGGGTCTTGTTTAACTTGACCACTCGCCGCAACGAGAAGGTGACATCGTCCGCGGTAACCGGATTGCCGGAATGGAAGGTTAGTCCGGGTCGAATGGCGAAGGTGATGGATTTTCCGTCGTCGCTGACTTCCCAGCTTTGCGCCACACCGCCGACCAGTTCCTCAAGATTTTCCGGCTCGTACATGACGATACGGTCGTAGATATTGGACAGCAATTCGCCGGTGGTCAGTTCAAAGGCTTCGGCCGGATCAAAGGTGATAATGTCACCGATGTTTTTCGCGATGATTAAATTGTCTTTGGGCGTTGCGGCTACCGCCGGCGTGCCCCAGGCCAACAGCATGGACGCCATCAACCCAAGCAGTATTTTGAGACCTTTGCACGAAACCAGCAGAATCTGCGTTGAGAATTTGCGATAATAGGTTCAAGCACTATACCCCACCACACTACCCCCTGGAGGAGAAGAAATGGCTTGGAAAAACCTCGCGCAACGCAGTTTGGCGGATGGCATGTTGATCGAGCATGATGCCCTCAAAGAACTGGATGGTGTGCACGAATTAATCGATTGGTCGCGCCTTGAGCAACTGCTTTCAGGTATTCATTCAAACCCTCGGGGCGAGAAGGCCTGGCCGCCATTGATGATGGTTAAGGCGTTGTTGCTGCAAAGCTGGTACGGGCTCAGTGACCCGGCACTGGAAAAGCAATTGGCACGGGATCTGCTGTTTCGTCGCTTCACCGGTCTGGATATTTCAGAATCGGTGCCGGATCACGCGACGTTGTGGCGGTTTAGACAAACGCTGGAGCGCTTATCCTTGATGGATGCGTGCCTGGGTGAGATCAACACTCAATTGAGCGAACAAGGGCTTTACATCCAATCGGGAGGGGTCAGTATTGTTGATGCCAGTGTGATTGAAGCAAAGCAATGTCGTCCCCACAAGAATCAGGAAGGTCATTCGACCCAAGACCCCGAGGCCGGCTGGAATGTAAAAGCCGGGTCGGATGGAAAGCGCAAAAGCACATATGGGTATAAGGCGCACATAAATGTGGATGAAGATGGGTTCATCAAGTCAACCGACTACAGCCCGGGTAATGTGCATGATTCCAATTACTTTACGGATTTATTATGCGGCGATGAGACGGCGGTTTATGCGGATAGTGCTTATCGTAGTCAGGCTCACGACCGGTGGCTGGCGCAGCGACAGATAGATAATCGGATCATCAAGCGTGGCTATCGGAACAAGCCGTTGGATGCACAGGGGAGGAAGTTTAACCGGCTTCATTCGGGGGTACGCTGTACGGTGGAACGTGTCTTTGGGGTGCTCAAGCTACACTACGGGATGGGCAAAGCCCGCTACCTGGGTCTTGGCCGTAACCGCACGCGCTTTGAGTTGATGTGCGTCGCCCACAATATCAAGCGTGGTTTATCGCTTCAGCAGGCAAGTTGCGCCTAAAAAATGAAAAAGGGGTGGAAAAATGGACTAATCGGCCAACAAATACGGCTGATTGAGTGCTTTTTGGGCATCTTTCTCAAAAAAAAGCCCGTTTGAAGAACTGAGAAGCCCTACAGTGTGTTCGTGCAAAGGTCTCATTTTATTGCTTCGTAGCATGATAAATTCTCCTCCTCTGGTGAGTACACAAGATTAAGGTCTTTTTCGATCCAGGTCAAAACGACAGCCCTGTTCATTGGCCGCCAGAATTCGGGCACCGCACACCGAGCCCATTTCCGGGCGCCGATTCCATCTTCACAAAATACTCGAGGAATAGCAATGGCAAAGGTGGCGGTGGGCGGTTTTCAGCACGAAACCAACGTATTTGCCCCGTATAAAGCGGATTTCAAGGCCTTTGAGGGGCGCGATGAATGGCCGCCTCTCAGTCTGGGGGAGCGAATGCTGGACAATGTGCTCGGCGTGCACCTGCCGGTGAGCGGCGCGATTGCGCGGCTGAAGGCGTTGGGGCATGAAATCGCGCCGTTGTTATGGTGCTCGGCGACGCCTTGCGCGCAGGTTCGTGAATCGGCTTTTGAGCGCATCGCCGCTATGCTGCTGGAGGCCCTGCGCGAAGCCCTGCCGGTGGACGGTGTGCTGCTTGATTTGCACGGCGCCATGGTCTGCGAACACGCGCCGGACGGGGATGGCGAGTTGTTGCGCCGGGTGCGCGCCGTGGTGGGCGAGTCGGTGCCGGTGGTGGCCAGCCTCGATCTGCACGCCAATATCAGTGCTCAGATGATGGCCCAGGCGAGCGCGCTGGAGATCTATCGCACCTATCCCCACGTGGACATGGGCGATACCGGCGCACGGGCCGCCGACCATCTGGATGTGCTCATCTCGCATAACCGGTCGCGGTTTCCCGGCGCCGCCATGCGCCGGCCGGATTTTATGATCCCGCTGAACTGGGGCTGCACGCTGATGGACCCGGCCCGGTCGATCTACCACCTTCTGGCCGAACAGGTGGGGGGAGAAGTCGCCGGCCTGTCGCTGGCCTGCGGATTTCCGCATTCCGATGTGGTGGAAGCGGGCCCGGCGGTGGTCGCATATGGATTCGACGGTACCGCCGTGAACGCGGCGGCGGATAACTTGCTGGCGGCGCTTGAATCCCGCGAGGCGGAGTTTTGCGGACGCCTGTACGGCGTGGAGGAGGGCGTGCGCGAGGCCTTTCGGCTGGCGGGGGACACGGGCAACATGGGCAACATGGGCAACACCGGCAATGTGTGCGGGCCGGTGCTCATCGCCGACACCCAGGACAACCCCGGTGGCGGCGGGCCCGGCGATACCACGGAAATCCTCCGCGCACTGGTCGCACAGCGGGGCGGGCGAGTGCCGGTGCCGGTGCTGGTGGGAATCATCAGCGACCCCCAGGCGGCGGAGCGCGCGCACGCGGCGGGGGCGGGGGCGGAAATTTCCCTCGGGCTGGGTGGAAAGTCCGGATTTCCGGGGAGTTACCCGTTTGACGCGCGCTTTCGCGTGCGCAATCTTTCCGACGGCTGTTTTCAGGCCACCGGCCCGATGCTCGCCGGCGCCAACATGGACCTTGGCCCCACGGCGCTGCTTGAGGTGGTGGAAGCCGACGGGGTTCAGGTGGGCGGGGTGCAGGTGGTGGTCGGCTCCAAACCGGTGCAGACCATGGATCAATCGATGTTCCGCCACCTGGGGGTCGATCCGGCCACCCTGAAAATCATCGCCCTGAAAAGCAGCGTGCACTTTCGCAACGACTTCCAGGAGATGGCCAGCGCCATCCTCGTGGTTACCGCTCCGGGGCCAGTGGCCGCCGACCTCGCCGAGTTGCCTTTTCAAACCCCGCGCTTGCGGGAAATCGGGAGCAAACCCAAAGTGTGGTAGATTCGGTTTCAGATTCCCAGCCGACGCGTATTAAACGTCCATCGTTCCTTTTTGAGTAGCAAGTCAAGCAACGGAGAAATGCAAAATAGCCCACCAACACCAACAGGCTAACACCCAAACCGATCACGACATAGATCAGGCCGCGCTGGACGAACTGGTGGCCGCCACCGATTCCGGCGCGCGCAGCCCGGCGGGGGGCGTCGGCGCGTTGCTGGCGTGGACGGCGTTTGCGTGGTCGGCGTTTCAGCTGTGGATCGCTTCGCCGTTGCCCTACATGGTCGGCAATGCCATTCCGGTTTTGAACAACACCGACACCCGCTCCATCCACCTCGCCTTCGGTTTGCTGCTCGCGTTTCTCGCCTATCCGGCCCTCAAGTCATCTCCCCGGAAGCGCATTCCCGTGCAGGACTGGGTGCTGGCCGGGCTTGGGGTTTGCGCGACCATGTACCTGTCGGTGTTCGCCGTGGAGCTCGGCGAGCGGCCGGGGTTGCCCACCACTTCGGATCTGGTGGTCGCTTCCATCGGCCTGGTGCTGGTGCTGGAGGGCGCGCGGCGGGCGCTGGGGGCGCCGCTCATGATCATCGCCGGCATTTTCCTGCTGTATGTATTTTTCGGCCACCTCGCGCCGGAGGTCATCGCCTGGAAAGGCGCCAGTTACGGCAAGGCCATGTCCCATATGTGGATTACCCAGGAAGGGGTGTTCGGCGTGGCCCTTGGCGTGTCCACCTCCATGGTGTTTTTGTTCGTGCTGTTCGGCTCGCTGCTGGAGCGGGCCGGGGCCGGCAACTACTTCATCTGGGTGGCATTCTCCCTGCTGGGACATATGCGCGGCGGCCCGGCCAAAGCCGCGGTGGTGTCTTCGGGGCTCACCGGACTGGTGTCCGGTTCATCCATCGCCAACGTGGTAACCACCGGCACTTTCACCATTCCGCTGATGAAACGAGTCGGCTTCCCGGCGGAAAAAGCCGGGGCGGTGGAGGTCGCGTCATCCACCAACGGCCAACTGACTCCGCCGGTGATGGGGGCGGCGGCGTTTTTGATGATCGAATTCGTCGGCATCTCCTACATTGAAGTCATCAAACACGCCTTCCTGCCAGCGATCATTTCCTACATCGCGCTGGTGTACATCGTGCACCTGGAATCTTGCAAGGCCGGCCTCAAGGGCCTGCCGAGGCCGGTAACCAAAACCTGGCAGCGCGCGCTGGTGGGGCTGCTGGTGAACGCGCTCGGTATGGTCATCCTGTCCGGTGTCTGCTACTACTTTTTCAACGGCCTCAAAGGATTCGCCGGCCCATACACCTTCTGGGCGAGCACCGCGATCATCCTGCTGGTGTACCTCGGGCTGGTGGCCTACGCCACCCGCTTCCCGGAACTCGGCGCGAGCGACAAAATCGACAAACTGCCGATTCCCGCGCCCATCATCAAGGCCGGCCTGTACTACCTGCTGCCGGTGGTGGTGCTGATCTGGTGCTTGACCGTGGAGCGCTTGTCCCCCGGCCTGTCGGCGTTCTACGCCTCGCTGCTGATGATGGTCATCCTGCTGACCCACAAACCGCTCAAGGCGCTGCTGCGCAACCAGCGCGACGTCGGCGCGCAAATCGTCGCCGGGCTGTGCGACTTCAAGGACGGCATGATCGCCGGTGCGCGCAACATGATCGGCATCTCGGTGGCCACCGCCTGCGCCGGCATCATCCTCGGCACCGTCACCCTGACCGGCATCGGCCTGGTGATGGCGGAGTTCGTGGAATTCATCTCCGCTGGCAACCTGATGTTGATGCTGCTGTTCACCGCCATCATCAGTTTGATTCTCGGCATGGGCCTGCCCACCACCGCCAACTACATCGTGGTGTCATCGCTGATGGCGCCGGTGATCGTCTCGGTGGGCGCCGCCAACGGCTTGATCGTGCCGCTGATCGCGGTACACCTGTTCGTGTTTTACTTCGGCATCCTGGCCGACGACACGCCGCCGGTGGGCCTCGCCGCCTACGCCGCCGCCGCCATCTCCGGCGGCGACCCCATCAAAACCGGCATCCAGGGCTTCACCTACGACATCCGCACCGCCATCCTGCCGTTCCTGTTCATCTTCAACACCGAACTTTTGATGGTGGGCATCGACAGCTGGTTACACCTGATTCTGGTGGTGGCCTCGGCGACCACCGCCATGTTGCTGTTCGCCGCCGCCAGCCAGGGCTATTTCCTGACCCGCACCCGGTGGTGGGAAGTGATCGCGCTGCTGTTGATTTCCTTCACGCTCTTCCGGCCGGGCTTCTGGATGGATAAGATTTATCCGCCCCTTGTGAAAGTATCAGCGGATAAAATCTACGAGGTAGTGGAGGCCATGCCGGTCAATTCGCTGGTGCGGGTGCACGTCATCGGCGAAACCCTGGAAGGGGATGTGGTTGACAAGGTGGTGATGCTGCCCCTCGGCGCCGCCGGCAACGGCGAGGAGCGACTGGCCACCGCCGCCGGCCTTGAGTTGCGCAGGGAAGACGGTAAATGGCTGGTGGACAACCTGACGTTCGGCGGCCCGGCGGAGCGCCAGAAAATTGACTTTGACTGGGAAGTCGCCGACCTCCAGCGCAAAGCCGACCGCCCAGCCAAACAATGGTTCTTCCTGCCAGCGCTGGGGTTACTGTTGGTGGTGGTAATGACCCAACGCCGCCGACGCGCGGCGAACGGCGAGCAGTGAGCAGTGAGCGGTGAGCACAACGGAACAACCCCAAAGTAGTCCCATCCACCAAACCACAGGCATTCCCCTGACCTGTAGCAGAGTTTACAGCACCGATCGCGGTGTAGTAGATTGGCTAAAGAAGTGATCGAATCCCTGAGTTTCTGGTATGATTTTTGAAGGTACGTTGAAATGATTTGTAAGCTAAGAAACACATATCCAGCTATGTTTTTGCAAATGCCTCTTGCACTGCTGTAACTGGTGCTGGTGCTGGTATCGTCGCAAATAATGGTAAGTATCTTGGTGAAATTGGAAGTGAGTATGGCTCTGAATCGATATTTAATGAATATGGCACATATGAGAATGAATATAGTTCCGACAGCATTTGGAATGAGTATGATTCATCTGGAGGAAAATACTCATCCAATTCACCATTCAACGCTTATACATCAACTCCACCTGTGTTGGTGAAAAATGGTAGGGCAATTGCGCATCTTAGAGTTAATAAATTCTTAGAAGCACCAGTAAACTCATATTTTTTCAAATCATGCACATTTTACTAAAAAGACTCATAACAAATTATTCCAGCCGACCGCTAACGCGGCGGCTGAATTTAGATGTTAGGCATTTATAGGAGAAAAACGTGCCATCATTATCAACATTTTATGGAATTATCGTTTACATGTATTTCATGGATAATAAGCAACATAGCCTTCCGCATATTCATGTCAAATATCAAGAACATGAGGTGGTTGTATCTATACCTGATGGTGATATTCTCGAAGGAAGTATACCATCGTCAAAAATGAAACTGCTTCAAGCCTGGGTTGAAATACATAAAGATGAATTGGTGGCTGATTGGGCATTAGCAGTGTCTGGGGAGCAGCCATATAAAATAGAACCGTTGAGGTAAGGCAATGAACCCAAGAATAAAAGAAGTTTCAACCACTGATGGTTATCAGCTAAACCTCTTGTTTACTAATGGTGAAAGAGGGATTTATGATTGCTCCAATATTCTTGATTTTGGAGTATTCAAGGAGCTAAAAAACAAACATTATTTTATTCAAGCTAGCGTAATTGATGGCACAGTTGTGTGGCCTCATGAACAAGATATTTGTCCCGATACGTTATACTTAGATTCAATAAAAGAAAATGCCTAACAAGGCACTCCAGCGGACGGCTGACGCCGCCGCTGAGTTTAGGCGTTAGAGCATTAGGAATCGAACTGATGAATTTCAAATATCACTTAGTACCAATTCTGTTGTTAGCGCCAACAATGGTTGCTGCAAATGCGGAAAAGGATTCCCAGCTATTTAAGCTATATCGAACTCGATAACGGATATGTGATTTGTGGAGAAGAATATTCGAGTTACCACGAAAGTCGCACAGGCATGGTTTGTACGGGTGGTAAGTATTCAAGCTATCACGAAAGCCGAACTGGCCAAGTTTCCTGTGGCGGAGAATATAGTAGCTACCATGAAAGTCGGACAGGTCAAGTGTGCGCAGGGGGTGAATACTCCAGTTACCACGAAAGCCGAACCGGTGAGGTAGCGTGTGGCGGTGAATACAGCAGCTATCACGAAAGTAGAACAGGAAAAGTGTGTGCCGGAGGTGAATACTCCAGTTACCACGAAAGCCGAACCGGTGAGGTAGCGTGTGGCGGTCGATACAGCAGCTATCACCAAAGTAGAACAGGAAAAGTATGTTTTGGTGGTTTGTATCGACCAAAATAGCTCTAACAAAGCGCTCGTTCGGACGCAAACTACGCTGCGCTTCGTTTGCGCCGCACAGCTTGGTCGTTAGATTTCACGGGTGCTATGGCTAACCACTGGTCAGATTCCGAGGTCGAAGCAGCAGTAGCGGACTATTTCCGTATGTTGCGTCTTGAACTGACCGGTCACAAATACAACAAGACCGAGCATCGGCGTGCATTGATGGAACTGCTGGATAACCGCTCCGATAGCTCAGTTGAACTGAAGCATCAGAACATCAGCGCTGTGCTGATCGAAATGGGCATTCCCTACATTGATGGCTACAAGCCGCGTTTCAACTACCAACGTTCGCTGCTCCCGGCAGCGGTTGCGGACTATCTGAAGAACCATCCACAGACCCAACAACTGTTCGCCGCGAGCGCCGAAGCAACGCCACCCGTTCCCACCGTTGAAGATTTTCTTGTTGCCCTGGAGGAGCCACCTAAACCGGATGATCGAATGGCTCCGGCCATCGCTGAGCCACGAACCTTCTATAACCCAGGTGGTGTCAACTACCTAGAGCGCGAAGCTCGGAATCAATTGCTAGGGGAAGCTGGGGAACAATTCGCCATCAATTTCGAGCGTGCTCGCCTGATTCGAGCCGGAAAGGAATCCCTTGCTGAGCACATCGAGCAAGTTTCGGCAACAGTAGGCCCATCTGCAGGATTCGACATCAAGTCTTTCGAAGAAAACGGTACAGATCGCTTCATTGAGGCCAAGACAACCAAGTACGGAAAAAACTCACCATTCTTCGTAACGCCCAATGAGTTGCGGCTCTCGCGGGACAACGCATCAAGCTACTACCTGTACCGCTTGTTCAAGTTTCGAGAATCCCCGCGCCTCTTCGCCCTGCACGGGCGTGTGGAAGATAAGTGCATACTTGAACCGTCTGAGTTCATAGCGAGGCCGGCGTGAAACCTAACAAGGCGACGAAGTCGTTCGCTACGCTCACTCGGACGGCCCACCCGCTGCGCGGTCGTTCCGCCGCTTATCGCTGCCGTTATAGGTCATGGAGACATCGATGAGAAAAATAATAATATTGAGACCTTTGCACGAAACCAGCAGAATCTGCGTTGAGAATTTGCGATAATAGGTTCAAGCACTATACCCACCACACTACCCCTTGGAGGAGAAGAAATGGCCTGGAAAAACCTCGCGCAACGCAGTTTGGCGGATGGCATGTTGATCGATCATGATGCCCTCAAAGAACTGGATGGTGTGCACGAATTAATCGATTGGTCGCGCCTTGAGCAACTGCTTTCAGGTATTCATGCAAGCCCTCGGGGCGAGAAGGCCTGGCCACCCTTGATGATGGTTAAAGCGTTGTTGCTGCAAAGCTGGTACGGGCTCAGTGATCCGGCACTGGAAAAGCAATTGGCACGCGACCTGCTGTTTCGTCGCTTCACCGGTCTGGATATTTCAGAACCGGTGCCGGATCACGCGACGTTATGGCGGTTTAGACAAACGCTGGAGCGCTTATCCTTGATGGATGCGTGCCTGGGTGAGATCAACACTCAATTGAGCGAACAAGGGCTTTACATCCAATCGGGAGGGGTCAGTATTGTTGATGCCAGTGTGATTGAAGCGAAACAATGTCGTCCCCATAAGAACCAGGAAGGTCATTCGACCCAAGACCCCGAGGCCGGCTGGAATGTGAAAGCCGGGTCGGATGGAAAGCGCAAAAGCACATATGGTTATAAGGCGCATATGAATGTGGATGAAGATGGGTTCATCAAGTCAACCGACTACAGCCCGGGTAATGTGCATGATTCCAATTACTTTACGGATTTATTATGCGGCGATGAGACGGCGGTTTATGCGGATAGTGCTTATCGTAGTCAGGCTCACGACCAGTGGCTGGCGGAGCGACAGATAGATAATCGGATCATCAAACGTGGCTATCGGAACAAGCCGTTGGATGCACAGGGGAGGAAGTTTAACCGGCTTCATTCGGGGGTACGCTGTACGGTGGAACGTGTCTTTGGGGTGTTAAAGCTACACTACGGGATGGGCAAAGCCCGCTACCTGGGTCTTGGCCGTAACCGCACGCGCTTTGAGTTGATGTGCGTCGCCCACAATATCAAGCGTGGTTTATCGCTTCAGCAGGCAAGTTGCGCCTAAAAAATGGAAAAGGGGTGGAAAGATGGAGTAATCGGCCAGCCAATACGGCTGATTGAGTGCTTTTTGGGTATTTTTCTCAAAAAAAAGCCCGTTTGAAGAACTGAGAAGCCCTACAGTGTGTTCGTGCAAAGGTCTCATTAAGTCGTTCGCTGCGCTCTCTGGGATGCTCCGCTCGTTCCTCGCTCCGCACCCCTTATGTTGGCGTTAGATTCTGAAAACACACATGAACATTGCACGAATACTCGCCAGCTACACAAATGTCGCCAGAAATTTCACTGTCGAAGCTGAAAAAACTTAATGATAAAGTACCCGAATCACAAAAAATACCAAATGTCGCCTAACAAGCGCATGCAGCCGGACTGCCAAATCGCTACGCGCTTTATCAGTCGCTGATGCGAGGCGTTAGGCCTCAGTCAGAGAATTTTATAAACCTGAAAATTCGGAATGAAAATAATGGTGATATTGATGCAATTGATAAAGTCACGAAGCATTTTTGAATGTAGCAACCAGGCGATGCGCGGGGATGATATACTATTCCATTACCCGCCCCCCACTCCCCGGCCCGCAAAATCCCGGACAGGCGGCGGAGGCGAAAAGATGGATGCAAGAAGGTGGGGGCGGGAACCATCGCCGCTGCGCCGAATCTCAAAGTCGATGCTTAACATGCCCGGATGCCCGGATACCCGGATACCCGAACACCACACTCCTGAAACCGCCCATGACCCTGTACTGGCCCGCCCGTTTTACGCTGTTGCTTTATTTCACCCTGCTGGTGCTGGTCGCCATCAACCTCGCGCGGGTGCTGGATTTGCCGTTGCACCTTGCGGCGGTGCCGCCGGGCGTGGCGCTGGTGGCGCTGGCCGCCGCCTGGTTTTCCCTCGGCACCCGGCGCGCGCTTTTCACCGTCCTGCTGGCGCTCGGCATCCTCAACCTTGCGGCGGTGGCGCTGGTGCTGGCGGTGCCGGCGTGGCAGGTCATCGCCGACGGCGCCAGCACCTCCTGGGCTGGGCGCATGGCGCCGCTGGTGGTCGCCGCGCTCGCGCTCCACGCCTGCAACCTGTGGGTTTCCACGGCAGCCTCCGGCGAACACGACGACGCGCTGGAGCGCCTTGCGCGCCTGTTCTACGGCCCCGGCATCCTGCCGTCGCTGATCACCGCGCTGATCCTGTGCGCCGGCCTGCTCCTCGGGCTGGAACTGCTGGCGCGCGGCGGCGCGGAGGCACCGGCACAAGCGCTGACGCGGCGTGTGCTGGAACGCGGCGTGATTCCGCCGCTGACCGTGTTGTTGTTCTTCTGGGGAGCGCTGCTACTGCTCGGCAAGTGGTGGAACGGTTGGTACCTGCGCCGCGTGCTGGCGCGCTGGAACGCGATGTCGCCGGCTGCGGCTACGCCTTTTTCCGCCAGCTTGGATACCCTCGCCGCAAAGCCCGCGGAGATGGATGAGGGATTGCAGTTGCTGTGGCGGCGCCACGAGGAATCGTGGCTGCTGCCGCGCTACATCAGTTGGGCGGTGCCGATCCTCGGCTTTATCGGCACCGTGCTCGGCATCTCGCTGGCGGCCGAGGGCATTCGCCGCATCATCGCCTCGGACGCCGGGCTTGCCAGTTTATCGAAGGACCTCGACGGCGCCATCGCACCGCTCGGCATCGCCTTTGACACCACGCTGGTCGCGCTCTCGCTGAGCGTGGTGCTGACCCTGGTGCTGGTGCTGGTGCAGCGCGGCGAGGAGCGCCTGCTCACCACCCTTGAGCGGCGCCTGCGGGACGCGGCGCGTGGCGCTTAGGCGCACGGCGCATGACACTCAGGCGCACGGCGCATGGCACTCAGGCGCACCGCGTGTGGCAATCAGGCGCACCGCGCGTGGCGCACTCAGGCGTACAGCGCATGGCATTTAGGCACACGCCACATGGCACTTAGGCGCACGCCGCATCGGCACTTAGGCACACGCCGCATGGCATTCAGGCGCACGCCGCATGGGCATTTAGGCACACGCCACATGGCATTCAGGCGCACGCCGCATCGGCACTCAGGCGCACCGCGCGTGGCGCTTAGGCGTACAGCGCATGGCGTTTAGACGCACGGCATCAGACCGCGCCTCCGGCGGCGTATTGCAGGAGGAAAACAATACGCCGATGATGGCGATCTTCGGCGGCGTGTTCGGCTTGCTGCTGGTGTTCCTGGTGATCGTGAACCTGTATTCCGACGCGGCCCAGCGCGAACGCCTGGAGCGCGGCGCCGAGGACGGCCTGTATCGCATCGAGCGCGCCGATGGCGGCGCCGGTTTCGTGGTCATTAGTTTCCCCGGCGAGCTGCGCATCATCGAAACCGGCACCAGCGTCAACCCTGCCACGCTGTGCGACGACGGCGGCCCGTTCACGGACTATGCGCGCCGCGTGTATGAAAACGAACGCGACCAACTGGTGTTTTTCATTCTGGAAGGTGGCGTTCCGACCATGGCCGCGGCCCGCGAATGCCTGCGCCGCTTGTGGCCCGACCAGGTGCTGACCATCGGCTGGGTGATCGCCGATAACGAACTCCTGAAGTCGGTGGCGCTGAACGACATTCCCGGCTATATCCGCGACTACACCGAGGCGCGGCCATGAACCCGCAACGGTCGCGCCGCCTGCCGGACTTCGCCGGGGTCGCGCTGGTAGACATTCTCGCCAACGGTCTGGCCATGCTGATCATCGTCATTGTGCTCAGCATCGCCGCGCGCACCGAGCACGAGGAGCGCACCACCGCCCAGGTGGAAGAGCTGGAAACGATGATGAGCCGCCGCTTCAGTACCTCGCTGGTGCTGAACAGTCTGGCGGCGACCCCGCCGGCGCGCCTGCACGACTACCGCGAATCGCCCCTCGACCAGGAACACGACCCCTACCTGCTGCCGATCATTGAACTGCACCGCAACTTCGTGCGCGAATTCTACACCGGCGCGGTGTGGAGCCGCGAGGAACTCCTGCGCGAACCGAACGCCATGGATGCGTGGCTCGCGAGCTTTGACGAAGATCGCAAAAAGCGGCTGCGCACCGACGTCTATGACGTGGCCCAGTTTTACCTCGCGATGTCCATACTGCGGGACCACGAGATCAAGGTGCTGCACTGGCATTTCATTCCAGGGGGTGGGTTGGGCCTTGCCCAGGCCGGCCAGTGTCCCCCCGGCGTTTCGGCCCAGGACTGCGGCGGCAGTACCGCTGGCGCCGACGGCGAGGCGCTGGCGGCCCTGCCATCCGTGGGGGCGGACGGCGGTGGGGACGACCACCAGTCGCTCCAGGGCTTTCCCGGAGCAGCCGCAAACGGCTCGGAGGCCGGCCCGTTCCCCGGCGGCGCAGCCCTCGGCGGCGCGGGCAGCCTGCCGGGCACGGGCAGTTTCCCCAACGCCCAGCCGGGGTCTGAAAGCACATCCCGGGGGTTGCTCGGCGGCGGCGTGGGCCAGGGTCAGGGCGGCGTGCGTTTCCGGCTCTCCAGCCCGGAATCCCTGCGCTCGGAGCAGGCCCTTGACCTCGGCATGACCCCGCCGTCCGTCGTGCAGATACTGGCGGTGCTGCTGAATTTCACCGGCGAACTGCAAAAAACCCTCGACGCGGGTGCTTCGCCAAGCGCACAGCTGGCGGATTTCCAACACTATATCCGCGCCGCCCTGACCGCGCCCCTCATCCTCGAAGGCGCGGCTCGCGACCTGTTCTCCACCCTCATGGCGGAGGTTCAGCAACCTTTCTACAACGCGCCGGACCAGCGCTCGCTTCAGGTGATTCCCCTTGGCCCCGACTCCCAGGCGGACACCGCGCTCATCGTCCAGACCAACCAGCGGCTGCGCAACGTCGCCGTGCAGCAATCGGCGCGCGGTGAGGCGCCGCAACTGCCCGATGCCGCGCGCCCGGTGCTGCGATTGAACGCCCACCCGGACGTGTGGCGCGGCCTGTCGGTGCCCCTTGAGAAAAGCGCCATCGTGCTGATGCCGCCAGAGCAACAGCGCCCCGAACAACTGCGCTGGCGAGCGCTCGCCTACCTGTCCCCTGCGCTGGACGACTTCATCGTCGGTTTCGCCTACGCCGCCGTAGCGCCCGACGGACGGCTCGTGGTGCAGGCCGAGGACAACCGCGTGCGCCTCAACGGTCGCCCCCTGCAGGGATCGTACCGCGCGGCACTGTTCGGCGCGCGCAGCTGGCTGGTGGCGCTCTATGCCGGATTGGTGCTCGGCCTGCTCGGTCTGTTGCTGCTGGTGCGGCGCCCGAGCGCACTACGCCGCGCATGAAACGTTACGGTTACGGCATCGCGGCCCTCGGTCTCGGCGTCCTGCTGGCGGTGTTGCTGCTGTTGACGCGTTTCGGATCCACCGCCTTGCGCGACGACAGCGTGGCGGTGGAACTGGGTTTTGAGAGTTCCCACAGCGCCCGTGCCCGGGTCTTCGACGAGGCGTTGCTGGATACCCTGGAGCGCGGTCATTTCGGCGATGAACTGCGCCAACGCCTCGATCATCCCGCGCACCGCGTGCAGCTGGACGGCTTCCGGGCCGATGTATGCGAAGTGCGGCAGCTGGATTTTGAGCGCTTCGCGCACTGGCGCCGGCGCAATGACAGCGACCCGGCAACCCTCGATCCCGGCGCCCTTCACAGTTCCTCCAGCGGCCACCGCATCGCCGGCCTGCTGCAATCCCCGGCGAGCGGCGTCAACTACGCCGGCGCTGCCGCCTACTGCAAGGCCGGCGGCGGTCGCCTGCCCTGGGCCGAGGAGTGGGAGGCGCTGGCGGCCGGGCGTGGGGGACGCCTGTATCCGTGGGGCGAGGGCTTTGACGACGGCTCCTGGCCCTATCAGGACGCGCACCGCAACGCCTCACAACCGTGCGGCGCACACCCGGCGGCGGCGACCCCCGAAGGCGTGCACGACCTCGGCGGCAACGCCATGGAATGGAGTCGTGGGCAGCGCGCCGCGCGGTCGCCGGAACTGCAACCGGGAGCCCACGGCGCCCCGGCGGTGCGCGCCAGAGGGCGGGCGTTGTATGCGCTCGCGTCCGCGTGGTTGCGCATCAAGCCGGAAACGCGCAGCCATCATCTGGGTTTTCGGTGTGTCTATGAACAAGCGCCGAAACTGCCGTTGCCGTGGGGCGCATCACCCCGGCAGGTGGTCGTTGCGGCGGGTGAGTATCCGGTCGGGGTGCCCGAGGACTTGCGCCTTGCGCGGGTCGCGGTGCTGCTGCCAGCGGCCCAGCGGCGTGAGGCGCGCAACCTGGTCGGGGCGCGGCGTACCCAGCGGCTGGAAGTGGCGCGTTGTGAGGTCAGCCGCAGGGAATACCAGGCGTTCCTGCGCCATCCGCTGGCGCGACTTGGCCTGTTTGCCAACGAACACGAACCCCGCGCACAGGATTACAGGCCGCGCAACTGGGAGCAGCAACTGGAACAGCCCGAATTGCCGGTCAGCGGCGTGGACTGGTGGGCCGCGGACGCCTTCGCACGCTGGGCCGGCGGGCGGTTGCCGCGGGTTGAGGAATGGCAGCTGCTGGCCGCCGGGCCGGAGGCCAATCCGTATCCGTGGGGCGATGACTACCAGGCCGGCGACGCCGCCACCGGCGACCAACCGCATCCGGGGCCGCATCCCTGCGGCGCGACCGCGCGCGACCGCAATGCCAGCGGCGTGCGCGACCTCGCCGGCAATGTCTCGGAATGGACTTTATCGGTCACCGCGGAACGCGGCGGTTACGCGGCCTGGGTGCAGGGCGGCAACTGGTTGTTGCCGGGAAAGACCACGGCACGCAGCGTCTTCGGGCGCCCGGTGCCGTTGAATCACCGCTCGGAGAGCATCGGGTTTCGGGTGGTGTACGAATAAGGGCGCATAGCGGCAAGCCGGGAGCGCAACCCGCTAACGCGCACGGCGGCAGGGGCACCTGCGCCGCCGTCAGTTTGCGAGTGACCGGTTGCCGGGCAGGTTCAGCATGAAAATCCTCAAAAGCCTTGAAAACCACGGTGGTAACGAGCGCCCTGTGCACGACCAGCGGCGCCTGAGTGATCGGCGGCGCCTGAGTGATCGGCGGTGTCTGAGTGACCGGCGGCGCTTGATCGACCGGCGGTGCCTGAGCGACCGGCGGTGCCTGGGTTTGAAGGAGCGCAAGACCAGCAGCAGGGGCGCCCCATCCACCGGAACACGTTCAGTTTGCGGGTGACCGGTTGCCGGGCAGGCTCAGCATGAAAATCCTCAAAAGTCTTGAAAACCGCGGTGGTAACGAGCGCCCCGCGCACGACCAGCGGCGCCTGAGCGACCAGCGGTGCCTGAGTGATCGGCGGTGCCTGAGTGACCGGCGGTGCCTGAGCGACCAGCGGTGCCTGGGTTTGAAGGAGCGCAAGACCAGCAGCAGGGGCGTCCTATCCACCGGAACACGCTCGGGGATCAGGGCGTTGATACGGGTGATGTGCGGCATCGAAAACCGGGATTTGAGCCGGTTAAACCGCCGCCCCTGAAGGTATGCCCACCCACCTCATCTTCATCGTGCTGCTGGCGGCGTTTTTTCACGCGGTGTGGAATGCGTCGGTGAAATCCGGCGATGACAAGCTGCTGTCAATCACCGGCATTAACCTCAGCATCGCCGTGATGGTGCTGCCGCTGGTGCCGTTGGTCGGCCTGCCCGGCGCCGACAGCTGGCCGTATCTGCTGGCATCGGTGGTGTTTCACGTCGGTTACTACCTCGGTCTCACGAGCGCCTACCGTCACGGCGATTTCTCCCAGGCGTATCCGGTGGCGCGGGGGAGCGCGCCTATTCTGGTGACCGTGTGGGGGGTGTTGGTGTTGCACGAAACCTTGAGCGGCATCCAGTTGCTGTCGGTCGCCGGGGTCATCGGCGGCATCATGATTTTTGCCACCCGCCGACTGGGGGCGGTGCTGCATCATCGCAAGGCGCTGGTAAGCGCCTTGATTACTTCGTGTTTCATCGGCGCTTACACCATCGTTGACGGCATCGGTGGCCGCCTGTCGATGAATATTCCGGCGTATATGGTGTGGCTGTCGATCCTGGATGCGCTGCCGCTGGCGTGCTACGCGATTCACAAACGCTCCCTCGGCGAAGTCGCTGAGCTGACCGCCACCCGGCGGAGTTTTGTGGGTGGCGCGCTGGCCCTTGGAGCCTATTCGATGGTGGTGTGGGCGATGTCCCAGGCCCCCATCCCGCTGGTCTCGGCCCTGCGTGAAACCTCCGTCATCATCGCCGCCCTCATCGGCGCGTACTATTTCAAGGAGCCCGCCGGCAAGCGCAGAATCGTCGCCTCCCTGGTGATATTCGCCAGCATTGCCTTGCTAGGATGGTCGGAATCCTGATACAAATACGGGCTTGAATTCTCGTTCATCCACGGGTCAAAAATCATGACACAAGAAATCCCCAACCGCGCCAGCGCGGTGGTCATCGGCGGCGGCGTAGTCGGCGCCAGCGTCGCCTATCACCTCGCCAAACTTGGCTGGAGCGAAGTGCTGCTGGTGGAGCGCCGGCAATTCGCATGCGGCACCACCTGGCACGCCGCGGGGCTGGTCGGCAGCGTGCGCGCCAGCGAAAGCCTGGCGCGCCTGATCGGCGACACCCACGAGCTGTTGAGCGAACTGGAGCAGGAAACCGGGCAGTCCACCGGCCTGCGCCGGGTCGGCTCCCTGGCCATCGCCCACAGCCGCGAGCGGCTCGCCGAACTCAAGCGCGTGGCGGCCATGAACACGGCGTTCGGCGTGGTCGAGGTGGAAATGATCACGCCCCGGGAAATCGTCGAGTTGTTTCCGTTACTGGAGCCTAAGGGTCTGCTCGGCGGAAGCTGGGTGGCGCGGGACGGGTACGTCAGCCCGGTGGATGTAACCGCCGCGTTCATCAAGGGCGCCCGGGGCCGGGGCGCGCGCTGTCTGGAAGGCGTGGAAGTGCGCGCCGTCACCCAATCCAACGGCAAAGTCACCGGCGTCATCGCATCCCGGGTCGGGGATGAACAGGCGCGCATCGAAATTCAGGCCGACTTCGTAGTCAACTGCGGCGGATTGTGGGCCCGGGAAATCGGCAAACTGGCCGGCGTCAACGTGCCATTGCACGCCTGTGAGCACTACTACGCGGTCACCGAAAAAATCGCCGACCTGCCCGCCGACCTGCCGACCCTGCGCGACCACGACAAATGCGCGTACTACAAGCCCGACGCCGGCGCATTGCTGGTGGGCGGGTTTGAGCCGAATGCGGTGCCCTGGGGGCAGGACGGCATTCCCCACGATTTTTGTTTCGACGAACTCGAAGGGCACGTGGAAGCGCAGCTGATGCCGGTGCTCGAAGATGCCATGGCGCGCGTGCCGAGGCTGCGCACGGTCGGCTGGCGCACGTTTTTCTGCGGCCCGGAGAGCTTTACCCCGGACGATCAATTCCATGTAGGCGAAGCGCCGGAGTTGAAAAATTTCTATGTCGCCGCCGGCTTGAATTCAGTGGGCATCCAGACCTCCGGCGGGCTTGGCCGGGCGCTGGCGGAATGGATGGAAAACGGCCATGCGCCGATGGATTTATGGGGCAACGACATCCGCCGCATGTCCCCGTTTCAGGGCACCCGGCGCTACTTGCGCACGCGCGTCTCCGAAACCCTGGGGTTGCTGTACGACCGCCACTACCCGTACCGACAGATGGAAACCGCCCGCGATGTGCGCCATTCGCCGATTCACGAACGGCTGGCGGCGCGCAACGCCTGTTTCGGCGAAGCCGCCGGTTGGGAACGCCCCAACTGGTTTGCCCCGCAAGGGGTTGAACCCCGGTATGAATACAGTTTCGGCAAGCAGAACTGGTTCGCGTATTCCGCCGAAGAGCACCGCGCGTTCCGTGAAAAAGTGGCGCTGTTCGACCAGAGCAGTTTTTCCAAGTATTTGGTGCAGGGTCGCGACAGCTGCGACGCCTTACAGCGCATCTGCACCGCCAACGTAGACCTGCCCGCAGGGCGGATGATTTACACCCACTGGCTCAACCCATGCGGCGGCATCGAAGCCGACCTCACCGTCACCCGTATCGCCGAAAATGAATTTCTGGTAGTCAGCGCCGCCACCACCACCGGCAAGGATCTGGACTGGCTGCGGCGCAACCTTGCCGACGACGCCCATTGCGTGGTCACCGACGTCACCAACGCCTGGGCGGTGCTGGGGGTAATGGGCCCCGGCAGCCGCGCCTTGCTCAGTGAAGCCCTCGGGCATGATCTATCCACCGCCAACTTCCCTTTCGGCGCCACCCAAGCCGTGGAAATCGGCTGCGCCGTGGGCCGCGCCGCGCGGGTCTCGTTCGTCGGCGAACTTGGCTGGGAACTCTACATACCGTCGGACATGGCCCGCCACGGCTTCGACCATCTGTGGCGCATCGGCGAGCAACACGGCCTGCATCTGGCCGGCCTGCACGCCCTGGACAGCGGTCGCATCGAAAAGAAATTCCTGCACTTCGGCCACGATGTCGCCAGCGAAGACACGCCCCTGGAAAGCGGCTGCGGATTCGTGTGCGATCTGGACAAACCGATTCCCTTCATTGGCCGTGACGCCGTCCTCAAACAAAAACAAAGCGGTGCATGGAAACGCAAACGCCTGGTGCAATTCCTGCTGCAAGACCCCGAAGCGGTGCTCTACCATCACGAGCCCATCCTGCACGACGGCAAAATCGTCGGCCACCTGACCTCCGGCAACTACGGCCACACCCTCGGCGGGGCGGTGGGCCTCGGCTATGTACGCTGTGAAGACGGCGTCGATCAAAGGTTCCTCGACAACGGCGCCATCGAAATAGACATCGGCGGCCAGCGCATCCCGGCAAAGGCCGACTTGAAAGCGATGTACGACCCAAAAGCCGAACGAATGCGAGAGTAGCACCACGCGCAGGCCGGGGGCAGGCAGTTTTAGATCCTTTACAACGCCTGGAGTTTTTACAAGTAGCACCACGCGCAGGCGGGGCAGGCAGGCCAAGCCGCCGCTGACGCAAAACCACCGACACGCAGACGAATACTATTCCAACCCACCCATTACAATCCGCCCGCCATCAACACAACATAAACCGCCCCGACAGGAACCCAGCATGAATCAACCCGACAGGAACCACCCACCCGACAACCCCAAGAAACCCGCCATCTCCCCTCTCAGCCTGCTACAAAGCGTCTGCGCCGCCGCCTTCGGCGTACAAAGCGAAGCCAACCGCCAGCGCGACTTCGAGAGCGGCAAATTCTGGCACTTCATCATCGCCGGCATCCTCTTCGTGCTGGCGTTTGCCGGCCTGGTGTGGGCCGGCGTGCAACTGCTGCTGGCGACGGCAGAGGTATAACAGAGCCGGAATAGTGTATGCTCCAAGGGCGTAGTTTGCATGGCGCTGTACGTTTTTGGGAGGGGCTATCCTGGATAACACCTTTATAGTGTTTTGCCTAGGCCAGTCCTAACTTGAGTAAGCACATCAAAATCAGGAGAAATTAATGAAAGAGAACTACACCATGTTGGATGTCCAAGAGATTTCCTTCGACCATGACAACCCAAGAATAAAAATGGCCTTGGAGAAATATGGCGACAAGATAAACGAAGAACGCATTCATTTTGCGTTGCATTCCGCCACAGAAGGGGCAAAAAGCACCTCTTCATTCAAAAGTCTGAAAAACGCAATACGTGCCACCAAAGGCATAGTTACTCCTATTGCGGTGGTTGCCAAAAACGGCAAATATCTTTGCATTGATGGAAACACGAGGCTTGACATCTACAAACAACTTGCGAAAGAACACGAAAGCGAGGAGTGGACTAAAATCAAAGCGGTTGTATTGGACAATGCTGATCAGCGAGACATAGAATCTATTCGAGTTTCTGCGCACCTCGTTGGCGCGAGGGAGTGGCCAGCATATGAAAAGGCGCGCTATCTTCATAAGCTACGCAATGAAAAATTTATGGATTACGACGAAATGATCGCGCTTTGCGGCGGCAATAGAAAGGATATAGAGAACCAAATAGAGGCTTATCACGATATGAATGAATACTATCGTGATTTGGTGGATGACGCAAAATTTCATATCGAACGATATAGCGGTTTTGTGGAGCTTCAGAAATCAGGCGTTAAAGAAGCCATATTCGACGCCAACTTGGACCTGAAAGATTTTGGAGAATGGATTCGCGATGGAAAAATATACCGGATGGACAGTGTGCGAGATCTGCCAAAGGTTCTTCGTGATAGCGAAGCAAGAAATGTATTTTTGGAAGGTGGCCTTCGCTCCATAGAAGAAGCTAAAAATCTGCTCGTTCAGAGAAAGCAAGAAAATGCCAGTGAAGCGGACAAAGCCATAACGCTGGAGGATGCTTCTTTGTTTCATTTGGCAGAAGTTCTTGTGCGGCGGATAAACGATTTGCGCTACTCTGATGTGCAAGCTTTGCGAGATAGGGAGCATGAAGAGGCCAAGGAACAAATAAGCGGTTTGGAAGAGTTGTCTGTGCGCTTGCAAAGGTTACTTGAAGATGTCTCAGAGTGAAGCGCACAAAAATCTAGTCATGAAGGTAGTCACGGAGCTTGAATATCGCCACCCCAAAATTTCGATTATTGCCGATATACAGCAATCTCCAGGAGACTCTGTGCCACCATTAATAAACAATTTTCGCCCTGATGTGTATGCCTTTTTACCAACATCCCCACCGTCGATTTTCATTGCGGAAGTCAAAACCGACAACGATATTGACAATTCACACACGCACTCCCAAATTACTGCATTCATCAATTATCTTGAGGGAAAATTGAATGGTTTCTTTATTCTTTCGGTGTCTGGCTGTGGCGCTGACCTCGCCAGGGTCATGTTGAAGTTTTTATGTTGCAGACTTTGTGTCAAAAACACAACAGTATCCGTATTTGACGGCTGTGACTTGTGGATATTGCAAACTAGATCAGGTGTGACGTGGCGTTTAAACTAAGAAAACCGCCGGCGCTAATTTCCAAGCATGAGGCATACCCGTATCAACTTGATGCGGTGCGGGCAGTCAGATCTTTGTCTTACTCAGCCATATTTCATGAACAAGGACTCGGAAAAACCAAGATAGCAATCGATCTCATGTTGTTGTGGCTAAGTGAAGATGTGGTTGATACGGTGTTTATAATCGCTAAAAAAACTTTAGTTCAAAATTGGGTTGACGAATTGTCTTCCCATTCTTATATCACGCCGAGAGTTCTGTCAGGCGACCGTCGGAGAAATAGCAACGCGCTCAATTCACCCGTGTTAGTTTATGTCATGAATTACGAGGTTGTATCAACAAACTTTGATCTTATGCGTGAATTTCTTGCTACTTGTCGAGTGGCGGCAATTTTGGACGAAAGCCAAAAGATAAAAAACCCAGAGTCAAAATTAGCGATCTGCTTCCATTCCTTGGGGAAACACTTTGCCCGGCGAGTCATCATGACCGGAACCCCAGTCGCTAATCGTCCATATGATATTTGGTCGCAAATCAAGTTTCTTGACGATAGCAAAGCTTTGGGAGATTCGTTCTCAGAATTTAAAGATACTCTTGATTTACCATCTGACTCCGCTAATACATCGGAGTACGGACTACTGTTGGCTGGTGTGATGGGCAAAATCAAGCATTTTTCGGTTCGAGAAACGAAGGCCTCATCAGGACTTGAATTGCCAGATAAAACCATCTTGACCCATTCGATTGAACTCGCACCTCGGCAATCAACGATCTATTCTTCATATCGAGATGAGATGGCCTATGAGTTAAAGAAAAATGGTTACGAAGTTATTGACGATGCGGAAGACATTTTAAAACGTCTACTGCGGCTGGTGCAGTGTGCGTCGAACCCCTTCCTCGTGGATGAAACCTATAGAGAACTCCCCGGGAAATACTCGAAGTTGACTGAATTACTAGAAGAGATTGATATTCAGGCGAATAAGGTGATCGTTTGGAGTGGGTTTATCAACAATATTGAGTGGTTGGGTAAAATACTGGAGCAGTACAGTCCTCAAAAAATTCATGGAAGCATACCAATTGATGCGCGAAACGAATCAATTAGAAAATTCAAGGAAAATGACGATTGCCGCATTTTGTTGGCCACCCCGGGCGCCGCGAAGGAAGGTCTTACTTTGACGGTCGCCAATCACGCAATTTTCTACGACCGCGGTTTCAGCCTGGATGATTATTTGCAAGCACAAGACCGCATTCATCGAATTTCACAAACCGAGAAATGTTTCGTGCACAACCTTATCGCTAAAGACACAATTGATGAATGGGTGGATATTTTGCTGAACGCTAAATATAGAGCGGCTCAATTGACCCAAGGCGATATATCGAAAAATGCTTTCGATACAGCGTTCAGTTGTGATTTATCTGAAGCTTTAGCACAAATACTGTCACCACACGAAGCGGAGAAAGCAAATGAAAGAAATTAAAATTCTAGGCAAGGCCATCCGAGTCGATAATGACTTTATGGATATCCATGAATTGAAATTTTTGAAGGACAACCCCAGAGTCTATGCTTGCACGCATAAGGAACCGAACTTCGACAGACTCCCAGAGAAGGAACAACAAGAAATTATATACAAAAACCTTATAGAAGAACCTAGTGTCAAAAAATTGGAACCCGAGATTAAACGACACGGTGGCTTGTTAGAGTCAATATTGATTCGTCATGACACCAAGGAAGTTATCGAAGGGAATTCTCGACTAGCAGTGTATCGAAAATTAGCCCGCGAATCTGAACAGACCAACAAACAGGATGACAATTGGAGTTTTATTCAGTGTGAGATAGTCAGTGGTCTCACGGATCCTGAGCAGACTGCTTACCTTAACCAAATTCATGTCAAGGGTAAGACACAGTGGTCGGCATATGAGAAGGCTAATTTCGCCTATGTTAGAAAAGATCGGGGGTGGAAAGTTAACGAAATTGCAAAATTGTTTGGTGTATCCGTGGGAACGGTCCGCATGCGAATCAAAGCTGTCGAGATGATGAAAGAAAATGAAGATAATGAACGATCGCACTTTAGTTATTATGATGTTTTGGTTCGTAACAAAGAAATTATTGAAAAAATGGAGAAATCAGGCGGTCTAAATAATATTCTGTCTGATATAAAGCAAATTGGATCGCAAACAACAGGCACGGAAGAAACAGACAATGCTTTTACTGCTCAAGATTTGAGAAATAAATTGCCGGTTGTGCTAAAAAAACCAAAAGTATTGAAGAAATATATTGCTCGTGAAATTTATCTTGATGACGCATATCAACGCGCTAAAATTAGTAATGTAGAAGAAAATGTGAAGAAGGCGACAGAACTTCTAAATGATGTATCTCTGAGGAATCTGGTTCGGCTAGAGCAAAACGAATTTAAGGCGTTCAAATACGCAACCAATAAGCTTTTCCGTGAGGTAGATAGACTCAAAAAGGCGACACAAGATAGAGACAGTAAGCAATGATCAAGAATCGTGTATTGCTGGTAGAGCCCGGCTACCGCAACAAATACCCGCCCTTGGGGCTAATGAAATTGGCCTCCTATCATCGTCAGCGTGGCGATGACGTGCGGTTTGTTAAGGGAGAGAAGGAAGGTCGCTCGGTGTTATTCGAGCAGTGGGATCGCGTATACGTAACCACTCTCTTCAGTTTTGAATGGAAACGAACATCAGTAGCTATTGACTACGCAATCCAAGCCGCTGGCAATCAGCCGGAGCGTGTGTTTGTGGGTGGTATCGCGGCATCTCTGATGCATAGTGAATTTATCAAACAACCTCGATGGGCTGGCGTGCGGTTTATCGCGGGCTTGCTTGACGGGCCACCCGCGATGGCCCTTCAATTATCGAAAGACGATGGTGATTTTGGCGCTGACGACATATCAACGCATCCTATTGAGGCACGGGTTCCAGATTATAGCATTCTCAGTCAAACAGATTATGCCTATCCGGTACATGACGCTTATTTTGGTTATGCGTCAAGAGGATGTATCCGTAAATGCCATTTTTGCGGAGTGCCAAAATTAGAGGGAATGCAAAAAGAAATGCCACCATTGCACAATTTGGTTAATGGTATTTCGGAGAAATACGGCCCTAAAAAGGATTTGATTTTAATGGATAATAATGTAACCGCATCGGCGCGTTACAAAGAAATCATTGCGGAAATTTGTGATTTAGGATTCACATCCGGGGCCACCTTGGTTCGAAAGGGAAGCCGCGTTAAACGCCGCGTTGATTTCAACCAGGGAGTGGATGCAAGAATCCTTGCAAAATCACCGATGTATCTTCAAGAGATGTCTAAAATCTGTATTAGCCCGTTGCGAATTGCTTTTGACCATATCGGTGTTCGGAAAGTTTATAACATTGCGGTTCGTATGGCGGCGGACAACGGCATTAACTCTCTTTCGAATTATATGCTGTATAACTTCATGGATACGCCGGACGATCTATATAAACGAATGCGGCTGAATATCGAATTAAACGAGGAGTTGGGGGTGCGTATTTGGTCTTTCCCCATGCGTTATCAACCTGTCACGCTCAAGGATCGTTCCCATATAGGAAAAAATTGGAATCGCTACTATCTGCGTTCCTTTCAAGTTATGCTGCAAGCTACCCGTGGAGTAGTGAGTGGTAATCCAGCGTTTTTTGATCGCGCATATGGCGCTAGTGTGGAAAACTTCAAACGACTGCTGAGTTACCCTCATGGCTTTATTTTTCACCGCAATCATTACGAAAATGGCGACGGCAGCGCCGTACTGCAGGAGTATGAAGCACTCCGAAATCGCATGTCCGCAAGCCAGGAAGAAGAGTTACTTGGCTATCTAGCCGCTCCTGTGGGCGGAGAAAAGGCAAGGCAAACCAGCTATAGCGCAATTGCTGGCACACTCGGTGTCGACCGACTGATTCGCGATGCCATTTCATTCCATGTGCTAGGTACAAAAGATGGAAAAATCTGCGAATCTGAGCCAGACCTAGCTATGCTCAACTTGGTCAATCCATGTTCTGTTTTGCCGAGCGAGGAAGAGTTGGTGGAAGATGCCGGCTTATTTGACCACGAAGAACATGGCATTTCCGCTCTAACAAAGGCGCATACAAGCATCAATATTGGCGAAAAATAATGGACTACAAACCAAAAACCGTGGTTTCCCATCGTAATACAGAATCACTCGTAGGGGGAAATATACTTAGCCTGATTACTTACGGCATGTATGCCAGCCCGTTGGCGATCTATCGCGAGTATTTACAAAATGCTGCTGATTCGATTGCTTCGTCCAGCAGCCCCGACAATGGGAAAGTGGAAATCGAGATTGATCTTGCTAATCGGTGCGTGACCCTGCGCGACAACGGACCAGGATTGTCTTACGAACAAGCAAAACGGGAGCTAATTCCAGTCTCAAAAAGTGGTAAGTGTCGCCAACACGACAGGGGCTTTAGGGGGATAGGTCGATTGTCGGGCCTTGCCTTCGGCGACTCGGTGACATTCATGACACGGCGCAACGAAAAATCTCCGGTCACACAAGTAATTTGGAATGGAGAGCAGTTAAGAAACGGAATTGACAATCAATGGTCGGTTGAAAAAACAGTTTCACAGTGTGTGGTTGTCGAGAAATTAGATGGAAATGATTACCCAGCCAAGTTCTTTGAAGTTCAAGTCGGAGGGATTTCCCGGTATGCGGCCGCGTCTATTTTAAATAGCGACGCCGTGCGCACGTATATAGGAGAAGTATGCCCTGCCCCATTCAACATGGATTTTCCATATAGGCGGAATATATCAAATCTGTTTGAGGGAAACCGCCCCCCGTTAACACTTGCCGTTCATCTTGACGAAGAAACCTTGCCAATCACCAGGGGGCATAAAAACGGTGTGCGCGTTTCTGGAGACCGGTTGGACAAATTTAACGAATTTGAAGAGATCAAAACACCGGCGTTGGGGGGAGGTTATGCCGCGGTAGGATGGCTTGCACACTCATCTTATCTCGGTGCGCTTCCAAAAGCACAAAATGTCAGGTGCTTGCGGGTTCGAGTGGGAAATATTCAGGTCGGTAGTGAAACCGCGCTCGACCATCTTTTTTCGGAGAATCGTTTTAATCGTTGGTGTGTGGGGGAAATTCATATTCTCGATTCGCGGATAGTTCCAAACGCGAGGCGTGATTACCTTGAACCAGGCATACATCTACGAAATCTTGAAAATCACCTTGGTGCAATATGCCGCCAATTGGAGCGGCGGTGCAGACTGGCATCGCGCGGGCGCAACCAACGGCGACTTGCCGGGTTTTTTATGGAAGAGTTGGAAGCTACATATGATCTAGCGACCTCCGGTTATCTAACTGCCGATGTGGCGCGGCAGTTAATTGATAAAAAAATGTCTGAAATTCTTAGTTTTCGAGAAAAAAATCAATATCTAGATTGTGCTGAATACGACGGCAAGCTAGATAAACTGAGGGAAAAACTCGCCAATTTTCGGTTTCCCCGTGGGCGGAAGTCGTTCGCGGGGGTTGATTCTCCGGATATGTCTGGATACCGGAAAATTTTCAAAATTCTTGCGACAACATCAACATCTCCGCGAAAGGCGAAAGAAACGATTGAGGCCATTTTAGGGTACGAACCAAATTAGCTGACATTCCAGCCCACAAGAGTGCGGTACACGCGAATTTGTGCGGCTGAAAAAATTGACTCGCTGTCGGAAGGCGAATTGTTAACTTTCGTTGCATCTGCGAAAGAATGCACCACACGATCAAAACCGGGCCTTGGTGGGGTTGGCCACCCTTCCAGCCTGGGGGCTGCAATCAGCTGCACAATTCATCGATCAGTTGATCGGTTGTAACTTGCCTGCAATAGCCCTTGGTTGCCGCAAGTGAATTATCCTGGCGCACTTGGGAATCAGTAGCACAGGCGTCTGTCACCTGGGTGACCAGGTAGCTCTGATCACAGGCATCTCGGATGGCGCTTTCAACGCACTGATCGGTCAGCAGCCCACTGATCACCAGTTGCTTGACCCCAAGATTGCGCAGCACATAATCTATATGCGTTGAAACAAACACCGATGACGACGATTTGGGCAGCACGATCTCGTCACCCAGCGGCGCGATCTGGTCGATCACCTTGCCATCCCACGATCCTTTGGCGACGTTGAAGCCAGTGATTTTGTAATCAAGGCTACGGTCACGCCCGTCCAGGGTCAGGCTTTCGATTGTGGTATACATGACCTCAATCTTCGCCTTGCGACACGCCGCCTGCAGGCGTTGCATGTTGGGGATGACGGTTTCCAACTGCTCAAACAGCCAGCCATGTTTTTCCGAAAACTGTGCATCTGTCATGCCTTTAAATTCGGCGCCGTCCCGGTGGGCGGAAAAATTCTGCACATCGATGAACAGCAGAGCCGATTGCTCAGGCACCAAAGGCAAGTCGCGCGTCAGGGTCATTCAAATTTCCTTCAGGTAGCGGGCTACGACATCCCCCGGAATATCGCCCCATTCATTCTGCCCGGCGTGTTCACAGACCCGCAACAGCGCGTGATCGATGTGTCCGTTCAGGGTTGCAAACGGCGGCGGGTCGCTTTCGTCCAGCAAGTTTCGGGATCTTATATCAGTCTCTGCTTTCATACTTTCTGTGCCTTCAGCGAAGCTGCCGGGATCAGGCCGTTGGGTCGGAACAACAGGATAATAACCACCACACTCAAGCCGATCGGATCACGGAATTCCTGCAATTCCGACAGCAGGAATGCGGCCAGATATATCTCGATAAAGCCTAGCAGGAATCCCCCGGCTACGGCACCGCGCAAGCTGCCCAAACCGCCTAAAATTGTAGCGATGAAGGCTTTGACAACCGGCAGGAACCCCATATCCGGCGCAACCGATGAGCGTTGCGAAACCCACAGCACGGCGGCCACCCCGGCCAACAGACCCGAAAGGGCAAACGCCCCGGCAATGACGGTGTTGGCACGAATGCCCATCAGGCGAGCGATGTTGAAATCCTCGGCAGCGGCGCGCATGGCGATGCCGGTTTTCTGGTGCTTCAGGAAGGCATCGAGGAATATCAGCATAACAATGGTCGCAACAATGGCGGCGATTTTGTTCACACCGATCACCAAACCGCCAATGGTGACGCTATCCGACAGGATTTGCGGCAAAAGCACCGGCTGCGAGCGGGTGGAAATAAAGTTCTGGAACAGCACCTGCAGAATCATCGAGACTGCAAAGCTGGTTACCAGCATCGTCGCGCCGGAGCTGTTTCGCACTGGCCGAAAGGCAATGCGCTCCATCAGCACCGCCGCGATCATCGCAACTGCAATGGCCAAAGGCACGGCCAGGATGAATGAAATACCGACAATGCCACAATACATCAGCGTATAGCCGGAGATGGTCATCAGTTCGCCGTGGGCGAAATTGATCAGTCCCATGATGGAAAACACCACCGCCAGCCCCAGCGCCAAAAGCGCGTAAGTGCCACCAAGGGAAAAGGCGTTTACGGTTTGTTGCAGCAGCAAGTCCATTATTCGCCCCCCAGATACGCAGATTGCAGGGCGCCGGAATTGGCCAGTTCGGAAGCCAGATCCGAAGCGACGATTTTGCCGTTGGCAAAAACATAACCACGATCAGCAATCTCAAGCGCCATCGATACGTTTTGTTCGACAAGGGCCAGGGTGACGCCTTGTTCATGCAGTTTTGCGATCAGGTCAAACACCTGCCCGATGATTTTCGGGGCCAGCCCGAGGGATGGTTCGTCCAGCAAAAGCAATGTAGGGTTGCACATCAAAGCGCGCCCCACCGCCAACATTTGTTGCTGGCCGCCGGAAAGCGTTCCGGCAAACTGGTCGCGGCGTTCGTACAAGATGGGGAAAAGGGAATAAACCCTGTCCCAGGCCGCCGCCACCGCTTCTTTTTCCTTAATTGAATAGGCCCCCATGCGCAGGTTTTCCGCCACGCTAAGGGTCCCGAATACCCGGCGTCCTTCGGGCGACAGGGTCATGCCAGCGGGTGCCAGGGTTTCGGGTACCCAGCCGGTGATGTCATCACCGTTGAATTTTACTGTGCCGCTGGCCACCGGCACCAGCCCCACCAGCGCATTCAGCGTGGATGATTTCCCGGCCCCGTTGGCGCCAAGGAAGGCGACGATATCGCCTTCCCTGATTTCAAAATCGACCCCGCGTACCGCTTCAATCGGACCGTATCGGACTTGCAAAGACTGTACCGAAAGAAGCGATACCATCTGGTTTTGACCTTACTGCAAACGTGGCTCAGGTATCAGCGAGGCGGTCGGGCTAGGCTGTCCAACCAATTCGCGTTCGCCATCCTTCACGCGGATCAGCGTCACCTCACGCACCGGCATGCCGTTGGTGCCTTTGTAGGTGATCAGGCTGGTGGCGCCGCGCACGTTTTCAAGGTTCGCCATCGCGTCCCGGATTTGCTGTGGGTTGGTCGATCCATCAGCCGCGCTTACGGCTGCGGCAATGACGGTAATCAGGTCGTAGCCCACCGCGTTGAAGACGGTTTCCGAGGGTTTGCCTGTGACGGCTTCATACTTAGCATTGAATGCTTCCAGCGGGCTGCCCGCGGTGGCGTGTCCCGCGGTGGTGAACACGACACCTTCGCCTGTGTCACCCAGCGAAAAGGTCGTCGGGCTGTCGATGCCGTCCGAACCAATCATCTGTGCGGTCACGCCAGCGGCGCGCAGCGCCTTCAGCATCGACGGAAAGTCAGGCTCGTAAGAGGATGTCATGATCACATCGGGTTGCGGATCAAGCGCGGCAATGCGCGTGGCAATTGCAGAAAAGTCCGGCTGACTGATTGCGTGGGTGTCCTGGCCCAGAATATCACCGCCAAGCGCCGCGAACACATCGGCAAAATAAAGCGGCATGGTGGTGTATTGACTGTCGGGTGAATAAACAATATAGGCCGATCTATGACCCTGACCCCAGGCCCATTCGGCGCTGACGGTGGCCTGCACGTTGTCGCCCGGGAAGTTGGCAAACATGTAATCACCCCCAATCATCGGCAAAGTCGGCGAAGACGCACAGGTGGAAATGGCCGGAATTTGCGCCGATGAAATGGTGCCGATCGCGGCAAGGGACGGATCAGCGTCGCAGGGCAGAACGATCACGGAAACGCCTTCATCCGCCAGTTCCTGCACCGCGATGGCGGTTTGCGCCGCATCCGAACGCACGTCTTTTTCGATGAGTTCGATCACGATATTTCCGCCGATACCGCCGCCGGCATTGATCTCATCCACCGCGATATGCAGCCCCTCAACCACCGGGCCGTCATAGCCCGCCAGTCCGCCCGTTTGCGCTGTGGCAAGGCCGATTTTAAGCACCTCAGCTGAGGCAGGAACGGCGAATGCCGTCGCCGCCATCATGGTTAATGAGACCTTTGCACGGACACATTGTAGGGTTTCTCAGTTCTTCAAACGGGCTTTTTTTTGAGAAAAATACCCAAAAAGCACTCAATCAGCCGTATTTGTTGGCCGATTACTCCATCTTTCCATCTTTTTCCATTTTTTAGGCACAACTTGCCTGCTGAATCGATAAACCACGCTTGATATTGTGGGCGACGCACATCAACTCAAAACGCGTGCGGTTACGGCCAAGACCCAGGTAGCGGGCTTTGCCCATCCCGTAGTGTAGCTTGAGCACCCCAAAGACACGTTCAACCGTACAGCGTACCCCCGAATGAAGCCGATTAAACTTCCTCCCCTGTGCATCCAACGGCTTGTTCCGATAGCCACGCTTGATGATCCGATTATCTATCTGTCGCTGCGCCAGCCACTGGTCGTGAGCCTGACTACGATAAGCACTATCCCCATAAACCGCCGTCTCATCGCCGCCTAATAAATCCGTAAAGCAATTGGAATCATGCACATTACCCGGACTGTAGTCGGTTGACTTGATGAACCCATCTTCATCCACATTTATATGCGCCTTATACCCATATGTGCTTTTGCGCTTTCCATCCGACCCGGCTTTCACATTCCAGCCGGCCTCGGGGTCTTGGGTCGAATGACCTTCCTGATTCTTATGGGGACGGCATTGCTTCGCTTCAATCACACTGGCATCCACAATACTGACCCCTCCCGATTGGATGTAAAGCCCTTGTTCGCTCAATTGAGTGTTGATCTCACCCAGGCACGCTTCCATCAAGGATAAGCGCTCCAGCGTTTGTCTAAACCGCCACAACGTCGCGTGATCCGGCACACATTCTGAAATGTCCAGACCGGTGAAGCGACGAAACAGCAGGTCTCGCGCCAATTGCTTTTCCAGTGCCGGGTCACTGAGCCCGTACCAGCTTTGCAGCAACAACGCTTTAACCATCATCAATGGTGGCCAAGCCTTCTCGCCCCGAGGGCTTGCATGAATACCTGAAAGCAGTTGCTCAAGGCGCGACCAATCGATTAATTCGTGCACACCATCCAGTTCTTTGAGCGCATCATGCTCGATCAACATGCCATCCGCCAAACTGCGTTGCGTGAGGTTTTTCCAGGCCATTTCTTCTCCGGTGGGGGTATAGTGGTGGGATAGAGTGGTGGGTATAGTGCTTGAACCTATTATCGCAAATTCTCAACGCAGATTCTTGTGGTTTCGTGCAAAGGTCTCTTAATACAGATAGTGTTTTTTTCATGGGTCTTTCTCCGGTTGGTTTTGGTTAATCTTGCCTGTTTGGGCCGAGATAGGCCTCGATCACGACGGGGTCGTTGCGAATTTCCTCAGGGGTGCCTTCGGCGATCAGATAGCCTTCGTTGAGCACGGCAATCCGGTCGCAAAGCTTGTTAATCAGCTTCAGGTCATGATCCACGAGCAATATTCCGATCCCCAAATCTTCGGTCAGACCGCGCAGGGTTTCCATCAGATCATCGGTTTCCTTGCGGTTCATGCCTGCGGCGGGTTCGTCCAGAAAAAGCAACGTCGGACCGCAAGCCAGCGCGCGCGCAATTTCGACCCGCCGCTGGTCGCCGTAAGAAAGCGTTCCGGCATCCTTGCCGTAGGCTCCCATAACCCCCATGCGTTGCATCGCGGCCTGCGCACGTGCCTCCGCATCCTTACCGCCCTTAGTGGACAGCGCTGCGACATAGACGTTTTGAAAAACGCTCAAGTGGGAAAACAGGCGGATGTTCTGAAAGGTCCGCGCGATCCCACGATCGGCCATCTGGTGTGAAACCAGTCCCGACAGTTTTTCTTGGCCGCGATGAAACTCGCCCTGGGTTGGTGCCAGCACACCCGACAGCATGTTCATCAAGGTGGTTTTGCCAGAACCGTTCGGCCCGATCAGTCCGATAATTTCCCCCGGTTTCAGGGTGATTGCCACATCATTAACCGCAACCAGCCCGCCAAAACGCATGCTCATGTTTTTGGCTACCAGCGGCTCAGCGGTTCGTTGAATTGGCTGGGCGGCAAGATTTTGTTGGTCGGTTTGTTTGAGTGGAAACAGCCGTTCTTCCCATTCCTTCAAACCGGCAAGCCCTTCGGGCTTTCGAAACATGGCGAAAAGAATGATCAGGCCGATGCCGATCTGGGTGGTGCCGAAAACCGCCGGAATTTCCAGCCCGGCAAACGAAAACCCGCTTTCAAGGCGGCGTAAGACCTCGGTCACCGCAGTGATCACCACGGCACCCGTTACCGCACCCGTGACAGTGCTTATCCCGCCGACAATCAGCATGGACAGCAACAGGAAAGTGTCGTGGAAATAGAATTTTTTCGGGCTGATCGCGCCGAGAAAATGCGCGATCAACGCGCCCGAAAACGCTACCAGCGCAGCACTCAGCACAAAGGAAATCAGTCGCTCACGCCGGATGCGGATACCCACCGCACTGGCGGCAATCGCGTTTTCACGCCCGGCCCGCAGGCGCAGACCCGAAACGGAATCTCGATAAAGGCGAGCGGCCACCAGCGCAACGATGGCACCAATGGCGGCAACCCAAAGCGTGGTTTCGCGCGGAATGCCGAAAAATGTTTGCGATCCGCGTGTGACATCCCGCCAGCCGATGGTGATGCCGTGAACAATTATTAACAGCCCAAGGGTGGTGATCACCGTGGCCGAGCCTTCCAGCTTGCCAATGGCAGCGCCGATCAACAACGCCACAACTGAGGTCAGTAAAATGGCGACCAGCATGGCCGGCAACAACTCAAGTTCCGTTGTCGCCAGCCATTCCGGCAATTTCGGAAGCGTGGCGATTTTCAACTGGCTGGGCAGGGTCAACAACGCGGCCGCATATGCCCCTATTGCCATGAAGGACAGGTGCCCAAAACTCAGGATTCCGGAATTGCCGCTGTACACCCCCATGCCGACCACGGCGATCAGCGAAATGAAGAACACCGTCAGAATGCGTTCGCTGGCGGTGCCGAAAACGCTGGCCAAAACCGAAGCGGCAATGACCAAAATAACGATGCCAGCCGCGGAGGCAACAAGATGTTTAATCGGCGACGTGATCATTAAGAATCCCGTGGTTTCATTGCCTGAGCATAATTGAAAGGGATAACCGCCGCAACCCAGGTTGGCGACCGTATCGACCGACTGTCCGACCGTCCGACCGTCCGACGATTTCACGCTTTGTGACAAAATTGGGCTTTCAGGGTTTTCAGCGCCACTTGATCGGCGAGGTGGCGCAGCGTCAAAAATCTCCCATCGATTTGCAAGGGGCAAGTGCGTCGGTTCACGGCGCTTTTTAGAAAGTTTTCCAGCGCGGGCGAAAGGATATTGTTTCCAGCGCGCCAAAGTCGCTTCCGAAGCTGGCCGGAATACCGGTTGCGCAGATGAGCGCGTGATGCGTTATTATTCATTGGTTTGCGGCGCGGGCAGGCGAGGTTCTGGCCATTCCGATTGACAGCGCCACGCCGTGGGACAGCCAGAATTGAATGATGGGATTCGGTGCGTCTGGATTTTAATGAGGACAAAGATGATTAAGAACGCGCTTACCTTCGCTGCTATTTCGGACCTTGCTGGCAAGGTGCGAGGCAAGGCATTTCCGGTTTCGGAATTGGAAAAACGCATGAAAAATGGGGTCGGCTGGACCCCCACGAATGTGATGATTACGTGCTTTGATAGCATCGCCGACAGCCCATATGGTGCGCTTGGAGATTTGTTGCTGATCCCAGACCCTGAAACCAGCGTTGAACTGGATTTTCACGATGGCGGCCCGGTTGAACGGTTCATGCTGAGCGATATCACCGATCTGGATGGCAAGCCATGGGGGCTTTGTACTCGCTCGCTCCTGAAAAGCGCACTTGACCGGCTGAAAGCGGTCGGCGGGGTCAGCCTGATCTCGGCCTTTGAGCATGAGTTTCAGTTCAAAACCGGCGGCCAGCAACCTGGCGCGGCCTACACCCTGGCCGGATTTTCCAGGCGACGTGTATTTGGCGAGGCGTTGATGGCCGCTTTGGAACAGAGCGGCCTGGTGCCTGATACGTTCATGAAGGAATACGGCGCCGACCAATATGAGGTTACCAATGGGCCGGATCAGGGCGTGCGTTCGGCGGATCATGCGGTGATCCTGCGTGAGATAACGCATCTGACCGCCAAACGAATGGGTGAAGAAGTGACTTTCACCCCTATTCGCGATCCGGCAGGTGTCGGCAACGGTGTGCATATCCATATGAGTTTTATGGATGAAAGCGGCCAACCAGCCACGTATAACCAAAACAGCCCCGCCGGAATGTCGGGCATCACCGCGTCGTTCATCGCCGGGATTTTGAAATATCTCGACAGCATTATCGCCCTGACCGCGCCTTCGGACATTTCCTACCTCCGTCTCACGCCCCATCGCTGGTCGGCCGCCTATAACAATCTCGGCTTTCGCGACCGCGAAGCTGCGGTTCGCATCTGCCCGGTTACGGCCAGCGATCCGGTTGGCATCGCGCGCCAGTATAATTTTGAATACCGCGCAGCCGATGCCGCTGCTTCGCCCTATCTGGCGTTGGCCGCGATCCTGCACGCGGGTGCGCAAGGCATCGAAGATAACCTGCCCGCACCGAATGTTACCGAGGAAGATTTGTCAATATTGCCTGCCGAAGAACTGGCCCAGCGCGGCTATGTGCGCCTGCCGGAAACCCTTGTCGAGGCGCTGCACCGATTTGAAAACAACCCAACCGTGTGCGGCTGGTTTCCTGAAGAATTTGCATCGGTCTACACAGCCCACAAGCGGGGCGAGCTTGCCTTTGTGAAAGATAAAACCATTTCGGCGCGTTGTTCGGTTTATGAAGACGTCTACTGAAGGGCGGCATCGGTTATGGCCAAAAGGACCAAAATGACCAAAAGGACCAAAGCCAGACAATCCGATACTTTTAAGGGTCATCGCTTCCCAGCCGGACACCTCGAATAAGGGGGTATTTTGCGAGGGATTGGGGGAGCAAACCCAATCAATACAAGCAAATCCGGTCGATAAATGGGCGGTATTTTCTTGCTGAACTGGCGTGAATCCCGAAAATTCGCGCTGACCTGAAGCGGCTGCTTAGAAATGGCGGCGGCTGGAACTGGATATGCGCCCCGGAAATTTGGTATATTGCGGGCGGTTGGCCGAGGTGCAATCGGTGGCTGGATTGCGGCTATAATTGCCCCGCTGAGGGGTCGGGCGGCGGCGGGCGGCGAGCGCCGTCAGACTTCGAGCATTACACTGGAACGGTGGAGACAATTCAATGAACCTGTATCAACGCAGCGTGCGCCCAGGGGCGGGCGCGCTACTTTCGCTGTTCGCGACGCCGCTTTGGGCGGACTGGGAAGTGAACCTGCCCCGGGGTGTTTCCGAGATCAGCAACGAAGTCTATGATATGCATATGATGGTGCTGTACATCTGCACCGTCATCGGCGTGCTGGTGTTTGGCGCGATGTTCTACAGCATTCTCAGGCATCGCAAATCCCGCGGTGTGTCGCCGGCTACCTTCTCCCACAGCACCGCTGCGGAGGTCATCTGGACCGTCATCCCGTTCCTGATTCTGGTGGGCATGGCCATTCCGGCGGCCAAAGCGCTCATTAAGATGGAGGATACCAGCGGCGCCGATCTGACCATCGAAGTCACCGGCCATCAGTGGAAGTGGGAATACGCCTACCCGGAGCAGGGTGTACGCTTCTTCAGCAATCTCGGCGAAGGCAGCCGCGAAGCCCGGGGGCTCAAGTCCGGCATTGACCCGCACACGGTGGACAACTACCTGCTTGAAGTGGACAACCCCCTGGTGCTGCCGGTGGGCCGCAAGGTGCGCATTCTGCTGACTTCCAGCGATGTCCTGCACGCCTGGTGGGTTCCGGATTTCGCCATCAAGAAAGACGCTATTCCCGGCTTCATCCGCGAGATGTGGACCCTCATCGACGAACCCGGCACCTACCGTGGCCAGTGCGCGGAGTTGTGTGGGCGGGATCACGGCTTCATGCCCATCGTGGTGGAAGCGGTGTCCGAGGGGGAATTTGATGCGTGGGTGGGCGTTCAGCTGGCCGCCGCCGCCGCCGAAGCCGGGTCCGCCGACCGCGAATGGGCCAAGGATGAACTGCTGGAGAAGGGCGCGGAGGTGTACGCAACCGCCTGCGTCGCCTGCCATCAGGCCAACGGACAAGGCATTCCGGGGGCGTTCCCGACCATGGTCGGGGTGCACGATAAGCTCAGCCTGGAAGAACATCTGAAGGTCGTGCTAAACGGCACCGCCGGCACCGCCATGCAGGCTTTCGGCGCGCAGTTGTCAGATGTGGACCTCGCCGCGGTGGTCACATTCGAGCGCAATGCCTGGGGCAACGACAGCGGTGAGGTGTTGCAGCCAGCGGCGGTCAAGGCGGCGCGGTAATTTCGCAACCCCGCAACAACTGAGGTCATAAATGGCAACACATATTTTTGACACGCACGAATCCGTGAAGGAACTTATTGACGCCGGCTTGCCGGAGAAACACGCGGAGGCAATCGTGCATCAACATGCCAAAATCATTAATGAGAATTTGGCGACTAAACACGACCACGAACTACTGAAAAAAGAGTTGCTGATTAAACTCGGCATACTAATCGTGAGTAGTTTAGCCGTCACCATAGGTATCATCCTCGCCGTGGTGTCAATGATGTTAAGAGACCTTTGCACGAAACCACAAGAATCTGCGTTGAACAGAATCTGCGTTAAATATTTGCGATAATAGGTTCAAGCACTATACCCCACCACACTACCCCCTGGAGGAGAAGAAATGGCCTGGAAAAACCTCACGCAACGCAGTTTGGCGGATGGCATGTTGATCGATCATGATGCCCTCAAAGAACTGGATGGTGTGCACGAATTAATCGATTGGTCGCGCCTTGAGCAACTGCTTTCAGGTATTCATGCAAGCCCTCGGGGAGAGAAGGCCTGGCCGCCATTGATGATGGTTAAGGCGTTATTACTGCAAAGCTGGTACGGGCTCAGTGATCCAGCGCTGGAAAAACAATTGGCACGGGATCTGCTGTTTCGTCGCTTCATCGGTCTGGATATTTCAGAATCGGTGCCGGATCACTCGACGTTGTGGCGGTTTAGACAAACGCTGGAGCGCTTATCCTTGATGGATGCGTGCCTGGGTGAGATCAACACTCAATTGAGCGAACAAGGGCTTTACATCCAATCGGGAGGGGTCAGTATTGTGGATGCCAGTGTGATTGAAGCGAAGCAATGCCGTCCCCACAAGGGTCGTCCCCACAAGAACCAGGAAGGCCATTCGACCCAAGACCCCGAGGCCGGCTGGAATGTAAAAGCCGGGTCGGATGGAAAGCGCAAAAGCACATATGGGTATAAGGCGCACATAAATGTGGATGAAGCTGGGTTCATCAAGTCAACCGACTACAGCCCGGGTAATGTGCATGATTCCAATTACTTTACGGATTTATTATGCGGCGATGAGACGGCGGTTTATGCGGATAGTGCTTATCGTAGTCGGGCTCACGACCAGTGGCTGGCGCAGCGACAGATAGATAATCGGGTCATCAAACGTGGCTATCGGAACAAGCCGTTGGATGCACAAGGGAGGAAGTTTAATCGGCTTCATTCGGGGGTACGCTGTACGGTGGAACGTGTCTTTGGGGTGCTCAAGCAACACTACGGGATGGGCAAAGCCCGCTACCTGGGTCTTGGCCGTAACCGCACGCGCTTTGAGTTGATGTGCGTCGCCCACAATATCAAGCGTGGTTTATCGCTTCAGCAGGCAAGTTGCGCCTAAAAAATGGAAAAAGATGGAAAGATGGAGTAATCGGCCAACAAATACGGCTGATTGAGTGCTTTTTGGGCGTTTTTCTCAAAAAAAAGCTCGTTTGAAGAACTGAGAAACCCTACAATGTGTCCGTGCAAAGGTCTCGTTAAGCAACATTGCCGTGTAAATTAAACTTGGGATGAGTCGCACATGAAAGCAAAGATTACTTTAATGATGGTGGTGTTGCTTGCCATCGCCGGTTGCAGTGATGACGCATCGGTGGCGTCGCGCAACTTGTCAAAGGCGGCGGATAATTTTGAGGTTGACCGCCGGGTGATTTTTTACAACGGCATCACCGGCGATTACCTTTTGTTGATTGAGGGGCGGTGTTCCATTGAAGATCAGACCAAGCAGTTGGAGGTGACCTGCAAGGTCGGTGACGATGCGTATAAAAAACATTTCCTCGGCTTGTCGGACAATGTCACCTACTTTGCCGAGCAACTTGAGGCGAAAGATGTGAGTGCCTACCACTACCGAGTCGTGTTCAAGCCGCAAAGCATCCTGCCCGACATTGATGTTCGTGGCAGCGTTAAGGGCGCGGGTGATTTGAAACCCGATTAGCCATCCCCAATCCATTGAGATAAACGACCATGACCGCAAACGAAGAAGCCGCAAGATTATTGGCTGGCAAAAAAAACGTCACTCACATACCGCATGCGGTATTGACCGTCGTCACGGTTGGTGTTTGGGGGATTGTGGGCGATTGTGTGAGTGTGTTGCTTCGCCCATGTATCCCAACACAACAGCAAAATTGATGGCCAGGTCAGGGTCATCGAACTGTCCCAGATCGCATCGAAATAAATACCATGCACGATGAAATGAAAGAAAGCGACCAAGCCCTCGCGGCGCTGCCAAAAGGGCCGCGCGCGTCGTTGAAAATTCGCTACCAACTACCGAGATAAGGGTTAACCAATGAACGCCTACGCGACCACCGCCGACCACCACGACCACGATCACGACCACGGCCCCGCGCCGGGGCTGATGCGCTGGGTTACCACCACCAACCACAAGGATATCGGTACGCTGTACCTGTGGTTTTCGCTGATCATGTTTTTCATCGGCGGTTTCATGGCGCTCATCATCCGCGCCGAGTTGTTCCAGCCCGGTTTGCAGATCGTCGACCCCCACTTCTTCAACCAGATGACCACCATGCACGCGCTGGTGATGATCTTCGGGGTGGTGATGCCGGCTTTTGTGGGTCTCGCCAACTGGATGGTGCCGATCATGATCGGCGCGCCGGATATGGCGTTGCCGCGCATGAACAACTGGAGTTTCTGGATTCTGCCGTTCGCCTTCGCCATGATGTTGTCGACGCTGTTCATGGAGGGCGGCGGGCCCGCCGCCGGCTGGACGCTGTACCCGCCGCTGGTGTTGCAGGGTGGCGACAGCCTGCCGTTCGTGATTTTCGCCATCCATATGCTCGGCGCATCCAGCATCATGGGCGCCATCAACATCATCGCCACCATCATGAACCTGCGCGCGCCGGGCATGACCTACATGAAAATGCCGCTGTTCGTATGGACCTGGTTTATCACCGCCTACCTGCTGATCGCGGTTATGCCGGTGCTCGCCGGCGCGGTCACCATGCTGCTCACCGACAAGTTTTTTGCCACCAGTTTCTTCGACGCCGCCGGCGGTGGCGATCCGGTGATGTTCCAGCACATCTTCTGGTTCTTCGGCCATCCGGAGGTCTACATCCTCATCCTGCCGTCCTTCGGGCTGGTCTCGGAAATCATCCCGACCTTCTCGCGCAAGCCGCTGTTCGGCTACGCCTCCATGGTGTACGCCACTTCATCCATCGCGTTCCTGTCGTTCATCGTGTGGGCGCATCATATGTTCACCGTCGGCATGCCCCTGGCCGGGGAATTGTTCTTCATGTTCACCACCATGCTCATCGCCGTGCCCACCGGGGTCAAGGTGTTCAACTGGGTGTCCACCATGTGGCGCGGCGCGCTTACTTTTGAGACCCCCATGCTGTTCGCCCTCGGCTTCGTGGTGATGTTCACCATCGGCGGCTTCTCCGGGCTGATGCTGGCCATGACGCCCATCGACTTCCAGTACCACGACACCTATTTCGTAGTCGCGCATTTCCACTACGTGCTGGTGCCCGGTGCGCTGTTCGGGATCATCGCCGGCGTCTACTACTGGCTGCCGAAGTGGACCGGCAACCACTACAGCGAAACCCTCGGCAAGTGGCATTTCTGGCTGTCCACGGTGTTCGTCAACGTGCTGTTTTTCCCCATGCACTTCGTCGGCCTGGCCGGTATGCCACGCCGCATCCCCGACTACGCGGTGCAGTTCACCGACTTCAACGCCATCGCCACCATCGGCGCGTTCGGTTTCGGCTTCAAATC
>CBDBIK010000009.1:0-537072 GCA_965206145.1 Alphaproteobacteria bacterium
AGGGGGCCTCGGGCGTGACGTTGGCGCGCACTGCATCGATCCCCGCGTCCATCGCCTCATAGGCCTCGGTCGCCGTGGCCGCGGAATCGACGGCGGCCCGGGCTTCGGCGGCGACGGGTCCGAGGGCAGCGATTTTCGCCTCAAGCGCCTCGTCGGGGCGGCTGACTGCCAGGCCGGCGACGGTGTCCACGCCGAGGATGTCCATGGCGACGGCAGCGCAAGTGCGCTCGATCGCCTCGCGGGCGTACTGGCGGGCTTCGTCGAGGCTGGCTGGGAGCAGGTCGCGGATCGGCTTCTTCGCCTCGGCTCGGTACTCCTCGGCGAAGTCGGCCGAATGCAGGGCCTCTCGCGCGCTGACACGCCCGGCGACGTCTGCCGCGGGAGCGCCTGTGTCCCCACGACCTGTGAGCCACAGACTCCTGGCCCGTCCATGGACGGCGAGAAATGCACGGTGGAAGGGATAGACGCGCTCGGCGTAGGCGCAACCGAAATTGCCGAGGGTTCGCATCGAACCGAAGACGACAGGAGGTCCGAAATCGGCGGGAAGAGCGAGCGGCAGGTATGGGTGCGCTGGCCTGCTCTCCTGGCACAGAGCCGCGAACAGGGTGTTCAGAACCAGTTCGGTGTATCCGCCGGGCGCGGGGTATGTGAGGAGGTCGACCTCTCCGTCCCCCACAGGCACGGGTTCGTCCCAGTCGGTGTTCCAGGCTGCGAGCAGAGGGTCGAGGCGGGCCTGGTAGAGGCGGTCGGCGGAGGTGCGAACGAGCCCCTCCCAGTCAGCCTCGGCGAGGTTGGCGCGGTATTCGAGCGGTACCCATTCCTCGCGCACGCTGTCGACACCGTTGCGCAGGAACTCTCCATCGCGATCGATCATGGCAGGTTCTCCTTCCGGAAACGTTTGGGGGTGATGCCGGGGCGGTCGGGTCCGTTTGGATAGATCCTGGGCCTGCGGTAGCCACGGCTGGTGAAGATGAGAGTCCATGCGTCCGCACCCTGAAGACAGTGCCGGACATTGCCGCGCCGACAGGTGACCGATCCGGGGCGCAGACGACGTTCGACGATCCGGCCGTCGATCTTTCGAAGCTCGGTCATCCGCCCACGCAGGACGACGCTGAGGTAGTGCCACTTATGATCGTCCCAGACCCTGTAATCGGCCGGTGTGGTGATGTGGTGGACACTGACGTTCAACCCGCCGAGCCGGAGGAGGTGCCAGCGATCGAGGCGGGCTTCGCCGACCGACATCGTGTAGTCCGGCACGCTAGCGGCCGACACGCCCGAGACCCAGCACCGTCTCGCGAATGGAGGGCGGCGCGAACTGCGGGGACACCCGGTAGAGGCTGACGGCCTCGACATCGAGGGTGCGGCGGTCGTAGTCGATGCCGTAGTAGCTCCATGGTCCGCAAGGCCCCTCGGGGACGAGGTCCGGCCAGGCGGCCCGGACGGTGCCGTATCGGACCTCCGAGACGTAGAGGCGGATCCGCGGGAGCGGCGCACCATCGTCGTAGGCGTAACGGATCTGCACCGAAGTGGTTTCGGTACAGATCGTGATACCGGCCGGGAGCGCGGGCAGCGGCACGACGCTGAGGCGGTTGTGGTAGACGCAGCAGATCCGCTCGTCGAGATAGATCTGCCAGTAGCGGCAGAGCAGAGGGTGTCCGGCTGGGACGCCAGCGCGTTTGAGGATTCGCTCGGGCGGCTGCCCCATCATCTCGCAGCGGAGCGGGTCGGTCTGGATGCCCTTGCAAACGCCTGGCAACGGGCCTCCCCAAGCTCGCTCGGCGGCCATCAGGAGGGAATTTCCGGCTGACGACGGGTGGAGTACTCCCTGTGGCTGCCCGCCCCGGGCCTGTTGGAGTTCGGCCATGTACATGTGGTCTAGTTCACCTCCATCTATTCGATCCGGACGAACTGGAGCTGCTGCTGGAACTGCTACTGCTCGAGTTGCTGACGGCGACATCGACGGAGAGCTCAAGGGTTGAGCCGTCGACGACGCCACTGACAGCGACGGTCGTCCCCCTGCTGGCGTCCGAGGCGCCGCTGACTGTGGTGATTCCCGTTTGAAGAGCAGAGGCCGGGAGGTTGGCGACGGGTACCTTGCCTTCGGCGTCGAGGCCGGCGACGCCGGATGCCGCACCGACAGGCAGCTGGTTAGCCGGAACCTTCGCCCCGGTACCGAGAGCGGCGATGCCACCGGCACTGCCGCGGCCGAGTTGCGCGTTCGGAACCTTCCCGTCGTCATTGAGCGCGGCGACGCCGCCGGGGCGTCCCCGGGCGGCGAGGAGCTCCTTGAACTTGCGGAACAGCTTCAGGAACTCGCCGCGCGGTGGCTTGTCGCTACCCGCATCGAGTTGCGCGGTGCTGAGGTTATCTTCCGGCCATGCCATGGCACTTCTCCTTGTCTTTATTCACGTGGTGACTGCTCCCCTGACGACGGCATCGACGGTCGCGTTGATCGGCGAGCCGGTGGCGTTGTAGATCCGGACTTTGGGAGGGCTCTTGGAGAGAAGCTCCCAGCTCGCCCCGGCACCGACGTTCTGGAGCGTCAGCTGGACGTCGGTCACGGGCGAGAGCCCCTCGACGGGGATCGTCCGGCCCCCGGTGCGCGATCCCTCCCAGCTGGCGGTGTGTGCATCCAGGATCCGCCGCTCGACGACGGAGGCGTGGAGACCCCAGCACAGATGATCGAGCCGCAGCGGCACGGTGCCATCGCCGGTGAGCCTCCAGCGCAACTGGAGCCAGCGTCCCTCGACGTGCGTTCCTTGTTGACTGGCAGTCCACGCCGCGCCGCGCAGTGCGGTGGCGGTATCGGCGATGCGTGCCTCGAAGGCGACATCGCCAGAGGTATCGCCCTGCCAGCGGAGCTGGCCTGTCACCCTGGTGCCGATGTCGATCTCGTGGGTGGTGTAAATGACTTCGCGGGCTCCGTCGTCGCCATCGCCCAGCTCCCATGAGTCCCAATCGTTCCAGCTCAGGAGACTGTTCCAGGTGTAACTCCCGACGCCCTCGATCGCATCGCGACCATCGTCGGAACGACGCCCGCCAGTAATGGTCCCGGGCCATCCCTCGGCCGAAGGGCAGCGCCAGACGAGGGCATCTCCAAGCCGCTGATCTCCGATGGCGGCGACGATGCGAACGTCCTCTTCCGAGAGCCTCCCGCCGGCGTCACGGCTGCGGAAAGCGAACACCCACCGCCCTGGCGGCGGCTCGGTTGTCTCCCAGGGCGAAGCGGTGAGGATCCCGCGGTGCATAGGCACCATGTCGTCCCACGCGATCGCCTGGATCCCGTCGGGCGCGTAGCGGATCTCGACACCTGCGAAATCCGGATCGGTGGGAGGCTCCCATCGGAAACGCCTGGTCCCGTCGCCGAGAACATCAATAAGGACGTTCGAGGGATCACCGGGCGGCACGAGTTCGCCCTTGATTTGGTAGCTCGTCCGCCAAGGCTGTCCGACGGGTGCAGACTCGGCACCGGGGACGACGGTGACTTCGAGGCGGCCGGCCGGCTGCGATAGCCAGCGCGCCTGGGTGTCGCCGTGCGTGAGGACGGCGGCGGTGCGGACCGGCCCATCGTCGAGAGATGCCCGCACCACGCCACCCCGCCAGTCGCCGGCGACGGTGAGGTCGAGGACGATTTCGACGGCGGATCCGGCACCGGCGCGGACAAGCGTCTCGACGATGATGCCGGCCACAACCCGCGGCTGCGGCCGCGGTGCGAGAGGCAGCGGAACCGTGAGATCGGCGGTGGTGGCGGCGTGATAGGCGGCCACCTCGTCGATCGCCTCGAAACGGACGCTGTGGTCCGCGCGCGGCTCCACGGCGACGATGCGCGCCAGTGTCGGCGGGCGCGAGGACTCATAAAAACGAAAGAGAATGTCCGCCGGATCCCACGGATCGGTTCCGGCAGTCGGCGCAGGCAGCGGGACCGTGATGCTGACAGTGTTCGTGGGTCCGGTGGTCCCAGCGTCGTCGGGGTGCTCGACGGCGGTAGCGTGGAGGGTGCCGTCGGGCAGCGCGAGGAGAAGCTGGTCATTGGTGCCGGCAAGCTCGACCGGTCGCGACAGCGCGAGACGTGCGCCGTCGTTCGCGATCTCGGTCACCCGGCCCGCGGTGCCGCCATCGATGAGCGCATGAGTGACACGCACGACGTCACCGCGGTGGATCGCCGTGAGCCCCGCCGCGCCCATCTCCCACGACATTCGACGTCGGCCGTGGAGTTGGCGGGCGGCCGTGAGATTGCACTCGATCGCAGCTTGGCGCGCGGAGGTGACACCTCGGAGGGTGAGCGTGACGCTCGACGCTGGCGCAATGACCCCGGGCATGGTCCTGCGCACGGTGTTCGATCGCCAGTCCAGGTCCGGGTCGGTGAACCGGCACACAACCTCCTCGGCGACGGGCCCGGCGACGTAGGAAACCTCGAAGCTTCCGGCGAGGATGTTCCCCGGTGTGACCAGGGCGCTCACTGGCTGGTCCCGGTCCTCGTACACAACCCCCAGTCGCCCTGCCGCCCAGGAAGGGCTGGCGCGTCCGCATTGAGCGATCAGCGTCAGCACCTCGGCGACCGTCGTGGCGGAACGAAGGACGTGATTGCATTCGAGGTTCTGCGTGTCGCACCAGGCACCCCACGTTTTAATTTTTGCATCGTCGATCCGTGCAGGTGGCAGGCCGGCTCCGGCGACGAGGCGGCCGTCGACGTGGATTCCTTGCGCAAACCATCGGAAAAGCCACGCCGGGTTTGAGCTCGCCCGGGGTGCTGTCCACGCGGTCCCATTCCAAATGGGAATCTTCTGCGCGGCAATCGCCGACAGACGCGAGATGCGCCCGGAGATCTGTCCCGACGCGCGAATTCGGACCGCAAGACGCGTCTGCCCCCGGTAGTCGGCCTCATCGGGCTGGTGGATCCGCAACGCCATCCAGGCGAGCTGGTCGTAGACCCGGTTCGAGTCCGATCGCGCTCCGCTCCGACGCACCCGGATGGTCCACTCGCTGACACCGTCGGGGACGTCAATTCGGTACGAGCGGCGCACAGGATCTGCATCGGCGTTACCGATCGACCACGTGCGCGTGATTCGGTGTCCCGGGGCTGTGATCTCAATCTCAACGACGACGCTGAAGCGGCGGTAGGTGCCGTCGTTCTCGACCTGGAATATCTGTCCGACGAAATCGAAGGAGAGCGCTGTCGCGTTTCCCGCCGCTCGCCGCTCGACCCATGTCGTGTCCTCGAGATCGGCTCCCTCGATGGTGTCGACGTTTCCAGGAGCGAGCGGGAGGTGTCCGTCGTTGGTGCTCCATTGCGTCTCAACCTCGTCGCGACTATCAAGCGGTGTCTCGCCGAGCCGGATCTCGCCGACATCGAGATCGCCAACGCCGAAATGAAACATCGAGGCGAGGTACTGCTCGCCACCCCGAAACTCGGCCGCCGCGCGTGCACCCTGGTCGGGGTAGACCCGATGGCGACCGAGAACCAGCAGCATCGGTTCATAGGCACGGATGGCGTTGGCACCTCCGGAGATGGAGTAGGCCGGGTCAGGTGTCGCGCCCGAATCGGGTTGGCCGGGCAGGCGCGGCGGGATGAGGGCGTTCACCAGGAGATTCCCCGCGATGGTGACCGCGGCACTCACGCCAGCTTGGACGGCACCGGCGAAGGATGCGCCTTTGATCCCGAGCGCCGTCACGGCGGCGGGACCGGCCCACGCCGCGACGAGGGCGACGGCGATCAGAGCGATCACCCGCAGCGGGTTGCTGTCATCGCCGCCTCGGAGGCCGGCGCGGAGCGTCACCACCCGTACCCCCTCGAGCGGCGTCGCGTCCCAGGCTCCGGGTGCAACCAGGACACCGTCCACGTGGACATCGATCGGATCGCGGAGTGATCCAGGCCACTCCCGGCGCACCAGGTCGCCCAGGCTGTCGCCGGGCTTAATAAGCACGACGATCCGAAGGTCTCGGAACTCCGTCGTCAGCGGGTGAGGCAGAATGTCCACCGTCGGGCGCGTGACCAGGTCTGTCATGGTCACAGCCACCGGAAGCTCCCGCAGACCTCGAGGCCACGCTCTGAAAGCGCCGCGACAGCGTGGAGACAGGTCCCGACGCCGGCGGCGCAGTGGAGCACGTGACCGCTGCCGACCACGTCCACGTGCACGCCGATGTGATTCCCTAGGGTGCGTAGCCGGCCGGTTGCGCGCATGACGGCGACGTCGCCCTCGCGCGGGCAGAGAACCTGGATCCAGCGGGTCGTTACCTCCTCTGCAACCTGCTGATCCCGGGCCCGGATGCTCCGCGCCGCGGGCGGCAGCGACGCGTTGATCGCGAATCGCTCCCGCAGAACGGTTTCAACAAGTGTCGCGCAGTCGTGATCGCCCTCGAGATAAGGTCGGCCGACATAGGTTTCCGTCCAGTGCCCCGCCATCAGAAAATCGCTGGACTCCGCTCGGGGTCGTGACGCCACAGCACCGCTGGCCTGTTGAGAAGTGGGTCGAAACCGAGCCGAACCGTTACCAGCCGCTGGTCGACCCGCGTCGACAGCACGTCGAGCGTGAGCTCCCACTCGACGGCCGCATCGCCATCGACGTCGCGGACAAGGACCTGCATCACCCGGACGGTGCCGCCGGTGCCGCCCTGCGCGAGTTCAATCCACTGGGTGAGGTCGCGGCCGATGTTGTCAACCGTGATCTCGGCTGAGGGCGCACGCCCTTCCACGTCGTCGACTAATCTCGCCCGGAATGGCAGTCCCGGGTAACGCTCACCCTCGATCACGTGCTCGTGCGCATCGTTCACGGCACGCGCCGGAGTGGGAAGATCCGCGTGTGAAATCTCAATCGCGTCCAGCACCACGTCACGCGGTGCGATTTCGCGCCGTGCGCGTTCATAGCTCGACGATGGCATCGATGGCATCTAGCGGCCGTAACGGACGAGGGCCATCCAGAAAAACCCCTCCCCCTCCCCGGTCGCCTCTGTATTCCGTCGCAGCGCGATCTCTCGCGACGTCTGGTTCCAAACCACATCGAGTTGCCCAGCGGTACGAATTCCCCGAGCAGTGACAAGCTCACCGTCGCGGTAAGCATGAAATGAGCCGGCGCCGTCGCCGAATGAGCTGAGCGACAAGAGCGGGATAGGAACCGTCTCGTGGACCGCCTCCTGCGCCTCCAGAATCGCGACGTATTCGAGGTTGTCGTAATCTCCGTAGTTCTCGGGAAGCTGGACCGTTTTGTGGGCGTTGACGCCGTTCGTGCTATCCGTCGCCGAAGTCGCAGAGAAGTCGAGGATCACTTCGCGTTGATAGCCCTGCGACGCGCTTACGAGGTCGCCAAGTGCAGAAATGGGTACGGTTTGGAGTTTCAGCGCTCCAGTGCCCGCGTCATCGTCAGTGAAGCCGCCTGCCGGGAACACCAGAACCCGGTCGTCATCATCGGGGGCCTCCGCCACGTCGAGCCGGTTGATCTTGATCACGGGGGCCGTCATGACTGCCCCCACGCGAGATCGCGCGTTCCCCAGGCGAGAGCCACCGGGAGGCGCGCGATCCCCGAAGTCCCGGGGCGCACCTCGAGCTCGCAGGTCGCCGACCAGGTGACGGAGCCCGCAACGGCGCGCTCCTCGTAGCGAATACCACCGGCGCCGTCGACAACCCGCGCCTCGACCTGCGCGCCGCGCACCGGATCCGGGAACAGGAACCACGCGGCAGCGTTGCCCGCCGCCCATCCCTGGAACGCCTCGAGCTGTTCGCCGGTTCCGACCAATATCTGAACCGAGCGAGTATCGAGGGCCTCGGTGCGAACCCGCACCTGCCGAACAGCACCATCGTCGGCCTCGCTGCGAGCGACGTCGCTTCGGCGACCGGCCGCAAGCCCGTCGGCGACGATGCGCGCGTAGCCGGGCCAGACCGAGGACGCCACCGTCATGAAGACCTTCGTCGCACGTCGAAGGCACCCTCGATCGCGCGCGCCGATGCGCCATTGCTGGCGATGTCCTCGACAATCGCGGTCACCACCACGCTGCGCCCGTCGAATGCCTGGCGCGTCGGCTCGGCGAGCCGTTGCGGTGTGCCGCGGTTTTCGAAGTTGACTGTGATCTGCGGCGGTGCGCCGAGTGCCGACATTTGTTCAGGCGTGAATACCCCTTCGCCGCGCCGAGCGATGATGGGGATCTCGCCGGGGCCCAGACCGGAACCGAAGCCGCCGACCAGGCCGCCGCCGTGATAGCGACCGGCACCGGCAAACGTCGCCGGCGAAACCCCGGTCCGACGGGTGCCGCTGGCGACACCAGCGATCAGGCCGGCGTGCCCCACGTTGTAGGGGAAGCCGCTGGCGGCGGATCCACCGCCATCCGTGCCGCCGTCATCCGTTTCACCGAAGATGTCGCCCAGCGCGCCGGCGAGCGGCGCCGTGATCGACCTCCGGATCGAGATCCGGACAAGATCAGCGATGATGCTGTTCGCGAGGTCCCGGAACCGCAGCTTGCCGGTGGAGGCGAATCGAACGAGCGCCTCCTCGGCACCCTGGAAGGCATTCGCAATCGCCTCTTTGGCAGCGGAGGCACTGCCGTCCGCCTCCGCCTGGATGTCCCGGAACGCCCGCACCGCGCCGTCTCGGAACTCGGTGCTCTCCCGGAGGCGGCGTTCCTGTTCCTCTTCCTCGATCGCCCGAATGCGAGTGACGTAGACGTCTTCGACCTGCGCCGCGAGCGCGTCGTAGCCGTCGCTCACGTCGTCTAGGGCCAACAGTGTTTCAGTCTTCCAGGTCTCCGCCGCCGCCCGCGCCTGCTCGTAGGGACTGAGCTGCCCGCGAACCGCAACAGCAAGACCTTTGAGAGCCGAGCGCTCGGCCTCGAGAAGCCGTGCTGCCCGGTCCTGGCGGATCTCGTGCTCGCGGTCGAGTTGCTCCTGCAGGGCGATCTCACGCTCCTGAAATGCTCGCTCTCGCACAGCCGCGATGGCAGCTTGCAGCCGTTCCTCGGCAACCCCCTCCGCGCCGCGAAGATCCTCGAGCCCGCGGAGCGCTTTGGCCTCCTTTCGGTCAATCAGAGCAATCCGCGACAAGGTGAGCCGCGCGATCGTGTCCTGGGACGCAGCGATGATCCGTTCAATCTCTGTCGCCGCGGCAGAGACCGACTCAGCAGGTCCGTCGCCGACCTTCGTAGCCGCAGCGGAGGCCTGCTCGGCTGCTTTCCCGAGGCCATATTCCACATCGGCCATGGCGATGCCGGCGGCTTTGCCGAGATCGGTCAACGCAGCCCGCAGCCGCTCGATCTCGGCCCGGAGCTCCGCAATCCGGGGATCGCCCCCGATGGCTGAAAACTCGCCGAGAGCATCACGTCGCGCCGCTTGAGCCTCAGCGACGGCGAGCTCAGCTTCGGCTTGCCGAAGCAGCGCATCGATGGCCAGACGGCTCTTGCCTGCGAGCTCGTCGGTCGCATCCGCCGCGTCCTCTGTCGAGATGATCATGGCGGCGAGAGCGCCGCCCACGGCCGCCACCCCTGAAGCGACGAGAAAGGCCGGATTCGCGCGCATCGCTGCGTTCAGGGCGAGCATGGCGCCGCTCAGTGTCCCCACGCCCCGTACCGCAACGATCGCGCCCGCTCCTGCCCCCGCCAGCACCAGGCCCAGCTTGTAGCCGACAAGAATGCCGACGGCGGCAACGACCAGTCGAAGATTCTCGGCGAGCAACTCGACAGCAGCGGCCATACTGGGGAGCAGTTCCGATCCGATTTGAATACCTTGGGCTTCCATGTCCCTCAGTGCCGCGTTGAAACGAAACTCAATGCTGTCGGCTGCCACTTTGAAAGCGGTATCCAGGTCCGCCACTCCCGACATGGCCAGGGACTGGAAAATTTCCGCCACGGTCTCCCCCTGGTCACTGAGCAACGTCAGCACGCCAACCAGCCCTTCCGTATCCGGGAAGATCTTGCTGATCGCATCTTGATTCTCACCGAGCGCGTCGCGAATCTTGAGCAACGTCGAGAGGAGACCCTCTTCCGAGAGACTGCGCCGCAGGTCCTCGACACTCAGCTGATGGTCTTTCATGGCTTTCCGGGCCTGCTCCGAGGGCCGGATGAGCTGCGTGAAAATCCCGCGCAGCGCCGTGGACGCGTTTGCAGCGTTGAACCCCGAGCGGCTGAGCACTGCCAGTCCGGCACCGACCTCGTGAAACTCGACGCCCAACTGCTTTGCCAGCGGCAGCAACGGCCCGATTTGTGGTGCCAGGGACGCGGCGTCGAGTTTCCCCTCCCGGACGGTGGCGATCAGTGTCCCGATGGCATCGCCGGCCGCGAGGGTTTCTGCCCCGTAGGTGTTCATCGCCGACGTCGCAGCATCAGCGATCGCCGTTGTGTCACCCAGACCCGAAGCGGCAGCTTTCGCCGACTGCCGAAGGATGTCGAGCGCCTCTGCGCCCTCGGCACCTGCCGAGGCGATAAAAAAGAGGGCATCGCCAAGCTCATTGACGCCGCGGCCGGTCTCCTTCGGGAGCTTCAGAATCTCCGCGCGGTACTTTTCCACCTCCTCCTTCGCGGTTCCCACCAAACCGGTGATCCGCGACAGCGAGGTGTCGAAATCCTGTGCCTTGCCAACCAGACGCCCTGCCTGCGCGACCGACACGTAGGCGGCTGCCATCAACCCGAGCTGTGTGACCATGTTCCGCGCGGCACCGCGCGCGCGATCGAGACCCCGTCCAAGCTCTCGCGCCTGGCGCCCACCCGCCGTCGAAGAGGTGCCGAGCTTCGTTACCTCGCCCCGAAGACCGCGCAGCTCGCGCAGCGCGCCATCGAGGTCGGTGCGGATCCGCAGCGCGAGATCGAGATCACCCGGCATCGTTCAGCCTTCCGGGCCCAGAAGACGCGCAAGCGCGCCCGCGAACGCCGCCGCGTCGTCCGCCCGGCGTCGAAGGTCGACTGCCGCGAAAAGACGCATCTGCCTAAGCGTCAGCCGCTCGCAGACGTCGTGATGGCCGGTTGCGTGGCCGGCGCGGACAAGTCCGTCGAGGACTTCTGCGATGCCGACAGGCTCGCCAGCATCTCCCGCCCCTGGAGAGCCCCGACGATCCTGCCCAAGATAAAATTTCGGTTTGCCGTCCACATCGCCGCCGACACGGACGTCGCGTCCGAGGCACCAAGGCGGCCGACCCAGGCAACCTCGCGGTCGCACGCCCGGGCAATGAGCGCAAGCCATGTGTCAGCGTGCTCGGACAACACCTGGTCGATGACGTCAAGATCTTTCACCGGACCCTCGCACCCGCCGGCAATGTCGGTCAGCGCATCAAGCAGCGGCTTCGATCGCCCCTGCAGCTCCAGCGCCTCGCGGAACCGGAACTCACGGACCGTGATTCGTGTCATCTTCCCGGTGTCGGGATCGCGAACGTCAACGTCGACGTCCGGAAAGAGAATTGCCGCCGCCTCGTCGTCGTCCGGGGCCGGGGAGTCCGTCCCGCCGTTGGAAGCCGTCACGGTCGCGTCGCTGGTCGTCGGCATCAGCCGACAGACTCGCCGTCGATGACCAGAGCGGGCGCGCCTCCACCCGGCTCCTGGATCGCTGCAGTGAGCGGAATTTGCTGCTCGGCCGAGCGGCTCATCAACTGCATCTCGCCACTCGCAGCAAGACTGCATTTTCCTGCGTAAATGTCCCGCCCCTGCGCCCCGCGCTTCGCGCTCTCCAGGTAGCGCACCGCGACTAGTGTCGCCTGCGGGATCGTGTAGCTCTTCGCCTGCTGACGCTTTTTTGCCGCCGGCGTGTAATCGACGTAGATCGAGGAATCGTCGGCGATCCCCGTCGCATTCGGCTGGATGTAGACCCGCCCGCGAGACGCGTCCACCTCAAAGGATTCATTGTTCGCGTTGGCGAGCGAATTTGCGTTCTTCTCCGTTGCCACGGCAACCGTGCTCTCCGTGACGGCACCGGCACCACGGGGGTTCTGGGCGGTCCGGCCAAGCTGATACCAGTGCCCGTGCTTGACCGCGATCTTCTCGTTGACGACCGCTGTGGTGTTCGCCGCCACCTCCGATGTCGTGCCGCCAACAAACAGCGCGAAGTTCTCGAGCGTCGTGTCGTGCAGCGTTAACCCCATCGTTCGGGTGATCTGCGTCAACTCATCGGCAAGCACCTGCGCCACTTCACCCGTCCCCGAGTAGATTTGTGTCCGCTCGCTCGTCACCGAAAGCGTCGCGCTGACGGCATCCCCCACGTAGCGCTCTCCAGTCGGGGCACTGTCGGCGTCGAGAACGTCGATGAACAGTTCCCCTGAGCCCAGAACAATGTTGTTGGTGTGAATTTCAGGCGCGGTCTTCGACATGGCTACCTCCCTTTCTGGACGCGGACGCAGTGGACACGAACTGCCCCTGCTCCTCGAGCCTCCGCACCTGCTCGGTGCTGAGCGTGACCTTCTCGCCCACCTCGTGCCGCTTGCCCTCCTGGACAAGCGGTTTCGCAAGCGTGCGGGTCACCAGTTTCGGTTCAGACATGAGCTACTCCTTCTCCCCCGGAAATCACCGTCCGGGTGCGGTACTCCTCGAGCCAGGCGACCCGACTCATTTCGATTTCCAGAAGCCGGCCGCGGACAAGACGGAACGGCTCCTCACAATCCTCCGGCGTCCACCCGAGGATCGCTCCGCGCGTGACCTCGATGGCAGCCGCGAGCTCGCCGCCGGCCTTCTCGCCGTGCGGATCGTCCGGAGCCGGAATCGACAAAGCCACGTTCGCAGTCAAGCGGACGTTCTGGATGGCTCCCGCACGACCGGCGAGGTTCTCGCCCGAATCGTCGAACGCCGGATACACGACCGCAGCCGGTTTTCCGAACTCGCGTTCCACCGCCGATGCTTCCAGGGCACCGAACACTTCGCCGAAGTAGCCCGTCTCCCGAAGACGCACGATCACACGCTCGATTACCGAGACACTGCCGGTCATCACCGGCCCTCCCCGAGATGCTGGCTCACCACGCGGGCGATCATCGCCCGATCGTCCCTGGAGATGCCGAGGAACGGTCGCGCCGGGATTTCGCTTCCAGGATGCTCGACCTTCTTTACCGGATGGCGCGCACCCGGCCAGTAGAGCGCCTTGCGGCGCTTCGGCCGGATCGTCCGCGGCGGCGTCTTGCCGCCAAATTGATGAATCGCCGCGTAGACCACGTTGGTTCCGACCTCCACAGCGTCTGCCTGGAGACTGTGGGTGATCGAAGCGCGAAGCCGACCGGTGCCCGTGAGCGTCTGCCCGTTCTCGGCCTGCGCACGCCCCGACTTCGGCCACGGGGCACCGTCCGGGCCGTGCTCCAGCTCGAAGCGCCGCTCGACCGACAGCACCAGGCGACCGCCGATCTCGTCCAGGATCGGTGAGGGGTCTTCGATTTTCCCGACAAGGCGGCCAAACTGCGACCGGAACTCTTTGTCATCGAACCGGATTTCAACCCCCGCTCCAGCCATTAGACTCCCTCCAGGTTGGTGGCGGTCATCACCGGAGCGTCCGGACATGTGCTGTCACGGACCTGGCGCACCGGGATCTCTACGCCTTGCTCGTCAAAGAGTGTCACGCTCCCGTCAACCAGGCCCTTGAGGGTTTTCCGCGCCTGGCGCGCGCGATCCCGCACGACGTCAGGCAGCTCACGGCCGTAAAGCCTCGCGCGTGCAATGTCGCACGCAATCAGTCGCAACTGCGGATGCTCGTCACCGGCAAGCGGCAGGGCGAACGTCGAAGCGAGTTTGCCGTCGAGCTCGGCGTGCGTGTCCGCAAGCGCCGTCATCACCCGGCCGGACCTCGTATCGTCCAGGCGGCGAATCTCGTCGGCCGAGAAACGAGCCTCCAAGTCCTCGCGGGTCGCATACGGCACCGCTAGGCCTCAGGCAACCGCGTTCTTGAAGTGGTATCCCGCTGCTTTCCAGGCGACGAGTTCCTTGACGCACTCCGTGACTTTGACGATCTCCGCACCGGCAACGCCAATCGAATCGTCGTGGTAGGTCATCACCTGACGACCCATCCACTCCGCTGTGAAGCAGTACGTCGGTTGTGCGCTCATGGCCCCGGAAACCGCAGGGTTCAGGTGGACCAGAGAGGCATGCTTACCCCATAGCCGCGTGTGGCTCGCATTCTGCCCCTTCGCCGCCGAGTTGTGGAAAGATCGTCCAATAATTATCCGGTCGAGCTCGAACAGCTCCGCCACCGCATCGCGCATCGCAAGGCCAGCAGCACCAGTGCCCGCACCCGAGCGCGCCGTAGCCTCGACGATCTTCGGGTGGCGCCGCAACGCCGTCCAAGAGGACTGCCCCAGCACCAGCGCGTTCGGCCTCAGTAACGGTTTGTCCATCGCCTCGGCGATCGATTTGATCGGGTCGCTGTTTGAATGCGACCACTGCGATGTGCCCGACAGCGTCGCTTGATGAGCTGTCTCGTAATTTCCAGCCGCAAACACCAGGTCTGCCACCCGTTTCTCGCGCGCCAGCGCCACCAGCGTCGAGGTATTCATCGTCGCCTCAGCCAGCGGATCCCAACTCGTCGAGCCGCTGCGGGCGACGTGGACGTCTTTCACCGGCACCGAGTCCTCAAGGCCGTGGTCTTCGGTCGATTCGGTCACGTGATCCGTGCCAAATTCCACCTGATTGGCTCGCGAACGGCGGCCGATCAGGGTTTCGGGAATCTTGTGAGTCTCGCCCGGGCGGCCCCGGGCGTATGTGAATTTCTCCGCGGGCACCATCACCCGCGGACACACCTCATCGGCGATCAGGCCCTCGGGTTTCACCGTCATCGCGATTTGGGTGAGGCGGGTTTCGATTGCAAAGGGGGGCATGTGCTTGTTCTCCTAGCTCTAGTAGCGCAGCGGTCGGACGTGAGCGCTGCCAATGTCGCCGGTCACACCGGCTCGATCGGCAACGCCAACGCACCAGTCGTTGGCCGTCGTTGTTGAAACGGCCTTGCCGTCGGCGGTCGCCTTCAAGCAGTCGCCGGCCGCGACAGTGCCGCCGTACTCGATCTCGGCGATGCCCTCGCGGTGCACGTCGAGACGGGCGTCGTCGGCAGCATCGATCGCGTGCGAGACCCCGATTGGCGGCTTCGTCGCGTCCGAGGCCTCCTTTGCTTGGCCGGCCTTGGCACCGTGGATCACGATCCGGTGCGCCTTTACGGCACCGTCCGCAACGTGATTAGTGATCAGTGTGTCGTGTCGTGGCATCTAAGCCTCCCTCGTGTTGGTGTCGGCATTGGCGCGAACAGCATCGACCGCGGCGGCATACGTCACCGTCTCGTCGCGCTCGCGCGCCGTCTTCATGTAGGCCCGGGCCCGCGCAGCAACCCGCTCGTTAGCCAAGCGGTCGTCGGCAAGGGCACCGTCTTCGGACGGTGTGCGGGCAGGGTTCGAACGTTCGGCGTAGTCGACCCGCTTGTTGAGGCCGCCAACAAACTCGAGGAACCACTCACGCGGCGATGTTTCGATCCGGCCAGCGTCGGCCCCCGCGAACGAGAGCGTCGTCGCTCCGTCCCCGTCGCCGAGCGAGGTCAGGAACGCTACCGCCCCCGCCTTCTCACGCGGCAGAAGTCGCCCGTCCGAGATAGCTTTCTCGATCTCGGCTTCCGCCGCCGCGGTGCGCTCGCGCTCCGCGAACGCGGTCTCCTTCTCTGCGAGTCCCTTCTCGCGGGCGTCCAGTTCAGCCGTCCGCTCCTTGAGCGCGGCACTGGACGGTGAATCTTCCCGGCCTCCGGCCGGAGTCTTGTCGTCTTCGGGCATTTCTGCCTCCTTGTTGGTGTCGGTGATGTTATTGGTGTCGGTAGCCGGCGCTGCAGGTCCCCCCTCCGGGAGGTCAACGCGCTCGGAAAAATTGGTCGTCGCGTCGCCGGACACGTCGTCGTGGCCGTCCTCGCGGGCGGATGGTTCAATGCCCTCCAGTTGCCATGCGGGCACGATCCTGTCGGCCGTCTCCAGATCGTTGCTGTCGATGATCCACTCGCGCACGCTGCGCAACACCGCAGCAATCCGCCGGATCCCGTCCCGGAGGACGCCCTCGCTGGAGGCGAACTCGTAAGTCGCAAATGATGCAGGCGCCGCGAACCGCGTCGGCGCCAGGCCGCTTACAGCCGGTGCCGCACCGCCCAGGAAGCCGATATGCCGCAGCGAGAAAGTGCCGTCCTGGCCCTTGAGTAGCGCCACCGAACGGCCGGCGTATCGACCCTCCTCGACCGCCTCGCGGAACGCCGGCGCAATGTCACGAAGTCGCGCCTGGAGGCGGTCGCCGACGCGTCGAATTCGATCGACCCAGCCGTAGGCCGGTGCGTCGTCCTCGGGGTGCCCGACGACAACCGGGACCGGATCCTGATCAGCGTAGTTGGAGACGATCCCGTCGAGAGTCGCCGCGTCAAAACTGTTTTTGGAGCCGCGCATGTCGGTGTGGGTGCCCGCTCGGAACACATCGAACCACCCATCAAGTGCGCTGAACTTCGCAGGCATCGATCCGCCTCCGATGGTCGGAGGCGAATCGTGAGAGAGAACTAAGTGGACGTAAAGGTGACAGGTGTCACAGGAAGAACAAGCCCGATCGAACAGCCTGACGGGGTGGAAACGTCTGCGATTTCAGTTCATTCAGACCAGCGTTTCACGTTGCTCTCCCGGAACCAGAAGAAGCGAGAACCAGTCATCGTTGTAGAAGCAAGGAGAGCAACAAGTAGTCAATCCCGGAGTCCGAACCCCGACCGCATGGAGGAACCCTCAACCAGCATGTGGAGGATTTGAACGCGCTTATCTAGGGGCAATCCGTCCATACCTCTATGTGAAATTATTTGCTTACCTTCAAGAAAAATGTTCACTTAATACGCGGTTCAAAGTCGGGGGTGGGGTAGATCTCATCGTTCGTGGCGAACGAAATTCCGATTAGCTGCTCCAATGTCTCATCCGAAAGTGCGATGTCAGATTTAAATTCATCAACCCTGTATCGCCCACTTTCGAAAACTAGCTCAGCAACCCGCCGCAGCAACATTGGTTCCTCAAACGGTAAAGCACGCTGCCCCTTATCCAGGGGCTCAACAGTGCGCCACCTCTTATATGAAATTTGCTTGTAAACATTTGTGATCTGCTGTTCATCGAATAGCCCCAAATTTTTGCAGCGATAAACCATCGCTTGAATCGACACCTTCCACCTGGCCTTAAGGTCAACGAAAGCTTCTGCTTTGGGCGCGTAAACTTCGTTTGGAAACGATTTTCTAGGAAGCAGAAACGCTCCGGCAAAATGATCTGCCTCTGCCTCTATTTGCTTAAGTCGATCTTTATCCTCGATCTCTTCACGGCCGACCCATCGATGCAAACAAAGGTGCCCGAGTTCATGAGCGGCATCGAACCTAGCCCGCGCTGCGCTTTCTTTGTCAGATGCCAAAAATACAAATGGGCGGTCGCCAGCCCAATAGGAAAACGCCTCCACTTTTTCACCGGTCATCCGGAACCGGCAGGTAATGACGCCCTTCGATTCAATCAGGCGGAGTACATTGGAAATAGGGCCGAGTCCTAATCCAAAGTGCTTTCTAGTCTCCTCTGCCATACCCTCGATTTCTTCCTCGGTATAGGCCGAGGAAGTCGAATCATGCGGCTCAAACTGAGGAATATCGATGGGGGGAAAGTTGGCGATTTCGTTGAATGCATATGCAACGCTGGAAAACCAATCCGCCAATACCTCGCACGCTCGATTCCTCCGCTTGGTATCAGGTCCGATTTTTCGAAAAAAATTGGCACTATGTTCTCCGAAGGTCCAACGCTCACTTCTTGTAAAAAATGCTACCGGTTGCCCCAAAGCATCTGCCATTTTCCCCATAGTGTTCGGCACAGGGAATTTGGTCCCACGCTCATAAGCGGACACCGCCTGACGGCTTACGCCAATTCGATTAGCAAGCTCTGTTTGTGTAAGGAGCGCCACTTGCCGAGCTTCGGTGAGGCGCTGCGGAATCAAAAGCCGCCCAGAAGCGCTTCCTTGAGCGGCGTTCGGGAAGTGGACGATATTGTTAGCCATCGCCGTTATCCCGCCGCCACTTCTCAATGTCCTCTTTAAGCAACTCAAGATCATCTAGGGCAGAATCGGTATCCTCTGTGGCTGGCCCGTCCGACAAAATTTCGTGCGGAATATTCATTAGATTCGGAGAACGCCAAGAGTACCGTGTTTTCGAAACATGAGACGGAACGGCGAAATGCGCAAAATTTAGCGTCTGATGACCATGGATAAGCAGAAAGTGCGGCAAGCCAGCAATTATCTTTTCTTCTTCAAATTCCGGCAGATCGAATGCGGGCTGGTTGTTTAGCCGTGCGTTCTCCCGAAACACAACATTTCGCGGCTGCCGGGCGGGATTCGCGACTTGACTCACTGAGGCCGTCGAATGCGAAAACCGCAGTTCGAGAAAGCGGCCAGTGGGACTTGCAAAATCTCGCCAACGGAAATCGCAATCCAAGGCACCAGTCTCGATAGCCCGGAGTAAAGACCAATCAACTGCATACGAAATCACGCGTCCCTTGTTATCCTGAGCACTTTCCACTTGGAGAATTGGGCTGTCTTTTACGAGTTCATCCACGGCGGTATAAGCCGACGTCAAAACGGTAGGTATCACAGGCCATTGTGACTGCGGAACTTGGTCTTTGATGAAATCTTCGAGCCTCGTCACGGCTATTCCTCGAATTGGTTGCTTAGAATTGGTTGCTTGAGTCCATGCGCAACTGTATACGATTTTCAATATCTTTTGTCAACTAACTCTTCTTTCCCCACCTCTTTTCTGCCGCTTTCGCGGCCTTACTTCTTGCCGTCGTCCGGGGCTACGTCTCAGCCCAGAGTCTTCGCCATCCACACAACCTCGCCAATCACGTCGGCGTCGCGAGGCCACGGTAGGTCCTTCCACGCCGGATGGTCGCTAACGAGCAGCCAGGACTTGCCATCCTTTCGTGCCCTCTTGACTATCAGTCCGTCTTCCGTGCGCACCACGAAGATGTGCTTGTCCCGACGCCGGTTGCGATGCTTCGCGACGAGAATCGAGCACTTGTCCGGAAGCGTCGGCTCCATCGACTCGCCGCGCACTCGGATGACCACGCATTCCGACGCGATCAGCGCGTGCAGGTTGAGCCAGGCGCGCCGGAACGCGAGGCGCCCTCGGACTGGAGCGTCCTCAATGTGAGAGCCCCCGCCGGCGGAAGGCTCCACCTCCAGCATCTCAATGTAGCGTTTGCTCGGATCCTCCTCACCGCTCCCGTCAACCGGCGCCACCATGGATTCGGTCACCGCCAATACCTGCCCATGGAGGTGATGGAGGTCGGGAACGCCTGCATCCTCCTCAAGTCCCAGAAGCCACCTCAGCTTGACGTGGTACGCGCGAGCGTATCGCTCGGCTGCCTGCAAAGTGACGCCCCGGTGGCCGTTCTCGTGTCCCGCATAGGTGCCGATGGCCCACCCGTGTGCCCGAGCCGCGGCGGCGGCACTCCGGAACCCCGCCATCCGTCGGCGCTGCCTCAGGCGGTCATGAATTTCCATGCGGTATGCATAACAAATTTATCTACGCATTATGCATTGACAGCTGTTGCTCTATTATCTATGCATATTGCATGGATACTTTGCTCTCTCCCGCTTCGGAACTCGCAGCACTCCGAAAACAGCTCGGTCTGACGCAAGCCGAATTTGGTGAACGCCTTGGCGTTCACCAAACAACGGTGTTGCGCTGGGAGCGTGGCGACGGCGTGCTCCGGTCTGTCTATCTGGACGCTGCCCGGCGGCTATCCCAGCCCGCTCGTCGAGGGTCGCAGCGTCGGCGAGCTGTGACTTGACGGCACGAGATGGCACCGGACGGAATCGAGTGCGCACTCGCAGCGTGGCCGCAGGCCAAGTGGCCCTCCGACATTCCCCGCCCATCGGTGCCTCGCTGTCCTTCAAAGGGCCGTCGGAGGGCTGCATGAGCACTGCCGATGTCCTGGGCGGACACATCTGGCTGTTACCCGCTATCGATTTCGTTACCGACGGAGCCGCGCGATGAGCGCGGTCTCCCGCTGTGTTGTCGTCACCGACGGGTCAGGAAGTGAATCGCCGGCGATTCACCCCCCGGAAATCCGGAGAGTTCTTGCTCCGATCGCCCAGGTAGCTCAGCTGGTAGAGCACGCGGGCTCATGCACCTGCGGTGTCGGCGGTTCGATCCCGCCCCTGGGCACCATCCCGCCGCCGCCGGACTCTCTCGGAAAATCTGTCTCCTTGACCAACGTTGTCAGTGGGTCAGAGGGTGAATCGCCGGCGATTCACCCCCTGGAAATTCGGACCGCGTGAGCGTCCCCGCCCGCATTCTACGGGGCAGCCTGCTGGATAAGCGGCTGGAGCGCTGTCGGCAGCTTGTCGGGTCGCGCCAGGCGGCTGCGTGGGAACTGGGCGACCTTGCCAACACCATTGCTGAGGAGGACGGCGTATCGCTCCGGGAGACTGCCCGCCGGATCGGGATGTCCCCTGAGAAATTAATCCGGTTTTCAAGCACGGCCAGGGCTTTCGAGGTGAATCGCCGGCGATTCACCCTCGCCATTTCGGTACATGCGGAGGTGCGCGGCCTGCCGGCATCAGAGGCCGACGCCTTCCTCGACCGGATCGAGGCGGGTGAGTTGTCCCGCTCGGAGCTGCGCGCTGCCGTCCAGGAGAGGACGACCCGGGGCCGCATCCAGGAGCTTGAGCGCGAATGCGCAGAGCTACGTCAGCGGGTATCGAGGGTGCCGGCATCACCGGAGGAGGCGTCCGACATGGCGGCGGCGGCGCATTCCCGGGTCCGTTCGGCCTGCAAGCTCGTCCATCGCTCGTACCGCGACGCGGCGCGGATTGCCGCCGAGGTCGTGGGGAATACCGCTCTCATGGGAGCCCTTCACGGCAACCGGCGCAACGCCCTGCGCATGGCGCTGGAGCGCGAGTTCGATGGTGCTGCTGTTCGTCTTGAGGAGACGAGGCGGGAAATGCTCGCACCGCTGTTCGACGGGCCCGACCGGTGAGGTCGTTGGCCTCGCTCCGGCCGGTCCTTGCAAGGTCGATGCAGGACATCTGCAATGGCCCTGCACCGGCTGTGCAGGAGCCTTGCGCGGCCCCGCAGGAGCTCCCCCAGGCATCGGCCTGGGAGAGTGCAACGGACGCGGGCCGTGCCCGTGCCTACACCCGCCTGGACGCGGTCGCCCGTAGCGACGCACTCGTGACCGAAGGGCTACCTCGCAGTGCCGCCGATGTACAGGCGGCGCGCGAGCGCGGCGTGTCACGCTCGGCTCTCGCAGGCTGGCGCGGCCGCATCCGGGGTGTCGCCGTCGGCGAGCGCCTTGCCGCACTCCTCGACCGTCCAGGGCGGGGCCGTCCGCGGAAGAACGAGTGGGCAGGGCTGGGAGCCGATGAGCTCTGGCGCCACTGGTCCAGCGACTATCTCCGTGAGGAGGCTCCCGACGCGGCGGCGGTGCACCGGCGGCTCATGCTAATCGCGAGTGAGCGCGGCTGGGGCTGTCCCTCGCTGCGGGCGTTCACGCGGAGGACGGAGCGCGAAATACCGAAGGCGGAGCGGGTGCGTGCGCGCCAAGGCGCGGTCGCGGCTCTTGATCTTCATCCTTACCAAACCCGCACGGTCGCGGGCCTGAAGCCGCTCGAGATCGTCAACGGGGACGGACGCCGCCATGACGTGTTGGTGCGGTTCCCGACGGGCCGCGAGGGGCGCCCCGTTGTCTGGATGTGGCAGGACATCCGCACCCGCCGAATTCTTTCCTGGAGGATCGGAGAGACAGAGTCGTCCGATCTCGTTCGAACTGCACTCCACGAGCTGATCGTGGCGCATGGCGTTCCCGAGCGACTTGTGGTCGACCAGACGCTGGCGGCGTCGTCGAAATTTCTCACCGGCGGCATGTCGGGGCGCAAAAGATGGCGTTCGACGGGCGAGGAGTTACTGGGGATCCTCGCGCTGCTGGAGATACAGTACAGCCCGACGGCGGTGGATACGGACGCAGGCGGCCGAGGGAAAGGCCGGGGACGCTCCAAACCCGTCGAACGTGCCTTTGGCGACCTCGCGCGGCAGGTTGACACGCACCCGCTACTGGTTGGTGCTTACACCGGACGCTCGACCGGTAACCGCCCCGAGACTCACCGCACCAACGTCGCCGACCTCGAGACTTTCGCGACGGTGCTCACGGCGGCGGTTGCCGAACACAATGCCCGCCCGGGCCGGCGGACCGAAGCTGCGGCGGGACGCAGCTTCGACCAGGTCTGGGCCGAGGAGATCAAGGGCGCGGCCGTGCGCCGCATGACGCAGGCGCAGGCGTCGGTACTGCTACTCGCCGCCGAGGACGTGACGGTCAACGCGGACGGCACATTCACACTTCGGTGCGGGCGTGGGGCGCGGATGCCAGTCAACCGCTACCACTCGCCCGCATTGGTCGAGCGGGCGGGCCAGAGCCTGGTTGCCCGCTTCGACCCGGGCGAGCTCCACGGCGCTGTCTACCTCCACGTCCGGGACGGCCGCTACATCGGCCGCGCGGAGTGCGTGCTCCCCGTTGGATTCGCCGACGCTGGCACCGCTCGCCGGCACGAGGCGGCGCGCCGGGATCTCCGCCGCGCCGCCGAGCGTGGCCTTCGGGCGAGGCGCGACCTGGAGGAGCTCGCCCGGGCGCACCGGGACCTGCCGTCTCCGCCTGCGCCGAACGATCCTGCTTCAGGTGTTGTCCGCTTGGTCGCAAACGGTTCCCTTCCTCAGTTGCCGTCGCCAAATCCGGGATCGGATCCGGTGACGTCCGCCGCCACCAAGACGGCCCCGTCCCGTCCGCGGCGAGGAGTCGCGGCGGCTCTTCGCATCATTCAATCCCAGAAGGACTCTGATTTATGAGCACTCAGAATCAATTCGATCATCAGGACGACGGTGGCAACATCGTCGCCCTGCCCGGCACCGGGCGGATCTCTCAAGCTTCGCTCGTCGCGGACTGCCGCGACGAGATGGAGGCTGCGGGACTGTCGATTCAGCAGGCAGCGCGGGAGATCGGTCGCGGTGTGAGCAGTGCCACCCTCTCCAAATGGCTCCGCGACAGATATGAGGGCGATGTGGGAGCGGTCTCGAAGCGCATCGAGACGTGGATCGAGACGCGGCGCGAGCGCGCTCGCCGGGCGATCGGCGGCGCGGGTCTCGACCGCCATGCATCCCTTCAAGTCACGGCCGACATCGAGGCCGTCCTCGGCCACGCCCAGGCCGCCGCCGACGTCGTCCTGGTTCACGGCCGGAGTGGTGCCGGTAAGAGCTGGGCGAGCCGTCGCTACTGCGGATCTCGCACCGCTGCCCACTTTGTCGTCGCGACGGGGGCGGTGACGACGCTCTCCGGTCTTCTTGGCCGGGTCGCCGACGCGGTCGGTGGAGGCGCACGTCACGTCTCAGCCCTGGCGGCCGAGAGCGTGGCGGTCGCCCGCCTCAGGGACCGCGGTGCCCTCCTCGCAGTCGACGAGGCGCATCACCTGTCCGCTCGCCTCTTGGACGAGCTCCGTTGCATCCGTGACATGGCGGGATGCGGCCTCGCCCTGATTGGCGGCGACGAGTTGTGGACGCGGTTGGCATCCTCGCCGCATTGCGACCAGATCGTCGGGCGAATTGGGATTCGCCTACCGGTGGGCAGGGTCTCGGAGACCGACGTCCGAGAGCTAGGCGGGGCGGTCCTGGGCCGCGAGACCGCGGCACGAGAGACGCGCCTCCTACTCGCTTCGGCGCAGGCCGCCGGTGGGCTGCACGCGCTGCGCCGACTCCTTGTACGTGCGTGGATTCATGCCAAGGCAGAGGGTCGCGCCACCACCGTCCAGGCAGAAGACCTGACGGCGGCCGCCGAGGAAGGAGGCGCGCCATGATCGTGCTACGCGAAAACGGTGCAGACCGCAGGATCGAGGCTGCGGTGTCCGGCGCGGACCTTCTCGTTCTGCGCCGGCTCGCGGACCGGCCGGCGGAGGCGGTGGTATCGACTGTCGAATTGGCCAGACCTGCGGACACAAGTCCGGCCCGGATGCTGGTTCGCCTGCGCAAGCTCGAGAAGGAGTTTCTGGTCAGCAGCATATCGCTATCAGGCGGCCTGGGGGTCGGCTGGACGTTGACGAATCTCGGCCAAACAGTTGTCGGCCGAGCCGAGGAGGCCGGAGCATGAGCGGCCCGCATGTCGCGGGGCCCCCGCCGGGCGCACGGATTCGTTCCTGGATCGCAGACCAGCGCCTCGAGTTCAACACTCCGACGGAGCGGGTGGAGTGGGTCGAAAAGTGTGCTGCACTGTTCGAGCTCGCCGATGAGCTGGACTCCGTCGAAGAGATCCCCGACGGCGGCCCCAGTAGGCCGCCCATCCCTGATCGGGAGCAGGTTCTTGCCTTTCGACCTTTCGACGGGAGATCCAAATGAGCGTGACTCTTGAACGCCGCCGTCGTCGTCGCTGTCGCTGCTTCGTCGCTCGTCAGATCCGTTGGTGGCTCCGCATCACTTTGAGGAGGAGGAGCTCATGAGCGGCACAAAGATTGCCCTTGGCGAGGTCGCCGACCTCGCCAAGACCTACGCCAGGGAGCGCGGTGCGCTCCAGGACGTGGTTGACGACATCCACGACGATCAGCGTGCGATTCTCCGAGCCCGCAAGAGGTCCCTGCAAGCAGCGGTGGTGCGCGCCTCGGCCGCGAAGGACGCGCTCCGTACCGCAATCGATGGATCGCGGGCGCTCTTTGAGAGACCTCGGACGCAGACCTGCGACGGGGTGAAGTTTGGGTTGCGAAAGTTGCCCGGGCGGATCGATCTTGGCGATGAAGCGCAGGTCATCACCCGCATCCGCAGGAAGCTACCGAACCGCGCGGACGACCTTGTAAGAGTACGCGAATCATTGGCCAAGCCAGCCCTGCGCAACCTTGATGCCCGCTCGCTCGCCGCGATCGGGGTGCAGATCGATGATGTCGCAGACGAGATCATCATCGCCGCGGCGAGCGACGATCTCGACAAGCTGGTGGCAGCTTTGCTGCCAGACGAGGAGGTCTGAGCGTGAGCGGCAGCGGTCCCACCCGGGATGCCGTACTCGCTTCGCTTGCGGCGGGACGCTTCTGCTCCTCCTTGATCGCCCGCGAGCTGGGTTGCCGTGAGAGCGAGCTGCTGGGCATCCTTTTCGCGCTTGAGCGCGATGGTCTCGTCCGCTACGTCAAGACAAAACTCGGCCCGCACTTCCTCGTTACTTGGTCAGAGGTTCCGGAGACGGGAGGGGCGGCGGCGACGCAGCCCAAGTCGGCACGCCCGCCCGAGTGGCGGCGGAAGTTCTGATGCCGGAACCGACGACCGACCCCGGGCGTGGGCGGATGATCCGGCTGGTGCACGTCGGTGCCCGCGCGCTCGGCCTCGACGACGACGCCCGCCACCACCTGCAGCTTCGCGTCACCGGGAAACGCTCGCTCACGGCGATGGATGGCGACGATCTCCGCTCGGTGGTGGACGAAATGCGGCGGCTCGGGTTCGAGCCGCAGGCCTCTCGCGGGGAGGGGTTGCGAGATCGGCTGCCGAACGGCCCGCAGACCTCGAAATTGCGAGCACTCTGGATCTCCGCCTGGCATCTGGGCGTCATCGACGACAACTCAGACACCGCATGTGCCCGATTCGTGCGACGCCAACTCGGGATCGACTCCGCTCGCTGGGCGAGCGGCGGCAACGACATGACCAGGGTCATCGAGGCGCTGAAACTCTGGCTCGCAAGGCCCGCGAAGGAGGGCGGTGCCGGCGTCGACTGGTCACCCTACGCGTCGACGCAGGGTCCGTTCCATGCGCCGCGCGCGCGGGTGCTTGAAGCGCAGTGGCGGATCATGCACGGGCTCGGACTGGTGGAGATCGCCGACACGGGAGCACTCTCCAGCTACGCCGCCCGCGTCCTCGGGATCAGTCGGCGGGGCCTCTCCGCACTTCCTGCCGCAGACGCCGACAAACTCATCCGCACCTTCGGCAAGAGGATCCGCACGGCGCGCAAGGAAGCGGCGTGAGACACGCGGCCGACGTCGAGGAGGCGGTGCTCCGCCGCCGCCGCTGCCAGATCCACGCGGCAAGGCGCGCCGGCGAACGCGGGTTCACGGATCTCGACACCGCCGCCCTCGAGGAGAGGCTCCGGCGAATGCGGCCGGCATTCGAGCGCAACGGCCGCCGACGCCACGAAATCATCATCCGGCGCGCCCGGGAGCGGATCACCGCCGTCTACGACACCTCTCTTGATTGCCTGGTCACGGTGTACCCCCTTGAGCGGAGGAGCCGATGACGGAGGATGTCGTCGGTCGAAACAGCATTGATCTGGACGATCTCGAAGCCATCGCCGGCATTGATGCGGCTTTGGCCTTTGTTGAGCGTCACGGGGGGCGATCGATCTACATCGCCAAGCTCAGCCAATTCCGCAACGACAACCGCCTGATCGAGGGGCGCGATGCGGCGATCCAGCTGGCCATGCAATATGGTGGGCAATCGTATTACGTGGCCCAGTCCCGGCATCGGCGCGCACACATCTATGCCAGGCGCGGCCTCGACCTTGGCGAAATCGCCCGGCGGCTAGGGACAACGCCCCGCAGCGTCCGTCGCTATCTGGCAACGACGTAAAACATGTGACACCTGTCACCTGTTCTTGCGCGCGCGGTCGCGGCACCATCAGCTCATGTCCCGTGCTGATCTCATCCGTGATGTTTCTTCCGACCACGGCACGCTCGGCGTGCTGCTGGTGGATGGCGAACCGCTTGCCCACACCATGGAGCCGCCCTGGCGCGACAACGCGCGGGGCCGGTCCTGCATCCCCGCCGGCGAGTACCGAACAGTCTGGCACCGGAGCCCCCGCTACGGCGAGTGCTATCTGGTTACCGACGTGCCGGGTCGCAGTCACATCCTCATTCATTCCGGCAACGTCGGCGGCGACCCCGACCAGGGACTACACACCCATACGCAGGGCTGCGTTCTTCTTGGGCGCAGGCGCGGCGAGCTCGCGGTCCGCGATCGCCGCCAGCGCGCGGTCCTGGTGTCGCGGCCGACGTTGCGGGCTTTTACCGCGGCGATGGCAGGCGAGACCTTCAACCTTGCGGTGCAAGCCCCATGAAACGGCCTTGCAAGTGCCCCGAACGGGGTCTGCAACGGGTCGGAGGAAACTGACAATCGAATCCGTGTTTGACATCCTCCAGTTGGTTCTCGGTGGCGGCGCGACCGGTATCCTCGGTACTCTGATCTCGCGCGGCGTTGGCCTCTTCCAGAAACGCCAAGACCTCACGCACGAACTGGCGTTGCGCGAGCTCGATCTCAGGCACATTGCCGCCGAGGCCGAGGTTGGTGCGACGCTCCGGGCACACGAGCTTGAGAGCGATCGCATCGAGGCGGCGGCCCGCGAGCGCACCGCCGAGCACGACGCACTGCTCACATCGATCAAGGCTGACCGGGCGGCTTATGCGACACATGGCCTCACCCCTGCCCAGAACTGGCTGATGGTGATCGTTGACTTCGTCCGCGGCCTCATGCGGCCCGCGCTCACCGTTGCCCTCGTCGCTCTTGCCTGGACGATCGTCGTGCGGACTCCGACGGGGAGCGATCCGGGTGCCGCCGGCATGGTCATCCTCTACCTCGCCATCTCCTGCGTCACGTGGTGGTTCTGCGACCGGGCTGCGGCGAAAATGGCGCAGGCGTTCCTGCCGGGCTCGAAGGGCACCGCGTGAACGCCGAAGTCTTCGTCGAGTGGGTGGCCCGGGCGGTTGTCGTTGCCACGGTCGGTGCTGTGACAACGCTCTTTGTGCGTCTGCGCAGGGTTGAGGCAGAGAATGCCGTCATCGAGGAGACGGTCCGCCAGATCGCGGGAAGCAACGTCGGAGAGGAACTCCACAAACTGCGTCTGTGCATCGCCGAGAGCTACGTAAGGCGCGACGACTACGTCCAGCAACTCTCGCTGATCCAGTCGAAGCTGGACTCGCTTGGAACCCTCGTCGCCCGCGTCGACGAGAGGACCAGGAACGGAGGCTAAAGCATGAACGAGACAGCCGAGAGGATGGAGCACACTCGCCTCGAGAGCGGACGTTGGGAGATGCTCCGTGTGATGCATGTTGCTGGCCATCTTGGCGCCACCGAAACCATGATGCTTTCCACGCTTCGCGCGATGTGGATGCAGACCACACGGGAGTGGATCCGCGACCAGCTTGCCTACCTCGAGGACCGCAAACTCGTGAAGGTCGAGCGTCACGAGATCAAGGAATGGTGCTCCACCCTGACCCGACACGGTGTGGACGTCGCCACCTACACCGTCGACTGCGAGCCGGGAATCTCCCGCCCGCGGAAGTACTGGGGCAGCGCGGCCTCCTGACATGCCGGCGCGGTCCAAGGTCTCGACCCTGCCAGACGACGTGCGCGCGGAACTCGATCGCCGCCTCGTAGAGGGCGGCTTCGGCGGTTACGTCGAACTTTCGGAATGGCTTGCCGGTCGGGGTTGCCACGTTTCCAAATCGTCGCTCCAGCGCCACGGTGCCACCCTGGAGCGACGCATAGAACAGACCAGGATCGCGACAGAGAGTGCGCGCACCCTGGTCGAGGCGGTGCCCGACGACGCGGGCGCAATGTCGCTCGCTACGCTTCGTATGGCGCAGCAAAGGATCTTTGATCTCCTGCTTGCCGCCGAGGACGGCAGTCTCCAGGACGTCTCCCGCGCCGCACGCGCTGTGGCCGAGCTGGGCCGCGCCACGGGGAGCGTCCAGCGGGACCGCCGCGCGATCCTCGCTGAGGCTGCCGATCGGGCCGAATCTGCCGCGCTCGCCGAGAGCGAGAAGGCCGGACGGAAACTCTCACCGGCTTCACTTCGGACAATCAGAGAACAGGTCTACGGGATCGTGGGCGAGGCCGCATGAGCCCTGCCGTCACGCTCCTGCCCTACCAGCAACGCTGGTTCCAGGACCGTTCGCGCTTCAAGCTCGGGCGCTGGAGCCGCCAGACCGGCAAGACCTTCACCACCACCCTTGAGATCGTTGACGACGTCCACGAGGCGATGACGCAGGGCCGGCGGGCGCGATGGATCATTCTCTCCCGCGGCGAGCGCCAGGCGAAAGAGGCGATGCAAGGCGCCCTCATCCCCCACGCCAAGGCATACGGAGCCGCGATTCGCGAGATCGAGGGTGAGTTCGCAACCGCCGAGGGCACCACCTTCCGCGCTGTCGAGGTCGAGTTCGAGAACGGATCGCGCGTCTCCGCGTTGCCCGCCAACCCCGACACTGCGCGCGGCTTCTCTGCAAACGTCTTTCTCGATGAGTTCGCCTGGCATCAGGACGCACGGGCGATTTGGGCCGCTCTTTTCCCCGCCGTCTCCGCCGGTCATCGCCTCGTTGTTGCCTCCACGCCGCGCGGCAAGGGCAACCGGTTCTACGAGCTCGCCACTGACAGGTCCGGCCGATGGTCGGTTCATCTCGTCACCATTCACGATGCCGTTCGCGACGGGCTTGCGCGCGATGTCGCAGAGCTCCGTGACGCGCTTGGCGACGACCAGCTGTGGCGTCAGGAATACGAGTGCGAGTGGCTCGACGAAGCCAGCGCCTGGCTCTCCTTCGATCTGATCGATGGCTGCGAGCACGACGACGCAGGCCGGCCCGAGAGCTTCCAGGGCGGATCCGTCTACATCGGCAACGACATCGCCCGCCGCCATGACCTGTGGGTCGCCTGGGTCATCGAGATCGTGGGCGATGTCGCCTGGACGCGCGAGATCGCGACGCTTCGCGGCGCGACATTCGCCCAGCAGGACGCCGAGCTCGACCGTCTGATCGAGAACTACAACCCGGTTCGCGTCGCCATGGACCAGACCGGCATGGGCGAGAAGCCCGTCGAGGACGCGCAACACCGCCACGGCAGCATGATCGAGGGCGTCATCTTCACGGGGCCCCGCAGGCTCGCACTCGCTACCGCGCTGCGCGAACGCCTCGAGGATCGCACGATCCGCATCCCCGCCGGCGATCGTCGGCTCCGCGATGACCTCCACGCCGTCGGCAAGACGGTTGGTCCCACCGGAGCACCGCGGCTCATTGGCGGCCGTTCCGGCGACAGCCACGCTGATCGCTTCTGGGCGGCGGCCCTCGCCGCCGGTGCCGCTGCCGATGGCCTGCCTGCCTTCGAAGCGACCGTCACCGCCCGCCGCAGCGCATGGGACGCCGAGCTTCCCATGCCCGGAACACCCCTCCACGCGATTGACCACCGGAACGGGATCGTTCGAAGCGCATTTGCCAACGGGCTCGGGAGAAGCTGATGGACGAAGCTGCCCCCAGAAGAAAGCCCGAGTTCGACGAGATCTCCGGCCTCACCGACGTTTCCTCGATCGCCAGCTCCTACATCGGCGAGCTCGGCCCCGACCCGCGCGTCTGGCAGCGCTACCGCCAGACCCTTGGCGACGACAGGCAGGTCCTCAAGCTCTACCGGGAAACACTTCGAGATGAACGCGCCATGGCCGCCCTCGATCAGAGGCTTGATGCCGCCGTGTCGCGGCCCTGGGACGTCGAGCCCGGCGGCGATTCCAGCTCCGCTGCCGATACCGCCGCTGCCGATCACCTCCGGGTGCAGATCCGCGGCCTTCGATTCAATCGGATTTGCCGCCAGACGCTCTTTTCCCACCTCTGGTTCGGCTTCGCCGTCGCCGAAGTGCTTTGGGCACCCGGCGATGAGCACGTCGGCATCGCCGACATCCGCGTGCGCGCGCCCGATCGCTTCTTGTGGTCTGCCGCCTGCGATCCCCTCCTGGTGACCCGGTCCCACCCGCGCGGCGAGGAGCTGTCTGCGGCAAAGTTCGTGGTCCTTACTCGTCCCGGCGAGCACGGCGACACCCCTTATGGCCCCGGCCTCGGGCGTTGGTGCTTCTGGCCTGTGTGGTTCAAGAGGCACGGGCTGAAGTTCTGGGCTGTCGCACTTGAGCGGTTCGGATCCCCCACCGGCATGGGGACGTATCGTCAGGGCGCCACTGAATCGGAGGTCGGCCAGCTCGTCTCCAAGCTCGAATCCCTTGCTACCGCTTCCGGCATCGCCTTGCCGGAAGGCCAGACCATCCAGCTCCTTGAGGCACGCCAACGGACCGGTGGCGACTTTGAAGCTTACTGCGGCTACCTCGACCGCATGCTCGCCACCACCATCCTCGGACAGAGCTCGACCACCGACCAGGGACCGTGGCGAGGCACCGCCGAAGTCCAGCAAGACGTCCGCAACGAAGTCGTCGCCGCCGATTGCCGCACCCTCAACGAAGCGTTGAGCTCCTCGGTCGCGAGGTGGCTTACCGCTTGGAATTTCCCCGGAGCCGCGACGCCGAAGATCGTTCGCGACGTCGAGCCGCCCGAGAACCTTGATGCCCGTGCCGAACGCGAGGAGCGGATCGCGCGGACTTCTGCATTGCGGCCCACGCGCGAGCACATCGAGAAGACCTATGGTGGCCGCTGGGAGGAATCGCCGGCACCGTCGCCTCCTGCGCCTGGTGCGCTCGAGCACGCGCTTCGGTTCGCCGCCGGGACGGACGATGCCATCTCCCGCGCCGCCGACCTCGCAGGCGACGACTGGGAGCCGCTTGCGGAACCGATGATCACGCCAGTCCTTGCGGCCGCGGAGCAGACCCACGCGCGCGGAGAAGGTCTCTCGGAACTCAAGTCGGAGCTTGCCGACCTGTTCAATCGGATGGACGGAAGCCTCGTCTCCGAACGCCTCCACCGCAGCACATTCTCGACGCACCTCGAAGCTTCCGGCGACGAGGACGAGGCGTGAACCCCGCAACCACTGATGCCTGAACCTGAAATCCTCGACGTTCCGCCCGGGGAGGCGGTCGAGCATTTCCGCGCAAAAGGACACCACGTCGGATTCGACTGGCGTGACACAAGCGCGGCTCTGCACACCCGGTCGTTCACCGTCGCCAAGGCCATGCGCCTCGACATCCTCCGAGATATCCGGGGTGCGGTCGACGAGGCCATCGCCAAAGGCGAGACCTTCGCAACCTTCCAGGCCCGTCTCGAACCGTTGCTGGTGAAGAAGGGCTGGTGGGGCCGACAGAAGATAGTCGACCCCGCGACCGGCAAGGTCCGCACTGTGCAGCTCGGATCGCTCCACCGGCTGAAGACAATCTTCGACACCAACCTTCGGACCAGTTATGCCCACGGCCGGTGGCAGCGGATCCAGAGGCTCAAGGACCGGATGCCCTACCTCCGCTACGTCGCCGTCCACGACAACCGGACCCGGGACCAGCACCGGGCATGGCATGGCATTGTCCTGCCCGTCGACCACCCCTTCTGGGAAACGCACTTCCCGCCGAACGGGTGGCGATGCCGCTGCACCGTCCAGCAGATGGACAAGGACGACCTCAAACGCTTCAACCTCAAGGTCTCGCCGGACCCGAAGGTGCGGACCAGGCCCTGGCGAAATCGCCGGACCGGCAAGGTGGAACACGTTCCCGTCGGGATTGCGCCTGGATTCGCCCACAACGTCGGCACCGTCGATCTAGCGGCGGACGCGCAGAAAATCCTTGCAACGAAGCTAACGGGCGTGCCCGTGGCCATCCGCCGCCAGCTGATGACCGACCTGGACTCGTTCGGTGTCACCGGGCGGGCGATCTGGGAGGAGCTGCTCGATCTGGTCGGAGACATCAACATCGACAGCGACAACTTCCCGAAGAACGTCCGCGAGGCCCTCATCGTCAAGCTCCGGAAAGAGCGAGGAGCAGGGTCGGTCGCGGCGGCGGTGCGGCCCCTGACCGACAGCGCCGCCGACGCGGCGGCCGCGGAGAGAGTGCGGAGAGCCGTGGAGGTACTGCCTGCGGGATGGATCCGCAAAGCCAACGGCACCAAACTCACAGTCAAGAACCTCCCCTCTGGAGGTCCGCAAAAGGGGAGATATCTCGCACCTCCGGAACGCGGGAGCATCGAGAGGGCGATCTCACCAGACCAAGGCGCTCTCATCAGCGTGGGTGACGAGCTCGGAACCGCGTTGCACGAATACCTCCACCACGTTCAGTACGTCATGCCCGAACTCGACCGGATGTTCCAGGACCTGCACCGGCGGCGGACCCGGACAGAGCCATTGCGCGTTCTCCGTGGATATCGCAGAAGTGTTGTGGGCCGGAAGGATGATTACGTCGATAACTACTTCGGTAGGGAATACGCGGGGTTTCCCGCACCGGCCTTGGAGGTGATCACCGTCGCCCATCAGGTTCTCTTTCATCCCCGGCATGGGGAGGAATTGCTTCGGAGATTGATTCGTGATGATCCGGAAATGCTGGATTTGGTTCTGGGAGTGCTTTTCCGCTACGATCCGTGACATGGCAGTTCACACAATCATGCTTCCCGACAGGATGCGCGGACGCGAACCGCGCAGCGTGATCTGGGATGACGAAAAGGGCACCGTCACCGGTGAGCATTACGAAGTTCCGTGGATGCAGGAGATCCTCGCCAAGCCGACGCCGGTTGATTTCAGCAACGACGAAATGGAAATCCATCTGCTTGATCCGGCCCACGACCCGCGCGATTTCTTATGGTTGCTGCTCAGGGCTTACTGGCCCATCCTCGACGAGCCCCTCCGCCAAACGCTTCCTCCCGTCTTCCGGGACGTCGAACTCCGCGAAGGCGTTCCGTATCCCCCGTGGATCATAACCAATGAAGATGGGACGACGACGACCCTGGTCCTTGGGCGCGATTACCTGCCGTGATCACGATCCACGAGGTGGGTCCAGAGTAGTCGCAGATCCGTCTCCGGGCCGGCAATGATGACGTGGCGAACTGCCTCACGCAGCATTGCAAGCAGCAAAGCCCTCGTCCCGCATGCAGGATCGACAATCCTCAACTCCTCGAGACCCCAAACCGGCGGCCGCGGTTGTCGCCCTGGCCGCCCCGGTCTCATTATCTCCCCCTGATGATGATCCCATCTCGGGCGCGATGCCGGTGCTCGACAGCCCCGCCGGCCGGGAAGAATTCCCCGGCGAATCCATATCCGCAATCCGGGTGATTTTCCGGCCCAAAAACGACCTCTGAAACGCCCGTAAAAATCCGTTTTCGGAGCCATTCATGGCCTCCGAAGCGAGAATATCCAGTTATTTTTTTCCATCCGGACTTGGATGGGAGACACCCGCAAAGTCCTTGTTTTTATGGGCTCCAGCCCGGTTCTTCCCGCCTAGTCCCGGCTCTTCCCGATATCCAGTTATTTTCGGTTCCCCACACTCAGGGAGAGTCAAAGCCCAAACTTCCGTGCGGAGGCGAGAAAGAAGCCGTTGCTCTCAATCTCCTTATGATTTGCACAATGGACACAAGGACTGGCAAATACTGACTTGGTCAAGTCCCCTATACAAAGCCAGTGAACGACAACCACGATTCCCGCGGGCGAGGCCCGACTTCCACGGAGCACCTAATCGGGCGCACGCGCGCCAACGGTGCACTTTCCGGCCGGCTACGGGTGCCTGGTGACAAGTCGATCTCGCATCGGGCACTCATCATTGGCGGACTCACGGCGGGAACCTCGGAAATCAGGGGCCTCGCCGATTCCGAGGATGTAGCGGCCACGGCGGGTGCCCTTCGCGCCCTTGGCGTCCGTGTTCACGCGGAAGAGCCTTTACTCTTGCGTATTGATGGTGTCGGCACTGGCGGTTTCACTCCGTCCGCAGACGTGATCGACTGTGGAAACAGCGGCACCACGGCTCGCCTTCTCCTAGGTGCCCTCGCAGGCCATTCCTTCTCCACCATTCTCACGGGCGATGCTTCGCTCAGGCGTCGGCCGATGGGTCGGGTTGCGGACCCGCTTACCGGCATGGGAGCCCGCTTTGTCGCCACTGGTACACCCAAGCTTCCGATTACGATCATCGGGAGTGATGATCTTGTGCCTGTCGCGTGGAAGAGCACGGTCGCCTCTGCTCAGGTGAAAACCTCCATTCTCCTCGCCGGCCTACACACCCGAGGCGAGACGAGCGTCCAGGAGCCCGCTCCCAGTCGCGACCACGGAGAACGGATGCTGCAGAGATTCGGTGCCCGAATTCGCACCGGAACCGCCAATGAAGGCGGCGTTGAAGTCGGTGTCACGGGTGGGGACGAGCTCGTTCCCTGTCGAGTCGATATTCCCGGAGACATTTCCTCGGCTGCGTTTCCGCTTGTCTCAGCCTCACTATTGCCTGGCTCGAAGGTCGAGATCGAGGGCGTCGGCGTGAACCCGCTTCGCACTGGCATCCTGGATGCCCTTCGCGCCATGGGTGTGGATATCCAGGAAGAGCTGACGAGCTCCGAATCGGGCGAACCCGTCGCCAATCTCTGCATTACCGCCCCAACAAAGCGGCTCCGCGCCATCGATCTTGGGCCGGAGTTCGTTCCCCGGACCATCGATGAGTATCCGGTTCTCGCCGTGGCGGCCGCCTTCGCTGACGGCGTGAGCCGCTTCCGTGGCCTCCATGAATTAAGAGTCAAGGAAAGCGATCGCCTCGAGGCGGTGCGTGCCGGACTGGAAGCATCAGGAATCCGAGCGGACATCAAAGGAGATGACCTTCTAGTCGAGGGCGTGGAACGTCCGATGGGAGGGAGCCGCATCGATGCCGTACTCGATCACCGAATTGCCATGGCCTTCCTGGTCCTCGGGATGGCAAGCCAGGAGCCCGTCGAGGTGCAAGAGACAGAGGCGGTACGCACTAGCTGGCCGAAATTTGCGGATGCCATGCGGAGCATCGGAGCGGACATCAATATCAGTCCCGCAGTCCCGTGATCATCGCCTTGGATGGACCTGCGGCTGTCGGCAAGGGGACGCTCGCCCACCACCTGGCCACGAGATTCAATCTCGCCCACCTCGACACAGGGATGCTCTACCGCGCAGTGGCCGCACGTATGCGGAATGCGAATAGCGATGTGGGTGATCCACTGCAGGCCCTGGTGGCGGCGCGCGATTTCGAGCTTGCGGACCTGGACCGACCGATCGAGCTCCGAGACGAGGAAACGGGCAAACTTGCTTCCTTCGTCGCGGCGCATGCTGAGGTTCGACGCGAAATGGTGAAGCACCAAAGGGCCTTCGCTCGCTATCCACCGGGAGGTGTGGAAGGAGCAATTCTTGACGGCCGCGATATTGGAACGGTCGTCCTGCCTGCCGCGGACGTGAAAATTTTCGTAACCGCGTCGATTGATACGAGAATCGAAAGACGCTTTGCAGAGTTGCGAATGCGCGGTGTACCTTGTACAAGGGCCGATGTCGGGAGGGACTTGAAGGAACGCGATCGCCGCGACCGCACGAGAGATGTGGCGCCGCTGATCGCCGCCTCAGACGCGTTTCTGCTCGACACCACGGAACTGGATGCCAGTGCGGCGTTCAACGTCGCGCGTCAGCATGTTCTGGCGACCCGGCAATCAAACGAGGAACGGCCTGGTCATTGACCAACGGAACACTCTGACCCCGAGCCGGGAGACTGCATGACCCAACAGGAAACATTGATCGAGGCGAATCCTCTCGTAGAGGAGAACTTTGCCGAATTGCTGGCGGAAACGACCGCTGCGAGCGGCAAGCGCCAGGGGACTGTCGTCAAGGGGATTGTGATTGCCATTGAGAACGACGCCGCGATCATCGACGTAGGCCTCAAAACCGAAGGTAAGGTCCCGATTCGGGAGTTCACCATCCACAGCCGGGGCACCGCTCCCGCAATTGGCGACGAAGTTGAGGTGTTCCTCGATCGCATCGAGAACCGTCATGGCGAGGCCGTGCTTTCCCGCGACCGAGCACGTCGGGAGCAAGCGTGGTCCGACCTCGAGAAAGCATTCGAGGCGAAGGAACGTGTGTCGGGTGTGATTTACGGTCGCGTGAAGGGCGGTTTCACGGTCGATCTTCGGGGCGCAAGTGCATTCCTGCCACGCAGCCAGGTCGACATCCGTCCGATGCGGGACCCCTCCCACCTGATGGGCTCGCCTGAAGATTTCTACATTCTCAAAATGGACCGTCGCCGCGGGAACATCGTCATCTCACGGCGCGCCGTTCTGGAAGAAAGCCGCGCTGAGGCTCGAGCCGAACTGGTGGCTTCTCTCAAGGAGGGCCAAATCCTCGAGGGCGTGGTCAAGAACATCACCGAATACGGTGCCTTCGTCGATCTTGGCGAGGTCGACGGCCTGCTCCATGTTGCCGACATGAGTTGGCGGCGGGTACATCACCCGAGTGAGGTGGTCACCGCCGGCCAGAAGCTCCGCGTGCAGGTGATCCGTTTCAACCCCACCTCGCAACGCATCAGCCTCGGCATCAAACAGCTCGAGGCGGATCCCTGGGAAGAGGTCGAGGAAAAGTACGCGAAGAACACAAGACTCCGGGGCCGAGTGACCAACATCACCGACTATGGTGCCTTCGTTGAACTCGAGCCCGGCATCGAAGGACTAGTCCATGTATCCGAGATGAGTTGGGTACGGAAAAACCTCCATCCTTCAAAGATAGTGTCCACCAGCGAGGAGGTAGAGGTGATGATTCTCGACGTCGACTCGACTAAGCGCCGTGTAAGTCTCGGCATGCGCCAGTGCACCGACAACCCGTGGGACGTGCTCGAACAGCAGCATCCCATCGGTAGCCTGATTGAGGGTGAGATTCGCAGCATCACTGAATTCGGTCTGTTCATTGGCATCACCGCCGATGTCGACGGACTGGTTCATCTGAGCGACCTCGATTCCTCCCGATCAGGCGAAGAGGCTCTCGCGCAGCACAAAAAGGGCGACAAGGTTCAGGCCAAGGTGCTTGAAATCGACCGGGAAAAAGAGCGAGTCAATCTCGGCATCCGCCAAGTGTCGGAAGAGCGTGTCGCCGATGAGCTCTCTCACTACAAGCGAGGGCAGGCCGTTACTTGCACTGTCAAGGAAGTAACGGATGGGGGTCTCCTGGTCACGGTCGACGATGTGGAAGGTTTCATCCGTCGTTCCGATATTTCGCGCGAACGTTCCGAACAAAACCCGAGCCGTTTCGCCGTTGGTGAACGGGTCGACGCCAAGGTCAGCGGGAGCGACCGACGCTCGCAACAGCTCACGCTCTCGATCAAGCAGCTCGAGAGGGAAGAGGAGCAAAAGGCTCTCCGCGACTACGGGTCGAGCGATTCGGGAGCGTCCCTCGGTGACATCCTAGGTGATGCGTTGAAAGCTCGGACGGAATCCGCCCCGGAGGAGGGCTCCGAAGCCGAGACGGAAAAAGCGGAGGCGAAAAAAACGGACGAGGATGATGCCAAAAAGGTTGAGGAAGTCGAGACGAAACTGACAAAAAAATCGAAGGAGAAGAAACCGAAAAAGATATTGAAGGAAACCGCGAAGGCGGAAAGACCTGAAGCGGAGGAGAAGACAGTTGCCAAGGATGCGCCTGCGGAAAAAAATCCCGAAGGCGATGAGGAAGCCGACGCGAAAGACCCTGACGGCTCCTGAGCTATGCGTTTAATGACCCGCGGAAATTCTGGCAGGTTGCAAGGATCTGTGGCGGAGTTGCTTCGGAGCGCCCCATGAATCGATCCGACTTGGTCCAGCAGCTTCTGAAATCCAATAAAGGCCTTCGTGCCGAGGACATGGACCGCGTCGTCAGGGTTATTTTTAACGGTATCTCCGAGGGCCTTGCCCGCGGTGAACGGGCCGAGTTTCGCGGCTTCGGAAGTTTCTCGGTCCGGCATCGCAAATCCCGAGTGGGTAGGAACCCGCGAACCAGGACGAACGTGTTGGTTCCCTCGAAGCACGTCCCCTATTTCCGCGCAGGCAAGTCCCTGCGGGACATGGTCGACAAGGGCAAGTAGCCCTGTCGGCCCGCGAGGGCAGAACGCTTTCATGATTCGGCTTCTCCGCCGCATCCTGCTCGTGGTAGCGGTGTTGCTTTTCGTCCCGTTCGCCGTCGCCAACCGACATCCTGTCAAAGTCGGATACTGGCCCTTCGAGACGACCGTCGAGGCCCCTCTTTTCCTCTTTCTCCTCGCTTTCTGCGCTCTCGGCGTCCTGCTTCTCGTCGGAGCAAGAGTGCTTGCGTTTCTGTCCGACAGTGCAAATCGCATTTTGACGCGATCCAAACCAGATACGTCGACATCTGACCAGGAGCTCGAATGAGGAAGTCTTCGCGCCGAGTGATCGTGGCACTGGATACATCGACGACGGCGCAGACCGTCAAACTGGTCCGAGACATTCGAGAACGTGCCGCGGCAGTGAAGCTCGGCCTCGAGTTTTTTTGTGCGCAAGGGCCCGCCGGCGTGCGTGAGGTCGTGGACGAAGATGTTCGAGTGTTTCTGGACCTCAAACTTCACGATATTCCGAACACCGTCGCAGGTGCGATTCGTTCCATTTTGCCGCTCCACCCTTTCATGCTCACCGTCCACACCGCAGGAGGAGCTGCGATGATGAAGGCGGCCGCCGCCGCTGCGAATGACCACGAGGATCCGCCGGCGGTGGTAGGGGTAACCGCCCTTACGAGTCTCGATGAATCCGATCTCGCGGTTGCCGGGGTGATGGGCAGCATGTCTAGCCAAGTTCTCCGCCTTGCCGAGTCAGCACAAGAAGCCGGGCTCGCAGGCATCGTCTGTTCAGCTTCGGAAGCGGCTGCCGTCAGAAGTGAGACAGGAAGCGACTTTTTGATCGTCGTGCCCGGAATCAGGCCAGCGGGTTCGTCGCACGACGACCAAAAACGGGTTGCGACACCGGAAGCGGCTCTTGCTGCTGGTGCAGACTTCTTGGTGGTTGGGCGCACCGTTACGGCAGATTCTGACCCTGGAGCAGCTCTTAAACGGGTCGACGAACAAATCGCCAGCGCGAACTCGTGAGCATCGACGTTAAAATTTGTGGAATCCGCGAGCCACGGCACGGCGCACTAGCCGCCGAACGGGGTGCCCGGTGGGTCGGACTCGTCTTTGCTCCCGCTTCTCCCCGTCACGTCTCACTCGACAAGGCAAGAGCAATCGTGAGCATGCTCCCTGATTCGATAACGGTCGTGGGCGTCACGGTCGATGCTGACGATGAAGGCCTGCGCGCCATAATCGGCACGGGCGTTGGCGCACTTCAACTTCACGGCGAGGAGAATCCGGCTCGCGTCGCCGAGGTCCGCCGCATGACAGAAATCCCCGTCATCAAAGCAGTTGGCATCGGTACCGCGGATGACTTGGAGCGCGCAGAAGCTTTCCAAGGAGCGGCGGACATGCTTCTTTTTGATGCTCGCCCTCCCCCTGGTGCGGATCGTCCCGGCGGACATGCCCGAACCTTCGACTGGCGCATGCTGTCAGGGAGATCTCCCTTGCTTCCCTGGATTCTTTCGGGCGGTCTCCACCCAGAAAACGTTGCAAATGCCATCGCTTTAACCGCCGCTACCGCTGTCGATGTCTCCTCGGGCGTCGAAACATCACCCGGCGAAAAAAGCGGAGAGCGGATCGGGCTGTTTCTCGATTCTGTCCGAAAAATCGCACCGTAGGCGACAAAAATCCCGTTGCAGGAATCAATTAACGGGGACTTCCACACTTAAATGCTATATCACGCGGGCACTCGTATCTCATGTTCACGGTTCACAGAATCGGCTAACTCCATCCCCCGTGCACAGTGACCCCAGTTTCCAGGGCCAATATGTTGCGGGCAGCGTTCACGTCCGCATTGTCTTCATGAGCGCGGGTCACGCGATGAAATCTACTCCGCAAGTTCACGGGCTCGTGCCCTGTTCCGGGCCAGGTTTTGAGCGGAAACCGCCTGCGTAGGAACAACCATCCACGCGCGATGCGATGTGGCGTGCGGGCATCGACTGGCAGTGAAATTCTCTCTTCCACTTGAATTTGGCGGACGAAATCAACCACTAGTACGGGAGAACGCCGTTCTCCTGGAAGATACACCGAAGTCCAACTAGGCGAGTTTTCACTCCGGTCAGGCCATGAGGGAGGTACTACACAGGCATCGACTCCCGTCCGCAGTCTCAAAGCACCAAAGCAGCTCGCCCCTGCTTTATGCTTACGTGCGCAAGCCCCGTAGAACGGCTCCTGTCCCATACTTATGAATCAGCTCAACAGTTTCCGGACCGGCCCTGACAAAGACGGGCATTTCGGCCTGTACGGCGGGCGTTTCGTCGCCGAAACTCTGATGCCGCTCATCCTCGACCTCGAGGAGGCTTATAGGAAAGTCAAGGAAGACGAATCCTTTCAGGACGAATTCGAGCACTGGCTTACTCACTACGTCGGTCGCCCAAGCCCGCTCACGGAAGCCGGAAGAATTACCGAGCGCCTTGGAGGCGCGAAGATTTACTTCAAGCGCGACGAGCTTAACCACACAGGCGCACACAAAATCAACAACTGCATCGGGCAGATTTTACTTGCCAGGCGCATGGGGAAGACCCGCATCATCGCCGAGACTGGTGCAGGACAGCACGGCGTGGCAACCGCCACCGTGTGTGCCCGCTTCGGAATGCCGTGCATTGTCTACATGGGTGAAACCGACATTGAACGCCAAAAACCCAACGTGTTTCGGATGAAACTTCTTGGGGCCGAGGTAGTTCCCGTTTCTTCAGGTTCACGCACTCTCAAGGATGCCATGAACGAGGCGCTTCGGGACTGGGTGACTAACGTTGAAAACACGTTCTACATCATCGGTACGGTGGCCGGTCCTCACCCCTATCCCGTCATGGTGCGGGACTTCCAGTCGGTCATCGGCAATGAAACCCGTGAGCAGATCCTCGCCGCCGAAGGACGGCTTCCGGACACCCTCGTTGCCTGCATCGGCGGTGGATCGAACGCGATGGGGCTCTTTCACCCTTTTCTCGACGAATCGGACGTACGCCTCATTGGCGTCGAGGCAGGCGGAGAGGGGGTCGGTACAGGACGGCACGCAGCCTCGCTCACCGCAGGCAAGCCCGGTGTCCTACATGGCAACCGTACCTATCTCATCCAAGACGACGACGGGCAGATCATTGATGCTCACTCGATCTCGGCGGGCCTCGATTATCCCGGGGTCGGTCCTGAGCATGCCTGGCTTCGGGACGCAAAACGGGTCGAGTATGTCTCGGCAACCGACAAAGAGGCTCTTGAGGCTTTCCGCATGTGTACCGAACTGGAGGGAATCCTTCCCGCCCTGGAGCCGAGTCATGCGCTCGCACACGTAATCAAGCTCGCGCCAACGCTATCGAAGGAACACCTCCTTGTGATGAACCTCTGCGGGCGAGGTGACAAGGATGTGTTCTCCGTCGCAGATGCCCTCGGAGTGGGATTATGAGTCCAGGCCGACTCGAACGCTGTTTTCAGGCCCTTGCGGCGGAGGAACGGGCGGGACTCGTCACCTTTGTCACCGCAGGCGACCCGAACTCGGAGGAAAGCTTCCGGGTGCTTCGGGGTCTCCCTGCCGCTGGCGCGGACGTAATCGAACTCGGCATGCCGTTCAGCGATCCCATGGCCGACGGCCCAGCTATCCAGAAGAGTTCGCGAAGGGCTCTTGATGCGGGTCAGACTCTCGCTGACACACTTGACCTCGTGTCCCGTTTCCGCACCGAGGATGACGAAACTCCGCTTGTCCTGATGGGCTACTACAACCCCATCTATTCCTACGGACCAGAACGTTTTCTCGATGATGCACGCCAAGCTGGCGTGGACGGCCTGATCGTCGTTGACTTGCCACCCGAAGCCGATTCTGAACTCTGCATTCCAGCTCAGAGGAGAGGCATCGATTTCATCCGCCTTGCGACCCCCACCACCGATGACAAGCGCCTTCCTACCGTGCTCGGCAATGCCTCGGGCTTCGTCTACTACGTCTCGATTACGGGAATCACCGGCATGCGAGCAGCTGCCATGGACGAGATAGATGCCGCCCTTACCCGCTTACACCGCCACACAAAACTTCCCGTCGCCGTTGGTTTCGGTATCCGTACGTCCGAGCAGGCGGCCCGCGTTGCGCGAACAGCCGATGCAGTGGTTGTCGGGTCCGCACTTGTCGAGGCGGTGAGTGGAGCTGGACCGGGAAAGGCAGCCGAAGCCGTGAATGTCCTCGTACGTGAGCTCGCGGTTGGCGTGCGTGGAGCGCGAGGAACGAAGGAAGGAGAGGTCGCATGAGCTGGATCACCGACTTCATCCGCCCAAAACTTGAAGCGATCGTCAGCCCGAGAAAGACGGCTGACGGTCTGTGGAAGCGGTGCCCGGGTTGCGGAAGGATGATCTATTCGGCGGAACTCAAGAGGTTACTGCGGGTTTGCTCGGCCTGTAGCTTCCATCTCCCCATGCCGATTCGAGAACGCCTTCCCATGTTCTTTGACGACGGCACCTATGAGCGCATCACATTGCCGCGAGTCGAGGAGGATCCGCTGCATTTCCGGGACCAGAAGCGTTACTCCGAGCGTTTGAAAACATCTCGCTCCAGTACCGGCGAGGAAGATGCGATCGCCATCACACGTGGCCCTGTCGAAGGCCGAGAATGCGTACTCGCCGTGCTCAATTTCGCCTTTATGGGTGGCTCTATGGGAATGGCAGTCGGTGAAGGTTTGGTAACCGCAGCCGAGTTGGCCAAAAAAGAAGGCATGCCGCTAATCGTGCTCACGGCATCGGGTGGGGCGCGTATGCAGGAGGGGATTCTCTCTCTCATGCAGCTACCGAGAACGGTGGCGGCAGTGGAGGAATTTCGGGCGGCGGGGCTCCCTTACATTGTCATCCTCACCCATCCCACCACTGGAGGTGTCACGGCCTCCTTCGCCATGCTCGGCGACATCGCGCTGGCAGAACCCGGTGCACTGATCGGATTTGCCGGCCCGCGCGTGATTGAAAATACGGTGGGCGAAACGCTCCCCGATGATTTTCAGAAGGCGGAGAAAGTTTGCGAGCTCGGCATGATCGATGCCGTTGTGCACCGCCACCAGATGAAAGATGCGCTAGCGCGAATCTTGGGATTGCTCTGCGATGGCAAGGAGGACAAGGCCTCGCGGAGGGCACCGCAACCGTCGTGACGGAGAAGGAAGCCCTTGAGAGGTCCGAAAAGGACGGTGCCCGTCTCGACTGAGACACTGCTCGCGCAGTTCAAGACACTCCATCCAAGCTCCATCGACCTTTCGCTTGAGCGCATCCAGAGATTGCTCGCTCGGCTCAGGCATCCGGAACGTTCGCTCGGCGGAGTCGTCCACGTAGCAGGTACCAATGGCAAGGGCACGGTGACCGCACTCCTTTCCGCCGTCCAGCGGGCCTCGGGACGGCGAACCAACACTTACGTTTCACCCCATTTCTTGCGTTTCCACGAACGCATCCTGATCGATGGAAAGCCGATCGGCGATAGGGCGCTTCGCACGGCACTCGAGGAAGTGGAGAGTACGAACGCGAATGATCCAATCACGTTCTTTGAAATCGTCACCGCAGCGGCGATGGTCGCATTCCGGAACTCTCCAGCAGACATTACCGTTCTTGAGACTGGTCTCGGTGGACGACTCGATGCCACAAACGTCGTAAATCATCCTTTGTTGTGCGTGATTACACCGGTGGCACTGGACCACCGGGAACGGCTTGGGGCAACGCTTGCCCGCATTGCAAACGAAAAAGCAGGGATCTTGAAACCGGGCACACCTGTTGTCGTGGGAGCCCAGAGATCATCCGCGGCACGAGTAATCAAGGCCCGTGCAGAAGCTGTCTCGGCTTCTCTCCGCCGCAAGGGAATTGAATGGAACCTCACCCGCCGGCGAGGTGCACTTATCTACCGAGACAACGAGGGAGAACGTGAACTGCCCGCCGCTCCGGGTGAGGGTCGCCATCTGGAGGAAAACGTTGGGATCGTTGCAGCAGCACTGGCGGTGCGTCCGGAGCTGAGTGCAGACGACGAAGCAGTCGCTCAAGCCTTCCACAGGTTCAAGTGGCCGGGGAGATTACAGCGCATCGAGAGTATTGCGATGAAGCTTTCCCCCGGAACCGAACTCTGGGTTGACGGAGGTCATAACCCTGCCGCCGCACGCGCACTTGCCGCGTGGGCACGAAACGGGCCGCCGGTCCATCTCGTTGCCGGGCTCCGGGAGGGGAAAGACGCTGATGGATTTCTCAAGGCTTTTCGGAATGCAGCGAGGTCACTTGCAGCGGTTCCTCTCGAGATGCCCTGCTGGTGTCCTGAGAGGCTCGCGGAAATGGCGCGCATGCAAGGCATTCCAGGACGCGCTTTCGCGAGCATCGAAGAGGGTTTGGCGGACGCCGCCCGGAGAGGAAGTCCCTGTCGGGTTCTTGCGTGCGGGTCGTTCCTGCTCGTGGCGAAAATTCTCGCTCAGGCGTCGTCCAAAGACTTGTCGATCCAGCTGTAGAGATCGTTCTTCGAGAGAGCGCCCACGCGGCTGTCAACAAAGTTTCCGCCCCGGAAAAGCATCACGGTCGGAATTCCTCTGACCCCGTAACGGGTTGGCGTGGTCGGGTTGTCATCGATGTCAATTTTGGCCACGGCAAGCCGTCCAGCGTAGTGCTCGACGGCCTCCTCGAGCACTGGTGCCACCTGTTTGCAGGGGCCGCACCATTCCGCCCAAAAATCGACGAGGACGGGGATCTCGGAACTGAGAACGTCGGTGTCGAAGGAATCATCGGTGACGTTGATGGTAGGCATTCCAGCATTCCTCTGCGGGGGGGGGGGGGGGGTTAGGTTTGAACTTGAGATTCTAACCGCAAGCCTTCTGCCTTGCACAATCCTGCCGATCTTAGCTACGCGCCTTCTGGCGGGTTCCGGAAACGCCTTTTTCCACAGGGCCAAGTGCCCGATCAAGAAGCTCTTTCGCTGATCCTGCTGCTTGCTCCAGGTCCTCGAGGTGCCTTGCAGCTGTGGCAACAATACCCCCAGCTTCGGCCGCCACGTCGAGAAGTTGACGGTCTTCCTGTCGGGCCTGATCAATGCACTCTCGGACAATCCGATCTGCATCGTCCCGCGACACGGATTGGGCAAGAGCATCACGCAAGGCTTCGGAAAACACGGTGCCTGCGCTGCTGGCGATGTTCTTTCTCATGCGAGCAGGGTCTACCTTCATCGTCTTCACGCAAGCGTGCGAATGTAGAAGGGAAGCCCCCGTAGCAACAGCCATAGAAGGAAGCGAAAGCCACTCGAGAGCGAGTCCGGCTCCGCTCCGTTCGTGCTCGTGGAGTGCCGCTTGATGCACGCCTCCGAGGAGGCTCGCATTCATCCGAGCAAGCGCGACCAACATCTCAGGACCGACAGGATTCGATTTGTGCGGCATTGTCGAGGATCCTCCGGACGGACCTGCCTGCACCTCGTCCACCTCGGATTCGGCAAGGAGGCAGAGATCAAGACCCATCTTTCCCAGTGAGCCGCTCACCAGAGAAAACCAACCCGCAAGTTCGGCGAAGGAATCCCTCTGGGTATGCCAAGGCATGACAGGATTTCCCAGTTCAAATTCGCGTGCGAACCTTTCCATGACTTGGATTCCTTTCCCATCGAACGCGGAAAGCGTGCCACTCGCCCCTCCGAGTTGGACCACAAGGAGTCGGGAACGAAGCTCGTCCAGGCGCTGACGATGGCGGACAAGCGGGGCTCGCCAGGACGCAAGCTTCAGGCCAAAAGTGATGGGCGTCGATTGCCGGAACCGGGTGCGTCCCGCCATGATCGTTTTGCCGTGCCCGCGAGCGTGCGAGGCGAGCAGGCGTTCGACACTCCCGATCCTCCCGGACAAGAGATCAAGAACCGCCCGAATGCGAAGAAGAAATGCCGTATCTTCGATGTCCTGACTTGTTGCTCCGCGGTGCACGTACGGAGCGAACTCCTTTCCCACTGATTCCCGGAGAGCAACGACGAGGGCAGGCACAAGTGTTCCATCCCGGACAGCGCCCTTGGCGAGACGTCCCACATCCTTGCGCACCTCCTTCCCCGCTCTGGCCACCGCGCGTGCAGTCCCAAAAGGGACGATGCCGCACACTTCTTCGGCACGGGCGAGTGCCTCCTCAACTTCGATGAGGGTGTTTACGCGTGCCTCGTCGGAAAGCAGGTTCGCAGTCTCGGGATCGGAAAGGAGTGGCCCGAGAAGAGCGGAATCAAAGGGAGAGACGGACATCGTGAAACTCTCACTTAGAAATCGAAAAAGACAGTCTCGCCATCACCTTGCAGGACGATATCGAAGCGATAGAGATAAGGAATTTCTCCTCCTTCCCTGCGAGCGAAAAGCGTGGAACACCGCTCTTGCGACTCGACAGACAAAAGAACCTGATCGGAGTTGTTGGCTTCTTTCTCATCGGCAAAGTAGATCCGGGTTGCGAGATGAATGTTGATGCCCCGGGCGAACACAAAGACGCCGATGTGAGGTGCCATGAGCGATCCGTCAGGACCAGCGACCTGACCAGGTTTCACCGTTTCGAAGCACCATAAGCCCGTTTTAGGATTGGCCGAGGCCCGACCGAACCCGCGGAAGTCCGGATCAGCGTGACCAGAATTCGGATCCCCCGGGTGGTCGTAAATTCCATTCGTATCCGCCTGCCAGATCTCGACCAGCGCATCGGTCATCGGCTTACCGTCACCGTCCAGAACCCTTCCCTCAATCCTGATCCTATCCCCTTGTGCGGCTGGGCCCGCAAGTGTGTTTGAGGGTGCGCTCGGTGGTGAGTCGAGACCAATGGCAACCGGGTCCATTCCGAGGTGGATATAAGGTCCCACAGTCTGCGAGGGTGTCTCAGGCAGGCGCGTCACTTCGATTCCTCCCGATGCGGCGTCTCATTCCGTCCCCGAAGAACGATGTCGAAGCGGTAGGCTAAATGGTCGAACGGTTTTGCCGAATCCAGATCGAAACGAGCCACAAGCCGATCAAGAGCGTCTACATCGGGGATTGAATTGGCGATGGGACAGTGCGCAATGAGAGGATCTCCCTCGAAGTACATCTGCGTCACGAGGCGGGAAGAAGCGGAAACCCCCACCAAGGAGAAGTGCACATGTGAGGGACGCCAGGAGTTTTTTCCGTTAGGCCAAGGGTAAGCACCTGGGCGGACGGTGAGAAACGCGTAATGACCGTCCAGACCCGTGCAGGTACGGCCTGCACCGATGAAATCGGGATCAAGCGGGGCGATCCCTTGGTCAGCACTGTGACGGTACCGGCCAGCCGCGTTAGCTTGCCAAATCTCAATGCCAATCCCAGACACGAGCCTTCCATGCTGGTCCTTGATGGTTCCGTGGACGCAAATCCTTTCACCGATGGGTGCCCGTCCCGTGCCGGCGTTTGAAAGCAAGTCGCTCTCTCCGGCAGCAATGCTTCCCAGAGAAAGTCGGGGGCCGGTGATCTCTGTGAGGGTCTGGCGGAGTGGGACGAGGGATTTCCGGGGCGAGCGCAGGACGCTCGAGCGGTACGCCGGATAGAATGCCGGAGGGTGGAGAAAGCGGTCCCTCGGCGGAAATTCGGGATTCGTGTCCACAACAGCAGAATAGCCGAGAGGTGCTCGACGACGAGCACCACTCGGCGGGCTTCTTCCCATGTACAAATGCTTCGTGTTCACTTTCTCTCCAACAATCAAGGCTCTTCCTATGCAAAATTTGCGATCTTTCCGAAAATCATCCCGCCTGAGCGCCCGTCTTCGAGATATTTCCTTACGCGCTCTCCTTGCTGGAGCGTTTGCACTGGCCTGCCTGCCTGCCGCTGCCGCCGAGGAAACACTCGTTGTCCATCATTTTTTGAGCGCCGCCTCGGCCACTCATACGGCTTTTATCGAGCCCTGGGCCCGCCGCATCGAGGCACGCTCGGAAGGACGGATTGAGATCGAGATCTTCCCCTCCATGACCCTCGGTGGAAAGCCTCCGGAACTCTACCGGCAGGTCCGAGACGGGGTTGTGGACATTGCCTGGACGCTGATCGGATACACGCCGGGGGTGTTCCCCCGCTCCGAAGTCTTTGAACTTCCCTCTGTCCACCGGGGAAGCGCACGAGCGACGAATCTCGCCATCCAAGAAAATTTTGAACTCCTTGCCGAGGACTACAAAGATCTCGTTCCACTTCTTGTCCATGTGCACGCCGGAAACGCACTCCACCTGCGCAACCGCTCGGTACGGTTTCTTGCGGACGTGGCTGGTGCAAAACTCAGAACCCCTTCGCGTACCGGCGCATGGATGATCGACGCCTGGGGAGCCGAGGCCGTGGGAATGCCAGTCCCTGCCCTCCCGCAAGCTATTTCCAAGGGCACGGTCGACGGTGCCCTAGTACCGTTCGAGATCATGCCCCCGCTCGGTCTCATGGAATTCACCGATTACTCCGTTGAAGGCCCTGCTGCCCGTCGGTTCGGGACATCGGTCTTCCTTCTCGTCATGAACCGAGAGCGCTACGAGACACTTCCGGATGACCTGCGGGCAATCGTCGATGCCACGACAGGAGCAGCCCTTGCTGAAGAGGCCGGCCTTCTTTGGGATTCGCTCGAGAAACCGGCAAAAAACTTGCAGCTAGATTCCGGAGGGAAAGTCCTTGAAATCTCTTCCGCAGCGATGGCGGAATTCGACAAGCGAAACGAACTTGTCTCGGAACGGTGGATCGAGGAGGTCAATGGCGTCGGCATCGATGGGCGCACCCTTTTCGATCGCGCACGCGCCTCCGTCCTCCGCCATGACATCCCTTAAAAAAGATCCCTCCGGTCTCAGATCAGGTGTTGGTACATTCCTCAACCAGACGGCAATCGCGTTTGCACTCCTTGGTGGTGGCATCCTTCTTCTGGTCGCTACCGTCACGACCGTCAACGCAAGTGCCTTCGCTCTCGATCGCCTTGCCCGCTTCGCCGGTGGCACGGTTGGAGGCCTTTCCGGTTACGAAGACTTCGTCCGACTCGCGGCGAGCATCGCAGTGCCGCTTCTTTTCCCCTACTGCCAACTCCAGTGCGGTCACGTGCTGGTTGACATTTTCACCCGCACGGCCCCGCCTGGAGTACGACTGACCCTTGACCGAATCTCGTTTTCATTGATCGCAGGAACTACTCTTTTCCTTTCCGTTTCCATGGTTCTCGGCATGGTGGAAACTGCCCGTGACGGAGCCCTTTCCCGGGTTCTCGGTTGGCCCGAATGGCCGTTCTTCCTGCCTGGAATCGTTGCTCTCTCGCTCTGGTCACTGATCGCCGTCTATCAGGCGCTCACGGAGAAAGGGCATGGATGAGCGCGGGGTCGTAGGGATCGCAGGCCTTGCTTCGCTCTTTGCGCTTCTGGGCCTTCGAGTTCCTGCGGGACTCGCCATGGTTTTGGTTGGAATTGGTGGAAACCTGGCCCTATCGCTCGTGGTACCGCATTTCCGTTTCGAGCCCTACTTACGGCAGTTTAAGACGCTGATGTGGAACGGGTTTGCAAGTTATGACCTTTCCGTCATCCCCCTCTTCATTCTGATGGGATATCTCGCAAGTCGAGGAGGCCTTGCGCAGGCACTGTTCCGCGGTGCTGCGGTTGCATTCGGGAGAGTTCGTGGTGGCGCAGCCATGGCCGCGATCGGGGCGTGCGCAGGCTTCGGTGCCGTTTGCGGATCTTCGTTGGCGACCGCATCCGCCATGGGACGGATCGCGCTTCCAGAGCTTGCCCGGCTTCGCTACGCACCGTCCTTTGCCGCCGGCACACTGGCGGCAGGCGGCACACTGGGAATTCTCATCCCGCCTTCGGTTGCTCTCGTTGTTTATGCCGTTCTCGTAGAGGCCTCGATCATCGACATGTTCCGGGCGGCTCTCCTGCCCGGATTTCTCGCGGTCGTGTTCTTCCTTGCCACTATCGCTTTCCTCGTACGCCGCAATCTGAACCTTGCGCCCGTCGGTGAACCCATGTCACGCGAAGAGAGACGAAGTGCTATTGCCGGTCTGCTCCCCGTGCTAGGGATTTTTGCTGCCCTCGTCCTCGGACTTGGGTTTGGAGTGTTCACACCGACCCCGGCCGCAGGCGTCAGTGTCGTTGTGGTGCTGATCTACGGGCTTGTACGACAGCGGCGAAACAACACCGGGCTCAACGCTGAAGGGATTCGGAATTCCCTTCTCGATACTTCTGTTACCGCAGGAATGATCTACTTCATCTTGTTCGGAGCTGAGGTTCTGAAGGGCTTCTTTGCTCGCACGGGCCTGCCCGTCGAACTCGCTCTCTGGGCGGCGGAGACAGGCTTTGATCCCTGGATCGCTCTCAGTGTGATGCTCCTCGGCTTGCTCGCATTGGGGTGCTTCCTGGAATCACTTTCGATGATCCTCGTCGTCGTGCCGTTCCTTTGGCCCACGCTCATCGCCCTCAACGGCGGCGAGGGTGTGGACACCGAAGAGGCATTTTTCGGGATGGACAACCAAAGCCTGAAGATCTGGTTTGGGATTCTCGCTCTTGTCGTCGTCGAGCTTGGCCTGATCACCCCGCCGATGGGTCTGAACGTGTTTGTCATTGCCTCACTGACGACTGGGACGACGATGTCGGGAATTTTTCGGGGCGTGCTTCCGTTCTTCGGCGTCGAATTGATTCGAGTGATGCTGCTTGTCTTCGTACCGGGGATCGTTCTGCTCGTTCCTGGTCTTGCTTAGGGCGTGCCGCCTCGACCGATGAATTCTTTCCGCACCCAAGTCGCCGTGATCGGAGCTGGTCCGGCCGGACTCCTGCTTTCGCGTTTCCTTCATCTCGCAGGAATTGAAAACGTTGTCCTCGAGCACCGCTCGAGAGAACATGTCGAAGGAAGAATTCGTGCCGGTGTTCTGGAACAAGGAACAGCAAACACTCTCGATGCGGTCGGTGTCGGCGAGCGCATGCGCCGGGAAGGCTTGATTCACGAGGGAATTTCCCTCAGCTCCGAGGGTCGCTTCCACAGGATTGATTTTCAGAAACTCACAGGGAGCGGCGTACTGGTCTACGGACAGACTGAGATAACGCGTGATCTCAACAAGATCTGCCTTGCTTCCGGTGCAGATATCCGCTTTGAGACAAAAGTCACGGAAATCCGAGACCTCGAAAGTGAAACTCCCCATGTGCGCTTCAGGGGAACTGGAAACGAGCAGGAAATCAGATGCGACTTCGTTGCCGGTTGCGATGGCTTTCGTGGCATTTCTCGATCCGCTATCCCAGCCCACAAAGGTCGAACTTTCGAGCAAACCATTCCCTTCGGTTGGCTCGGTATCCTCGCCAAAGCGAGTCCGATTTCCGACGAACTTATCTATGCCCGGTCAGACAGGGGGTTTGCACTCTTCAGCATGCGCTCTCCGGTCCTCAGCCGTCTCTATCTCCAATGCCCTGCCGATGAAAGCCCTGACGATTGGTCCGATGAACAGATCTGGGACGAGCTTCGTACGCGGCTTGGAGGGGAGGCCGCAGAACGGCTGAAAGCAGGGCCGATCATCGAGAAGGGGTTCACCCCTCTTAGGAGTTTCGTTGCCGAGCCCATGCGGTGGGGGCGTTTGTTCCTGGCTGGCGATGCCGCACACATCTTCCCGCCGACGGGTGCCAAAGGCTTGAACGGTGCCGTCACTGACGTGACCATTCTCGCACGTGCTATCACGCAGTTCTATTCGGGGCGGGGGAGTGCTCTCCTTGATGCCTACTCACGAACATGCTTGGCACGTATCTGGAAAGTACAGTGTTTTTCGTGGTGGATGACTTCCCTCCTGCATGCCTTCCCTGGCGAAGAAGAGTTCTCTGCTCGTCTGCGCATGGCCGAATTCGATGCGCTTGTCGCCTCGGAGAGTGCGTCAAGAGTGCTCGCCGAGAACTACGTGGGTCGCGCCTTCGATGCGGACTCTGCCTCAAGGATGCTTGGCGCCTCCCAGTAAAGGAGTGTTCCCCGAACGATCTTGTCGGGATAAGCCTGTTTCAACAGGGCGATGTAGCTCTCGATCTGCCTGCGGTGCGCTTCATTCACATCATCCCAGGAAGGCGGAGCCTCCCCTGACTTGAATTCAACCGCGAGCACTTCCTCTTTGTTCACGACGAGGCGATCGATCGCTCCTTGGATGTCATCGTCCCCAATTCGACCGGCAACACCTACCTCGGATCGGCTTCCGGGACCGAACACCTTGCTAAGAGCGGGTTCATCCAGGATCGCCAGAACCTTTTGCGCCACCTCGGCACGCATCTCTCCGGGCAGATGCCTGCCGGCTTGGTCCGACAATGCTTTTGCCCGCTTTTTCCTTTCTCCTGGAGCAAGATCAGCGAGGTGTTCGAGAAGCAGATGGGCGAAAGTTCCTCGGGCTGCTGCGAGTGGATTATGAACAAGGCCTTGCGATCCTGACGGAGCTATGGGCTGGGTGCGCGGCTGCTCCCGGGGGGCATCTTGCCGGGCCCACGGAGGCGGTTCCGGCACCTCGCTCTCCCTTACCTCGACAGGTTTTGCTTGTTCCGTTCCAGAACTCTCAAGCACGAGTCTCGGGAGATTTTTGCGGGCTCCAGGAAATTGGTCGTCGGCTCCGATTCCACTGATTTGGGACATCGGGTCGCGGATCATGTCCGGCCAGTGGGCACCGGCGTTCTTTCGTTTCCCCTGCCAAGAGGCGACAATGAGGTGATCGCGGGCGCGGGTCATTGCGACGTAGAGCAGCCTCCAATACTCCTCCATTGCAAGTTTCTCTTCGTCCTTGACCAGACCGTCGGAAATCTCGTCCCGATCGCTCGCGCTGAGAACACGAATTGCAGTGTTTTCCTTGTCCCAGACCACTTTCGTGCGGAAACTGGGGGCAAGGGCCCGCTCGACAACGAACACGACTGGCGCCTCCAGTCCTTTCGCAGCATGAACGGTCATGATGCGAATGTTTTCGCCGGCAGCTTCCATATCGCGTTTTATTTCGATTTTTTCGCGCTCAAGCCATGCAAGAAATCCCTCAAGGGAGGGAACTTCCCTACGCTCATAGCCCATTGCCTGTACGAGAAATTCTTCCACAGCTTCGACCGCATCCGCTCCAAGACGTGCAAGAAGTGTCGAACGGGCACCACCGGGACCGTCGAGAGCTTCGGAAAAAAGCTCGAACGGGGGAAGGACTTCGGCCCGCTTAAGAAGCTGCTCGAGCCGTTTTGCGGAACGATCGTACTCCTCCTTCTCGCCACGCCGCCGCCGGAGCTCTGACCAGAGGCTGTTTTCGCGCCCGTGAGCGAGCTCAAAAAGTCCCTCTTCTGTAATTCCTCTCTCGAGGCCTGCAAGAGGCCCCTTGAGAACATTGGCAAGCACAAGGTCGTCCTGTGGCAGGAGAAGGAACCGGCCAAGATTGATGAGATCGATTGTCGCGGGCTGGTCAACAAGATCCATACGATCAAGGCCTGCAACCGCTACGTTGCGACGCCGAAGGGCACGAGCGATGTAGGGCATGTAGGGAAGACGCTTACGGACAAGGATCATAATGTCCCCCGGAGAGATCTCAGACGGACCAGAATTTTGCGAAGCGGTCGTCATCTCCTTAATGCGTTCTGCCATCTGGTTGGCGAGCTCCTCGACCGCCGTGTTCGGGAGTCCGTCATCTCCCTCCGGTGATTCGACCGGAGGCCAGATCTCGACACACCCCGGTGCTGATTTGCGGTGAGCGTCGTGGCGGATTTTTTGGCCTTCCTCGACGGGACCAAATTTTGAGTGGTTATATACTCTGTCCACTGCCTCAAGCACGGTGGGTGTCGAACGAAACGAGAGATCAAGAGATACCAATCGCCAGTCGAGTTGCGCGTTCAGAGCTTTCTCTTCGAAACGTTTGCGCATGCGCTTAAACGAGGACGGATCCGCTCCCTGGAACCGGAAGATCGACTGTTTCGAATCCCCGACGGCGAATATGGTGCGCACGATCTCGTCTCTGGACCCCTGTCCCACAAAGAACTCACGCGCCATCGCCTCGATCACCCGCCATTGTCCAGGAGAGGTGTCCTGAGCTTCGTCCACCAGGATGTGGTCAACGCCACCATCGAGCTTGTAGAGAATCCACTCCGAGGCCTTCCGGCGCGTGAGCAATCGACCTGCTTCCTCGATGAGATCGTTGTAATCGACGGCAACCCGGGAGCGTTTCAGCCGCTCGTAGTGTCCTGTTTCCTCTACACCCAGGCGTACAAAGGCGTTAGTCGTTTCGAAAACTTCTATTCGTTTCAAACGCCTAGAAAAATTCTTAACGATTGCAGCTTCGTTCTTGAGAATATCGGTGGCATCCGGGCACTTCTGCTGAACCTTTTTCGTTGCAAGCGTTTCTAGAATCTCTCCTTTGATTGTGCAAAACGCTTTCTGCCAACGACTCCAAGCTTTCTCGATGGCATCGGAATCGTTCCCGGTGAGATCCAGCCAGGAGTTGATCTTCTCTCCTCTCTCCTGGTCCTTATTGCTACCAAGCAGCAGTTCCTCGGCTACACGGGCTAAATCTTCTCTTCGGCTCTGGCCGTTCTGACGAGCTTCCTTGAGGACCGAATCCCTGTTCTCGCCGAGTTTGTGCTTCAGAGTGGCCGCGATTTTTTCGACGTACATCTCGATGTTTCCCGCTTTGCGAACAGCTTCCAAGAGGCGGGTAGCGTCCGAGGTCAAAATCTCCAATGTCTCGTGAATGTCGATTTCGCTGCTGAATTGGGCCGCCGTCACGAGAGCCTTGCCGAGAGGTCCGTCGTCTTCAGCTGCCTTGCGTAGTGCTTCTGTTCGTGCCTCCGTCCGGAGTGCCCTGGCTTCTGTCTCATCAAGAAGACGGAAATGCGGAGCAAGTCCGGCTTCAAGCGGAAAACGCGCCAGCAACGACTGGCAGAAGGAGTGGATCGTCTGGATCCGCATCCCTCCAGGACATTCAAGGGTTCGAACGAGGAGCTTGCGCGCTGCGGCCAACATTTCACCCGAAGGTGCCTCTCCGGTGAGTTTTTCCAAATCCTCTGCAAGAGGGCCGTCCTGCTTCCCCGCCCACTCACCAAGTTTCTCGAACAGTCGGTTCTCCATCTCCGCCGCGGCAGCGCGAGTGAAGGTGATGGCAAGAATTCTCTCGGGAAGCGTTTCCTCGAGAAGGAGACGAAGAATCCGGTTGATAAGGACTGTCGTCTTGCCAGTGCCTGCGTTTGCCGAGACCCAGACCGACGCTCCCGGAAGTGCTGCCTCCTGTTGCTTTTTGTTGAGCTCCTGGTGCGGGAAGATCATTCACCTTCCCCCTGCTCGTCTTGCACACCGACAATCGTCCATTCTCGGATTCTGGCGAGATCTATGTAATCGCTGTAACGAGAGGGAGTGGGGACGGCCTTATAAGCAACGGCTCCATCGTCGTAGAGAGTGATCGTTTCCCGGAATCTCTTCTCTGCTTCCGCAATTAGTTCGTTGACATTGTGCTTCCCGGCATCACGGAGACCACCCCCGTCGCGCCGACCGGTCAAGTGCCAGTAGGTCAATTTCGCCACGGTCGCAGCCGGTACCGGTTCGAATCCACCTTTGGAGGCGATCAATGCCGACAGGGGAAGCTGGGGATCATCTGCTTGGTTGACATTCTTTTTCGTGGGAAGAGTGCCTGACTTGTAGTCAACGATGACGAGTTGGTTGGTTTCTTCCACCTCGATCCGATCAGCCCGGGCGGTAAGAATGAAGGGTCCGCCGGGGAAATCGATATTGAGTCGTCCCAGAAGTTCAGCTCGCACCTTGTCGATGCGCTGCCGCACGCTCTTTTCCTGGGTCAAGAACCAGTTAGCGATCAACTTGTAGCGATGCCACCACAAGGCGTGCATAGCGGGAGCCGCCCGGAAACGCTTGAACTCTTTCTCTCCATGCGAAAGCAGCTGATTCAAAGCATCGTCGGGAAGCTTCGGCCCTCCGTGCTCCGTGGTGAATTTCTCGACGGCTCTGTGAACTGCACTTCCAAAGTCCGCAGCACTCGGCTCGCCGGCAAGCGGAGCAAGCGGTTTGAGGCCGAGCACATGTTTTCCGTACGCGGCATAGGGTTCTTGGAACAAGGTGCGGATTTGTGTGACGGATAGTTCTCGAGGGCGGGCCTTCAGCGGTGGAGCAAAACCTGGAGGTTCCTTGATTGGCTTGTAAGGGGGGGCTTGGAAAAGCTTCCGCCACCACGCGGGAGTGTCGCTTCTCTCCGGTTTCTCTCCGGCTGTTTTGAGCACGGTCTGCAACCGTGTGATCCAACGTGCGGGAACGGTGGGCGTGCCTCGAACCTTCGCGGCATGTGTCAAAAAGGCTTCGTGCGCCGATGCGACACCGACAAAATCGTGTGCGGCAAGCCCCGTCCTCCGTTCAACTGTGGCGAGACCCAATTCCTTGCGCATATTCTGGCTGAGCCAGGGATCTGGAGGATGTCCACGAGGCCACAGATCCTCCACGAGTCCACCGGCAATCATCCGGTCCGCGCTCTGCATGCGGGCTTCAATCGGGGTCCAGATGCGAAGCCGGGGATGCGCGGGGTGCAGATGAAAGAGTTCCTCATTCTCGATGGCGGCATCGAAGAGCGCGGGATAGTCGGTACCGTCTATTTTTCCAAGATCCTTCGCAACAATTTCAAATTGCTCGAGAAACGATTTGAGGTGCCCGCCGTCCTGTCCGGAGTACAGCGAGAGCTCTTCCTCACCGGCGTCGGCGACCCATTCGACAAAACCCCGGTGCGCATTGAAAATCTCACTTGCGGATGCCCGCTTTTGGAGAAGATCGCGAAAGGGACGCAGTCGTTTGTCGATTGTACCGATCCATTTCTCAACCGTAGGTGTGATCCCTTCGTTCTTTTTTTCTTTTTTCGCCTGAATCTTCTCACGCAGAGCATCAATTCCTTCCCAAGGGCGAAGCCCTCGAATCGCGTATTGCTCGACGCTGCAGGCGTTCCGGCGGCAGGCGGAAAGCGTAGTTCCACATGCGGCTAGGCGATGTTTGAGAAGGGAGAGAAGCTCAACAGGTGTGCCCGCACTTGCACCCACACGCGCCGCCAAGCGAAACAAGGTCGCGCATGGTCTCTCCATAAGTCGCACGCCTGAAGAATCCTCAACCTCGATTCCCCAACGCCGGAGATTAATGCGCACACGGCGCACGAGTTCCGGGTCGTTGGTTACCAACGCGCATGTTTTTTCCTTCGTCTCAAGCGTTTCCCGCATCAACAAAGCGATCGCTCCAGCTTCTTCGGCACTATCACGCGCCTTGATGAGCACAAGGTTCTTCATGGCAGCTTTCATATCGAGTGAGGAAGTGCTCAGGGGCCATTGATTCGAGGTTTCGGCAGGGCGCATCGTTTCCGAGAGGAGCTTCCCACGGGCGATGGCATTTTCGTCTTTTTCGGTTCCTGGCCAGTCGCGCACGTTCTCGCGTTTGATTCCAAGCTCCCTGAGCAGCAGCTTGATTCCGAATTGCGGGTGAGTTTCGTTGTCGTCGAGTACTTCCCAAGAATCTGAATCGATGTCGCGATCGAGGCCAGGCAGCACAATTTCCCCTTGATCGAGCGAGGTAACCACCCTGATCAGGTTACGCGTGGACGGGATGGATCCTGTCGAACCTGCTACCAGCACCGGGCCGGCAGGAGGTATCTCTTCCCAGTGTTTGGCGAGCCGTCGGCGCATGCGGCAGCGTTTGGTAACGGGTTCCATTTCGCCAATTTCATCGAGCAAGGCAGGCCATTCCTTGCGGAGAATTGCAAGGAAATTTAGGGTCTCTTGCCAGTGGTCGGCAAGATCTTCTTCCACGAGGGTGTCGAGATTCTCCAGCGATATCTCCTCGTGCTGAAGAGTATCCAGGAGATGGATGAGGGTGTCGGCCAGACGCGCAGCTTCCGCGAGGCTCCGGCCCGTGGAAGGTATGGCGGTCACGAGTTTGGCAAGCAAAAGTTTCCGCCGGACCGGAGAAATAGCGGGAGGGGTTTCGTCCAGAAATCCCTCGTTGGTGTCACCTTCAAGGTCGATGGTGTCATCATCGACTTCGTCCAGGGGAATGATTCGCGGAAGAAGAACCACTCTTTTGCACTCCTCGGGAAACTTCTGCCTCAGCGTCCGGGCTGCCATGTTGGTGGGGACGAGCAGCGTTATGTCGGCAAGGTCCGTCGACGGTGCCTGTCGATCGAGAAGTTCGCGAACAAGACATTCCGCGAACGGAAGTCCTGCCGGGATCGTCCAAATCTTCGAAGTGCTCGTCACGAAGCTTCACTTTCCAGACTACGGAGCACGGCCTCGGCTTCAGCCAAGCCAGCTGGTGTGCCGACATGCAGCCATGGCCCTTCGTGCACGATGCCGTGGAGACGGTCCTGTTCACGGGCACGGGCGTAGAGAACGCCAAGCGGGAAAGCGCCATCCGGAGCCTCATCGAACAGATGCGGGTTCAGGATCTGCAGGCCAGAAAAAACTAATGGGAGATCGCTGGGCGAGGAGGAACGCTCGAGCTGCCCTGACTTGCCGTCAGCGGTCGCGATTCGGAAATCTCCTGATCCGGAGTATCCCGTCGCCCGCTCGCGCGGGACAAGAAGAAGAAGTGCATCCATGCGTGTCTCATCCCATGCTTCCGCAAGAGCCGCGTACGCTACCTCGGCGCCCGGTACAACGACGTCCGAGTTCACGACCAAGAAGGGCTCGTTACCGAGAAGCGGAAGCGCATTGCGAATCCCGCCCCCCGTCTCAAGGCGTTCTTCTTCACGACTGAGGACCGTGGAGGGGCGACGTCGTGCGGCCAAGCATGTCCCCACGAACTCAGCGAGATAGCTTGCGTTGACGACAACCCGTCCAATCCCGAATGCGTCCAATGCATCCAGCGCACGATCAAGCATGGAGTGACCATTAACTTCGATCAGCGGTTTTGGGATCCGGTCCGTGATGGGTCGCATGCGCATCCCGCGACCGGCGGCCAACACCATGGCGATACGGATTTCGGTCATTTGCGAAGACTTCGCAGGGAGACGGGCACATGGCGCTCAAACCACGTCTGTACAGGCTCCAGTCCGGGTTCCCTGATCCTCCGCTCAAGGAGGTTCCAAGTAGAGGGAATCCACGCAAGGTAGCCAAGCTTCGAATCACGCCGCGCAAGACGCGTGAAGATGCCCAGAATTTTTGTGCTTCTTTGCGCTGAAAGCGCGGCGAACGCGTTTCGGAACGCACTTTCCCCGAGGCCTGTGGCGGTGAGAAAACGCCTCGTCATATTCTCGACAAGGTCGTCAGGAACTTCGGTGCGCACATCGTCGAGGAGAGATGCAAGGTCGTACGCGGGATGGCCGGCAAGCGCATCCTGAAAATCGAGCAAGCCGACATTCGCAGGCGGAGAGCGCTCAGGCAACCACAGGAGGTTGTCCACGTGACAGTCCCGGAGGGTCAGCACCGACACACCCACAAATGCAGGAGCGAGTGCTTCCTCCCATGCCTCCCGCCAGGAAACGCGTGTCTCGTCTTCGCACGTTCCCCCCACTGCCGGAAGGTACCACTCAAGAAAAAGGTCAGCCTCCTGCATGAGAGCCTCGATGTCATAGGGAGGAATTTCAGGCGGAGACGAATGCCGGACAAGTTCGGCGAGCATGTCGACAGCAGCCTCGTACAGTGGGTACCGGCCCATTCCTCGCTTGAGACAGAGCGAGAAAAGGTCGTCGCCCAGATCCTCTAGAAGTAAAAATCCCCGTTCGGCATCACAGGCCAGGATCGACGGAGCCGAAAGCCCGAGGTTACTAAGGTGGCGGGCCACCCTGACGAAAGGACGCACATCTTCTTCGGGTGGCGGGGCATCCATTAGCACGCCTTGCGGAGCACGATGATAGGTGCGAAAGGATGCATCTCCCGCCAGAGGGAGAAGTTTTGAGGCATCAATTCCTTCGTTGCGAAGAAACACCTCCCGAGACAACACACGATCAGGCATGTTTGCCTGAATTGACGCAGTTCATACGCATGATCGAGAGCATCTTTCTTTAGTACCTTTTCGCGAATCGAGGAAGCGACCCCATCAAATTTCCTCTTCCGCCGCCAAACCTTTGAAATCACCGTTCGTGTGAGACGAAAAATTAGAACATAGAAGGAACTATAAAAACAAGCAAACCCTTTTGCTAGGCCATGCGCGTGAAGCTTCTTTCGATCCTCCCGCTCCAGCCGCGTCCTGGGATGAGTGTCGCGCTGCGCGCGTCGGGCCCAACGTGGGAAAGGACGATTCTGAGGTGCTCAGATGGAAGCAGATGCGAGACGATCTCAGGCCATTCGATCAGCGTGATCCCTTCCGCGAGAGCCTCTTCCAGTCCGAGTTCCCACACGTCATTGGCCCGCTCCAGACGGTGAAGGTCAAAATGCCAGATATCCGCTTCGAGGGTTGGGAGAGTCTGCACCAGCGGAAATGTAGGGCTAGGGACGTCATTCCCGCCGCCCATGGCTGCAACAAAAGCGCGTGCGAACGTCGTCTTGCCTGTGCCTAAGGGACCTTCCAGGGTGAGCACATCGCTGGCGCGAGATACGGAAGCGACAGCACCCGCCAGGCACTCGGTGTCCGCAACGCATGCAAGCGAAATCAGAAATCGGGATTTCCCCTTCTGCTCGCCGTTCTTCCACACGGTCAATAGCGATAGTGGTCAGGCTTATAGGGCCCTCGTGTTGGCACGCCGATGTACTCCGCCTGCTTGTCCGTCAGCACGGTAAGCTTTACTCCGAGACGATCGAGGTGAAGGCGGGCGACCTTTTCGTCCAGGTGCTTGGGCAGAACGTAGACCTTGCGTTCATAGGAATCGCTTCGCGTCCAGAGCTCGATTTGGGCGAGCACTTGGTTGGTGAAAGAGGCACTCATGACGAAGCTGGGATGCCCCGTTGCACAGCCGAGATTCACGAGGCGGCCCTTGGCGAGAAGGATGATTCTGTGACCGTCGGGGAAGGTGATTTGGTCGACCTGAGGCTTGACTTCCTCCCACACAAGGTTGCCAAGTGCCTCAACCTGGATTTCGTTGTCGAAGTGCCCAATATTGCAGACGATGGCGCGATCTTTCATGGCCCGCATGTGGTCGATGGTGATAATGTCGACATTGCCGGTGGCGGTAACAAACACGTCTGCGACCGGTGCCGCTTCCTCCATGGTAGTCACCTCGTAGCCTTCCATAGCGGCCTGCAGTGCGCAGATCGGGTCAGTCTCGCAGACTGTTACCCGAGCCCCGGCATTGCGAAGCGATGCTGCTGAACCCTTGCCCACGTCGCCGAACCCGCTTACCACGGCGATTTTCCCGGATAGCATCACGTCGGTAGAACGACGGATACCATCGACGAGGCTCTCCCGACAGCCGTAGAGATTGTCAAATTTTGATTTGGTTACGGAATCGTTGACGTTGATCGCAGGCACGAGGAGCTCACCTTTCTGCTCCATTTCAACGAGTCTGCGCACGCCAGTCGTCGTCTCCTCGGAGACCCCACGCACGTCGCGTTTCATCAGTTCCTCGTGATGTTCGTGCAGAACCCTGGTGAGATCACCGCCATCATCAAGGATGAGATTGGGTGTCCATCCGCCCGGACCTGCGATCGTGCGATCGATGCACCACCAGAATTCTTTCTCGGTTTCCCCCTTCCAGGCGAAGACTGGCACCCCGTGCGCCGCCATCGCGGCAGCAGCATGGTCCTGAGTCGAGAACACGTTGCACGAGCTCCAGCGCACCTCGGCCCCGAGCTCAAGAAGAGTCTCGATTAAGACCGCGGTCTGAATAGTCATGTGAAGGCAGCCGGCGATTCTGGCTCCCTTGAGCGGTTTCTTTTTTCCGTATTCGTCACGCAGAGCCATCAAGCCGGGCATTTCCGTTTCCGCGATTTCAATTTCGCGGCGACCCCACTCGGCGAGGCTGATATCGGCGACCTTGAAGTCGGGTTCGCTGGCGTTGCTCTTGTTCATAGCGATGACGATTCCTTCCGTGAGCGACAATGAGGATCGCCACGCTTTCGCGCCAGAGCTCCGCGCCAAAGAGGTCTCTGACAAGCTCTCTGCAGGGCTTCGGCTCGGATTTCGAACTCCTTGCCGAAAACCGCGGAAAACGCGAACAAGCCTACGGTCGAGGACCCTCTCGCCATCATACTGCCGAAATTCACGACGGCACGGGCAGCAAACCGGAAGCGGTTGTGACAAAACTTGCCGCCGTGCGGGCTGGAGGTCATGAAGGTTGCGGACCTTGGCACGAGTAAGTGACGATCGGCCTTCTCGGAGAAGAATCTCTTTCAGGCGTTCGCCCGATGAAACAGTCAGTACCATCTGTGGTGACGCAGATCTTTGCGTACGTCATTTTTCTCCAATCCCATCGACGGTAAGCAAGGCGTGGAGAGAGGCCTCGTCAGACGTTCCGCGGAGTTTTTCTCGCATTTCCGCATCCCGCAAGATCCTTGAAATTCCGGAAAGGGCGGCAAGGTGGCTCGTCCCTTCCTGATCGGGAGCGAGTAGGCAGAACACAAGGTCCACCGGTTGGCCATCAGCCGCATCGAACGGGATCGGTTCAGAAAGGCGGGCGAATACGCCGCACAGGGATTCGAGATTGGCAAGTTTTGCGTGTGGCAGCGCCACTCCGTCGCCGAACCCTGTCGGGCCGAGTCGTTCACGGTCGGCCAGTGCCTGGAAAATTTCTTTGCCATCGAGACCAGTGATCTCGGCGGCGCGTTGCGCCAACCCTTGAAGAACCTGCTTCTTGCTGTTGGCGCGAATGCGCGAAATAATTCCCTCGCCGGAAAGAAAGCTTCCTGGGGACATCAAGCACTCCGCACACGCAGACTCCCAGCGACACGGGAACAAATGTGCCTCTCAGAGCCCGAAAGTCATGAATTGGGGGCGAGGGAACGCGACCTTATGTATGCGCACTACCTGTAGCTGTCAACAAATCTGAACCTTCGTCCATGTCCTGTGTTGCGTTGTGGGCGAACACATGCGTAGGAAATTATATATCTAGGTGCTCAAAATTCATGAAACCGATTGATATACAAGGCCGAATCACAAATATTTCCCTTTTGCTCAGAAGGGATGTTTATTCGGAAAAAGCATTGCAATGCCCTCTTCGCAAGCGAAAACGTTTCGACAGGCGACCTAACGGCTTCTACCAGGCGAGCGAATTAAGACTTCCGACCTGCGGGCTGTGTCCGCCTATATCAGCCAGACCTGCCATGCCTGCGAAGAGAAGGATTGAAGGGGGACAGGCGATGGATGCGTTGGGTGGTGAAACTTCACCGGAAACCGGGCCGAAAAACTCACCTCGATCTATTCGATAAGAAGGAACGGCGTTAGCCGATCCTGTGAACCGTGAACACGACATACAGGTGCCCGCATGATGTAGGCACTTAATAAGTACGTTAAGTCCCCATGCGCAGATGGCCGCACCTGCGAGAGCAAACCATCAAAACCACGAGCGTGACAGGGCGATTGTGAATCATCTTGAATTCCCTTTTCTTTTTGATGCCGACGGAATCCCCATCAGGCCCCGGTACTTGGCAACCGTGCGACGGGCGATCAGGATTCCCTGACTCTCGAGTCGCAACGCTATCTCCCGGTCGGAAAGCGCCTCGTTGCCCGCCTCGCTCACGAGATTCTTGATCCGCTCCTGCACCGCCCCCGAGGAGTGACCTCCCCCGCCGCTGGTCGAGCGGAGCCGAACATCGAGAAACGAACGGAAGGGGATCATCCCGCGAGGCGTCATCATGGTCTTGTTCGCAACGACCCGACTCACTGTGCTCCCGTGGAGACCGGCCAGTTCCGCGATCTCGCGCAGAACTAGGGGGCGTCGCGCCCGGGTTCCTGTGCGCAGAAATCCATCCTGGAGGCGGATAAGAAGGTTCGCAATCCGGAAAACCGTGCGCGCTCGTTGCCGGAGTGAGCGCACAAGCCAGGATGCCTCACTCCACCGTTGAGAGAGGTAATCCACGTCGCTTTTCGAGTGAACCCGGGAGCGTGCGTCCTGATAGCCTGCTCGATCCGCAAACACGCGCGGGAAAGCCGTGGAATTGAGCTCGACCCGCCACCCATTCCCGCTCTCCTCCACGAGCACGTCGGGCACGATCGGTGCCGCTAGCGCGCCGCCGATGGCGAGTCCCGGTCGGGGATCGAGGGAACGGATCTCTTCCAGCATCTCTCGCAAGACTTCCGTACCGATGCCAATTTCCGCTGCAAGCACTGCCTCATTCCCTTCAGCCACCCGGTCGAGACGTTCGAGAAGCGCTCGCATCGGCTTGTTCAGCCGCCCCCGGTCGGCAAGTTGGAGCGAAAGACACTCAGCGAGGCTGCGTGCAAAAACACCAGGCGGATCGACTTGCTGGAGGCGGAGAAGGATTTTTTCCACCTCGTCCGGTTCGACACCCGCATCAAACGCGACTACGCGAGGATCAAAGATGATGTAGCCATTGTCGTCGACGAGATCGATCAGCAGCGACGCTACGGAACGTTCTTCGGGCGTTCGGAAATCAACTCCGGCCTGTGCCGACAGGTAGTCACGCAGGTTTATCGTGGCACTCACCTCGATATCCCCGCGGCGAAATCCTTCACTGCGAGGCTGTCCCCAGGAAACGTCCGCGACATTTCGGGAATCGAACGTACCGATATCGGATGCCGAGGAAGTCGGCGGCGGTTCCGGTTCGGAAGTGTCGAGAAGCGGATTGGCCTCGATGCGCTCGGCAACCGTGCGGTGTAGGTCCGCCGTCGAGTGCTGAAGAAGCTGTACTGAGGCTTGGAGTTCCGCCGTGAGCGCCGGGCGTTGCCGGAGGGTGATTTTCAGGCCGGGGCCAGGTGCCACGGCAGGCCTCGCTACATGCGAAACCGCTCGCCGAGGTAGACTCGGCGAACGTTTTCGTTCTCGATGATCTCTGAGGATGTGCCCTGGGCAAGCACGCGGCCGTCATGAAGGATGTAGGCGCGATCAACGATGCCGAGGGCCTCGCGGACGTTGTGATCCGTGATCAGGACGCCGATCCCGTGGTCCTTGATGTGCACGATCATGTCGCGCATTTCGCCGACGAAAATCGGATCGATGCCGGCAAGCGGTTCATCGAGAAGCATGTAACGAGGACGGCATGCGAGCGCTCGGGCGATCTCGACTCGGCGACGCTCGCCCCCCGACAAAACCTGCGCGGCCGTGTGGCGAACGGAAAGAAGCGAGAACTCTGTGAGGAGTTCCTCGAGCGTTTCCTCACGCTTGGAAGCACGTTCGACGGTTGTCTCAAGAGCCGAGCGAATGTTGTTCTCGACCGTCATGTTGCGGAAAACCGAAGGTTGCTGAGGCAGATAACCGATTCCGTAGCGGGCGCGCCGATAAAGAGGCCAACCAGTGATGTTCACGCCGTCGAGCCGGACAGTGCCGGAATCGGCGGTACGAATGCCGCTGAGTACATGGAACGTCGTGGTCTTGCCCGCTCCGTTCGGACCCAAGAGAGCCACCACTTCACCCCGTGAAAGCTGAAGCGAAACATTGTCAACGACGAGGTGCCGTTTGATCCGGTAGGAGATCCCTTCGGCGATAAGGCCTTCGTCGCCCTCGATAACGCGAAAATCAGGAGACGGTGTCTGCATGCTCATCTATTCGTCTGAACTGTCAGCTTCGAACGTCACGGCCGCACGGTTATCGTCGTTTCCAGCGATCTCGCTCACACCGGTCTCGAAATTGATCGTAAGCGTATCGCCGGAAATCTTGCTGTCTCCACGAAGCAGGAGAACATTGCCCGTGAGTGCCAGCAATCCCGTCGAAAGGTCGTAATTTCCCCGTTGTCCGTGAGCACTTTCAGTCGGCGTCTCGTAAGAGACGTTCCCCTCTACCTCGATAAGGTGGATTTCAGAGATACTGCCATCTTCGCCTCGCTGGGCGTGGGCGATGATCGTGTCGGCGTGAAGTCGCTTCTCCTCCTGTTCGACGACCGCATTCCCTGTGGCGCGCGCAGTGCCGTTTTTTTCATCCCACTGCATGTTGTCGGCGGTGATCTGGATCGAATCCTCGTCCGCTGCCCAAGCAGCGGCACAAAAACCAAGGCCGACGAGGATCACAGAGACCCTGACGAAGAAATTCCAACCGGTCATTGTGTTGGTAATTCCCGGATCCTGAGAACCGGCCTTCCCGTGAGCTCGAGAAGCCCCTCGGCGGGCCTGTAATGAAATGCCTGAGCTTCCATGTCTCCCCAGGGACCGTGGATACTCACGGGTGCATCGCTCTTAGCGATTCCCCGCCCAACGTCGTATTCAGCGGACGTGGCCTCAACCACGGTGCCCCACTGGATGCCCATGCGAATATTTCCGTTGAGAATCGCACGACGTTCCGACACATCATATCGCCCCTCTCTCGCTTCTAGTGTCACTTCCTTACCTTTCCGATCATAGAAAGAGGCCTTAAGACCGTCCAGATAGATAACGTGCTTGGCACCGTGATTTTCAAAGGCCCGGCGCGCGGAGATTTCATAGCGATAGCCGTTAGCGTCGATTCCAACGAGGCGGGGATCCGTCATTTCATTGCGCGGAAGAATCTGCCCTTGGTCGGGAACGGAATCGGCCTTCTGGTTGGGCGCTCCCGAACCCCACAGGAACACCAGGACAAGGAAACACAGCCCAGCAAACAATAAGCTCACCTTGATCGCGATGAGAAGGAATCGGCGGGAACGAGGAGAGTTGCGAACGCTGGCATGCTGGCGATTTGCCCAACTCTGAATGAAATCCGAACCCGGTAGAGGAGTCGTGGTCATGCAATTCCCGCACGCACGCAATCGTGCATGTGAAGCGCCCCCAGGGGACGCGATTCCTCGTCGACAACGAACAGACTCATGATCTCATGTTCGTTCATGATCGCAAGTGCTTCTCCACCGAATGCCTCAGGTGCGATCGTCACTGGATTGGCGGTCATCACTTCCCGTGTTTTCAGGGCAAGAAGACCAGGCTGCATGTGTCGCCGGAGGTCACCGTCGGTAACGATTCCCGCAAGACACCCGTCAACGTTCACGACTCCTGCGCATCCCAGACCCTTCGCACTCATCTCAATCACAGTGTTTTCCATCAGCGCGTCCTCGGAAACGAGCGGCAGTTCCTCCTTGCCGTGCATGAGGTCGGAAACGTGAACCAGCCGATTTCCGAGTCGGCCTCCAGGATGAAACACCCGGAAATCGGCGGCGGTGAACCCTTTACGCTCCATAAGGGCTGCGGCGAGCGCATCACCCGCCACGATCGCAAGCGTCGTGGAAACTGTGGGAGCAAGCCCGATCGGGCAGGCTTCGGGTACGTCGGGTAAGACGAGTGCTACATTGGCCGTGGAGGCCAACGTGCTGGTTGCTCCTCCGGTCGCGGCGACGAGCGGAATTCCAAAGCGGTGTGCATAGTCGAGCAGGTTTGAAAGTTCCGGCGTCTCGCCGGAATTGGAGAAAGCAAGAACTGAATCTCCGTCGGCAATCATGCCGAGATCACCGTGGCTCGCCTCGGCAGCATGGACAAAATGCGCAGGTGTGCCAGTAGAAGCCAGCGTTGCAGCCACTTTGCGGGCGATGTGGCCCGATTTGCCCATTCCTGTGACGACCACACGGCCGCGCGTCTCGGCCAGTATCTCCACCGCGCGCAAGAATGATTCTCCGAGATCGCCTGCAAGCGCATTTCCAAACGCATCCAGTGCCTCGCGCTCGGCGTGCACCACCCGGCAGGCGACATCAAGGGCGTTAATCGACCTCTTGGGCTGGGCGTCGGTTGCCATTGTCATGCGAAAATCTTGCGCGTGTCTGCGAAGAGATTATGCGGGCCGGGCGGTTTCAGACAAAGCGATGGTGTGTATTACCTCGAAAGGGGTCATGCGTGGGAGAAAATATCCTGCTTCCAACCGCGCAGATCGAGTTCTGCCCGAGCAGGAAGGAAGGTGAAGCACGCCTCGGCAAGAGAGGTTCGTCTCTCCCGGGCCAGCATCTCGTCAAGAATGGTGCGGAGACGGTGCAGGTGTAGGACGTCGGTTGCAGCGTACTCGCGCTGGTTGTCCGTGAGCGTGTCTGCACCCCAATCAGTCTGTTGCTGCTGCTTGGAGATGTCGATCGCAAGCAGTTCCCTACAGAGATCCTTGAGGCCGTGCCTTTCAGTGTACGTGCGGGCCAGGCGGGAGGCGAGCTTGGTGCAATAGACGGGGGCGGTGCGTGCGTCGAGATGCCGGGCCAACATGGCGATGTCAGCACGGGCGAAATGGAAAATCTTGAGGATGCCCGGATCTTCAAGAAGTCCTTTCAGGCGCGGGGCCTCATCGCTGCCGGGCGGAATACGCACAAGGTGGGCGGTGCCGTCACCAGCCGAAAGCTGAACCAGGCAAAGGCGATCTCGGTCGGGATTTAGTCCCATCGATTCCGTGTCGACGGCTACGCCGTCGGGAAACGCGAGGCCCTCGGGGATATCGTCTTCGTAAAACGCGATTTTTTTGGACATCAGGCGGTTTTCTGCGCGGGAAGGTTCACGATTAGGGCATTCGCCCGCGCTCGGCAAGGAAATCCGACCACACCTGCGCACACGCATCTCCTGCTCCAGGGATCAAAACATAGGCAAGCGAGAACTCGCGCTCCGGTGCACCGATCAATGGCGCAGAGAGCATCTCGGTGGGAGGCAAGGCATCCTGGCCAAGAGCTGTGAGCAGCAACGTCTCGAGTACGGGATCGATTCCCTCCTGGCCTAGACGCCAGAGCATGAGGCATGCACCGCCAGTGGAAAAGTCCAATCCAACCCAGCTCGGATTCCGGCTGGAAAGGACTCGCGCGGTGGGAAAATGGACTTTCAGGTTGCCGGCGATGTCGTGTTCAGACGCGATGATCGTGCCCCTTCTGAACCCCCGCTCCTCCAGCATCCCGGCAAAGGACGCCACGGGTAGGTAGGCACGGCAATTCCCACACCGGGACGGTGCCAACGAATCAACTGCAAACCGGGCAACGACGGCGAATAGGCAGACAATGGCGAGAACGGCAAGAAAATTTCTGCCCCGCTTCCAGGAAGGCGGTTCGGGAAAGGCGGCGAACAACACGAGCGGAAGGAGTAGGAACGGCACATGGAGCCAGCGTGCTTTCAGGTGCGTCGCTTCCATCGCCGTTGCAGCGACAAGGACGACGACAAACCCAATCGCAATCGTGCGTGCGAGTACGCGCCGATGTTCAAAGGAATCGTCCTTGCTTGGACTCCAGACGCGGAAAAGCGCCGGGATCGTGCAGGCCGACAGAATGACGAAAGGAGCCAAGTATTCGACCGTCTTGAGTAGCACGATACCTGGCGCAACAAGCAGGCCACCACCATCTGGAGAGGGCCGAAATACGGATACAGTGCCAGCAATGGGATCGTGTCCGTGGCTTGCAAGCCAGAACAAATGCGGTGAAATGACAAGTACCGCCACGAGGAGAGTGAGCAGCATCTGCGGGCGAAAAATGCGCTTTCGCACTTTGGGAAGCGACAGCACAGCGAACACACCAGCAAGCGCAAGTACCGCGAAGCTGTACTTGGCAAGGAATCCGACCCCAACGGCAACACCCAGGAAGACGAAGTCGACGGTGCAGCCTTTCTCGGCGGCACGGAGATAGAAGTGGACGCTGGCGGCGATGGAAACGGCGAGAAGGGTGGTGTGCGTGAGATCGTGATGCCAGTAGAAGGAAAAAACGTAAAAGAAAAGGTAGGAAAACGTTGCCAGGGACGCGATTCGGGGATCACCGCAAAGACGACGAGCGGCGAGCCACGTGAACAGCAGGAACAGGAACTGGAGCCCAAGACGAATAAAAACATGGCTGGCCAGACCATGACCGAAGACGCCGTTCGCGGTGATGAGAATCCACGTGTAGAGCGGCGGTTGGGCAAAGCCATAGCCCCCGGCGAACGTTTGAGCAAAGAGTGCTTGTTCGGCATCGTCGTAGCCAAGCGTCGGCGAGAGAACGAAGCGGATCGCAGCGTGGAGCGTTGCGTAGAGAAGGGACGCCCCCCCCACCCAGCGCCAATCCGAAAGAAGTCGCAAGGCCGGTTCCGGCCAGGAAGCGAGGGCCGGGGAGTTCATGGGCAAATGCCGGGTGTCCGCACGACGAAGCGGGAAATCAACTCGTGAACGGGCCCGGCGAGTGCCTTTCTGACTCGTCCTCGTCGACAAGGGGCACCGCGCACGTCCTGCGCCGGAGCCACAGCATTCCGAACAGGTCGGGCACCGTTACGAGTATGCGATCGAGGATCCCGTACTTGGATTGACCTTGTTGCCGAGGTCGATCGACGACATCCGTTTCCTCGACGCTTCCACCCTCCCGCAGAACAAGCGCAGGGAGGAAGCGGTGCATGGTCGAAAACGGCGGAATCCGGAGGAGTATGTCGCGGCGAATCACCGAGACTCCACATCCCCTGTCAGAGGTCGGATCGCCAAAGAGTCGACTTTGGAGCCAGTTCGCCATCCGGGAGCTGACTTGCTTCCCCCAACCGTCATGGCGGCGAATCCTGCGCCCCCGCACGAGATCCGCCTCGATCTCGCCATCGACAAGGGCCTCGGCGATTCGCGCCAGGTCCCGGGGATCGTTCTGGCCATCTCCGTCGAGAAGAGCGATCCAAGGTGCACGGGCACGACGGGCACCGGTGAGGATCGCCGCGCTTTTGCCCGCGCGTCGGCGGTGACGAAAGATCCTGATGTGTCCTCCCGCGGCGCGGGTCTCTTCGAGGCTCGCATCCGTGCTTGCGTCGTCTACGACCAGCACCTCATGGGACAGGTCCGAAGGGAATGCCTGCGCGATCTCGGCCAGAAGCGGGCCGATGTTCCCTTTCTCGTTGTGGACGGGAATTACGATCGACACCGTCGGTACCTTTTCAGCCACTGTCCGTCCTCAGTGCCTCGATCATCGCTGAATGGGGAATCGAGACGTTGCCGATGTTACGCATCTTCTTCTTTCCTGCCTTCTGCTTGTCGAGAAGTTTCCGCTTGCGCGAGACATCACCGCCATAACACTTGGCGGTCACGTCTTTTCGGAGTGCCGGAATCGTTTCCCGAGCGATGATTTTACCCCCGATGGCGGCCTGCAAGGCAACCCGGTAGAGCTGGCGCGGGATCAATTCCTTCAATTTCAGGCACAGGGTCCGCCCTCGACGCTCGGCCCGGTCCCTGTGGGCAATGAAGGAAAGGCTGTCCACCGATTCGCCATTCACCATCACCGCGACCCGGGCGAGATCAGCTTCGCGGTGCGCGCGGATCTCGTAGTCAAAGGAGGAGTAGCCACTGGTCGCGGACTTCAGGCGGTCATAGAAGTCGAACACCACTTCACTGAGCGGAAGATCATAGACCGCCATCGCGCGCGTACCAGCGTAAGTGAGGTCCACCTGCTCGCCGCGGCGCTCTGTGCACAGCTTGAGCACATTCCCCAGGTACTCGTCGGGAACGAGGATCGAAGCCCGGATCCATGGCTCGGAAACGCTCTTGATGCGGCTGGGGTCGGGCCAATCAGCCGGGTTGTGTACCTCGAATTCTTCACCGTTGGTGAGCTCAATTTGGTAGATAACGCTGGGTGCGGTGGCCACGAGGTCAAGACCGAATTCTCTGTCGAGTCGCTCCTGGATGATCTCAAGGTGCAGAAGCCCAAGAAACCCACATCGAAATCCCAACCCGAGTGCGACGCTCGTCTCTTTTTCGTAGTGCAGTGAGGCGTCATTGAGACGTAGCTTGGCGAGCGATTCGGCGAGATGCTGGAAATCGCTGGCATCCGCCGGGTACAGTCCACAAAACACCACCGGGACCGAATCGCGAAAGCCCGGAAGAGGTTCAGGCGCAGATCGATGCACGTCTGTCAGGGTGTCGCCCACACGGGTGTCGGCGACCTGCTTGATCGAGGCGGTAAGAAAGCCAATCGCGCCCGGGCCAAGTGCCGCAACGGATTCGGGCTGTGGGTCGAACACTCCCACTCGTTCAACCTGATAATCGGCACCCGTTGCCATCATGCGGATCCTCGTGCCGGCGCGGATCTCTCCGTCGAAGACACGGACGAGAACCATTACCCCGAGGTAGACGTCGTACCAACTGTCAACGAGGAGTGCGGCGAGTGGCGCACTAGGCGTGGTACGCGGCGGGGGAATTCTCTCAATGAGGGCGTCCAGCAACGCGTTGATCCCGATTCCTTCCTTGGCAGAGACGAGCAGGGCATCGGAGGTGTCAATTCCCACAACGCTCTCGATCTGCTCACGCACGCGCTCGGGTTCGGCAGCGGACAGATCGATCTTGTTGAGCACAGGAATAATCGTGTGGTCGTTCTCAATCGCAAGGTAGGCATTGGCAATGGTCTGAGCCTCGACGCCCTGGGTCGCATCGACGACCAGAATCGACCCCTCGCTCGCCGCTAGGCTCCGGCTTACCTCGTAAGCGAAGTCCACGTGGCCGGGAGTATCAACAAGGTTGATCGTATGAATTGTCCCATCAGGGGATGCGTGCTTGAGGCGGACAGTTTGCGCTTTGATCGTGATCCCCCGCTCGCGCTCAAGATCCATAGAATCGAGCACCTGCTCGCGCATGTCGCGCGCATCGAGAGAACCGGCGCGCTCGATCAGTCGATCGGCCAACGTCGACTTTCCGTGGTCGATATGGGCGATCACGGAGACGTTGCGAACATCTTTCACTGCTCGTTCGGAACCTTCAGCCATCCTCGTTCCGAAGGCGTGCACCGCACGCATTGCCTACCGCCTCGATGACTGCAGCCGAAATAACAGCGATTTTTTCTTCGGTGAGAGTTTCCTCCTTGGGTTGAATCGTTACCTCGATCGCAACTGATTTTTTCCCTTCCCCGAGGTCTTCTCCCTCCCAGACATCAAACGTTCTGACCTCGCCGATGTGCTTCTTGTCCGCTCCGGACGCAGCACGGACGATCGCGGCGGCGGAAACGTCGCGATCGACAACGAACGCGAAGTCCCGCGAAAGAGGCATCAAGGCATTCCACGAGGGAAGGGCGTGCCCCCCCTGTCTTGCCTTTGTCTCCGGAAAGACATCGAGGAACACCTCGCAGCCCGCAACAGAGCTGGGGAGGTCAAATTTGCGGACGATCGAAGGGTGAATTTCCCCGAAGGCAGCGAAGACGCTCTTTCCCAACACGAGCGTACCCGAACGGCCAGGGTGGTACCAGACGGGCGCATCACCGCGTACCCGGAGACGATCCGGAGCGAAACCTGCTGCGGCCACGGCCGTCTCGGCATCGGTTTTCGCATCGAAAGCGTCGACATCACGCCCCTGGCCTCCCCAGTGTCGCCGCATGCGCGCACCGGTGCGCGCTACCGCCGCCTGGAGGCTCTCTCCCTCGGGCGTGGGATCGCGGTAAATCGCCCCCACTTCGAACAGACCTGCGTCGCGCTCACCGCGGGCAACGTTGGCACTCAAGGCCGCAAGCAACGAAGGCAAAATGGAGGGGCGCATCGTGTCGAGTTCGGGCGAGATAGGATTGTCGAGACGTAGATCTTCTCTACCTCCCCCGAATGCCTTGGCGTCTATGGCGGGGATGAACGAGAAGGTCACGGTCTCCTCAAGGCCCTGAAGTGCCAGTGCCCTGCGTGCGCGCGACGAGCGCAGCGCCCTTGGCCCCTGCACCGCAGTGGGCAAGGCTGAAATCCGAGATACGGGCGTCTCGGGGATGGCATCGAAACCATGGATCCTGAGGACTTCTTCGACGATATCGGCCTCTCCGACGATGTCAGGGCGCCAGGAAGGTGGAACAACTTTCCACGCCTTGCCCTTTTTGGTGGAGAAACCCAAGTGGCCGAGGATCGCTTCCTGTTCCGTCTCAGGCACCTCGACGCCGCCGAGCGAGGCAACCCGGGAGGGTCGAAAGGAAATAGCTTCCGGCGTGGCAGGCATTTCTCCCGCGCTCGTCGGATCGCTCGCCTCGCCACCGCAGATGTTCAGGATGAGGCGTGTCGCCTCGTCGATACCCCACTCGGCCGAAGCCGGGTCAACACCGCGCTCGAAGCGGTAACGGGCATCTGAAAGAATGCCGAGACGCCTACCTGTTGCGGCCGTGCGGACGGGATCGAAAAGAGCTGCTTCAAGGAACACCGAGGTCGTCTCCTCGGTGCAACCGGTGAATTTGCCGCCCATGATTCCCCCGATGGCGATCGGGCCGGAATCGTCGGCGATCACGGTCATCTCCGGATCAAGGGCATACTCGTTGTCGTCAAGGGCGGAAATCTCCTCTCCCTTGTGCGCCATCCGCATGACGAGATTTCCTTGGAGCCGGTCCGCATCGAACACGTGGAGCGGCCGTCCTAGATCGAGGGTCACGTAGTTGGTGATATCAACGAGGGCGGAGATCGGGCGAAGGCCAACCGCCTCAAGGCGACGACACATCCAGGCGGGAGATGTCCCGTTGGCGACACCCGAAAAATGCCGCCCCGCAACGAAGGGACAGGCGTCGCTCATTTTTCCGGAAAGGTCGCGGACCCAGCGGAACGGGCTTGCGTGCCCGCCCGTGCAGGGAGGTGCGGCCGGGCGTGGTGTAAGAAAGCCGAGCCCGGCGGCGGCGAGGTCGCGAGCGATCCCGTGCACCGAGGCGCAGTCCCCCCGGTTGGGAGTGAGGCCGATCTCGATCACGGGATCATCAAACCCGGCCCAGGCTGCCCACGGCTCACCCGTAGGGGCGTCATCGGGAAGCTCTACAATCCCATCTTGATCGTTCCCGGTGCCGAGTTCGTGGTCTGAACACAACATTCCCCTGCCCGTGATCCCCCGAATTTTCTTCTCGGCGAGCACGATTCCGGTACCGGGAATGTGGGCGCCGATGGGCGCGAACACGCCCTTCATGCCTGCCCGCACATTCGGTGCACCGCAGACGACTGCAACGCGTTCGGAACCGATGTCGACTTCGCAGACCTTGAGCCGATCGGCATTCGGATGCGGTTCGGCGGAGAGTACGTGCCCAATGAGAAAAGGAGCGAGAGCCGCCGAACGGTCAGAGACGCCTTCGACCTCAAGTCCAATGGCGGTGAGCTTTTCCGTAATCACATCGAGATCTGCATCGGTTTTGAGGTGCTCTCGAAGCCAGGAAAGGGTGAATTTCACAATGCGAGTCCGCCGAGCAGTGAGGACGAGGCCAGCGGGTTGAACCCGTAGTGGCGGAGCCAACGCAAATCCGACTGGAAGAAGGTTCTGAGGTCAGGAATTCCGTGCTTGAGCATGGCGAAGCGTTCGACGCCCAGTCCCCAGGCAAAGCCCTGCCAGCGTTCGGGATCGATGTCGCAATTGGCGAGAACACGAGGGTGCACCATCCCGCATCCCATGACCTCAAGCCATTCCCCGCCCTCGCCGATTTTGAGCCCCTGTTCAGTTCGGCGGTAGCTGATGTCAACTTCAGCGGAAGGCTCGGTGAAGGGGAAATAGGAGGGGCGGAAACGGACCGACAGGGATTCATTCCCGAAGAAAGCGCGACAGAATGCCGCGATCGTTCCCTTGAGATGTCCCATCGTGAGGTCTTTTTCGATCGCGAGTCCTTCGATCTGATGAAACATTGGCGCGTGCGTGGCATCGCGGTCGCAGCGGAACGTGCGCCCGGGAGCGATGACGCGGACGGGCGGCTTCTCGTTCTGCAGCGTGCGGATCTGTACCGGCGAAGTGTGCGTGCGTAGAACCCGACGCTCTCCCGAGGCATCAGGCTGGAGATAGAAGGTATCCATGTCCTGCCGTGCCGGATGCTCGGGAGGGATGTTGAGCGCGGTGAAGTTGTGGAAGTCGTCTTCGATATGAGGTCCCTCGGCCACCTGGAAGCCGAGCTCTCCTAGAATCGCAACCATCTCCTCTAGGGTCTGGGTGATAGGGTGGATGTGTCCGGGAAGTTCCCGCCTTGAGGGCAGCGTCATGTCGAGCTGCTCCCCTTCGAGACGGGCGGCAAGCGCAACCTCGTCCAAGTTGGTACCGCGTTCCTTGATGGCCTGGGAGATGCGCGTCCGGGTACCGTTCAGCTGCTGTCCTGCCTCGCGACGCTCATTGCCGGGGAGCTCGGCAACCGAACGAAGAAGGGCGTTGAGATCGCTTTTTTTGCCCAGAGCCTCAATGCGGACGGCTTCCAGAGCCTTGGAGTCTGCTGCCTCATTAATCGCGACGAGAAGTCGCACCTCAAGCAAGGCAACCTTTTCCTGCAGCGAACTCATGGACGTCTCCGGATCCGTCCGGCCGCGGTGGATCTGCGCCCGGGACTTCCCCTAGCGTGCCTGCAACGCGGCTTCGGCCTGTTCCACGATCTTGTCGAATGCGCCAGGGTCGCGGACCGCAATGTCGGCCAGCACTTTGCGGTCGAGACCTACGCCGGCCTCGGAAAGGCCATGGATGAGGCGTCCGTAAGGGATCCCGCGCGCTCGCGCAGCAGCATTGATCCGCTGGATCCAGAGACTGCGGAAGTCCCGCTTGCGGGTCCGGCGATCGCGGTAGGCGTACTGGAGATTCTTCTCGACCCGCTGGATGGCTGCCCGGAAAGTGTTCTTCTGGCGACCGCGTGCGCCCTTAGCCGCCTTCAGAACCTTGCGGTGGCGGCGGCGTGTGGTCACGCCTGTCGTGACTCGCGTCATGGCGGTTCTCCCGCTTCAGCCGTTCCGGAGCAGGTGGCGTTTGATGAACCGCCCGTCCGGAGAGGAAGCGATACAGCCTCCGCGCGCATTGCGAATGAACTTGCTGGTGCGCTTGATCATGCCGTGGCGCTTTCCGGCATGGTTACGGCGCACCTTACCGGTCGCGGTCAAGCGAAACCGCTTCTGAGCGGCGCGTTTACTCTTGATCTTTGGCATGTCGGGGAACCGTGGGCCGTGGCCCGGGAAAGCCACGCACTGTATAACCGCTTGAGCCCGAACCCGCAACGACCGCCGAAAACTCAATCCCTACAGAGAGTTTAGGAATGTTAGCAGCGCCTGCCGTGTGTTCGGGGCCAGACCGAGAAACGCCTCTCGCGCCGTGCTTGCCTCGCCTCCGTGCCACAGGATGGCTTCGGTTAGGTTTCGGGCCCTTCCGTCATGCAGAAATCGTGTGTGGCCGTTGATTGTTCTCACCATCCCGATCCCCCAGAGCGGGGTCGTGCGCCATTCCGCCGGACCGAGGCTTCCATCCGTGCGCCGATCAGCTAGGCCCTCGCCCATATCGTGCAGAAGGAGATCCGTCCACGCCCGGACGGTTACCTCCCCGCCCTCCGACAAGGGGGATGGCACGAACGTCCATTCGGGCACGTGGCAGGCTGCGCATCCGATGCGGCGAAACATCGTCTCTCCCTTTTTTATCTCCGAAGTGTCCGCGTTCCTCCTCTCCGGCGGGGCAAGCAGGCGTACGTAGACGACTAGCGCCGTAAGGTCGGCAGCGGACATTTCGGGCCCCGTAGCCTGAGCGTGGGCCAGACATTTCCGCTGGACCGGCGTGCAATTGGGAAGGGGGCGGTAGCGATTCGTGACACCCATGTCCTCCCAGAGCGCGTTCGCCACTTGCTCGCGCACGCTGGATAGGCGCGCTCTCCAGCCGAAGCGACCGAGAATCTCGGTTCCCTCCGGACCTGTGACCATGCGGGCGCGGCCCGAAATGCCGTCGGCGTCAGCGTCTGTCGGATCCGCACGGGCAAGAATCGCCTCGGCTGGGATCGCTTCCAACAATCCCGCCCCCGCTACCATCGGGGCAACCCTGGGCGAGATCGCAGCCTTGGAGGAAACGGGCCCAAACGCCATCTCCTGAAGAACAACCCGGAGTGCTTGGAGGGAGACGTCTCTTCCTTCCATTTCCACGTGCACGGGTTGTGCGGGGACTAGAGTCGCCTGGCCTTCCGCTGGAACGCCAATGATTGCCTTGTCGTTCAACTGCTCCCCGTACGCAGGCTCGCCGCCAGAGAAATGGACCACCATCGTGGTCATCACCGACTCCGGGGGAGACGGTGGGCGCCCGCGACCGTTCCGTTCGTGACAGCCCGAGCAAGCGTTGCGATTAAAAACCGGACCAAGCCCGCCATGCCCGTCGGAGCGATCTCCTGACAGGCGGACCTTCCGGAAAAGCGCTCGCCCGAGCGCGAACGTCTTTGCTGTCTCAGCTCCGAGACCGGGAAGAGGATGGGAAAAGCCCATCCGGTCCGTCTCTTCAGCGACAGCGGAGGCCGTCACACCGAACGCGAGCACAAGCACTGCGATGCTAAAAAATTTCATCGGCACGAGGGCGGCCCGGAAAGGGTCAGGGCCAGGTGAGAAATTCGATGCGATTCCGCTCGATGAAATCCCAGTCGTACTCAACCCCGAGGCCAGGTCCCGAGGGTACGGGGACGTACCCGTCGGAAGGCAGATTTTCCTGTTGGTCGGAATAGTCAGAACCGTAGACTGGAGGCACACAGTTGGGCATGCCAGGCCCGATCAGCGCCATTTCATAAAAGTGCGTATTGCGCACGGCCGCCATGCACACCCGTTGCGCCGGTCCGCAGGCGTGCATCTGAACATCCAACCCGAACGCCTCACACAGATGTGCGATTTTCATCGCACCGGTGATTCCCATGTCGTACTCAGGATCGGCGTGGATCATGTCGCAGCCGCCACCGACCAGGAAATCCGCCTTCTCCTCAAGGCTGCGGATGTGCTCGCTCACCAGCAGCGGGGTCCTGAGACGTTCGCGAAGACGCTTGTGCCCTAGCAGGGAGACACCGCTGTCCCGGTAGGGGTCCTCGTACCAGAAGAATTCCGCCTCATCGCAAGCCCGACCCACGATGAGCGCATCCATCCACGTCCTGAGCTCACAGGCCGGGTCGAGCATTAGTTTCATGTCGTCGCCGACACGCTTGCGCACACCATGGACGTTCTTCACTTCACGTGCGGCATCGCCGTCATTCCAGCCGTGGATCTTGAACCCGTGGAAACCCCGCTCACGGCATTCTTCGGCGTAGTCGGCAAATGCTTCCGGGGTGTCGAGACCACCTGTCACGGACTGTCCGTGGTAGGTGCTGGCATAGCAGGGAAGGCACTCGCGGAACGCCCCCAGCATGGTCGCTACCGACATTGAGCGGCGGCGACCAGCAAGGTCCCAGAGCGCGATGTCGATGGGCCCCTGGCCCATGTGGTCGTAGGCGCGCAATTCCCGTTTGAGGTCATCGTAAATCATCTCCCGGTGGTCGGGATTCCTCCCGATCAGGAGTGGAGCCAGCATCCTGATCTGCCCGAGTGTTGCCGGGGTACCGACCCAGTGCGTGACGTAAGAGCCCACCGCGCCATCGCTGTCCACAATCCTGATCGCAAACCGCGAAGGGGTCAGTCTCGAGCCCTTTTCGTGGACGACGTTGGCCACTCCCTGGGCTGCATGCTCGCCCATGCCGAGGTTGTTGACCTCGAATGTGAAGACGTGAACTTCGATCCTGTTGATGATGCTCATGCGAACAGAATAAACGTAAGACACATGGAGGTAGAAACGGCGAAGGAAGGTCCCATTGTGCTACGCTCATCGTGCGGGAAGGGACCATGTTCATGCCAAACGGGCTGAGTCTAGAGCAGCACACCGCCTACCGGGAACGAGGGTTCGTCCACCCGTTGCGCGCCATGCCGGCTGAGGAAGCGCTGACCCTGCGCGAGCGCCTGGAAACAGCGGAAGCATCCCTCGGAGGGACACTCGATGGCGGGATGCGCCACAAGCCCCATTTACTTTTCCCTTGGCTCAACGACCTCGTCCATGACCCGCGGATCGTTGATCCCGTCGCCTGTGTCATTGGCGAGGATGTTTTGTGCTGGGCCTCCAATTTCTTCACCAAGGAGGCTTTCGATTCCGCGTACGTCTCTTGGCATCAGGATTCGACTTACTGGGGGCTTTCCGGGCCCGAAGTCTGCACCGCCTGGATCGCGCTCAGCTTGAGCACCGTGGAAAGCGGCTGTATGCGCGCCGTTCCCGGTACGCACCTTGAACAAGTTTCGCACACCGACACCCACGCGGAAGGAAACATGCTCTCGCGCGGCCAAGTCGCGGACCTGGAGGTGAATGACGACGACGCTGTCGACGTGATCCTCGAACCCGGTGAGATGTCGATTCACCATGTTCGCGTGGTCCACGGCTCACGCCCAAACAATTCGAATGACCGCCGCATCGGCTTCGCCATCCGCTACATTGCCCCCCAAATCCACCAGATCTACAGCGACGAAGACTCAGCTACTCTCGTTCGTGGGACGGACCCTTACGGGCACTTTGCTCCCGAAAAGAGACCCGGAGCCGACCTTGATCCGGCGGCACTCGAACGCCACGCCCGGATGGTCGAGATCCACAGTCGGATCCTCTACCGCGGCACCAAAGGCCATCTGAACGCGAGTTAGGCGAGCGCCTATGTCCTCGGGAGTTCGCCGCGCATTTTTCATCGGCGTCGGCTTTGTTGTCGCCATTGTCGTCGCGGCGGTTTTGCTCGGGCGGATGTCGACCGGCCCGGAGAGTACGGTCCTCGGTTCGGACAGTGCAAGAACGGGGCCCTCACCAGGTTCAGGTGAGCCCGTCGAGACATTCCAATGGAAGATGCAGTCGGTCTGGCAGGCAGGCAGTATCAACCAGGAAGTGTTCGTGCGTTTTTGCGAACGGGTAGGAAGGATGAGCGGCGGATGGCTGACAATCGAACCGCTCCCCGTCGGTACTGTCGTCGCCTACAACGAAACCCTTGATGCCGTGGCGGCGGGCCTCCTCGACGGCCAAAATGGCGGCACCGGCTATTTCGCCGGCAAAGATGCCGCGTTCGCCTTGCTCGCGGATCTCAACGGTGGCTACGAAACCCCTCGTCACCTGATGATGTGGCTTGAATACGGCGGTGGGTTAGATCTCGCCCGCGAACTCTATGCCGCCTACGGACTCCACTACATCGGCGGCGTGCCCTGGGCCTCCGAATCGATCCCAGCGAAAACGCCGATCCGCACTTTCAAAGACTTCCAGGGTGTCAAAATCCGTTCCCCGGAAGGAATGGGCCAGGAAATCTTCCAACGGCTCGGTGCCGCACCAGTAAATTTGCCCGGAAGCGAGGTCTACACGGCTCTCGAACGCGGCGTGGTCGATGCCGCCGACTGGGGCTCGATCGGTATGAACGACGATCTCGGCTTTCACGATATTGCCCCTTACCCTCTCTATCCCGGTTTTCACTCCCTGCCGATGTCCGACGTCGCTGTGTCGCTGGAGCGATGGGAAGAACTCCCAGACGATCTCAAGCGGATCGTCGAGTTGGCCGTCCGCACGTTTGCTCTCGATATGGTGGAAACGGTTGCCATGAACGATGCCCTCGTGACGGGTACGGCCGCCGAACGGGGGATCGAAATCGTCCGCTGGAGCGCGGACGATCGCTACAAGTTCCGTGAAGTGGCCGCCGAAGTATGGGCCGAGTACGCCGGGCGCAGTGAAATGGCACGGCGAATCTACGATTCTCACATGGTCTTCCTCCGCAGGCTGGGGCTCCTCGACGGATGACTCGGCTGCGCATTCTCGCCGCACTCCTCGTAGCCGTGTTCACCATGGGTCCGGCAAGTGCCCAGGAATTTTCCTGGAAGTTCCAGTCCTCGTCCCAAGCGGGTGAAATCGCTTTCGCGATCATGAGGGATTTTGCTGAAAGCATCGTCCCGCTCACGAATGGACGACTCTCGGTAGAACTCCTGCCCGTTGGGGCCGTTGTTCAGTACAACGAAACTCTTGATGCGGTGAGTGCCGGCCTCCTCGATGGCCATATGACCGGGACGGTGTACTTCTCCGGGAAAAACCCTGCCTTTGCCATGCTCGGCGACCTCATTGCCGCTTACGACCACCCCGATCAGATGTTCCTGTTCCTGCGTCGTGGCGGCGGCGATGAGCTTATCCGCGAGCTTTATGCGGGATACGGCCTTCATTACATCGGTGGGGCGACCACCGGCAAAGAGGCGCTAGTTTCGACGATTGCGCTCCGAGGCATCGAGGATTTCGACGGCATCAAAATCCGTGCTCCGGAGGGCATGGCTCAAGACATTTTTGAGCGCATCGGGGCCGCGCCCGTCAACCTTCCTTCCGCCGAGGTGTTTACCGCCGTGGAACGCGGCGTGGTTGATGCTGCCGACTGGGCTCCATTTTCCATGAACCACCAAATCGGATTCCACAAAATCGCCCGCTTCCCGATCTATCCCGGGATCCACTCCCTCCCGGTCATTGACGTCTCGGTGAACCGGGATCGCTGGGAGGAACTTCCCGACGATATCCAGGCCATCCTCGAGGCAGCAGTGTGGAACTTCAGCCGCGACATCACGCACCGGCTTGAACTTCAGGACATCACAGACGTTGCCGAGGCACAGGCCGATGGGATCGAGGTCATCGACTGGCCGCTTGAGGAGCGCGCTGCACTAAGGAAGATCGCAACCGGCATATGGGATGATTGGGCAGACCGCAGCCCCTTGGCCCGGCGCGCCTACGAGGCTCAAATCTCGTTCTTGCGCGCTGTCGGCCTGCTCGCCGACTGACCTCACCCTTGTCGAAGCCCGCCAAGGTACTCGTCGAGCGGTTGTCTCGCCGCACGGGTGAGATTTTCAGCTACCTGTTCCTCGCCTGCATGGTGATCATCGTCTTCGAGGTAGTGGCCCGCTACGGTTTCGGAGCGCCGACAGTGTGGGCACACGACGCCATTACCATCCTTGCCGCCGTCGGATTCGTGATGAGCGGTCTCTACACCATGGAACGCCGCGCCCATATTCGGGTGACCCTTATCTACGAACGCCTACCGCTCCGTGTCCGTCATGCCATCGACATTCTCAACGCTCTGATCGTTCTTAGCTTCGTCGGTCTACTTGGGGCTCAGACCACGATCGATGCCTGGCGTTCGATCAGCATCATGGAAACGGCCGGGACAGCCTCGCGCCTGCCGCTCCCCCCCATCGTGAAGACATCTCTCGCTCTTGCTTGCGTGGCCATGTTCGCCCTTGGACTTCTGCACCTCCTCCGTGCCGTTCAGCGCTCCGACTGAGCGATGGGAATCGAGCTCGCCACCGTCCTCCTGGTGGGGTCGATGGGGGTCCTACTTCTTCTGGGGCTCCCACTTGCCTTCGTCACCGGTTTTGTCGCGATGGCGTTCGCGCTCGGCAATTTCGGGATCGCAGGGCTCTACCTCATTGAGAGTCGGATTTTCAGTTTCGCGCGCGAGTTCGTGCTCGTTGCGGTACCCATGTTCATCCTCATGGCCTCGGTGTTGGAACGCTCGGGCGTTGCCCGCGACCTCTACCGAGCCATGCATATTTGGGCCGGGGGGCTCAAAGGTGGGCTCGCCATCCAAACCATGGTTGTCGCTGTCTTGATGGCGGCGATGACCGGGATCATCGGTGGCGAAATCATTCTCCTCGGGCTGGTTGCCCTCCCGCAGATGCTCCGTCTCCACTACGACCGGTCTCTCGCCATCGGAACGATCTGTGCAGGCGGGTCGCTCGGCACGATGATCCCGCCCAGCATCGTCCTCATCATCTATGGCCTGACTGCCGGCGTGGACATCGGTGAGCTGTTCATCGCCACGATCATTCCCGGCCTGCTGCTGGCAACGCTGTACGTCTCGTACATCTCCATTCGTTGCCATCTGAATCCCGCCTTGGGACCATCCGCGCCGCCCGAAGAGCGATTCCTTCCGCGCGAGGAAAAGCGGCGACTGCTACAGGGGCTGGCTCTTCCCCTTGCCGTCGGTGCCAGCGTTCTGGGCTCGATCTACCTCGGCATCGCCTCCGTCAGCGAGGCGGCAGGAATGGGGGCTCTTGGGGCGATCGCTTCCGCATGGGTGCGGCGCGAACTCACCTGGAATCTACTGCGGGATGCCCTTTACCAGACGATGAATACCTGCGGAACGCTTCTGTGGATCACTTTTGGAGCCACGGCACTCATCGGCACCTACAACCTAATGGGCGGGAACAATTTCGTGGAAGGGCTGATCACGGGCCTTCCCCTGTCACCGCTCGGAATCATCATCGTGATGATGGCAATCCTGATGGTATTGGGACTTTTCATGGATTGGATCGGTATCTGCCTATTGACGATGCCGATCTTCGTGCCCGTAGTGACCTCGCTCGGCTACAGCCCCATCTGGTTCGGAATCCTGTTCTGCATGAATATGCAGACAAGTTATCTCACCCCGCCATTCGGGCCGGCGGCGTTCTACCTGAAGAGCGTGGTCCCGGAAAACATCAAACTGGGCCACATCTACCAAGCGATGTGGCCCTTTATTCTCCTACAAGTGATCGGGCTTGCGATTGTCCTTCTGTGGCCGGAGATCGCCCTATGGCTCCCGGGAATCATACGAGGCGAGTAGAGATTTGCCCTTGTCGAGGCCCCAGGACGTGAAAAATCGAAGCAGGAACCAGATGCGCTGATCTCTCAAGCTGAAGGGAAGAGAAAATAAAGTTGAGGGTTCAATATTTTGTGCCCGTTTCTTCTTTTGGTGTCACCACCGAGTCTGGATTTCCATGCTGTCACCAACGGGAGTCAGGCACCTTCCCAACCTCGCCTTGGCTTCGTTGCTGTGAGCCCCCGACGAACATCGTCGTTGGCTATATCCCAACAGCTTGCCCGCTTGGATCATCGACGGAATTAGTGAGAAAGACCGCCACAAGACGAAGCTATCCCTCAGGTAACCGGGAGCTACTCCTCTCCGTCCTTTTTTCTGGTCATCTCTAATGCAGAATTGAACGCCTGCACCGCAGCCTTGGGCCCGTCGGGATAATCCCATACGGCACTCACAGCAGCGACAAAGTCTGCACCCGCTCGGGCCAACTCCCCGCAGTTCTCAGGCGTAATGCCACCTATGGCAACTGAAGGCAGGGTAGTCGTTGCCGACCAATTCTTAAGTAGATCCGGTTTCGTCCACGTTCGAGCTTCTTTCGTGATGGTGGGGAAAAAAGCCCCGAACGCAACATAATCGACACCGTTTTCAGCTGCCTGCATGGCAAGATGGCGGGAGTCGTAACAACTCGTGCCCACGATCCCTTCTGCACCAACAGCTGCCCGAGCTTCCGCCACAGACACATCGCCCGCTCCCACGTGTACTCCGTCCGCGCCTGTTTTTGCTGCGAGTGCCGGGTCGTCGTTCACAAGGAAGGGGATCGTCCTTTCTCGGCAAATCGGTAGAAGAACCTCACATGCACGCAGGACATCTTCATCGAGGACGTTTTTTAGCCTGAGTTGCACGGAGGCCACGTCGCCACCGTCGAGGGCTTCCTTGAGAACATCGGAAAAGGTTCTCGGATCAAGTTCCGCGGGCGTAATTAGGTACAGCCGGCAGCGTCGGCCTTCGCTGGCGGATAGAGTGTTCAGTTGCGGCCTCGATATATGTCAATGATCTGCGAGAGCATCGCGAGCGCATCTTCCCGAGGACGCTGGAAGGTGTTGCGACCAATGATCGAGCCATTTCCTCCCCCGTTCTGGATGGCGCGCACCTCTTCCAGGATGCCGTCGAGATCTTTTGCTGACCCTCCGGAGAAGACGACGATCCGTCGCCCGTTAAACGATGACTGCACGATGTGTCGCACGCGCTCGACAAGCGTCGAAGTCAAAATGTTCGCGGCTTTGTAGGCCTTCTGTGCCTCGGGTTGGGCAATGTGGGCGGAAGGAGGCTTCACCTTGATGATGTGAGCACCCAGGAGAGCGGCGAGATGAGCTGCATAAGCGGTTACATCAAGGGCCGTTTCGTCCTCTTTTTTGAGCTTCCCGCCGCGCGGATACGACCAGATAACGATCGCGAGCCCAACTGCCTTCGCCTCCTCGGCGAGCTCCCGGATCTCCTCCATCATGCCAAATTGGTTCTCGGAACCCGGGTAGATGGTAAATCCGACCGCCGCGCAACCGAGCCGAAGTGCGTCCCCGACCGATGCCGTCATGGCCTGGTCCTTGATGGTTGACCAGCTGTTCGCGTTGTTGAGTTTGAGAATCGTTGGAATGCGCCCGGCGAAAGTGCTCGCGCCTGCCTCAAGCAATCCGAGCGGGGCGGCGAAGGCGCTCAGCTCAGCATCGATTGCTAGCTTGTAGTGGTAGTGGGGGTCGTAGGCGTCTGGATTTGGTGCAAACGATCGTCCTGGCCCGTGCTCGAAGCCCTGATCCACGGGCAGGATCAACAACTTTCCGGTTCCGGCAAGGCTGCCGTTCATCAGGATCCGCGCGATGTTTGCTCGCGTTCCGGGGGTGTCCGATTCGTAGCGGTCAAGGATGTGACGCACTTTTGCGGTCAGGCGCATGGGTTTCTCTCAGGTTCTTCAGACAGTGAGAGGTACAAGACCGGGAAGGTTCTCGCCTTCCAGCCATTGCAGGAACGCACTTCCGGCGAGCGAGACATACGAGAATCCGCCGGAGAGACTCGCACGGTTAAGGGCGGCGACCGTGTCCCCGCCGCCGGCAACGGAGACAAGCTGCCCGCTCCGTGTCAGCAGAGCTGCCGTTCTGGCCAGCACCGAAGTACCACGATCGAAAGGAGGTATCTCCCACAGGCCAAGCGGACCGCTCCAGACAAGCTTTCGGGTACCGACGAGGCGGTTACCGAAGATGTCGCAGGTGGCGGAACCGATGTCGAGAACGCGATGACCGGCGGGCACGGAGTCGATCTCCACCTCTTGGGTCTCGGCATCCGGAGCGATTTCCTCCGCCACCACCGCATCAACCGGCAGAAGTAGCTCGCAGTTGGAGGTTTCCGCGACCTTCTCGATCGCGCGCGCTTCGTCCAGCATCGTCTCCTCAACTAGGGATTCGGCGAGGTCATATCCGCGAGCGGCGAGGAACGTGTTGGCCATAGCCCCGCCGACAGCGAGCGCATCGACTTGAGAGACTAAGTTCCGGAGCGCGGCGATCTTCGTCGACACCTTTGAACCACCGACGATTGCCATCACCGCTTCACCGGATCTCCCGATGATTTTGTCGAGCATCTCTATTTCGGTGGCGAATGCCCGGCCCGCCGCCGATGGAAGCAGTGTCGGCAAGGTGGCGATCGATGCGTGCTCACGGTGCGCGACGGAAAACGCATCGTTCACGAAGGCATCCGCAAGACGGGCGAGTGAGGTCGCGAATTCCAGCGTATTTGCCTCCTCACCCGGATGGAATCGGAGGTTCTCGAGCAACGCGATGCCGCCGGGAGAAAGACTGCGGGAGACCTGCTCGGCCGTCTTCCCAATGCAGTCGGGAACGATCGCGATTTCCTCAACATGGAGTGTCTCTCCCAGCGGGTCGACGATCCGCGAAAGCGAAAAATCGGGATCCTCCCTGCCGTTTGGGCGACCAAAATGGGAAGCAAGGAGAATACGTGCACCGCGCGAAGACAGATCCGTCACGGTCGGAATTAACCGCTCAACCCGCGAAAGGTCGAACGGGACACCATCCTCATCAAGCGTCAAATTGAGATCGCAGCGGACGAGCACGCGGCGATCCTCAGTCTCGATATCTTCGAGTGTACGGAGTTTCACCGCTGTGGCTCGTCGAGCGCGGCAAGTTTGGCCGCGACGTCCAGCATGCGGTTCGAGAACCCCCACTCGTTGTCGTACCACGAAAGAACACGAACAAGCCGGCCTTCGACCACTTCGGTCTGGGTGCAGTCGAATATCGAACTTGCGGGGTTGTGATTGAAATCGATCGAGACCAGCGGTTCCTCGCAGCATGTAAGCACGCCCTGGAGTGGACCGGCGGCAGCGGATCGCATTTTCTGGTTGAGACTTTCCACGTCGGTGTCTCGGGCTGTATCGAACGCGAAATCGATGAGGGAAACATTCGCCGTTGGCACCCGGATGGCGCATCCGTCGAGACATCCTTTCAACTCCGGGAGCACCAACCCGATTGCGCGCGCTGCACCCGTCGAGGTTGGGATCAGTGCCTGCGCAGCCGCACGGGCGCGGCGAAGATCCGCGTGCGCCGAATCCTGGAGCTTCTGATCGCCAGTGTAGGCGTGAATAGTTGTCATGTAGCCACGCTCAATCCCGACTGCCTCGTGCAGCACCTTCGCCACTGGTGCCAGACAATTCGTGGTGCAGGAAGCGTTGGAAACAACCTTGTGCTCAGCTTCGAGGGTGTCGTCGTTCACGCCGAAAACAACGGTGTGATCGCATTCCTTGGCTGGTGCGGAGATTAGGACCCGTTTCGCACCCGCATTTAGGTGAAGAGCTGCATCCTTGCGGGTTGTCAGACGTCCAGTGCATTCAAGGGCGACATCGACGCCGAGGTCATCCCACGGGAGTTTCGTCGGATTGGACTCGGCAAACACTCGGATCGGACCCTTGCCCGCATTGAGTAGGCCGTTCTCGAAGTGCACGTCCATGGGAAGGCGGCCATGCACCGAATCGTACTTAAGGAGGTGGATGGAGGTTTCAGGCGGAGCGAGGTCATTGACCGCCACCACTTCGACGTCGTCGCGTCCTGATTCGAGAGTTGCCCGAAGCGTCAGTCGGCCAATGCGACCGAACCCGTTGATCGCAAGTCGTGCAGCCATCAGGCCCTCCTACCCTCAGGGCCGTGATCGAACGGGAGCTGGCGCCTTGGGTTGCGCACGTTCGTGGGCCGGAGCGTCGCGAGATTCCGACCCATTCGTGACGCGAATTGTGCGACGGGAAAGTACCGGATCGCCCGAGAGTACCCCAACCCACCGGAGCTGCGCAAACTGCCGCCCTCCAGATCGAATGGCCCAGTCGCTCAGGACTTTTTCAGACATTTTTCCACCCGCTCTGCCACACGTTCGGCCGTGATTCCAAAATGCTTGTAGAGATCGCCGGCCGGTGCCGAAGCTCCGAAACCAGACATGCCCACGAACTCGCCGCTCGGTCCGAGCCAGCGCTCCCATCCGAAGCCACCCGCTGCCTCGATGCCGATCCGCAGGATGTCTCGCCCCAGTACGTTCTCGCGATAGGACTCGTCCTGAGCGATAAAGAGTTCCCAGGCTGGCAACGAAACGACACGTGCTGGCACGCCCGAATCGGCGAGCAGCACCGCTGCTTCCACGGCGACAGCCACTTCCGAGCCTGAAGCGATGAGCGAAACCTTCGCATCGGCGACGTCTCGGAGAACATAGCCGCCACGCCGACAGAAGTTCCCCGTAACGGCCTTTCGCTGTGGGGGCAGGGATTGGCGGGAGAGCGAAAGTACGCTTGGTCCGGTGGCATTCTCGAGAGCGAGCTGCCAGCACTCCGCCGTCTCGATTGAATCGCAGGGACGAAGCACGAGGAGATTGGGAATCGCCCGGAGCGAGGCGAGATGCTCAACTGGCTGGTGCGTTGGCCCGTCCTCGCCAAGACCGATCGAATCGTGAGTCATCACATGGATCACGCGAATGCCCATCAGCGCAGCAAGCCGGATCGCCGGGCGGGCATAGTCGGTGAACACGAGAAAACTTCCACTGTAGGGAACCCACCCGCCATGAAGGGTCAAGCCGTTCATGGCGGCCGCCATACCGAGTTCGCGGGCACCCCAGTGGACATACCGCCCCCCGTAGGAACCGGGTGCCACCGCTTTGAACCCGTCTGGTCGCGTTCCGTTCGAACCCGTGAGGTCGGCTGAACCGCCGATGAGTGCGGGAATCGACGAGCTCAGGGCCTCAAGCACGGCCTTGCTCGACTGCCGAGTAGCCATTGCCTTTCCTTCACGGGCGAAGTTTTCCGAAGTTTGGCGCACCACGTCTTCAAGCGTGGCAGGCAATTTTCCCGCAAAAGCATCGTCGAAGGCAGACCGGACCTTGGCGGGGGCGTTCATGTGCCTTGCCTCCCAGGCTTCGCGCTCTTCGCGGGACCGAGACCCCAGCACCTCCCAACTCTGTTGGACCGAGGCAGGAATCTCGAACGTTGGGTGGGGCCAACCGAGCTTTTCGCGCGCCCCTGCGATCTCGTCGGCACCGAGGGGAGCACCGTGGCTGCCCGCGGTCCCCCCCTTGCTCGGAGCACCAAAACCAATCACGGTCCGGCAACAAACCAGCGAAGGGCGCGCATTCCCCTTGGCTTCGTTGAGCGCCGCATCAATCGCTTCCGGATCGTGACCGTCTATCTCGACGGTGTGCCAGCCAAGGGCGGCAAAGCGTGCCGGATAATCATCGGAGAGTGCAAGCCCGGTCGGGCCATCAATGGAGATACCATTATCGTCGAGAAGGACGATGAGGTTCCCAAGACGCAAGTGACCTGCTAGCGACGCTGCTTCGTGGCTGATTCCTTCCATCAGGCAGCCATCGCCAGCGATCACCCAAGTTCGGTGATCGACGAGGTCATCGCCGAAGCGAGCGTTGAGCATGCGCTCGGCGAGTGCCATGCCGACGGCGTTCGCCAGCCCCTGCCCGAGCGGACCAGTAGTGGTCTCGATACCGGCACCGGAGCCGTACTCGGGATGTCCTGCGGTGCGGCTCCCGAGTTGTCGGAAACGCTTGATCTGGTCGAGATCGAAATCCTGATAACCCGTGAGATGAAGTAGCGCATAAAGCAGCATCGAGCCGTGCCCCGCTGACAACACGAAGCGGTCGCGGTCGGGCCAGTCGGGCGTCGATGGATCGAAGCGGAGATGGCGAGCAAAGAGAACGGTGGCGACGTCAGCCATGCCCATAGGCATGCCGGGATGACCGGAGGCCGCCTCTTCGACAGCGTCCATCGTCAGCGCCCGAACGGCGTTGGCGAGTTCGCGGATCCGACCCGGGAAAACGTCGTCCGGGCACCCTGGGTTTGACACTCTCATGGCCTGTTCCGCGAGGACTCCTGCGTCCGCCGGAACGCGTTCGCACCTTGGCCCCGAGAGGGTGTTCCGTCAACCGCATCGGAGCTTAATGTTATGTAAGTCCCAACTTAAGGGCGCGCTGCCCTATGTTGTTGGAAGGCCCGGTCCGGTGAAACGAAGCGCCTCCGGCATTATGCGGTCAAAGGAGTCAAATCATGTCGCAACGGATTCTCATGACGCTTGCAACGGCGGCTGCGATGGCATTTATTGTTGTCGGATCCGCCGAGGCACGACGTGTATGTGCGAAAAACTCAGGCAACGATCCGGTCGGCGTGCGCGCCGGCCACGCAATGTACTGGCTCGACAGAAACAAGATATTCTGTTTCGACACGAACGCGACCAACGCAACGATCCAGAATGACCAGGTTAGGGAATGTCTCGAGCGCGACGTTACCGTCGACCTTCGTGAGCACGCCTGCCTGATTGCGGATGGCGTGGAGGGAGTCTGCGTACCCGTTGTCAAGACTTTGCCGCTCTTTGATGACTGCCAACCTGGCTAAGTTTTCCTTACGAGGCTTCGGCATCCCGCCCCGAGGCCTCAATCCGCTCCATGTCATCGTCGCTCAGGCCAAGGTGGTGGCCGATTTCGTGCACCAGCACATGGCGGACGATCGTTTCGAGATCGTTCTCCGATCCCGCCCAGAATTCAATAAGTGCCCTGCGATAAAGAAAAACCATGTCCGGGCTTGCAGGAGCAGACGTGCCGTCCTTTTCACCTATGTGAATTCCCTGGTAGAGCCCTAGGAGGTCGTACGGACTCTCGAGTTCCAAGTCCCGAAGGACGTCATCGTCGCAAAATTCCTGGACTCGGAAGCTGATTCCCGTCACGAGTTCCCGAAAGTGTTTCGGCAGTTTGGCAAGTTCGCGTTCGGCTAACGCGGCAAATTCATCTAGCGAGGGTGCTTTGCTGAAAGAGCGGTCGATTGCGTCCGTCATGCGGTTGGCGCACCGTTAGAGGCGCGGGCGTAGAGCAATGCTGCGCCAGCAGCGTCGAGAGGACATACCATGGTGGAACGAATTTCTCCGGAAACACTCAATGAGGCGCTGGGTAAGCTCGACGGATGGGAGCAAACCAAGGAACGTGAGGCGATACGAAAGACCTTCACTTTCAAAGATTTCCGGGAAGCCTTCGCCTGGATGACGCACATCGCATTCATTGCCGAAAGCATGAACCACCACCCCGAGTGGTTCAACGTACACTCCCGCATCGAGGTAACCCTCGCCACGCACGATGTGGGCGGTGTCACCGAACTTGATCTCACGCTTGCGCAGGCAATGGATGCGGCCCATGGCCCTGCCTGAGGGGACTCGCTTGCGCGATATTCCCCTTCCCGCCCTGATCCTGGGAATCGCCGCCGCGTCGCCCTTCCCAGCAGCAGCGATCGCACTGCAATTTCTTGAGGGAGGTTGGGCCGCCTACATCTTCCTCAACACACTCAATTACGCGCTCGTCGCACTCGGGTTCCTCGGCGGTATCCATGCGGGTCTCGGTCTTGCAGCCATACGCGCAGGCGGATCCCGCGAAGCAGGCTGGTGGCTCTGGTCCATCGCCCCCTGCCTTGCCGGCTTCGGTGCCTTGCTCGGATTTGTCGGTTACCAAGGAGTGCTACTCGTTTTCCTTGCTGCGTTCCTTGCCGCCCATCTGGCGGATCTGCGAGCGGTAAGCGCAGGGGCCGCACCGGCTTGGTACGCGCCGTGCCGGCGGATTACGACAGCAATTGTCCTCATCTCGTTCGGAATTTTGCTTCTGTACGTGAGTTCCGCGATCGAATCGGCGGCAGTTTTTCCTCTCTGATCCGCTCACCGCGTCGCGTGATGTAAAGGGTCGCGAAAGCAATCACGATCGCACCTGCGATCGTCCACACTGTTGGAAGATCGCCAAACAGGAAAAACCCATAGATCGTGGCGAAGATGAGTCGCGTGTAATCGACGGGCATGACCGCCGTCGCCTGGCTTCCCCGAAGACCCAGGACCGTGAAGACCTGCCCGAGAGTTCCCGCCACGCCCACGGCCAATAGCAACAGGAGTTCCCAGACATCCGGCGTCCTCCAGACGAGAAAGGCAGGAACCAGCGCGACCGTCGTGGATATTGCTCCAAACCACGCTTGGATGGCGAGCGTCCCCTCGGTCTCCGTCAGCATCTTGACCGTAAGTTTCACGCCTGCGACCAGAAGAGAGGACGCCAACGCCAGCGCAACCCCCAATGTCGTTGCCTCCGATCCCGTCGGACCGACCATCAGAACAATTCCTCCGAAACCGACCGCGGTGGCGATCCAACGGGGTGCATCGACCTCGTCCCCCAGCAACAGAACGGCGAGCGGTATCAGGAACAGCACGCGTGTGAATCCGAGTGTGGTCACCTCGGCGAGCGGCAATAAGCTGAGCGCGGTGAAGCCCAGGAGCATGGCGGCAATCCCGATCGCGCCGCGCAGTAGATGCATTCCAGGACGATGGGTGATCATCGCCCGCGGATTGCGAACGAGAAACGGTAGCAACACCATCGCCCCGAATAGGCAACGGAAGAAAGCGATCTCGAAGGGATGGATGTTCCCGGACAGGAGTTTTACGAGCGCGCCCATGACTGGGAAGGTCGCGGCTGCACAAAGAATGAACAACGAGCCCTTGGCGTTAGTTGAGAGGTAAAGAGTTGGAAAACGGATCACCGTTGCAAGCGCCGGTAGGTCACAGCCTCGCGATGGGCGATGTAGACTGAACTTGAAAGAATCACCGTGCCGCCCACCCACGTCCATAGGTCGGGGACCTCGGCGTAAAGCATGTAACCCGCGAACGCCATCATCGGAAGCCGGACGAAATCGTAGGGCAGTACGGCGGTCGCATCGGTTGCGGCAAAAGCACGGATCCATGATTGATGGGCGAGCGTCCCGGCCAGCCCAAGAAGCAGAAAAAGCCCAAGGTCAGAAGTATCAGGTGCTTTCCATGTCGCCAGTGCGGGACCTAGGGACGCAACGGTAAGAATCGCTGGAACGTAGAAAACAATCGCGTTGGGATGATCCTTACGGACCAGAGTCCGAACCATGGCGGCACCCACCGCCATCAATATCGAAGCCCCGAGAGCTGCGGCCGTCGCCGACGTGAACTCTACCATTCCGGGCTGGAGCACAATCAGCATGCCCAAAACCCCCAGCGCCGTGGCCGTCCATCTGCGCAATCGCATCCCCTCGCCCAGAAACACACCGATGATGACGGCAGCGAACACGGGCGCGCTGAAATTGATGGCTGTCGCCTCAGCAAGCGGCATATTGGCGATCGCGTAGAACCAGGCACTCATCGCGATCAAGGCAAGCAGACCGCGCGCAACCTGGAGAAACGGCATGCGGGTCCGGAGCGAACCGATCCCAGCGGGCCATACCATCGCCAGGACGAACACCAATCCGAAAGCTGAGCGGAAGAACACCACTTGGAAAAGTCCGAAACGCTCCGAGAGCTCCCTTACCAAGGTGTTCATTACGGTGAAGAAGACGTTCGCTAGGATCATCCATGCCGCCCCCCGGATCGGCGGCGGAAGTCCAGACCAGAAGGCAACGAAGGCCTTGAAGGACATCGCGAGGGCGAGGGAATCCGGCAGGGCCGCCTGCGGGCGACCCTCCCTTCAGTCCCTGTTCTCGTTGAGGCGTGGCATCAGTTCAGCGAGGTTGCAGGGGCGGAAGCGGTTGTCGAGCTGGTGCACGAGGATTCCGTCCCACCCATCCCGACAGGCACCGGGAGAGCCGGGGAGTGCAAAGAGGTACGTCCCTCCGGCAACACTGGCGAGCGCGCGCGATTGCATGGTGGAGGTACCGATTTTCTCGTAGCTGAGCATGCGAAACAGCTCACCAAAACCGCGAATCTCCTTGTCCGTCACCCTTTCGAAGGCTTCTGGGGTCACGTCACGTCCGGTGATTCCAGTTCCGCCCGTGGTGAGCACCGCATCGATCTCAGGATCAGCAATCCAGGTGCGGAGCTTCTCCTCAATCAGGTCTACATCGTCGACAACCAGGGTGCGTTCAGCGAGCTCGTGTCCTGCTGCCTCGATGCGTTCGGCAAGTAAATCACCGGAACGGTCATCGGCTTGGGTACGCGTATCGGAAACGGTGAGAAGAGCGAGTCTGACGGCAAGGAATGGCCGCCCCTTGTCAAGTTCCGGCATGCAGCGGTGTCTCCTTCGGATCCATCGGGACGTAGCCAGGCCATTCGTCCCTGGTGAGATCGCTACGCGACGGTGCCTCCTGGTCCAATTGGTCCCGGTACACCCACATGTTTGCTAGCACCCGCTTCACGAACCAGCGGGTCTCCTGGTACGAAATGCTCTCGATGAACAGGAGCGGATCGTCAGTCTCGATCTTCTCCCGAAGTTCGTTCAGGCGCGTAGGACCAGCATTGTATGCGATCAGGGCATACACGAGGTTTCCTTGGATTCTAGGAAGTTCAAGCAGTGTCTCGAGCACGCGCTGCCCCATTCTGAGATTCAATTCCGGGTCATAAAGTTGGTCCGCTCCGGTGCCCCGAAGGGTCTGATCGCCGCTCATCTGCCTTGCGGTTGCCGGCATTACCTGCATCAGGCCACGTGCCCCACGCCGACTTCGTGCCCGGATGTGGAAACCAGACTCCTTGCGAATCACCGCATGGACGAGTGCCCGGTCGACACTGAATACATCCGTAAGCGTCCAGTTGGAGAGGGGATAAAGCGCACCGAGTTCCGTATGGCTTGAGGCGGCGAGCTCGCTGCCGAGACGGATCTGCACGGCAGGAAGACGAAGCACCGTGGCGAGATCAAGAAGCGCTTTTGCGTGGCCGCTCCCAAGTCGGGCCGTGAGGTAGCGCAGTTCCAGGTCCGCTTCGTGCACCCGTCCAACCTGGGTGAGGGCGATGGCGCGACGTGTCTCGGGACGCTTGAGAACCGTGGGATCATTCCGGACAGTATTCCCAACCTCTTCCTGCCATGTGAAATTCGAGGGAATGTCAAGAATTTCGAGCGCAAGCTGCCCGTAGAGCGTGCGAGGGAAATCCGCCGCCAGACGGAGCATTTTTTCTGCCTCACCCTTCTCGTCTCGCAAGACGTACACGCGCGATGCCCAATAAGCACCGCCCGCCCTGGTCCATTCCGTTCCCGTCTCGGCTTTCGCTGCGGTGGAGAAGTTGTTGAGTGCTGACCGCATGAGACCAAGCTGCCATGCGGCCAGACCTGCCCGAAAATGGATCCAGGGATACCGCTCTCCATTCTCGAGGGCGGCATCGCGAGCAATCAGAAAAGCACGGGCAAACTCGCCGGCGATAAAAAAACCAGTCGAGATATGTCCCTCAAGTTGGGAAACCGCTTCCGAATCCAGCATCGAAGTTCCGTTATGGAGGAGCGTGAAGGCTTCCGCAGGTTTTCCGTCTCGGACCAAGGCCAATACCTCTTTCGCGATGCCTCTCAAAGGGAGGATGATTGCCGAGCTATCATCCACAGGGCGAGTTTCTCCCTGGCCTGCAAGGTATTTTTGGTTGATCGGGTCCGGTGGCGTAGCCATTCCCTCGGGCTGGCGCCTGCGCGCGAGACGATGGAGACGACGCGCACCCGGATAATCGGCATAATTTTCAAGCCATTCGGCAAGTTCGGTAAAGGACGACCGGTGAGCGGTCGGGTGCATCAACTTGTGATAGTGCACGTGGCCAAGCAGCAACGGATCCTCAAGATCCGAAATTTCCCGTTCGGCCTTCTCCCAAAGCCCCTGGTCCTGGGCCTCGAAGATCCGACGGTAACGGGTGACGTCGCTCCTACTCAGTACCGTGGGCGGCTGGCCATCATCGGAAAAGACGATCGTCGAGGGAGTCCGCGGCTCACCATATGAAATATCCTGCCCGAGCGCGGGCGCAGGCCCTCCAGCAAGAGCCAAGGCGAACGCCGCAACGACGCACCGTCCGTACGGGAAATGCATGTAACCTCGCATTTCATGCCCTGCCGGCTCCAGCACCGGCCTCCAGAATGCCGCCCCGGAGGGGTGATTGTCCATAACGCGGCGGGTAAGCAGCGTTGAAGGAGTTCCCCGACCTCCCTACCCTTGCGCGTCGAAAAAGGAGAGTGTCCTCGATGGACAAGGTCTATCCAGACGCAAAATCAGCCCTCAAAGGCGTTGTCAAAGACGGTCAGACCGTGATGTGCGGCGGCTTCGGGCTTTGCGGGATTCCAGAAAATCTGATCCTCGCACTAAAGGACACAGGTGTGAATGGGCTTACCGTCGTTAGCAACAACGCCGGCGTGGACGGTGCCGGTCTTGGTCTACTCCTGGAGACCCGACAGATCAGCAAAATGGTCTCCTCTTACGTGGGCGAGAACAAACTCTTCGCCAAGCAGTACCTAGCCGGTGAACTCGAACTCGAATTCAATCCCCAAGGAACATTAGCTGAGTGCATCCGGGCGGGGGGCGCAGGCATTCCAGCGTTCTTCACTGCCACGGGCGCGGGCACAGTGGTCGCCGAAGGCAAGGAAACACGCACGTTCGAAGGACGTGAGTACGTCATGGAACGAGGTTTAGTCGCTGACCTTGCGCTCGTGCGCGCCTGGAAGGGGGACACCGCAGGCAATCTCATCTACCGGAAAACAGCCCGAAATTTCAATCCAATGATGGCGACCGCAAGCAAAGTCACCGTCGCCGAGGTCGAAACCCTTGTCGAGCCTGGCGAACTCGAGAGCGACATCATCCACACGCCGGGAATCTACGTGGACCGCATCCTCCAGGGTCCCAGTTATGCGAAGGTGGTTGAGCATCGCACCACTCGTCCGAGAGACTGAAGGGAAGACTCCCATGGCTTGGAACAGAACTGAGATCTGCCGCCGAGCGGCTGCCGAGCTGAAGGACGGTCACTACGTCAACCTCGGCATCGGCATGCCTACCGAGGTCGCCAATCACATCCCCGAAGGAATCCATGTCACGCTACAAAGCGAGAATGGCATCCTCGGCATGGGGCCGTTTCCCTATGAGGATGAGGTCGACCCCGACCTCATCAATGCCGGCAAGCAGACCGTGTCCGAACTTGCCGGCACGAGCTTTTTCTCGAGCGCCGATTCGTTCGCGATGATTCGAGGAGGCCATATCGACCTTTCGATCCTCGGTGCCATGCAGGTCGCTGCCAACGGCGATCTCGCCAATTGGATGATCCCGGGAAAGATGATCAAGGGCATGGGCGGGGCCATGGACCTCGTTGCAGGTGTCAAACGAGTGGTCGTGGTGATGGAGCATGTCGCACGGGATGAATCCCCAAAGCTCCTTGAGAGGTGCACCCTTCCCCTCACCGGAGCAGGAGTCGTTGACCTTGTAGTCACCGATCTCGGCGTGTTCAAACCCGCAGGAAAAGAGGTGTGCCTGGTTGAATTGGCACCGGACGTGAGCGAGGACGAGGTCCGCGCTAAGACTGGAGCACCTGTCGTTACAGGAACAGCCAAGGATCCCGCCAAAGCCGCATAGATCTTTCAATCCTTTGGCTAGCGGAAGCCGGGATCAGCGCACGGGCTCGAAGCAATCAAGGAATGATTGCGCGATTCCCTCGAGAAGCTCGAAATAAAGCTCCGGACCAGGATCGTCGGTCGTTCCCAAAGGATCAATCTTCGTTACCCGGGCCCTCGTGTCCTCGGCCGCCGTCTCGCCCAATCGGGGAGAGAACTGTGGTTCCACGAAAACGCACCGAGCTTCCGATTTGAGGATTGCTGTCCTGACGGCGAGCAGACCCTCTGCCCCGGGCGAGCGTCCCGGGTTTTTGACAAGAACCGCAACCGGAGAAGCGAGTTCCATGTCCTGGGAAAAGTGCCTGTAGGCATCGTGGAACACGACGTACGTATGGGTTCGGAACGGTGCGAGCCGTGCACGAAGTGTCGAGCCCAGATACTGGATGCGCTCTTTTTGTGTCTGCGCGTTCGACCGGTAACGTGCCTCGTTCTCCGGATCGATTTCGATCAGGGCGTTCTCGATGGCCGTCGTCATTGCGATCGCATTCTTCGTCGATAACCAGATATGCGGATCAGAAAAGGACATATCAGAGGAATCTTCCTCCCCCTGGTGATGTTCGTGGTGATGCGCGGATCCGTGCGCTTTCAAAACTCCCGGCGCATCCCACAACACCACCGCCATCGCCTCTGAGGCCAAGGAGGTGATCCCCCGTTCAAGCCAGATCTCAAGGCCTCCTCCGATCCATAGCACGAGATCTGCGTTCTCGAGGGCCCGTGCCTGCGAGGGCCGGAGGGCCTGGACGTGCGGCGACAAACCGGGAGAGACAAGTAGGATCGGCTCGCCAATCCCTTCCATCACGGCAGCGGCAAGGGAATGGACGGGCGAAATCGATGCCACGACGACGGGTGGAACGGCGGCGCAGGCATGGTTTGCAGTCCATGTCAGCACCGGTAACAACAAAACCGTTCGAATCATTAGTCCCGGCAGAGGAGCACCAGCTTTCCCGACGACTTTCGTGACAACAGCAGCGCAAGTGCCTCGCCAGCTTGGGCAAGCGGAAATGTTCCGTGCAAATGAGGTTGGAGTTTGTTCTCGGCATGCCAGGTACCGAGGAGTGCGAGCGATTTGCCCACGAGGTCGGGGTTCCGGTACGCCACCTCACCCCAGTACAGGCCATGAACCGAAGCATTCTGCAGCAGGAGCCTGTTGGCAGGGAACGCCGGGATTTTCCCCGCCGTGAACCCCACCGTGACGAAGCGCCCCTCCCACGCTAGGCGGCGGACGACGATGTCCGCGGCGGCACCTCCCACGGTGTCGAGGACAGTGTCGATACCGTTCGGAGCCACTTCGGCCAGGCGATGGCGTAACCCTTCCCCATTGTAATCCAACAAGTGGTCAGCACCGTGGGCTTCGGCGAGCTTGAGCTTCTCGGGCCCTCCCGCCGCCGCAATCACCGTGGCCCCCATCGCTTTTGCGATCTCCACCCCGGCGAGTCCCACACCGCCGGCGGCCCCAAGGATTAGGCAGGTCTCGCCCTCTTGGAGGTTCGCCTTCCACAGGAGACTCCCGTGGGCTGTGCCGTAGGCAACGGGAAAGGCGGCTGCGGTTTCAAATCCCATGCCGTCGTGGATCGGGTAAGTGTTTTCTTCCGGCATCACCACTTCGTCGGCGAAACCGCCGTAGCGCATCACTCCGAGGACGCGATCACCGGATTGGCGGAGCTTCACACCCGGACCCGTCTCGCGGACAATCCCCGCAATTTCAAGACCCGGTGCGAAAGGAGGCCTGGGGCGCTCCTGATAGCGTCCCCGGATCAGCAGGGTGTCGGCGAAATTGACTCCGGCCGCATGCACCTCGATGCGCACCTCGCCTGGACCGGGAGCTGCAAGTTCACCCTCCTCGAGGGCAAGATTCTCAGGACTTCCGAAGGCCTGTACCACCATACGTCGCATGACTTTTTCCGAATTCTCACTAAACTAAATTGCACATAATTAGCTGAAATGTAGGCGATCAGCCTGTTCGCGAATGCGAGGTTGGTGCCTCTAGGGAAGTTCGTAGCACAGGAAACTGCTATGGGGGAATTTCTGACCACCTATGAGGGCCAGGTACGGCTCGCCGCGTTCGTAAGCGTGCTTATCTTCATGATCCTTCTCGAACAGGTGTTTCCAAAGCGCGAGCGTGCTATCCCCATTACCAGGCGCTGGAGCACGAACCTCTCCATTGTCATCATTGACGCGGCGGTTGTCCGCGTTCTGTTCCCGGTACTCGCCGTAGACTTGGCGATCGTCCTCACGGACATCAGGTTCGGCCTGTTCCACTGGTTGGAGGTTCCCTTCTGGCCCGCGTTCTTCCTTTCCGTCGTTCTGCTGGATCTCATCATCTACACCCAACACATCGCTTTTCACCATGTTCCGATCCTCTGGCGAATGCACAAGGTGCACCACGCCGACATCGACGTGGACGTAAGCACGGGCGTGCGGTTCCACCCTACGGAGATTGTGGTGTCGATGCTGATCAAGCTTGGTGCTGTGGCGTTTCTTGGGACGCCTGTCGCCGCGGTTGTCATCTTCGAGATCGTTCTCAACGCAACCTCGATGTTCAATCACTCCAATTGCTCTCTTTCTCCTCGCCTCGACCGTGTCGTGCGTCTCTTCCTGGTCACTCCCGACATGCATAGGGTCCACCATTCGATACTCCGCCGTGAAACCGATTCCAACTTCGGTTTCAACCTTCCGATATGGGACCGGATTTTCGGCACCTACCGCGCCCAGCCCGAAGCTGGCCATCACGAAATGGAGCTCGGCCTGCCTGATTGCCGTTGTGCCAAGACCCAGGGTCTCTTGTGGTCCCTGGCCTACCCCTTCCATAGGAACGCCAGGAAAGAATCTTGAGTGGTGGCGGCAAAGCCGCGAAGATTCTTCGCGGCCCCGTGGTGCGGATGGTTCCCGACGGGGACAACCGAATCCGGGACGTCTGCGTCGATTGCGGTTTCGTGCACTATCGCAACCCTGCCGTTGTCGTTGGAGCCGTTGTCGTGCGAGAGGAAGAGGTGCTCCTCTGTCGGCGCGCGATCCCGCCTCGGGAAGGTTACTGGGCGCTGCCAGCCGGCTATCTCGAGTTGGGAGAATCAACATCTGAGGGTGCACGTAGGGAAGCAATGGAAGAGGCCAACGCGGACATTGAAATCGAGCGACCTCTCGGCATTTACTCGATTCCCCGACTTTCGGTGGTACAGATCATCTTCGCGGCAAAGCTGGTTGGCGAGCACATCGCCCCAGGGCCGGAAAGCCATGAAGTGGGACTGTTCGGATGGGATTCCATTCCCCGCGCCGAGATCGCCTTCCCTTCCGTCACGTGGGCGCTCGACGACTGGCGGCGGGACCAAGAAACGGGAGCCAAGGCCACCTCTCTGGAGCCCGCTTCGATACCCCGCAAATAATGACGTCCCCAGCGGTGCGAGGTGTCCGCGCAAATGACGCGGGCACACGGCAGGGGGTTTACGCACCATGACGAAGAACAGCAAAACCCCCCTCATTGAGGCCAGGGGGCTAGGAATCTTTCGGGATGGCGAAACCCTTCTCCAGGACGTGGATCTGGCCGTCCATGCACGCGAGATCGTGGCCGTCGTCGGCCCGAACGGTGGTGGGAAGACGCTCCTGCTCCAAACGCTGCTCGGCCTTTCGCCTCCGAACACGGGGACGATCAATCGGCTTCCCGGTCTTCGCATCGGCTACGTGCCGCAACGCGTGGTGATTGACGAGACCCTCCCTCTCACGGTTGGTCGGTTCATTCGACTTGGCCCCGCAGCTACCCGAGATCGTATCAAGGCTGTGGCACACGAGGTTCAGGTCGAAACCGTACTCGATCGTCCCATTCAGAGAATTTCGGGAGGCGAACTGCAGCGGACGCTGCTTGCGCGTGCCTTGCTTGGCGATCCTCGTCTTCTGGTTCTCGACGAGCCCGGCCACAGCCTCGATATTGCACGTTTGCCGGATCTCTACGCGCTACTCAGAGACCTGCGCGAGAAGCGCGGATGCGCCATCCTCCTCGTCAGTCACGACCTGCAGTTCACCGCGGCGCTCGCCGACAGGATAATCGGCCTTAATCGCAGCGTCCTTTGCACCGGAACGTCGGCCGAGGTGCGCGTCGATCCTGCGTTCCGTGCTCTTTTCCCAGGCTTTCCAACTGAAGCGGTGACGCCCGCATTGGGAGATCCGAACGATGGATGATTTCATTGCGCGCGCCGCTTTCGCAGGGATGGCGGTAGCTCTCGCAGCGGGCCCATTAGGATCCTTCCTCGTCTGGCGGCGGATGGCGTATTTTGGGGATGCGCTGACTCACTCGGCACTCCTTGGCGTCGCTCTGGGGCTTGCGATTGGCATCGGTGTTTCGCCTGCGGTCATCGCTATTTGCACTGCAATGGCGATGTTGCTCGTTCTTTTCCAGCGCCAGCGTTCGCTCGCCGACGACACGCTACTTGGCATCCTCTCCCACGGGGCCCTCAGCCTTGGAATCATTGCGTTGACACTCCTTGAAGGGGTGCGTTACGACCTACTCGCCTTGCTGGTCGGAGACATCCTCGTCGTCTCCTCCGAGGAACTCACGTGGATCTGGATCGTCGCACTTGGCGCACTTGGTGTGCTTGCGGTTCTGTGGCGTTCCCTTCTCCGACTCACCGTTCAAGAAGATCTCGCACGCGTGGAGGGCGTGCCAGTCGTCGCCATTCGCCTTGCCTTCATGGTTCTGCTCGCCGCAATTGTCGCTGTGGCAATGAAAATCACCGGTGTCCTGCTGGTTACCGCACTCCTCATCATTCCGGCTGCTGCCGCCCGACGGTACGCACGGAGTCCCGAACAGATGGCGGCAGGAGCCGCCGTTGCGGGATGCATCGCGGTGATGGCGGGACTTGCTGGATCGGTCGCATGGGACGCTCCTTCGGGCCCGTCTATCGTGGTCGCGGCCTTGGCGCTTTTCCTCTTGTCGCTCGTCATGCCACCGAGCGGAAAGAAAAAGAAAAGTTCCTGAATTAGAAAAATGTAGCTTTTCGTTTGGGTCGTTAGTCGCTCTTGATGGTCTCCTTCAATTTTTTCTCTCGCGCAGGATCAGCGGTGTCTGCAACAAGGTGAAGACAAGCGTGAGAGGCAAGATTCCGAACACCTTGAAGGAAACCCAATCATCAGTGGAGAGATTGCGCCATGCAGCCTCGTTGACCGCGGCAAGAAAAACAAAGAATCCGACCCATCTCCACGTGAGGATTTTCCACACCCGATCCTCAAGCGCAAACGCTCCGGAAAGTACATAGCGAAGAAGGAGGACGCCCCGGGATGTGGACCCCGCCAGGACTGCAGCAAAAATAAGGCTGGCCACGGTTGGCTTGATTTTGATGAAGAGCGGATCGTCGAACGCGATGGTCAATCCTCCAAAAATCACGAGAAACCCTGCCGTGATCAGCGGAACCACCGGAAGCCGTCGCTCAATCTGCCACAGAACCGCTACCGAAACGGCCGTGGCCACAACGATGGCAACGGTGGCAGAGAAGATTCCGTACCGATAGTTGGCAACGAAAAAAACCAGAAGTGGCAAAAACTCGAGCGGAGTCCGCCAAGCGGACCGTTCGTGCGGTGGGCGCTCACTCATCTTCAGGCAACCGCCGCCATCAGGCGTCGCCCATGTGCGGATTCGATCCGCCGTCGAACGATCGTCCCAGGCTTTCCTCCGGGTGCCACCACCGGAAGATAGTCTTCTGAGCGACCGAAGCCCCCCTCTTCCTCGACGAGCACGTCGGCAAAGCTGCCGACACGTTTTTCAGCGAAGTATCGGAAAGCTCTCTCTCCCTCCTCACGGAGTAGGCGTGCTCGCTCTCGCCGTATCGCCATGGGAACCTGCGGCATTCGTGCTGCGGGCGTTCCGGGGCGCGGTGAGTAGGGAAAAATATGAAGGTGGACGAGCCCGAGGTCGCGCACTGCGGAATACGTATTGCGGAACATCTCTTCGGTTTCAGTGGGGAAGCCAGCGATCAAATCAGCCCCGAAAGCCATCTCGGGACGGGCGGCGCGGATCCGCTCAACGAGATGTTCCGCATCGGCTGGGACGTGGCGACGACGCATACGCTTGAGAACCATCGGATCGGCCGACTGCAGGCTGAGATGGAGATGCGGCATCAGCCGCTCCTCGCTCGCAAAACATTCCACAAGTTCATCGTCAACCTCAGCCGCATCGATAGACGAGAGCCTGAGCCTCGGAAGTTCGGGGATCTCGGCGAGAATTGTCGCGACAAGACGGCCGAGTGGAGGTGTGCCGTCGAGGTCCTCTCCATAGGAGGTGAGATCGACACCGGTCAATGCCACCTCAGGCACGCCCGCCTCGACCGCTGCCCTGGCCTCGGCAACGACTGCCTCCGTCGGCACACTTCGGCTAGGGCCACGCCCGTACGGAATGATGCAGAACGTACAGCGGTGGTCGCACCCGCTCTGAACCGGGACGAAGCCTCTTGTTCTGCCCGGGAGCCTACCGATTTTTCTGGCCGGCAATGCGTGGGCCTTCTCAATCTCTGCCACCCGCACCCGTGCATTTGATTCCCCGGCCCAAGTGGCCGCGGACAGTTTCTCATCATTGCCCACGACTTCGTCCACCTCCTCCATGGAAGCGAAACGCTCGGGTTCGATTTGTGCTGCACACCCGGTGACCACGATCCGGATCGCAGGATACCGACGTCGGACGCGTCGAATCGCCCGGCAAGCCTCGTTTACGGCAGCCTCGGTCACGGCACAGGTGTTGATGATTACGGCCTCACCCATATCCACAGCCTTGGCCTGACGTCGAACGACCTCGGATTCGTAGCGGTTCAGGCGACAGCCGAAGGTGATCACTTCTGTCGTTCCGGTCACACCTCACCTCCGACCCCGGGTAGCTCTCCCTGAAAACTCTTCAGTGCCTCTCCTGCCATGCGGATTCGGTCATCCTTAAGCCATTCCACGTCGAGTTCTCCTCCGTCCAAAACGACGGTGGCCGCTCTTCCCGTCCGTGCCAGACGACTGGTTGCCACGAGCGCTGCGCACGCACCAGAACCGCACGCCTCGGTGATTCCCACGCCGCGCTCCCAAACCCGCATCCTTAGCCGATCGGGCGCGAGCACCGTCACCACCTCGACGTTGGTTCGCTCGGGAAAGAGCGGCATGTTCTCGATTTGAGGGCCCAAACTTTCGAGATTTACCGCGTTTGCATCATTCACCACGAAGACGACGTGAGGGTTGCCGACGTTCACCGCCGTCCCTCCAGCAAGGGGACCACACGAGATCCCCAAGTCGAGGGTGTCACGCTCTTCGACAAGCGGAATGTTTCGCCAATCGAAGCGGGGTGCAGGCAGGTCAGCGACAATGCCCCACTGGTCGGCAAAACGCGCCGTCACGAGACCAGATGCCGTACCGATCCTCACTTCGTTTCGGTCTGAAACTTCTTCCAGGAGAAGGAGAGCCACACAACGCACTCCGTTGCCGCAAGCTTCCGCTTCGCTTCCTTCTGCGTTAAAAAACCGCGCAACGGCATCTTCCCCATCTTCTCCCGCCTCAATCGTCACTACCTGGTCGCATCCGACGCCACGGCGGCGGTCAGCAAGGCGGCGCACCCATTCGGACGACACCCGAAGCGGAGACGTGCGAGCATCGACCACCACGAAATCGTTGCCGAGGCCGTGCATTTTCGTGAACGCGGTGGCCATGGAACTGCTCGTCGAGGCGATAGGAGGAGGCTGGTAATAGACCCGCCCATAGGGAAAGACTACATTGTGATTAGGAGATTTCTGAAAAATTATGAAGACCGGGGCGGAGAAGCCATGCGCGTAATCAACACAAAGCAGTTCATGAAACGAACCGTCGGTGTCGTCACGGTGCTGACATTTGCCGTGCTCATGGGCGCATTCATCGTTGGACAGGGACGAATCGCGGATGCAGCCGATTCTGAAACCTACCGACAACTCAACATCTTCGGAGAAATTTTCGAACGCGTTCGCAACGACTACGTCGAGGCAGTCGACGACGAGGCCCTGATTGAAGCGGCACTGAACGGCATGTTGCAGTCGCTCGATCCGCATTCTAGTTACCTGGGCCCGAAGCAATTCCAGGAGATGCAGGTCCAGACACGGGGCGCATTCGGCGGACTCGGGATCGAAGTCACCATGGAAAACGGACTCATCAAGGTGGTCTCGCCCATTGATGAAACGCCGGCTTTCCACGCCGGTATCCAGGCGGGAGACCTGATTTCCCACATCGACGACGAAGCGGTTCTCGGCTTGACACTCTCGCAGGCGGTCGAACGGATGCGCGGTCAGCCCAATACCGAAATCATCATTCGCGTCCTACGGGGTACCGGCGAGGCTTTCGACGTCACTATCGTTCGGGAAGTCATCCAGATCCGCTCGGTGCGGGCACGCGCGGAAGATAAGATGGGTTATGTCAGGATCAGCTCTTTCACCGAGCAGACCCGGTCCGGACTTGAGGATTCCCTCAACCAGCTGCGCGACGAGATCGGCGTTGACATGCAAGGAATCATCCTCGACCTGCGAAACAATCCGGGAGGGCTGCTTGAACAGGCAGTCGCGGTCGCCGACGCCTTCCTTGAGCGCGGTGGGATCGTTTCCACCCGCGGACGCCATTCCAACGCCCAGCAGCAGTTCACCGCATCCTCGGGCGACATCAGCGGAGGACTACCCATCGTCGTTCTGATTAATGGAGGCTCTGCTTCGGCTTCCGAGATCGTGGCCGGCGCACTCCAAGACCACAGACGTGCAATCCTCATGGGAGGGCAGACCTTCGGAAAAGGGTCGGTCCAGACCATCATCCCCGTTATGAGAGGACAGGGCGCGATGCGCCTCACGACAGCCCGCTACTACACCCCGTCCGGACGCTCCATCCAGTCGACAGGGATCACCCCTGACATCTTTGTGCCCACGGCGCGCGTGGAGGTTCTCGACGGTGGAGACACACGGAGGGAATCCGATCTTCGTGGCCACCTTGAGCAGGACTTGCTTCCGGGCGCGGATGGTTCCGAACAACCGGCGGAGGTGCCAGGTACCGAAGAGCCCGTGGCAAACGAAAACGACCCTCCGCAGGACTACCAGCTTCAGCGGGCACTCGACCTCCTGCGCGGACTTGCCGTGTTCTCCTCTATGCAGCCTGCGTGAAAAACCCGACCGGAAGCTTCGGGGACTACCGCCTCGGCGTCGGGATCCTGCTTCTCAATCCTGAAGGGCTCGCGTTCACCGGCAAGCGGATCGACACCACTCTTGAGGCTTGGCAACTGCCGCAAGGAGGTATCGATGAGGGCGAGGAGCCGCAGGCGGCGGCCTTCCGGGAACTTCAGGAAGAGACCGGGGTCCATCAAGCCTCCCTGCTGACGAGCTGCTCTGAATGGCTTCACTACGACCTCCCGCCCGACATCGCACGGCGTATTTGGGGTGGGCGTTACAAGGGACAGCGGCAGAAGTGGTTCGCGATGCGCCACGAAGGCGGTGACAGTGAAATCAACGTCATCCCGGGCGGAGAGTTCTCAGACTGGCGCTGGGTGCGGCCAGAGACGCTCCCTGACTTGATTGCTCCTTTTAAAAGGGATCTCTACCAACGGCTTCTGGAAGAATTCGCTCCGCTACTGCGGAACTGAAAAGTGCGGCGAATCAGGCAGACCGAAAAACTGACTTTAGTTCTTGGGAAGCTCGCGAGTCTCTTCCTGTTCTCTGCTCCGGGCATCAGCCCCGCATAGGTCTTGCCGTTCCATCCTCGTCCACGACAAATGCGCGCACGTCCCTCGTTGCAGCAACTATTTTTGCGGCTTCTTGTTCGGGCATCACAGAAAATGCGGTAGCCAATGCGTCGGCTTCCGTCGCCGTCGGGGCAAGCACCGTCACGCTGCGATGGTGGTGTGTCGACAGGCCGGTACGGGGATCGAAGATGTGATGCCAACGACCCTCCTCATCGAACGGCGTACCGTAGCCCCCTGAAGTCGCCATCGCCTCATCGATAAGGTTTACTTTCCCGGCCAGGCTGCCGTCGGGATTGGGGATGCCAATCCGCCACGGGCGTCCCTCGGGGTGGGTACCGATTCCACGAGTCTCACCGAGCTCGACGAGAACGTGGCGCAACCCGCCCGCCCGAAGGCGGTCGGCAACCTGGTCGGTGATGTAGCCCTGGGCGATGCCGTTGAGAGTGAGAGCCATACCGGGTCTTGCGAACGAGATCTCTTCGCTCGAAACGGAGACTAAGCGCCAGTCCACAAGACGAGTGGCCCTCTCCATTTCCGCTTGTTCGGGAGGTCTTCCTGCGGCAAAGCTCCGGACATAAAGATCCCAGAGCGGCTGTACGGTCGGATCGAACGCACCGCAGTTGTCTTCGAAATCCGCACCGATTCCTCGAGCAACGCCACCATGTCGGCCGCGGGAGTTGCAATTCGCCCTTCCCGGTTGATCTTCGAGATGGCGGAATGGTCATTGAACAAGCTGAACTGCGCCTCAAGGCGCGTGATGTCGTCAGCAAGTCCTGCAATAAGTTCGTTCGCCTGGTCTGAATTTTCATGAAAAAGAATGATTCTCGAAGGAGCGCCGAGGGCGATTCCGGACCACTCCACGGGCTCGAGACGACGGCCGTCGCGAAGAAGGAACGCGCCCGTTCCTGTCAGCGCTGCGCCCGCTGCCACGCCGACGACGGTGATGACACGTCGTCTGCTGAGAGGGGCAATCTTGCCTGCCACGCTCATGGGATCAACTGACCCCTGCTGCTGGAACCGGAGTTCGGAAAGCCGCTTGGTCGCCCTCCACCTCCTCAGCCCCGATGAAGACCCTGAGCATCGGCGGCACAATCATCAATGTGATCAGAGCGGACATGGTGAGCCCTCCCACTACGACGGATCCCAATCCACGATAAAGCTCCGAGCCGGCACCGGGGAAGAGCACAAGAGGCATCATTCCGGCGACGGTCGTCATCGTCGACATGAAGATCGGACGGATGCGGTTGCGAGTCGCCTCGAGGATTGCGTCCCTACGCCCCATGCCCTCTTCTCGAATGTGCAAGAGAGTTTGGTGAACGAGCAGGATCGCGTTGTTCACCACTATGCCAATCAGGATCACGAATCCAAGCATCGTCAGCATGTCCAAAGACTGCGAGGTGTACTGGTTCAGAACCCAAAGCCCCAAGATTCCCCCGGCCGTGGCCGGTGGTACCGAAAGCATGATCACGAATGGATACAGGAAACTCGACAACAGAACCGTCATCAGCAGATACACGATGACGAGAGCGACGATGAGATTTCCCACCATCGCTTCCCAAGTTTTCGTGAGCGCATCAGCGGTACCGGATATGTCGATCTTCACCCCGGAGGGCAATCCCTGTGCAAGGAGCACTCCCACGACGTCGTTGTTCACAGTGTTGATGGCCGTCTCAAGCGGGATCCGGTCATTGGGCCGGAGCTGGAGGGTGATCGTCCGCCTGCGCTCGATGTGAAGGATCTCCGTCGGTCCCGTCGTCACCTCCACATCGGCCACTGAACTCACTGGCAGGATCTGGCCAGTCTGCGTCACCACAGGGAGCGTTTCAATTCCTTGCGTATGATCGATTTCGTTACGCGTTCCTTGGAGGGTGAGGTCAAGGCGCTTCGAATCCACTGTGATCTCCGCCACCCGGATTCCGGAATTGAAGGCGTCCATGCTCATCGCAAGCTCCCGGGCCGTGACGCCGTTATCAGAGAGGCGTACTCGGTCAGGGCGTACCTGAATCTCCGGCGAACCGAGTTCAAGACCGGGAATCGGCCGCATCTGGTTACCTTCCGCTGTTGGAAACACGGCAGCGATGATTCCCGCCGCCTGCTGAGCGATTCCGACCACTGCACCGAGGTCAGGACCCGAAATGTCTATATCGATGGAGCGACCACCGCCAAAGCTACGCTCAAAAAGACTTGGTTGCGTGAAGAATCCGAATGTTCCCGGCTCCCCGAACAACGAACGCGTAAGTACCGGAATCAACTCACGTACCCGCGTTTCCTGAACAGCACTCGCTCCGAAGAACGTCGTGCCGCCCGTAAGGGCAACGAAGAAGTAGTTCCTGATTTTGGGCGGCTGGCCGGGAAGTGATTCTTCACCAGTCTCGCTCGCCCACAACGGCCTGACCGGCTGCTCCACACGCTCGGCGATATCCAGCAACGTATCGAGGTTATAGCCCGGTGGCGGCAGCATGATTCCAAAGATGAGATTGCGGTTTCCCTCGGGCAGATATTCGAGGTCCGGCGCAAGGTATGCGCTGAGATAGAGTGCGCCGCCGGCAAACCCCATCGCAATCAGGAATGAGGCGAGGCGCGAGCGGATGGCGAGAGTTACATAACCAATGAAACCACGCGCCACGAGTCGAGCAGCCCAGTCGATAACTGGAAGTGGGAAGCGTTTCGTGTTGCCCGGACGCAACAACCGGTTGGAAAGTGCAGGGATCACCGTTACCGCGACGAGGAGCGACATTAGTACGGCAACCGATATGGCCACCGCAATATCACGGAACAGCTGTCCTGCTTCCAACTCCATCACGATGATGGGGATGAAGACGAGCACGGTGGTTAGGGCTGACACCATCACCGCCGACCACACCTGGCGGGCACCATGGTAGGCAGCGTCGCGACCACTCTGGCCGTTTTCCCTGAGCCGGTAGATATTCTCGAGCACGACGATGGCAGCATCTACCACCATGCCGACCGCGAATGCGATACCGGCAAGCGAGATGACATTGATTGAGCGGCCGAGTGCCGCGATGGCGACAAACGATGCAATTACGGACACCGGAATTGAAAGGCCGATGATCACAGTTGCTCGCATTGAACGCAGGAACAGCAAAAGAATGATTATGGCCAAAATTCCGCCGACCCAGATGTTTTGTTGCACCAATTCTATGGATGAATCGATGTAAACCGTCTCGTCGTAGACCTGTTGCATGACGAGCCCGACGCCCGGCAACTCATTTTTATTGAGTTCTTGTACCGCCTCACGCACACCGTTCATGGTGTCGATGATGTTGGAACCCGTCTGACGGATCGCATTGAGAGCTAGCGCATGTTCGCCAAGGAAGCGGATTTCCGCCCGAGGTTCTTTGTAACCGAATCCCACCTCGGCGATATCGTCCACGCGCGTGCGCCCGATCCGCCCGTCTGTCATCTCGTCTGTGAGCAGAACGACGTCCTTGACCTGCTTCGGTGTCTGGAGTTCACCTTCCGCACGCACCACGTAGCGGCGTTTGCCCTCCTTCACGTCTCCCGCCGAGACAGTGGCATTGGCAAAACGAAGCGCATCGGTGACGTTCGGGACCGTGAGGCGGTGGGTCGCCAACTGCTCCGGATCAACAGTGACCTGCAACTCACGTTCGGTTCCACCGAAGAGGTTCGTCCGGGAGACACCCGGCACCCGTTCGATGCGATCGCGGATCACGTCATCCACGTAATCACCGTAAGCGGAGACGGGACGCTCGTTTCCGGGAGTTCGGGTGATGATGAACCATGCCACCGGGTTGTCATCAAGACCTGCCGTGTCGAGTTGCGGTTCGCCAGCTTCCAGGGGGTAATCATCGATCTGATTCAGACGATTGGAAACCAGAAGCAAAGCACGGTCCATGTTGACGTCGATGTTGAACTCAAGGAGCACTTCGGCTCTGCCATTCTCGGAGGTGCTCTCCATACGTTCGAGGCCCTCAAGGCCACGTAGCACTTCCTCCTGGCGATTCACGATCTCGCGTTCCACCTCGTAGGGGCTCGCCCCGTACCAGTTGGTGGTGACCGATACGTTCGGGGCGTCTACGTCAGGGGCGAGCTGAATGGGGATACGCGTAAGGGCGAGGGTCCCCAAGACTGCCGCCATGATGACGAGCGCGAGAATCGCGACGGGTTTCTCGATGGCAAGGCGAATTAAGTTCACTGTGCCTGCTCTTCCTGACCCTGCATGGTCTCAGCACCCTGTTGTTCGTCCGGAGGACTGCCCTCCTGCTGACTTGGAGAGCCACTCGGTACAGATGGCGGAGCCACCATGACAGACTGTCCGGGGAGAATTCGCTCGTTACCCCGCACCACCACCATCTCGCCGGGGCCTACGCCCTCGTAGACAACGAAGCGATCCCCAACTGCATCACCGAGTTGCACGGGACGTATCTGGGCCACGCCGTCCGCAATGACGTAGACGAGGCTCAAGCCCTGGTTCTGGATGACTGCGTCCTTGCTCACCGTCGGTACCGCCGTATCGCCACCGATGGGAACGTGCACCTCGGTGCTCTCTCCGACCGCTGGAAGAGGCATCTCCGGGGGAAGTACCGGTACGAGACGGACCCGGCGGGTGCGAGTGCGGGGATTCTCAACCGAGCCCACGGAGCGGACATGAGCTTGACGGGATGTCTTGTCGGCCAGCGTTATCAGCATTTCAGTGCCCGCAGCCAGCACACGAGCCTTGAGCGAGGGAACCTCAACCTCGATTTCGAGATCGCTGTCGCTCACCAGCGTCACGATTGGTGAGCCCATCTGTACCGCTTCGCCGAGATCGGCGTGACGCTCCTCAACTACGCCCGCAAAAGGAGCGTGGATGATTCCATGACGATAGTCGTTTTTGGAGAGGTCAAGGAGAGCCTTCGCCTCTTCGAGTGCTGCCTCGGCAACGTGCACCTGCGCTGTCGTCGTTTCGGCCTCGCCACGGGCATCGTCGCGCTGGGACTCACTGAATGCCGTCGATTCGCGAAGGCCCTCCGCGCGGGCGAGCCGACGAGCCGCTGCCTCAGCTTGAGCCTGGGCAGCATTCACCGTCGCTTCTCGCTGTCTGACCAGTGCCTCGCTCTGGCGCACCCGCCAACCGAGACGCTCAATATCGAGTCGCGCGATCTCCTGGCCTGCATCGAGACGATCGCCGACATTGACCGAAATGCGGGTGACATGGCTCTGGAGTAGCGATGGAACGATGGATTCAAACAGCGGCACAAAACGACCGATGGCGAGAGCAGTCTGATGGAACGGTTCGAGGATGACCTCATCGGCACCGACCACGGCGGGCTGTTGGGCCTGCACCGTCAGCGGTACTGTGATCACCGCTGCGACGGTGAATGCAACAAGGCTCCTTGTCATGAAGTGCAATAAGTGCACGCGTACGTCCTCCTGGGCGAGTAGTCAGCGGCACCGTGTCCGCCGACGTGGCACATCCCGAATTTCCAGCAATCAATATGCCACAGGTACGGGATCTAAGTACCGCCACAGATGCCATGTAGCGGCGGAACGCCACGGTATCCATACTTCGCCGAGCTTTTGGATCGCTTTCGCGTCCTTTCCCTTACGTCCGTAGATCTCCTTCGCAGCCCGCAAAATTCCCAGATCATCAAGGGGCAACACGTCAGGCCGCAGCAGGCAGAACATCAGAAACATTTCTGCCGTCCAACGTCCGATTCCACGGCGGGCAACAAGGATTTGGATCGCCTCCTCGTCTGATATTTCGTTCCAATCGATCTTCCCTCCCTCGTCGTCGACAAACCAGTCAGCAAGGTCAGAAATGTACTCCGCCTTGCGAGCTGAAAGGCCTGCATTGCGTAGTGTGCCCGTGGGTGCCCGCCCGACGGAGGTCGGGGAAACATCACCAAGCCCGTCCTCGAGACGGATCCAGACGGACTGAGCTGCTTTGACGGAGATTTGCTGCCCGACGATAGAGCGAGCGAGCGAGTAGAAGGGATCACCGCGGGAGGCCAATGTCTTTCCCTGATGGCGGCGGACAAGATCACGCATGAGCGGGTCGCGGCGGGAAAGCGTGCGATTGGCCGTCGCCCACCAATCGGGGATCTGGCCCGCCGCAGAAACCTGCCCCGCATGAGTGCGCGGAGCGGATGGGGTGCTGCGCTTTTTCGGAGAGGGTGTCATGTGCGGGCAATATCCGGCGACGGGGGAAAGTATCATGCGAAGCCGGAACCCCGGCAGCCGGATGCAGCCGTGTACGCTCGCCGAAACGGCTTGGTCGCGGGATACGGGAGAAATCTACCATGTTGGAATATCGAACCGTGACCGACGGGCTTCTCTTTCCGGAAGGACCGATCGCCATGCCCGATGGCAGCGTGGTCCTCGTGGAGATTGCCCGCGGCACACTCACACGAGTTTTCCCGGATGGTCGAAAAGAAGTCATCGCCAAGCCTGGCGGTGGCCCCAACGGAGCGGCCATCGGTCCGGACGGTAAGTGCTACGTCTGCAACAATGGTGGTTTCGAGTGGGAAGTAACCAAGCTTGGCAACCGCCGCCCTATCGCCCAAGCGGACGATTACGCGAGCGGACGCATCGAACGTGTGGATCTGGAAACCGGCAATGTAGAGGTTCTCTACGACTCCTGTGACGGACGCCCGCTCAAGGGGCCAAACGACATCGTTTTCGATCGCGATGGAGGTTTTTGGTTCACCGACTTGGGCAAGGTGCGCGAACGCGATATGGACCGAGGAGGCGTCTACTACGCCCGTGCGGACAGGAGCTTTGTCCGGGAAGTGGTGCATCCCTTCCTGACACCGAACGGGATCGGTCTTTCTCCCGACGAGAAGACGCTCTACGTCGCCGAGACGGAAGGAGCCAGGCTCTGGGCTTATCCGATCACGGGGCCCGGCGAGGTGGCGATGGAGCCGTTTCCGAAATCCGTGAACGGCGGGCGATTGGTGGCCTGCGATGGCGGCTGGAGACGTTTCGATTCCCTGGCCGTTGAGGCCTCCGGCAACATCTGCGTGGCGACCCTGCTAGCCGGAGGAATCACCGTGGCACGCCCGGAGGGTGGAACCGAGGAGTTCGTCGAGCTCGACGATCCTTACACGACGAACATTTGCTTCGGTGGCAAGGGGCTCAAGACCGCCTTCGCCACTCTTTCGTGGGAGGGCAGGCTCGTTGCTGTGGACTGGCCGCGCGCGGGCTTGCCACTCAACTTCCTCAACGACGCGACGAATTCATCCTGACCGGAACCTTCCTATAAACTGCCTGTCTATCGCATCCCGCGCAGGAGAGAATTTATGAGTTTCCACATCGTCGAACAAGCACACGCGCGCCTCAACCGTAGCGAATTGGCGGTGCCGGGAAGTCGGACCGATCTGTTCGAAAAGGCGGCGAAGTCTGACGTCGATGTGATCTTCCTCGACCTCGAGGACGCCGTCGCCCCCGATGACAAGGAACAGGCGCGCAAAAACGTCGTCGAAGCACTCAACGACATCGACTGGGGCAACCATGTGATGTCAGTCCGCATCAATGGCCTCGATACCCGCTACATGTACCGGGACGTGGTCGACATTCTTGAGCAAACGGGCGAACGCCTTGATCTGATCATGATCCCGAAGGTTGGCACTGCAAGCGACATCTACGCGGTCGACATGCTCGTATCCCAAATCGAACAGGCAACGGAACGGGAAAAGCGGATCGGCTTCGAGCTCATCGTCGAAACCGCCCTGGGCATGGCGAATGTCGATGCAGTCGCTGCCGCTAGTTCCCGTAACGAATCCCTGCATTTCGGGGTTGCCGACTACGCCGCCTCAACCCAGGCCCGCACCACCATGATCGGCGGCCCGCATCCCGACTACGGCGTTTTGGTCGATGCCGAGGAGGGAGCCGATCGCGCTTTTCACTGGGGTGATATGTGGCATTACGCGATCTCGCGGATGGTGGTGGCGGCACGTGCCAACGGGCTTCGCCCCATCGACGGTCCCTTCGGTGATTTTTCTGATCCCGACGGCTACCGTGCCCAGGGCAACCGAGCGGGTGTCCTGGGGTGTGAGGGCAAGTGGGCTATTCACCCCTCCCAAGTGGCGCTTGCCAACGAGATTTTCAGCCCATCCGAGAAGCAGATCGAAACTGCCAAGCGAATTCTCGAAGCGATGGACAAGGCGCAAAAGGAAGGCAAGGGCGCGGTCGCCCTTGATGGTCGCTTGATCGATATCGCCTCCATTAAGCAAGCCGAAAATCTTGTCCGCAAGGCCGAGCAAATCGAATCTGGAAAAGGTTGAAGGAGTAGCCCGTGCGTTATTTCCTCGACTTTGAGGAGCCCATCGCCGAGCTCGAGGGAAAGATTCGCGAGCTCCGCCACCTTGGCAACGAAAGCGATCTCAACGTTGTGGAAGAGGTCTCGCGTCTCCAGTCGAAGACGCAGCACCTGCTCCGCAAGACCTATGGACATCTCTCCCCTTGGCAACGAACCCAGGTCGCCCGCCATCCTGACCGCCCGCACTGTCTCGATTACGTAAACGCTCTCATCCAGGACTTCCAGCCGCTGGCCGGCGACCGCCTCTACGGAGATGATTCGGCCATCGTCGGTGGCATGGGACGACTGCGCGGCACTCCGCTCGTCGTGATTGGGAACGAAAAGGGGGCTGACACCGATTCGCGCATGTACCGCAACTTCGGCATGGCCAAGCCCGAAGGTTACCGCAAGGCTTCCCGCCTGATGCGACTTGCCGACAGGTTCGAGCTCCCGGTGCTATCCCTCGTGGACACCGCAGGTGCCTACCCTGGAATCGGTGCCGAGGAGCGAGGTCAGGCGGAAGCCATCGCGCAGACAATCCGCACCTGCCTTTCCCTCCGCTCTCCCATCGTGAGCGTCATCATTGGCGAAGGGGGGTCGGGTGGAGCGGTTGCCATCGCCACCGCCGACAGGTTGCTCATGCTCGAGAACGCCATCTACTCAGTTATTTCGCCCGAAGGGTGCGCGTCCATTCTATGGCGCACCAACGACGAGGCCTCCGAGGCGGCCGAGGCACTGCGACTCACTGCCCAGGACATGGAGGAATTCAAGATCGCCAATGAGGTGATTCCTGAGCCCGTGGGAGGTGCCCATCGGGATCCCGCCTCGACCATCGCAACGGTGGGCGAGCGCATTGTCGCGCACCTCGCCGAGCTCGAAGAGCAGGCAGGAGAAGACTTCGCTGCCGCGCGGCGAAAAAAGTACCTAGACTTCCGCCGACCCGTCTAACTCCTGCCGCGCCAAAAGCGCGGGATTCCCCATGCCTGTCGTTCTCCTGATCGTGGCCATCGACATGATGGGCTTCGGGATCATCATCCCGATGCTGCCATTCTACGCAGAGCATTACGGTGCCAACCCCCAGGAAGTGACTTTCCTGATGGTGGCGTTCTCCCTGCTTCAGTTCGTTACGGCACCCCTGTGGGGTGGGCTCTCAGACCGCTACGGGAGAAGGCCAGTCCTTCTTCTCACGCTCGCAGGCTCCATCACTGCCTATGTCCTGCTCGCCGTTGTCGACAGCTTCGCAGCTCTCATCGCAGCACGCGCATTCGCAGGTGCAATGGCCGGCAATCTTGCGGTGGCGCAAGCGTACATCGCCGATGTGACCGGCCCGGAAGGCCGCACCAGGGGGATGGGACAGTTTGGTGCCGCCCTCTCACTTGGGTTTGTAGCCGGGCCGGCGATAGGGGGCCTGCTTGCCGGCCCCGATCCCGTGTCTGCCAACTTCGAGGCCCCTGCGGTCGCCGCGGCAGCGGTCTCGGCCCTTGCTCTCGCCCTTACGATGGCCTGTCTTCGGGAGCCCATCTCTCACGGAAGCCGGAAACGTTGGCGTGGACGGCTTTCCATCCTTGGCGGTGCATTTGTTGTCCCCTTCCTCGGTGGACTGGTCGTCCTTTCGTTCGGGACGGTCTTCGTCTTCGCCGGAATGGAAGCGACCTTCGCGCTCTGGTCGGAGCGGGTGCTGGCCTGGGGGCCTGCGCAGAACGGGTACCTCTTCGCCGCCGCTTCCCTCGGAGTAGCAGTGCTACAGGGAGGTTTCGCCGGCAAGGTCGCGCGAATGATCGGGGATGGATGGATGGCACTCCTCGGGATCGCTTTCCTCGGAGCCGGTATGGGCGGGATCGCACTGAGTGGAAGTTTCACTCCCCTCCTACCCGTAGCCATCACGTTGCTCGTTTTCGGTTTCGGCTTTTCAAGTCCCGCACTTGCAAGCCTGATCTCCGCCGCCGCGGAGGCTGGCAGGGGAGGCGCCGTCTTCGGGGTCTCGCAGTCAGCGGCAAGCCTTGCGCGCATTGCAGGGCCTGCGTTCGCGGGTGCAGGATTCCATCACGTCGGGATCGCTTGGCCCTACGCTGCCGGAGCTGCGTGCACGGTCGTGATGTTCGCAGGTGCCTACATCCTCTTCCGAAAACATCGGGCAATCGCGGCCTGAGCCCGCCTGCGTATCATCCACCCCGCAGCAGGCATCGGATCGCAACCTTCTCCGGTTCCGCCACATTCGTGGCCTCCAGGAGATCGTCTACAGAAACGAAGGAAAGATCGAGCGGCTCGGCGGGCTGGGACGCAGGCTCTCCATCGGCTTCGACAGCGTAGTAGAGAGGTGTGTAATTGCTTCCGGTCCAGGGCGACAGGAGCGTTCCCGTGACGTGCAGCAGTAGGACCGGCCGGCATCGGAGCCCTGTTTCCTCAACAAATTCCCGGACCAGTGCTTCTTCCGGTGTCTCGCCGGGCTCAACACCTCCTCCGGGAAACTTCTGGGCCTCCACCTTTCCCACTCTCTCTCGGACGACAAGGAGAAGTCCTGCCCGGGCGAGCAGCCCATAGGCGCGGAGGTTTTCCGGTCCCCGCAACGCTTCAGTGTGCCGGAATGCTCACTGCTTTGAGCGCGATTTCGATTTCACCGACAACCGCCGGATCTTCGATGGTGGGCGGGGGTGTCGCCTCACGCCCTTCGGCGAGTGCGGCGATGACCTTGCGGAGGATCTTCCCCGAACGGGTTTTAGGAAGACGGGAGACAACGATGGAGGTCCGGTAGGCAGCAACAGCACCGATGGCCTCCCGGACCATGAGAACTGTTGCTTTTGCCACCTCGTCCGGCGTGGTCGATGTGTCTGTATTCAATACCAAGAACCCCAGTGGCACCTGCCCTTTGAGTTCGTCGGCGACACCCACGACCGCGCATTCAACAACATCTGGATGGCCTGCCAAAATTTCTTCCATCGCCCCGGTAGAGAGTCGATGTCCAGCGCAGTTGATGATGTCGTCGGTGCGGGCCATCACCCACACGTAGCCATTCTCGTCGATGATTCCTGCATCCGCCGTGCTGTAGCAATCAGAGAATTCCTCCAGGTACGCGTGTCGAAATCGCTCCTCATCTCCCCACAGCGTCGGAGTGCACCCCGGGGGAAGCGGAAGCTGGGCGACAAGGGAGCCGATTTCGCCTGCGGGAAGGGGTTTTCCACTTTCGTCAACAACGGCAAGGTCGAAGCCGGGCGAGGGTTTTCCTGCCGAGCCGTGCTTTACGCCGAATAGGCCGAGTCCTCGGAAGTACCCAGTGATGGGCCAGCCCGTTTCGGTCTGCCACCAGTGATCGAGCACCGGCACACCAAGCTTTTCTTCGGCCCAGGAAACCGTGGGTGGATCCGCGCGCTCACCGGCGAGGAAAAGCGTTCTGAAACGAGAGAGGTCATGGCGCGCAAGGAGCTTGGCTTCGGGATCCTCCCGCCGGATCGCCCGAAATGCAGTGGGAGCGGTGAACAGGGCAGCGACACTGTGTTCCTCGATCACCCTCCAGAAGGCACCTGCATCGGGTGTACCGACAGGCTTTCCTTCGTAAATTACGCTCGTGCATCCGGCGAGCAGCGGCGCATAGACGATGTAGGAATGGCCGACCACCCAGCCGATGTCGGAAGCGGCCCAGAATGTTTCACCGGGCTTGATCCCGTAGACCATCTCCATGGTGTTGGTAAGTGCGACTGCGTGCCCGCCGTTGTCGCGAACGATTCCCTTCGGCATCCCCGTCGTGCCGGAGGTGTGAAGGATGTAGAGGGGGTCAGTCGCCTTGACTGAAACGCACTCGACGGGCGCTGCCCTCGTCGTCTCTTCAACCCAGTCGAGATCCCGTCCCGAGACCATTGATGCCCGCTCCATGGAACGCTGGAAGATCAGACAGTGTTCTGGCTTGTGTGATGCCATGTCGATGGCCCGATCGAGCATCGGCTTGTAGGCGACGACGCGACTAGGTTCAATCCCGCACGATCCCGCCACCACGATCGTGGGTTTGACATCATCGATCCGGGCAGCAAGCTCGGGCGCGGCAAAGCCGCCGAACACCACTGAGTGGACCGCACCGATCCGGGCCGAGGCCAGCATGGCCACCACAGCCTCGGGCACCATTGGCATGTAGATGAGTACCCGATCTCCTTTGGCCACCCCACAGGCGCGAAATGCGCCAGCGGCACGGGCGACAAGGTCTAGAAGTTCGGCGTAGGTGAAGGATTTCTTCGAATCCGTCACCGGACTGTCGTGGATGAGCGCAAGACGCTCGCCATGGCCCGCCTCAACGTGGCGATCAAGGCAGTTGCGACAAGTGTTGAGCTCGGCACCGGGAAACCAGCGGTAGAAAGGCGGTCGATCCGAATCGAGAACCCGATCCCAGGGGCGGTCCCAAGTTACGAGCTCCGCACGCTCGGCCCAGTACCCCTCAGGGTCCTCCTGCCAGCGCCGATAAGCGGCCTCGTAGGACATCACACGCTCTTTTCTGCCATGCCTAGAGCGGGCGGGGCTGCCGCGCACGAGTTCACGTGCGCGGCAGAAGAATCTCTAGCTTCGTTGCGATCCGAAGATCTGGAGCAAAAACACGAAGATCAGAAGGAGATCGAGGTAAAGCTTGAGTGCTCCCATGACCGCCTGCTTGACCACCGCCTCGCCAGCCTGCCCGGCAACGTACATTTCCTTCAGACGCTGCGTGTCGTATGCCGTGAGACCTGTAAAGACCAGCACGCCGATGACCGATACTGCGAACTGCAACGCACTGGAACCGATGAAGATGTTGGCGATGCTCGCAATGAAAATCCCGATCACACCCATCATGAGAAGCGGACCGAAGCCGGCGAGCGAGCGTTTGGTCGTGTATCCGTACAGCGACATGGCGAGGAACATGGCCGAAGCTATGAAAAAGACTCGAACGATGCTCTCGCCTGTGTAGACGAGGAAAATTGAAGAGAGTGAGACCCCGTAGCAGAGCGCAAGCAGCCAGAACAGCCCTTGGGTTGCGGACGCACTCAGGCGGTTCATGCCGAAACTCATGATCAGCACGATTCCGAGCGGAGCGAACATCACGATCCACGCAAGTGGTGGGGTGTAGAGACTCTGTCCAATGACGGTAAGTGCAGTGCCGGTAGCGCTCTCAACGACGGCAAGCGTATGCACTGCCCATGCGACGGAACCGGTGATGGCAAGTCCTGCTGTCATGTAGCCATAAATTCGCAGCATGTAGGTGCGAAGGCCTTCGTCCACTGCGGAAAGTGCAGACGCTTGCTGGCGGATGTGGGGGGCTGTGTTGTACTGGCCGAAAGCCATTGGCGGTGTCTCCCTGTTCAAAGTTGGCGTCAAATTCCCGTCCAAACGGGTTGTGCCACGCAAATGATATTAGGGTGAGCAGGCCACTCTTCAAGCGAGCCGGGGGCTTCAGGATTCCTCGGAGCTCTTTTTCGCTTTTGCGTCGCTCGGCATTACCGCCCTCAAATGCACCTCCCGGAGCTGTTCCTCAGAAATCTCCGAGGGTGCCCCCATCAGCAAATCTTCGGCCTGCTGGTTCATCGGGAAGGGAATCACTTCCCGAATATTGGGCTCATCGGCCAACAACATGACAATGCGGTCGATGCCGGGTGCGATCCCGCCGTGCGGTGGTGTGCCATAACGGAACGCTTGGAACAGTGCCGGGAAGTCCTTTCTCACGGCAGAAAGATCGTAGCCTGCGATCTCGAATGCCTTCGCCATGATGTCGGGTCGGTGGTTCCGGATCGCGCCTGAGGAGAGCTCGACGCCGTTGCAGATGACGTCGTACTGCCAGGCGAGAATTTTTGTCGGGTCATCCGTACCCTCCAGCGCCGCCAGACCGCCCTGCGGCATCGAAAACGGATTGTGACTGAATTCGATCTTCCCATTCGTGGGATCTCGCTCAAACATCGGAAAATCGACGGTCCAACAGAAGCGAAACGTTCCCTCCTCGACGATTCCCATTTCCTCGGCAATCCGCGTGCGTGCAATTCCGGCGAACGTAGCTGCAGCGGCAGGATCGTCACAGACAAAGAACACAGCATCGCCCGGACTTGCCCCTGAAGTGTCAAGAATCGCCTTCTCTGCTTCAGGTACAAGGAACTTCGCTATGGGGCCTTTGCCACCGTCCTCTTCGAAGATGACATAACCGAGACCCGCCGCGCCCTCGGAACGGGCCCAGTCGTTGAGCTTGTCGAAGAAACTACGTGGTTTCGCTGCCGCCCCTGGTGCGGGAATCGCTCGGACGACACCTCCCTTTTCAACCTGGCCTCGGAAAGCCTTGAACGTCACACCCTCCACCATGAAGGCATCCGTTACGTCCGAAATCAGAAGTGGATTCCGTAGGTCCGGCTTGTCGGTGCCGTAACGGAGTACCGCCTCTTGATAAGGAATGCGGGGAAACGGAAGATTGGGAACGTTCTGTTTACCGAACTCGGAAAAAACCCCGTGGAGAATGGGTTCGATGGCGGTAAATACATCTTCCTGCGTGGCGAATGCCATCTCCATGTCGAGCTGATAGAACTCGCCAGGACTGCGATCAGCACGGGCATCCTCATCCCGGAAGCAGGGCGCGATCTGGAAGTAGCGGTCAAACCCCGAAGCCATCAACAACTGCTTGAACTGTTGCGGTGCCTGCGGAAGCGCGTAGACGCGGCCCGGATGAAGCCGACTCGGGACAAGGAAATCCCGGGCACCCTCAGGCGAAGACGCGGTGAGGATTGGGGTCTGGAACTCGGTGAACCCTTGTTCGTCCATGCGCCGGCGGATCGAGGCGATCACTTGCGCGCGCAAAAGCATATTGCGTTGCATCTTCTCCCGGCGAAGATCCAGGAAGCGGTAGCGAAGCCGCGTCGTTTCGCCAGCTTCTTCGCCTGCGACCTGTAGAGGAAGGGTCTCGGCAGAGGATTCCACGAGGAACTCTCCGAGTTGCACCTCGATCTGGCCCGTGTCGAGAGCGGAGTTCACGGTCTCGGCATCGCGGGCCACGACCCGACCGGTGATCGTCACCACGCTTTCTGGTCGCACTGCCTCGCAGGCGGGGAAGTTTTCTGAATCGGACGCCACCACGACTTGGGTGAGGCCGAAATGATCACGCAGATCGAGGAACAGCAGGCCGCCATGATCACGCTTGCTGTGTATCCAACCCGACAGGCGCACGTGCTCGCCGACCTGCTCCTCACGGAGCTCGCCGCAGGTATGGGTCCTGTGGGGATGCATGAGTAGTGTCCGGGATGGTTTCCCGCCGCCCGGGAGTGCGGCGATGATAGGGCCGAGCGGTAGACGAGCAAGAACGGGATGGGGCACCGTCGGGATACGGAACGAATTGGGGATGTGGACAAAACATCTGCACCCTCGACACTCGCACGACCAACGGGAGAATGATGATCCATGAAAATCACGGGATTCGAATGCCTGCACTGTGATGGCGGGTGGAGAGTGCTTTCGTTCCTCAAGGTTTCCACCGACGAGGGAATCGTTGGCTGGTCTGAATACAACGAGAGTTACGGGAGCAGCGGATTGTCCGCGGTGATCCTGGCACTTGGCGAGCACCTCGAAGGCGAGGACCCAAGGCCTATCGAGCGGATCACGGCGAAGTTGTATGCGCTCACACGCCAAGCGCCCGAGGGAATCAACCGCCAGGCTATTGGCGCCATCGAAAACGCATTGCTCGATGTGAAGGCGCGTGCTCTTGGTGTGCGGGTGTGCGAACTTTTCGGGGGCCCCGTGCGGGAGCAAATGAGGCTTTATTGGTCGCACTGCGGGACCTATCGTCTTACGCACGCCAATAAAATGAATCTTCCGCCCGTCCACTCGTTGAAAGACGTCGAAGCGTTGGGTGTGACGGTTAGGGAAAAGGGCTTCACCGCCCTCAAGACCAATATATTCCTCTTCGATCAGGACCCTCCGGCCGTCTACATGCCGGGTTTTGCGATGGGGAACGGTGTCCCTGAGATCAACCCTGATCTTCATGTCGAGAAGGCGCTTCGCGCCCAAATCGAGGCGTTTCAGCGAGGCACGGGAGACGAAGTCGAAATTCTCGTCGATCTCAATTTCAACTATCGGACCGAGGGCTATCGGCGAATCGTCCACGCTATCGACGATCTCGGTTTGATGTGGATCGAAATTGACAGTTACGATGCGGGTGCGCTCGCGTTTCTCAGGCGCTCGTTCGACACCCCTCTTGCCTCCTGCGAATCCCTCTACGGCCGCCGCCAGTTCAGACCCTTCTTCGAAGCAGAATCAATGGATGTCGCCATCGTCGACGTGGTGTGGAACGGGCTTGTCGAGAGCCTGAAAATTGCCGCTATGGCAGATGCCTACGAGGTAAACGTCGCCCCACACAATTTCTACGGGCACCTTTCCACACTCCATAGTGCCCACTTTTCGGCAACGGTGCCGAATTTCAGGATCATGGAAATCGATGTCGACGAAATCACCTGGAAGGGCGATCTCGTGACCGTGGTCCCGGAAATTCGGGATGGAAAGCTCATTCTTCCTGACGGGCCGGGCTGGGGAACCGAGGTAAACGAAGAAGCCGTCCGTGCCCACCCACCCCGTTAGCGGTCACCGCTACCGGATGGGCGTGCATGAGATTTGGTGCATGAGATTCGTTTACTACGGAAAGCCTGCAAAGTTCCTCCTCCGCAGTCACCCCAGAATGCCGCGAGGTGCCATGCAGAAGGTATGTGGACAAGCACCGCCGTCGTGGGCGTTGCGGGGCTGAGCAGCTCTGAGATAAAAGCAACGATTGAGAGGATCGTGGCTTTATCGCCCGGACCGAAGATCTCGATAGGGTGCTCAGGAACGGGTACGCGGGACGGGTGAGCGTTGAACTGATTTTGACGGCTTTCCCGAGGCTTGAGCCGAAGACAAACGGGCTCAAGCAACCGCGAGGAAACTGGGGTCAAATTGACGAGACTTCACGTCCAGATCAGCAATATTGATGCGCCGTGTATATAAGTTCCAATAGATGCGAGAAGTACGGCGATGGATCCGTTCTCCCGACCCGGTGCCCCACTGGAGCGCTCGGGATGGGATGAGGAGGCGACAATCTTCGATCTCCGCATGACCACCGACGACGGCACTCTGTGTTGGATCGAATTTGTCTTGGCAATGAATTCTCGGACCGTGTAATGGAACAATGGGACCACCTCGACCTCGCTCACTCCAAATTCCGTCCCTGCTCGATGGGGCCTGATCTTAGAATCGGGCCATTGCCGGATGCGGTCGAAGGCGAGATCCGAATCCAGCGTGATGGAGACCCGATCTGGTCGGGACCGTTCCTGTCTCGCGAAAGCCGCATATAATGCGCGGTCGCCGACCTGAGGTTTGCTCTAGGTTTTCGTGCGCAGAGTGGCAACATGTTCGAGATTAAGGTTGCCGGCTTTGACCACAACATTGCCAACCCTCTTACCACGGTCTCAGACCTGGAATTCGTGGAGGTGTGCCCCCTTTGAGACGACTTTCTTCGATCGCGCCACCGGCCGATGAGTCCAAGATCATCAATGATTCCGAAACCCTGAACGGTCTCTGCGAAAGCCTCGAGAACGAACCTTTCATCTGCGTTGATACGGAATTCATTCGGGAAAAAACCTTCTGGCCAATCCTGTGCCTAGTGCAAATCGCCGATTCGGACGGCAAGGCGCACGCCATTGACACCTTGGCCGAGGGAATTGATTTCGGGGCGCTCAGTTGGCTTCTGAACGAAGCGTCTCCAGTCAAGGTATTTCACGCCTGCCGCCAGGACGTGGAGATCTTTTTTCAGCACACCAAGCGGGTGCCCACACCCCTGTACGACACTCAGGTCGCTGCCATGGCTCTAGGATTCGGGGACAGCGTTAGTTACGAAAACCTCGTCCAAGACCTGACTGGAATCCAAGTCGACAAGACAGATCGTTATTCAGACTGGTCGAAGCGTCCGCTCACGGAAGCCCAATTTCGCTACGCTCTTGGCGATGTCCTGCATCTCCCGCAGGTGTACAGGCGGCTGGTGGAGGACCTAGAGAAGGAAGGAAAAACCTCCTGGATCGAGGAGGAAATGGACCCGCTCCGGGACAAGGACATCTACACGCTCGATCCTGCAGATGCATGGAAGCGGGCGAAGATCCCGAACCTCCCGTCCCGTGCACAGGCAGTTGCGCACGCTCTCGCCACAGCCCGGGAGGAAATCGCCCGTGATTGTGATCGTCCAAAACGCTGGATTCTACGGGACGACGTTATGATTCAAATTGCCCGGACAGCACCTGAAAACCGAGAGGAACTTGCCAGCGTCCACGGGATTTCCGAAAAATTCGCAGACGGACGCATGGGCGAACGTATCCTGAAAGCTGTCAAGGAGGGGAGCGAGGCCTCTCCTCCGCCACGCCAGAAGAAACCGAGACGGCCCAGCAGTAGCCCCGTCGGTGATCTTCTCCGTGCGTTGCTTCGACATTGCGCAGTCAAGCACAATATCTCCCCGAGGATGCTGGCAAGTGCTACCGATCTCGACCGCATGGCTGCCGGAGCTGTCGATGTACCTGCGTTCGACGGATGGCGACACGAGGTTTTCGGGAAGCATGCGAAAGACCTATGCGAAGGTCGGATCGGCCTAGCGGCAAAAAAGAAACATCTCGAAATGATCCCCTTGTCTGAGGAGGAAACCAAAGAGAATCAAGAAAAACGACAGACGTAGCCGCTCAGACGAGGTAGGGACTTCCAGCCCCGGAACGATTATCAGGTACGGACCAGTCGGCTTTCCCTGTTCAGCGCCCTGGCAAGTATTTTGAGGCGGGCACTGACGACGACGTTGGCGAGCGCAGAAGGTATCACCAGCTCCAAAACACCGTCCCGGGTCCTGAGCTTGCACGAGTCCAGCAAGGTGGTGGCACCGCCCGTGACAGTCATCGCGAGTCTGAGAGCAAACCCTACCGCCTGCGCCTGCGCGGCATGGCGATGAGGCACGAGAGCAGCGATTTTGCTGGCCTTGCCAGTGAGACGTGCGCTCGTGTAACGGGCATGCAACGCAAGCGCTAGACACACGCGTGTCCCCTGGCGTACCGGAAAAAGCGGACGTAGTGCCACACGTTTGAAGGCGTAGCGTGCCCTGTGCTCGGGATGCTCGTTCCATGCAATGTCGGACAGGAACGAAGCGGCAAGCGCAAAATCCGGATCAAGCACCCCCCGCTCCTTCGGAGTGAAGGCCGGCTCGATCCATGCCGCCGCCAGTGCCGGATCTCCGACGAAGGCCCGCCGCGCCGCGCCCAAGGCCGCGCATCCATCGCGGAGGGGAGAAAAGGTTTCTGGCCTAGACCCTTGAATGTCGACGAGCACCCCTTCGCGCAATCCATAGCTTGAAAACACGATCGAGGAGGGGCGAACCTTGCGAACCACCACTGCAAGTGCGGCGGCGGCGTAGGGAACACCTTCCCTGCGGTGCTGGGGAACGCTCTGGGGAATCTTCCTGCGGGGCATATGCACGATCTTTTCGAGACGTTCAGCGAGATTATTTCCTTCCAGGGTGTAGCCGTGAATAACCGGCAACGGATGCTTTTCGTGCCGTTGCATTACGCGGGCAATAGCACGCCAACTTCCACCGATGGCGTAGAAGGGCTTCCCTTCTCCCTCGCCCAGCCATTCGATCTTCTCAAGTCGCCTGGAGAAAATGGCTTCGACGTTGCGGGGATCTTCGTTGCTTTTGTCGATGAGGCGGAGGATGCCGGACGGAAGCGAGCTGTCGCGACCGATCCCGCCGGCCTTGATCTCCACAAATTCAATGCTGCCGCCACCCATGTCACCCATGATCCCATCGGCGTCCGGTACCCCTGACAGAAGGCCTAACGCTGAGAGATAGGCCTCACGATGGCCATCCGTGATCTCGGTAGAAAGGCCGGTACGGGCCTGTATGCCGCGCAGGAAAGAGGTACCGTCTTGCGCATCACGAACGGCGGCGGTGGCGATGATGCGCATTTTCGACACGCCCATCCCACGGCCGAGTGCCACAAAACGTTCCGTCGCCCTGAGCGCGCGGGCACGGCCGGACCTCGGTAATTTTCCCGTCGCACCGAGCTGGCGGGCAAGCCCCACGACAAGGCGTTCGTTGTAGATGACAACAGGAGCACGGAAAGGCGTGTCGTAGACGACGAGACGGACGGAATTGGATCCGAGATCTATGACCGCACAAAGACCTGCATCGATCTCAGCCACGGGCAAGCGGACAACATTGTCCGTCATGCCGCGTCGGAAATGTCCGTCTTGTTCGATTCCCCTCCGAGAGGGATCGGTTTCGGACGACGGCTACGAAGTGCCTCGCCTCGCCCGGAGAGAGAGGGATTGCTCATAAAGTACTGGTGCGCAGATTCCGAATGCTCGCCGGCAGACAGACGCCGATAGGTACCGTCGAACAAGAGTTCCCAGCTCTGTACGCGGTCGTTGAGGTTCGCGACCATGATCTGATCCAGGACCTGCTGGTGCACGGTTGGGTTGTGCACCGGCACCAGGATTTCACAGCGCCGATCAAGGTTGCGTTGCATCATGTCCGCAGAGGAAATGAAAACCTTTGCGTTCCGGGACGGCAACTCCTTGCCGTTGCCGAGACAGTAAATTCGCGCGTGTTCCAGGAACCGGCCGACGATGCTCTTTACTCGGATGTTCTCGGACAGTCCCGGCAGTCCCGGTCGCAGGCAACAAATTCCCCGCACTACGATCTCGATTTGCACTCCGTGCCCACTTGCTTCGTAGAGCAACTCGATGATCTCCGGATCGACAAGCGCGTTCATCTTGAGCCACATCTGTGCCGGGCGCCCGGCTCGAGCAAGCTCAATCTCGCCCTGGATCAACTCCACAAACATCTCCCGGAGGTTGCTCGGGGCAACTCCGAGCTGTCGCCACGACTCAGGTTCTGCATAACCGGTCAGCAAATTGAACAGATTTGCCGCATCAAGGGCGAGATCGGGGTTGCACGTGAATAGCGAAAGGTCTGTGTAGATTTTGGCCGTCTTGGGGTGATAGTTGCCGGTGCCGAAGTGGACGTAGCTCACCGGTCGCCCCTTCTCATGACGTACGACCAGGGAGACCTTGGCGTGCGTTTTGATCTTCATGAAGCCGTAGATCACGTGAACGCCTGCGCGCTCCATGTCGCGGGAGAGCTTGATGTTGGCCTCTTCGTTGAAACGCGCCTTAAGCTCGACGAGAGCAGTGACTGACTTCCCGGCTTCGGCGGCCTCGATCAGTGCCTCGACGATGGGTGAATCGTCACGGGGTGTGCGGTAAAGAGTCTGCTTGATGGCGACGACGTCGGGATCGCGGGCGGCTTGGCGGAGAAAGCGCACGACCACATCAAAACTCTCGTAGGGGTGATGGACGATGAGGTCTTTTGCGCGCACTGCAGCGAAGCAATCGTTGCCCGCGGCACGAATGCGTTCGGGGAAGCGAGGTTCGTAAGGCTCGAAGCGAAGGTCATCACGGCCGCAAAGCACGATTTCCGCAAGCGAGGCGATGCCGAGGATGCCGTCAGCCTCGACCACGTTGACCGGGTCCACCTTGAGCTCCCTTTGAACCATCTCCCGAAGTTCCTTCGGCATGTGCGCATCGACCTTGAGGCGAACGACGGTGCCGCGACGGCGCTTACGGAGCAGCATTTCGAAGGACAGCACTAAATCCTCGGCCTCCTCCTGCATTTCGATGTCGCTGTCGCGAATAATTCGGAAAGCCCCGTGCCCGAGCAGATCGTTCTCGCAGAAGATCCGATCGAAGAACATTCGGATCACGTCCTCAATGGGAATAAAACGAATCTCCGTCCCGGGCAGCCGGACAAAACGCTTGAGTCCTGCTGGCACGGGAATCAGTGCCTGCAGTTCCTGGTGAGGTGGCTTCCGTTTCCGCAGTTGCATCACCACCGAGAAACCCAGGTTGGCGATGAAGGGGAACGGATGTGCAGGATCAATGGCAAGCGGGGTGAGAACCGGAAACACTTCATGGTCGAAATGATCGGAAAGCCATGTACGGTCATCCTCGGAGAGGGTGGTCGCATCGATCACGTGAACTCCGTTTGCCGCGAGCTCGCCACGGAGCATCTGCCAGCATCTTTGCTGCTCCTCCATCAACTTCGCAGCTTCGCGGTTGACCGCCTCAAGCTGCTCGGCGGGGTTCATGCCGTCGGGACTGAGCTTGGTAATACCGGCCTCGATCTGCCCAATCAGACCGGCCACCCGAACCATGTAGAACTCGTCCAGGTTGATGCCCGAAATTGAGAGGAAATTCACCCGCTCGAGAAGCGGATGCCCCCCACGCTCAGCCTCCTCGAAGACACGATGATTGAATGCGAGCCACGACAGCTCGCGATTGAAGTACCGGCTTGGACCCTCGCCCTCGTGCGTGACTTCCGAGGCAAGGGGTGTCTCAGAAAGTGCCTGGATAGCCACCTCCGTCGAGCAAGAGATTCTGCCCCGTGATGTAGCCCGCTTGGGCACTGCAAAGGAATGCGCAGGCCGCACCAAACTCCTCCGGCGTGCCAAAACGGCGTGCCGGGTTTTCCGCAGCTCTCTCGGCCCGTACCTCTTCCTCGGGTTTGCCCGTCTTCTCGGCTAGGAAAGTGATTGCCGAACGCAACCGATCGGTATCGAACGGGCCGGGAAGAAGGTTATTGATGGTGACGTTCTCGGATACGGTTTTGCGGGCGACCCCGGCGACGAAGCCGGTCAACCCTGAGCGCGCGCCGTTGGAAAGGCCGAGAATATCAATGGGTGCCTTCACGGCACTCGAAGTGATGTTGATGATCCGCCCAAACTTGCGGGCGATCATCCCGTCGACCGTTGCCTTGATGAGTTCAATAGGCGTAAACATGTTGGCGTTGCAGGCGTTGGTCCAGTCTTCACGGCTCCAGTCACGGAAATCGCCGGGCGGGGGACCGCCGGCATTATTCACGACGATGTCAGGGTCGGGGCAGGCCGCGAGGAGCTGTTCCTGGCCAGAAGGCGTGGTTACGTCGACCGCCACCTCGATTACCTCGATCTTGGAGCCTGCTCGAATCTCTTCGGCGGTTTTGGCGAGCGTCGCCTTGTCACGTCCATTGAGGACGAGATTCACGCCTTCAACGGCAAGTGCTTCTGCACAGCCGCGGCCAAGCCCTCGGCTTGACGCACACACAATGGCCTTGCGGCCTGCAATTTGTAGGTCCATGTCGGTCCCCCCTGCGGCAATCTCCCCGCCAAGCGTATTTTTACACAGGATGCGTTTCAGAACACGATTTGCGAATCTGCGGCGGTTGAAAATCGGGTGATGCGGGTCTTGCGTCAGGAAGTGCGGCCCGTTTCCCTGATCCAGGCCTGTACGAAGGGCACCGTCATCTTTTTCCCTCGGGCGAGTGCGGCGGCGTTCAGGTCGCAGACCAGCGACTGGGCAGCGGCATAGGAGCGCTCCATTCGTCGCACCAAAAACTTTGGCACACCTTCGCCGACGCGAACCCCTCGGTCGGCGAAGAGCTTTTGGAGCACCTGTTCGAGTATTTCATCATCGGGATCGGAAAGGCGCGCAGAGGGCATCGCACGCAACCTCGAGGCAAGATCACGAAGGCCAAACCCCATCGAAGCGGGTGCGTCACGGCAAGTGACAAGTGTGCTGCCTCCTTTCTCCTTCATCCGATTGAGAAAATGGAAAAGTTCCTGTTCACCTGCACCGGAGATCACGTCCTCAACGGCGACAGCCAGACCAGGCGGGTCTGCATCGCCAAGTGCATCGGCAGGGAGCGATGTTCCGCCACTCCTCTCAAGCCACACCGCTACCAAATGGGACTTGCCACTCGCAGGCGGTCCCCAAAGAACGAATCCTGACACAGGCCACGCCGGCCAGCGATCGATCCACTCGACCGCAGTCCGGTTGGAGTACCCCACGACGAAGGAGCTCTTGTCCTGCGTTTCCCGGGTTTCAAATTTGAGAACGAACTGGCTCTCGTTCCTGCTCCCGGCACTCCGGGAAGTCGGTGAGGGTGGAATGGTGGGCTCTTTGCTACCCCGACTCATCGCTCGGCATCGCCGTAGAACCTGCTCGAACGGTAACTGGTGATTCCTGCCCGTAGCAGGACGGCGATGACGGCGGCAGTCGGCACAGCGAGGAGCAGTCCGACAAATCCAAACAGGTAACCACCCGCAAACAACGCGAAGAATGTCCAAACCGGGTGGAGTCCTGTCTTCTCGCCGATGATGCGGGGACGGAGAAGATATTCTTCACTCATCTGCCCGAAGAAAAATACGATCGCTACCGCGACGGTTTCCCAGGCGAGAAGCCCGAACGAAAACCACGACAGCCCGAGCGCAAGCACAACCCCGATGATCGTGCCTGCGTAGGGAACGAACGAAATAATGCCAGCGAACAGGCCAATGAAGACACCGTCAGGAACACCGATAAGACCGAGTGAAATGGCATAGAACCCTGCCAGCATGGCGCATACCAGCACTTGTCCTCGGACGAAACCCGCAAGCACATCGTGGATTTCGCGTGCCCGAGTACGAATCGTCTTGACGTACGGGCGCGGCAGGAGCTCATCAATCCGCTGCAAGATCACGTCCCAGTCCCGAAGCAGGTACCAGGTAACAATCGGTGTGATGACGAAAAGTCCGAAAAGGTTCGCGATGGCGGCTACCGAGCTGAAAAATCGCTCGAACGCCTTTGGAATCCAAGACCCGACCCGTTCAAAAAGCATCTCCGCGATCGCAGGCTGTTCAAATGCCCGCTCTTTGCCCAGTGCGCGCAAAGCGTCATCCGCAAGGATCGAAATCTTCTCAATGAGGAGAGGGAGACTTTGAGCAAGTGCGGCCCCCTGGTCGAGGGCCGTCGGAAGCAGGAGAAGAGCTGCCGCCAGGGTGATGAGGATCCCGCCCGTGAGCACGAGGGTGGCAGAGATTCCGCGTCCCATGCCTGTCCGCTCGCAGCGGTCGACCAGGGGATCGAGAAGATAGGCGGATACGATCCCGGCAACGAAGGGGAGGAGGATCGGCGAGAAAAGCCAGAGTGCTGCCACGATTACGGCGAAAAAGACACCTCCTACAAGGGCGGCTGTTCGAGGGGAGAGTGGCTGCGCGGACATCACTCAACGACGGGGAGGTCAGGCTCCCTCGAGAACTCCTCGGGTAGTTGTTCTTGTTCCTTGGTGAGGATAGGTGCGGGAACAGGCACCTGGGGAAGGCTCACAACCCAACGGCCGCTTGTGTCAGCAATCTCAAGGCCCGCCTCGTTCAATGCGTTCCGCAGCGTGTCAGGAGAATCCCGGTAGTCGAAACGAAGTTCAGATTCATTGAGGGCAAGACGCTGAACAGCGTATGTGACAATCCATTCTGATTCCGTGAGGATTTTTCGGATCGCCCTCCACTCGCGAAAGCTTCCGTACTCGGCACGGACCTCAATGCTGCCGCCGACCACCCGGCGTGCCTGTTCGGAGGCTACCCATAGATCGTTTGCCACTCGAATCGTTGCCGAGATTGCACGGTCAAGGAGTTCCCTCGGCTTCTCATCAGCTGCCGCCACGAGCCGGAAGGGGTGTTCTTGCTCGATCAGCCGTCCTCCCCGCAGGATGCGAATCTCGAGATCAATGGCGGGCGGCCTTGCGCGAGCGAGTGGCGAAGCGATGGCTACCGTTGCGTGGTCGATAGCGTAACGGGAACCGAGGAGGGCGATGCGTTCCCGCTCCCCTGCGACCGCATCCTCAGCGGAAAGTGTGACAACGTCACCCGCTTCCCCATGCGGTAACTGAAAGGAAGGAAAGCCCGCCTCGGATGAGCGACGTACCCAGGCATTGAGCCAGGAGTTGTCATCCCAGAGCGAGACGGCTCCATCCTGCTGGAGAACCGGAATGACGAGCTGAAGTGGGAACTGCTTTTCTTCGTAACCGATGTCGAGATCCTCGAGGAGCTCTCGAACCGCGGGTGCATCGAACTGCACTTCCATTCGGGCTCGGTAGCGCTTAGGGGCAATCCGTTCACCATGAATCGAGAACCCTGCGACGAACCGTGAAGGATCTTCACGTATTTCGACCGGCACCCTGCGGACGTCACGTTCAAGCAGGATCCTGTGAAGTAGGCGCGCAAAAGCGGCACGTGCGCCTGCCTCATGCGCCAGGCTCCGGGCCGCCTCGGCAGTGTCGGCGGTCTCGTCGACGTGAATCCCGCCCTGGGAGAAGGCATCGGCAGCACTAGCCTTGCCTGTCGATACGCTCCACGCGAGTACTGCGATGACGAGAAGCGCAGGAATCGACACGACCTCCCAAAACGCTGAGCCGCGTGTGAGCATAGTAGCGAAAGCAGATTCCGTTCTAGGCAGCTTCGCTACTATGCGCCAGTTCCCGGCCGCAACGGAGGTTCTATGGGGTCCCGCTCCAAGCACACTTACCGCGGCTCGGGAGTCGACGTGGAAGCGGCGGACCGGCTGGTGAGCGAACTTGCACCGCTTGCACAGGCGACCGCGCGCGCCGGCAGCACTTCCGCCCTGGGTGGTTTCGGAGCGGTGTTCGACCTCGCAAAAGAGGGATTTCTCGACCCTGTCCTCGTCTCCGCCACAGACGGGGTGGGCACCAAGCTTCTACTCGCCTGCGAAGCAGACTGCCACGAAGGAATCGGAATCGACCTCGTGGCGATGTCGGTGAACGATGTCCTCGTGCAAGGTGCTGAACCGCTCTTCTTTCTCGATTACTTCGCAACCAACCGCCTTGATGTGGACCGTTCAGCGCGCGTACTCGCAGGCATCGCAGAGGGGTGTCGGATCGCAGGTTGTGCACTCGTCGGTGGAGAGACAGCAGAGCTTCCCGGCCTTTACGGAGACGGTCACTATGACCTTGCAGGCTTTGCGGTAGGAGCAGTGGAACGGGAAATGCTACTACCGAAACCGGACGTGATCCCCGCTGATGAGGTGCTCGCGATCGCAAGCGACGGCCTGCATGCGAATGGATTCTCGTTGGTGCGAGCGGTGCTGGAAGATACGGCCGCGAACCTGGAAGACGACGCCTCTTTTGCGCCTGGCACATCGCTGGGCAAAGCACTGTTGCAGCCGACGAGGATCTACGTGGCGGCACTCTTGCCGCTCCTGCGAGCAGGAAAGGTGAAGGCACTCGCCCACATCACGGGCGGTGGTCTTTCGGGCAATCTCGTTCGGGTGCTGCCCGACGACGTCGCCGCCCGGATCGATGCGAGCACTCTCAAGCCACCCAGCGTCTTTAGATGGCTCAAGAAGTGCGGCAGAATCGATGCCAAAGAGATGTTCGCAACGTTCAACTGTGGAATCGGCATGGTGCTTGTGTGCGCGGCAAGCGAATCGGACACGCTTGTGGCTGACCTGGAATCAGCTGGAGAAACCGCGTGGAAAATCGGCACGATCGAGGCAAGAGCCGACGGGCGTGCAGTCACGATCGAGAACCAGGACGTTCCTTGGAAAAAATGAAGACGGCCGTGCTCGTTTCAGGGCGCGGCACGAACATGCAGGCTCTTCTCGCAGAGGCAGCAAAACCCGGCGCGCCGTTCGAGGTAATGGTAGTGCTCTGCGACCGTCTGGGAGCGGAGGCGATTAAGCATGCCGAGGCCGCGGGGGTGGCCTCAGTGGTGATCACTTCCCATGACGCATCGAGCCGATCCCGACAGGAAAAGATGTTCGACGATGCACTCCGGGAGGCAGAGGCGGAGTACATCTGCCTTGCTGGGTTCATGAGAATTTTGGAACCGGCGTTCGTCGCACGCTGGCCAGATCGCATCATCAATATCCATCCCTCGCTCCTTCCCTCCTATCCGGGGCTGAATACCCACGCACGCGCAATCGCCGATGGGACGCGCATTCACGGCTGCACAGTGCATTTCGTAAGGCCGGAGGTAGACGAGGGCCCCGTGATCGCGCAGGTCGCGGTGCCGGTACTTCCCGACGACGACCCGGAGACGTTGGCGGCGCGGGTGCTCGTCGCCGAGCACAGGCTTTACCCCAAGGTGGTGCGTTGGATCGCGGAAGGGCGGGTCGAGCTAAAGGATGGGCGCGTCGAAATCAGGGACGCGGAGTGGCCGGACGATGGGATGGATGTCCCCTTCTAGCCAACGATTTCGCAGGTAGCGAAGAAGAAAGAAATCTCACGTGCGGCCGATTCCGGACTGTCGGAGCCATGGACGGAATTGCGTTCGACCGAGAATGCGAAATCACGACGGATGGTTCCTTCGGCTGCTTCCTTGGGGTTCGTGGCTCCCATCAGTTCGCGGTTGCGCAGAATCGCACCGGGCCCCTCCAGAACCTGCACCACGACAGGGCCAGAGGTCATGAACTTGCACAGGCTCGCAAAAAAGGGTCGTTCGCGGTGCTCGGCATAGAAGGCCTCCGACTGGGTACGAGTGAGAAGGAGACGTTTCTGGGCGATGATTTTCAACCCGCTTTCTTCCAGGCGGGCGTTAATTTTCCCGGTGATGTTGGCCTGGGTGGCGTCGGGCTTGATGATCGAAAGAGTGTGTTCCTCGTCTGATTTGCGTGCCACAGCTTCAGGCTGTGGCTTTGGGGCGAAAGTCTTTTTCGCTGTCGTTTTCTTGGTGGGTGCCGCCGACGTTGCAGTTTCTGGTGCATCCGGCCCGAGCTTCCCCCACTTTCCCGACGTGGCCTGGTGCACCCATTCAACTTTGCTGTCGGCATCAAGGGACCGGCCGAATGCCAGGGCCCGAGCAAGCGAATCCTTTTCATCTTCGTCGTAGATGTAGAAGATTCGCTCGAAATTCACCTCGTCGGAGCTATCCGCACCGTCCAGGAGAACGAGAAGGGTGGCAGCGTTCGGCACTTCGGTGCCAGTGGTGAGATAGATCGGATGCTCCGAGGCATCACCCCCGTCATCGCGCATTCCGTGGGGCAGGAAAGATTCGGCATCAGAGCTCCAGAGGATCTCGTTGATTTTCCGGATGCGATCCTGATCGGTGGAGCGGACCACGACATGCTTCCCGTTCTTGTTCGCCTGCGCGAGCAGCTTGGGAAGAATCTTTTCGTAGGTCTGGCGACACCCGTAGAAGCGAACGCGCGGTGGGGGCGGAACTGCGTTCATTCGACGCTGTCAGAAATGAAGCGCTCGAGAAGACGCACACCAAAGGCAGTACCGCCCTCTGGAACGAGGGGCTGTGCCTTTGTCTTCCAGGTAACGCCGGCGATGTCGAGGTGGGCCCAAGGAATGCCATCAATGAAACGCTCCAAGAAGACCGCGGCGGCGATGCTTCCGGCGTAACGGCCCATGCCCAAATTTTTCATGTCGGCGATCTTCGAGCGAATGTGCTCACGGTAGACGGGGTCAAGGGGCATTCGCCAAACCTTTTCCCCGGTTGCATCGCCTGCTTCGCCGAGTTGCTTTGAGAGTTTGTCATCGTTGGAGAACAGGCCTGCCCGCTCCTGGCCAAGAGCAACGAGAATCGCACCGGTGAGGGTGGCGAGATCAATAATCCTGGCGGGACGGAAGTGTTTTTGTGCGTGCCATAGCGCATCGGCGAGGACCAGGCGGCCTTCGGCGTCGGTGTTGATAACTTCGATAGTTTGGCCCGACATGGACTTCACCACGTCGCCCGGTCTCTGAGCGTTCCCGGAGGGCATGTTTTCGACGAGACCGACGACCCCGACGATATGGGCCTTGGCCTTACGGCCCGCGAGAGCCTTCATGGTGCCAATCACCACGCCGGCACCGCCCATATCCCACTTCATGTCTTCCATCCCGTTCGAAGGCTTGATGGAGATACCGCCGGTGTCGAACGTCACGCCCTTGCCGACGAGGGCAAGTGAGGGGTTTTGCGATTTCTTTCCCCGCCAGCGCATCGTTACCACGCGGGGGGTATTGACACTTCCCTGTCCCACCCCGAGGAGAGCGCCCATGCCTAGATTCTTCAACCGAGCCGGCTGAAGTACCTCGACCTCAATGCCCAAGGACTTGAGCTTGCGAGCTTCGGCGGCAAGGGCGGCAGGATTGAGAATGTTCGCAGGTTCGGAGACGAGGTCCCGGGTGAGGAAAACGCCGTCGGCGACCTTGTTGAGGGGTAAGAATTTGCGCCGGGCGGCGGCGGGGTCAGCGGCGAGGATGCTCACTCGGGAAAGAGAACGCTTCTCTTCGTCCTTCATTCGGGTTTGGTAACGATCGAAACGATAACTGCGCAGACGCATTCCGTAGGCGATCCGGGCGGCGGCTTCGGCAGGAGAGAGCGAGACGCCCCGGGGCATGTCAGCGTGAACGAACGCCTCCGTGGCACGGTGGCGTTCGAGGGCCGCTGCGACGGTACCGCCCACGGAAGAAAGTGATTCCGCATCAAGAAGGCCCGGCTTGCCGAGGCCGACAAGGAGCACGCCATCGGCGGAAATCCCGGCAGGTGCGGCAAAAAAGAGGGTGCGGCCGTGGGCACTCTTGAAGCTACGGGTGCGCATGCCCTTGCGGATCGCTCCCTTGAGCCGCTTGTCAAGCTCGGCAGCGGACGGTGAAAGCCGGTTTCCCTCAGCGGCAGTGACAACAATGCATCCCTGGCTCGGAAGGGACGGCTTTATGAAAGTGGTTCGAAGGGACATTGAGTGCGTTTCCTTTGCTCTAAGAGGGGGTGGTCGCCTTCAATGGCTCAACCGGTATCCGCGACGAAAACGACGGCGAAGTCAGGGTGGCCATGGGCGAGGACGGTCCCAACAGAACTAGTTCAGAACGGTTGTGAGAAGAAAGATGACGATGATGGAGAACACCACCGTGCCGATGGTGACCCAAATCAGGCCGCGGTCGTACCTTTGCTCTTCAGCCATTTCTCGACTCCTATTGTTGGCGAAAACAAAGACCGCGCAGGAACGCAGTCTCCGAACCGCGAGCATGCTTCGAGTACGGCGGTCTTGCAACCGGAGCAGGAGAAATTCTTCCCACAGCATGTCCTCATCCCAAGGGTGTTTCCTGGTCCCAGAAACAAAGAGAATGACCCGAACGCCGCTTCGGGGTAATGCTAGGGGAATAGACAGGCAGTGAATGTCTTCCACAGCCATCGGAGCGATCATGGTCGAGCGTACAGCGTTACATAGCCACACCACCGAAGAGGCACTCGAGTTCCATCGCCGGGGGAAGCCCGGCAAGCTCGAAATCGCCCCCACCAAGCCACTGGCGACCGCACGCGACCTCTCACTCGCCTACTCGCCAGGGGTAGCGGTTCCCTGCCTCGAGATCGAGCGCGACCCTGCCTCTGCCTATGACCTCACCGCCAAGGGCAACACCGTCGCCGTGATCTCGAATGGCAGCGCCGTGCTGGGACTTGGCAACCTCGGCGCACTGGCCTCCAAACCTGTGATGGAGGGAAAGGCGGTCCTCTTCAAGCGCTTCGCCGACATCGACGGTATCGATCTTGAGGTAGATACCGAGGACGTCGACGAGTTCATCGCCGCCGTCCGCTACCTCGGCAAGAGCTGGGGCGGGATTAACCTTGAGGACATCAAGGCACCCGAGTGCTTCATTATCGAGCAGCAGCTATCCGAGCTACTCGACATTCCCGTTTTCCACGATGACCAGCACGGCACCGCCATCATCGCCGTCGCAGGTGTCCTCAACGCCCTCGATCTCACCGGCCGTTCTATCAAGGATGCAAAAATTGTGATCAACGGTGCAGGCTCGGCGGGAATTGCCTCAGCCGAGCTCCTGAAGGCGATGGGCTTTTCCTCCAACCAGGTCGTCCTGTGCGACCGCTCAGGCGTGATTTACCAGGGACGTGACGGTCTTAACCAATGGAAAGCAGCCCATGCCGCCAACACGGATACACGCACCCTTGCCGATGCACTCAGGGGTGCCGACGTGGCTTTTGGGCTGTCGGCGAAGGGAGCATTTACTCCTGACATGATGCGTTCGATGGCACCGAAACCGATTGTCTTTGCGATGGCCAACCCCGACCCTGAGATCCTTCCAGAAAACCTCGCCGAAGTTCGCGGCGACGGCATTGTCGCAACCGGTCGGTCCGATTACCCCAACCAAGTGAACAACGTCCTTGGCTTCCCCTACATCTTCCGCGGTGCCCTCGATGTCCGTGCTTCGACCATCAACATGGAAATGAAGATCGCCGCTACCGAGGCGCTCGCTAGGCTTGCCCGCGAAGACGTCCCCGACGAGGTCACCGCCGCCTACGCAGGTGGAGACCTCCGCTACGGACCGGAGTACATCATCCCGAAGCCCTTCGATCCGCGTCTCATCACTGCATTGCCACCGGCGGTCGCCGAGGCAGCACGCGCCACGGGTGTCGCTGGGCGGCCCATCGAAGACGCAAAGGAGTACCGCAACACCCTTGCTTCCCGGCTCGACCGAACCGCCTCGATGATGCAGATGCTCGGTGACGAGTTGCGCGCCAATCCTCGCAGCATGGTCTTTGCCGAGGGTGAGGAGAGCCGCGTCATCCGCGCTGCCGCCCGTTGGCGTGACGAAGGCTTCGGCACTCCCATCCTGATCGGCAGTGAGGAGCGAGTGCTCGCCAGCATGAACCGGATCGGTATTGATTCGGCTAAGGGCATGACAATTCTCAACGCTCTGGTCAGTCCGCACAACAGGAAGTACGCGGACTTCCTGTACGAGCGACTGGGCCGCAAGGGCTTCCTGTTTCGCGACTGCCAACGTCTGGTCAACCGCGACCGCAACGTCTTCTCGGCTTGCGTGGTCGCCTGTGGCGATGCCGACGCGATGGTCACGGGCACTACCCGGAACTATTACGCGTCCCTCGAAGATATCCGGACAGCGATCGATCCCGCACCCGACAGCCTACTGTTCGGTCTCTCGATAGCGATCATGCGCGGGCGCACACTCTTTATCGCCGACAGCACGGTGAACGAGCACCTCTCGGCCGACGATCTCGCCCGCATTTCGATCAAGACCGCCAAGGTTGTACGCCGGCTACACCACACACCGCGGGTCGCGCTGTTGTCGTTCGCCAACTTTGGTCATCCCATCAGTGATCGAACGTTCAGCGTGCGCAAGGCCGTCAAGATTCTCGATTCGGAGGAAAGAGATTTCTCTTACGATGGCGAAATGACTGCCGATGTTGCCCTCAGCCCAGAACTCCAGGAACATTACCCGATCTCCCGCCTCGGTGGCCCGGCCAACGTATTCGTGATGCCAGATCTTAACGCGGCAAGTATTGCAACAAAAATGCTTGCTGAAACAGAAGGTTGCCGAATTCTTGGCCCGATGTTGTGCGGTTTTGGCCATCCGGTCCAGATCGTTCGGATCGGGGCGCGAGTTTCCGAAATCGTGAACGCCTCCATCCTCGCGACTCACACGACGGGCCCAGTCGACGGGGACAATTAGGTAGCGACCTATGTCTGTCGGTGACGGTTGGCGCCAGATTCTTGGCGCGGGCCTTCCCGCCGGTATCGCGCTGGTGGTGCTTTCCGCAATAGAAGTGATCTCGCCTGCGACGGCACTGATCGTCTGGGTGGCGACGTTCATCGTTTCCGCATTCTTTGCTATCCCGCGCGCACGTTCCTTACGCGACCTCGAGGAGTGGACCGCTCGTCTCGGAAACGGGGAACCAGTTCCTCCCCCAGAATCGTCGTCGTCTCTTCAGGTCCTCATGCGCAACCTCGGAGCACTGGCCCGCCGCCTCGAACGCCAACAAGGCGACCACCTGCAGAGTGCATCGCTCTTAGAGATGATCATCGAGGGAATCCCGACCCCGCTTCTGGTAATCGATCAGGATGACCGGGTTCTCCGCGCCAATTCCGCAGCTGCCGACCTTTTTGGAACCAGTCCCGTTGGACACGCACTTCTCGAAGTGGTGCGCGTGCCGGAAGTGGCGGAAGCGTTGGTTCGTGCCCGGGGAGAGCATGAGTCCGTTGAGGCGAGTTTCGTGCTCCCCAATCCGGACGGAAGGATTCTGCAACTGGCGGTCCGTCCGCTTGAGCGAGAAGGAAAGCATCCGCCCGAAGTGTTGCTTCTTTTTGAGGACCGCACTGCCACCGAGCGGCGGGATCAGATCCGGGGCTCGTTCATCGCCAATGCGAGTCATGAGATCCGCACGCCGCTGACCGCCATCATCGGCATTGTCGAGACGCTCTCGGGCCCGGCCCGCGATGACCCGGAAGCCCGTGAACGCTATCTCGGTCGCCTCGGGGGGCAAGCGAAACGGATCCAGACACTGGTCGACAATCTCCTCAGCCTTTCGCGGGTGGAGATGACCGAAGGCGAGCTTCCTCGAGAAGAACTCGATCTTGTCGAACTTGCCCGTTCCGTGGTCCGCGATACTGACTGGCAAGCCTTGGAACGAAACATCGATCTACGAATCAAGACACCGGAAGGCCCGGTGAAAATCCTCGGTGACGAACTTCAGCTCCGCCAAATGCTCATCAATCTCGTGGACAACGCGATCCGGTATGGCCACAGGGGAGGACAGGTATCGGTCGAAGTGGAGATGGCCGAGAATTTCCGGGAAGCGAGTGTCGTCGTCGAAGACGACGGGCCGGGAATTTCTCCCGACGAGGTGGATCGGATCTTCGAGCGGTTCTACCGAACCGAAGCTGCCCGACAGGCTCACGAGTCCGGACACGGATTGGGGTTGGCAATCGTGAAGCACGTTTCACTGCGTCACCGGGGTCGTCTCGACATTGACAGTGAGTTGGGACGGGGAAGCCGTTTTGTCGCCAGGCTTCCAGCCGCCCGGGACACACGCCAAGAGGCCTCGAAACCTCTGTAATAAAACCTTCACATTCATTTCATATAAACACACCGTTGCCTTTGTACATCATGGGTGCTAGGTGGGCACCCGGCGTCCAAAACCCTCACGTCGGAGTCGTCTCCCACCATGATCAAACATCTCGCATTTCTCGGCCTGACGTTCTTTTACCTCGCTGGAATTGCGCATGCCCGGGACCAAATCAATATCGTCGGGTCTTCCACCGTCTATCCTTTCGCAACCGTGGTCGCAGAAAACTTCGGCCGTTCGACTGATTTCAAGACGCCCAAAATCGAATCCACTGGGTCCGGTGGCGGAATAAAGCTGTTTTGTGCGGGCCTCGGGCTAAACCACCCTGACATTACCAACGCATCGCGCCGGATAAAGAGGAGCGAGTTCGAGCTCTGCCGGAAGAACGGTGTTCTGGATGTCGTTGAAATCAAGATCGGTTACGACGGGATCGTTTTGGCCAACGCCAAGTCAGCTCCGACGCTGAGCCTGACCCGCCGCCACTTGTACCTGGCACTCGCCAAACAGGTGCCCGAAGAGAACAAGGAAGGTGGCAAGCTGGTTGAGAACCCGAACATGACCTGGAAGGATGTCGATCCCTCGTTGCCCGACCAGACCATCGAGGTTCTTGGTCCGCCGCCGACCTCTGGCACGCGTGATGCCTTCAACGAGCTCGCCATCGAGGGAGGATGCAAAACCTTTCCGGAACTCAAAGCACTGCAAAAGGAAGACAAGAAATTCTACAAGGCTCTGTGTCACGGCATCCGCGAAGACGGCGTCTACGTGGAGGTCGGCGAGAACGATAACCTGATTGTGCAGAAGCTCGTGGGAAACCCTGGTGCGCTCGGAGTGTTCGGTTTCTCGTTCCTCGACCAGAACCGCAACGCTATTAAGGGTGCCCTCATTGATGGCGTGGCTCCCACTTTCGAGAAGATCGCAAGCCGCGAATACCCCATCTCGCGACCGCTGTACTTTTACGTGAAAAAAGCTCACGTGGACGTGATCCCGGGCATGAACGAGTACATCGCCGCCTTCACGAACGAAGAAGCATGGGGCGAGGACGGCTACCTCGCTGATCGAGGACTCATTCCGCTCCCCGACGGCGAACGTGGAAAGGTCGGCTCGGATGCCATTGACCTCAACAGCCTGCATAGCCTCTAGGTCGCAGGATCTGGCGCGGTGGTCGGCCCAGTCGGCCGTCACACCCTTTCTCTTTTCGTGTTCGCCACCAGCGCCCCCCTCCTGATCATTGCCCTGTTCGGGGCTGGCGCTCACTACGCCACGTATCAACGTACGACCGCAAACGGGACGCTGACGGGTCTTTCCACGCATTACAGTTGGTACGCAGTGCTGTGGACGATCGGCCCAGCAGCGATAGCGTTCGTCGCCTGCTCGATCTTCGATGGAATCGTCATCCGAAACCTTGTCCTTTCGGACTTCCCAAACGTTGCAGAATCCGAAACAACGCTCCTCTACAACTCAATTCAAAACGCTGCCGAAGGAACCTTCGCGGCCCAAGTGCCGCAGGCGAGCGTCGACACTCTGTTACGCCTCGAAGCCTGGAGTGCGGCAGCACGTTTCGCTGTCGTCGTGTCCCTCGCAGTGCTCGGTTTCTTCATTGGCTGGTCAAGGATCAACCCAGACCTGAAGGCCCGAAACCAGGTCGAGAACGCGCTTCTCGTGGGACTCTTCGTCGCCTCGATTATCGCCATCCTGACCACCGTCGGAATCGTCCTTTCCCTGGTCTTCGAAACTTTTCGTTTTTTCCAGTTGGTGTCCCCGTTCGAATTTTTCTTCGGACTGGACTGGTCACCTCAGATCGCACTCCGCGAGGATCAAGTCGCCTCCTCCGGTGCGTTCGGTGCGGTGCCGGTGTTCGCCGGCACTCTGCTGATCACCGTGATCGCCATGTGTGTCGCTGGCCCCATCGGGTTGATGTCGGCGATCTACCTTTCCGAGTACGCCCACCCCGGTGTGCGCAACGCCGTAAAACCCATGCTCGAGGTTCTCGCCGGCATCCCGACGGTGGTCTACGGGTTTTTTGCCGCCCTGGTTCTGACGCCGTGGCTGCGCAACCTCGGGCTCGATCTGGGACTCACCATCTCCTCCGAAAGCGCATTCGCCGCCGGACTGGTGATGGGAATCATGATTATCCCATTCATCTCCTCCCTCTCCGACGACATCATGACGGCGGTTCCCAAGGGATTGCGGGAAGGCTCTTATGGCCTCGGTGCCACCACTTCCGAAACCATCCGTTGGGTCGTGCTCCCCGCCGCAACGCCGGGAATCGTCGGTGCCTTCATGCTGGCGATCTCACGTGCCATTGGTGAGACAATGATTGTTGTCATGGCCGCAGGTCTGGCTGCCAATCTCACGGCCAACCCGTTCGAGGCGGTCACCACCGTCACGGTGCAAATCGCGACCCTGCTCGTCGGCGATCACGAGTTCAATAGTGAGAAGACCATGGCTGCTTTTGCACTGGGACTGACGCTCTTTTTCGTGACGTTAGCCCTTAACGTCATCGCGCTGCGGGTCGTACAGCGCTACAGCGAACGATATGACTGAGACGATGCTGCCAGCGCACATCAAACCCGAAAGTCCCGTCGATAGGGGTGCCGCAAAGCGGCGTCGACGACAGGCCGCCGAGAAACGATTCCGCTGGTTCGGAATCGCCGCCATCGCCGCTGCGACCAGCTTCCTTGTTGTTTTCCTGGGTAGCATCACAGTCCGTGGATATGCGGGGTTCGTTCAGGCCGAGATCCTGCTGCCCGTCTCGTTTGATGCGGAAGCAATCGACCCCGAAGGCAACAGGAGTTCGGCTTCCCTCGCCAAGGGCAACTACCGCACAGTGCTGCGGACAGCTCTTGCTCGCCTCTTCCCGGAAGCCGGAAATTCGAGAAGCGAGCGTCGGGCCCTTGCTTCGTTGGTGAGCAATGGGGCGGTGTTCAAACTTCGGGACATGGTTCGGGCTGATCCTGACCTTGTGGGTACGAGTCAAGACATATGGGTGCTCGCATCCGATGCCGTGGACCAATTCCGCAAAGGAAAAATCTCCGCCGATACGCTGGAAGCGGACCGTCCGCTCAACGACCGAGCCATCGAGAGGATCAAAGCTCTTGATGCTGAAGAGCGCATCGCCACCCGCTTCAACCGGGGGTTCTTTTCGCGCGGCGATAGCCGCAACCCCGAGGAAGCCGGCATCCTTGGTGCCATCGTGGGTTCGGCACTGGTGATGGTCGTGACGCTCGTGCTCGCATTCCCGATCGGGGTGATGACCGCCGTCTATCTCGAATCGTTCGCGCCCCGAAACCGCCTCACCCGGCTCATCGAAATCAATATCAATAACCTGGCCGCCGTACCGTCCATCGTGTTCGGGCTCCTGGGCCTAGCGGTGTTTCTCAATCTTTTCGGCATGCCCCGCTCAGCCGCAGTATCGGGTGGTCTTGTTCTGAGCCTGATGACGCTGCCAACCATCATCATCTCCTCACGGGCGGCGATCCGGGCCGTACCTCCCTCCATTCCGGAAGCAGCCATTGGACTTGGGGCCAGCAAAGTCCAGGCAGTGACTCATCATGTCCTGCCACTCGCCGCCCCAGGAATTCTTACCGGAACCATCATTGGAATGGCGCAGGCCTTGGGCGAGACGGCACCGCTCTTGATGATGGGAATGGTCGCCTTCATCGTCGAAATCCCGCAGGGATTTACCGATCCTTCCACAGTGTTGCCGGGACAGGTCTATCTCTGGGCGGACAGCCCCGAGCGCGGCTTTGCGGAGAAAACTGCTGCCGCCATCATGGTCCTGCTGGGCTTTCTCATACTCATGAACGCTCTAGCCGTGTATTTGCGAAGAAAATTCGAAAACCGATGGTAAGCAAAATTGAACCCACGCACACCGTGCCCAAGCTCACCGGCCATGACGTGTCGGTGTTTTACGGTGATAAGCAGGCCGTCTTCGGGGTTGATATCGAAATTTTGGCACGCGAAGTAACCGCTTTCATCGGTCCTTCCGGTTGCGGAAAATCGACACTGTTGCGCTGTTTCAACCGCATGAATGACCTGATCGAGAACTGCCGCACCTCCGGCGAGGTAATCATGGACGGCGAGGACATTTGTGCGCCGGACGTGGACGTGGTGTACCTGCGCACGCGCATCGGGATGGTGTTCCAAAAACCCAACCCATTCCCGAAATCGGTCTACGACAACGTCGCCTACGGACCGAAGATCCACGGCATGGCCACCACTCGCGCCGCCCTCGACGAAGTCGTCGAGACGAGTCTGCGCAGTGCCGGGCTGTGGAACGAGGTGAAGGATCGCATCGACCAACCAGGAACCGGTCTCTCGGGCGGGCAGCAGCAGCGCCTGTGCATCGCCCGTGCTATCGCCGTCAAACCCGACGTGTTGTTGATGGACGAACCATGCTCGGCCCTCGACCCCATTGCCACCGCTACCATCGAGGAATTGATCCACGAGCTCCGCGCCGAGTACACAATCGTCATCGTGACCCATAACATGCAGCAGGCGGCGCGCGTCTCGCAGAGAACTGCATTCATGCACCTGGGCAAACTGATCGAATTCGACGCGACAACAAAAATCTTCACCAATCCCGCGAGAGAAGCGACGCAGGACTACATCACCGGCCGTTTTGGCTGATACCTAGAGAACCACGATGACAGAACACACGGCCACCGCATTCGGCGAAGAGCTCGCCGTCCTGGATCGCACCCTGCTCGCCATGGGTGGGCTGACCGAAGCACAGGTCTCCCGCGCCGTTTCGGCTGCCGTCAAACGCGACAGCAATTGCGCCGAACTGGTGCTGGGGCACGAGCCGGAAATCGATCGGCACGAACAGATGATCCAGGAGCAGGTCGAGCGGATTTTCGCGCTGCGTCAGCCTGTCGCCCAGGACCTGCGCATCGTGCTGGCTGCCTTGCAGATTTCCAGCGATCTCGAACGCGTCGGTGACCTGGCGGTTAGTGTCGCCAAGCGCTCCATCGTGCTTTCCGAAACCCCAGAAGTCCCCGGGTTGGGAATTCTTCCCCGCTTCGGCAGTGCGACCCTCTCCATGCTCCACGACGTGCTCGATTCCTATGGAAACCGAAACGAGCAGCAGGCTCAGTCGGTCTGGGAGCGCGACGCCGAGCTCGACAACATGTACGCAAGTATCTGTCGCGAACTTCTCACGCACATGATGGAGGATCCTCGTCAGATTACGCCCGGCGTTCACCTCCTTTTCATTGCCAAGAACTTCGAACGAATTGCGGACCATGCAACGAACATTGCCGAGGACATTAACTACGTGTTGGCGGGAATCCGGGTCATCGATGAACGCCCGCGAGGCAATGTCGAGGATGTGGAAGGTCCCGTGACGCCGATAGAGGGAGTGAAGTGACCGATCTCGTTCTCGTCGTCGAGGACGATGAAGAAATCCGTGATCTCATTCTCTACAACCTGGCTGCGTCCGGTTTCGAAACGGAGGGAACCGGCGATGGTGCCCAAGCCTTGGAGATGTTACGGAAGAACCCTCACTCACTCGCCATCGTTGACTGGATGCTCCCCTCGGTTTCGGGGATCGAGGTTTGTCAGGCGATCCGCCGTTCGCCCAACCTACGAAGTCTCCCGATCATCATCCTCACCGCCCGCGGCGAGGAGCGCGACCGCCTCAGGGGTTTTTCCATCGGCATTGACGACTATGTCGTGAAACCATTCTCGACGGCGGAACTGGTGGCCCGGGTGCGTGCCGTCCTTGCCCGTTGCCGCTCTGGGGGGGAAAGCAAGGAAAAGAAACTCGTCTACCACGACCTTGAACTCGACCCGGTCACCCACCGCGTAAAACGGGCGGGACGCCCAACCCACCTCGGGCCCATCGAGTTTCGACTGCTGCGCAAACTTATCGAAAACCCGCAACGAGTCTTCTCCCGGCCGCAACTGCTGGATTCAGCTTGGGGCGAGAACATTTTCGTTGAGGAGCGCGCGGTTGATGTTCAGATTCGCCGGCTACGCAAGGCACTCAACGGACCAGGCGAGGCGAACCTGATCCGCACCGTCCGTTCAGCGGGCTACGCTCTCGACGCCGACAGCAAGTGACGCGCCGAAGGCATCGATAGCCTAGCAAGCAGTACAAGCCCTGGAAGGGCAGCGAACGTCGTCATCACGAAAAACCCGATCCAGTCGATGCGTCCGGCCCAGGCTTGCGCCAACGGTCCAACCAACGCCACCCAGTAGGCACTCCATTCCACGTTCTCGACGAGCCAGCCCGCAGGACTTGAGAGCAGCGTTCTCGCCAGGGCCATACACGAAGTGAGCACCGCGTATTGCGTGGCGGTGTAGCGGATGTCGCAAAGGCGACTCAGGTACGCGATAAACGCCGCTGTTCCCATGCCTCCGGCAAGGTTCTCGATGCCGATGGTGGCCGCCAGCACGGAAACATCGGCTCCTGCCGCTGCCTGTACGGCGAACATCAGATTGGATCCCATCTGCAGGATGCCAGCAATCCACAGGGTCGCGATGAGTCCGATACGGGCGTTGAGGATTCCGCCGAGCGCCAGCCCGCCCATCGTCGCCCAGAAGCCGAAGATTTTCGCGACGTTCGCAATCTCCACCTTGGTGAATCCGAGCTGGATCAGGAAGGGATTGGTCATAGTGCCCGCGAGCGCGTCGCCGAACTTGTAGAGGGCGGCAAAGGAAAAGGCGATGAGCCAGCCATTGCGTGACATAAACTCCCTGAACGGGGCGATGACCGCCGTTGCCATCCATGCGCGCAAGGTGTTCGCTCGGGATTCGGCGGCAGTGAGCAATTCCCTCCCCTTGTGGTCGGGTTCGGGCCGCAGCAACACCGCCACCATGCCCAGGGGAACGAGTGCCGCCATCGAAAGATAAGCGGTGCGCCAACCCGCAAACTCGGCGATATAGAGAGCTCCCGCACCCGCAACAAGCAATGCGATGCGATAGCCATAGACATAGACAGCGGCCCCAGAGGCAAGCTCGTCCTCCGTTTGGAGCTCGATCCGGAAGGCATCCATGGCGATGTCCTGGGTTGCAGACAGGAACGCCACCATTACCGCCAGCAGTGCGGTCCAAACCGGCCATGAGGCAGGCTCCACGTGGGCAAGCAAAATAAGGGCAAGGACGAGGCCTGCCTGGGCGACGAGTAGCCAGCCCCGACGTTGGCCGAAACGGGAAGTGAAGAAAGGAAGCGCGAGCCGATCGACGAGCGGCGACCAAGCGAACTTGAAGGAGTACGGAATACCGACCAGTGCAAACAGACCGATCGTCGTGAGATTGACCTCGACCTCGGCCATCCACGTGAAAAGCGTTCCTGCCGTGAGCAAGAGCGGAAGCCCGCTCGCAAACCCAAGCGGGAGGAAGACGGCAACATTCGGCCGGAGATAGACCCTCAGCGCAGTAGCAACGCCGGTCCGCCTTGGGGCGGGAGAGAACACCGAAGCGTCCGAAGGTGCTCCCTATTTCTCGGCGATACGCACCAACTGCTTACCGAAGTTCTTGCCCCGAAGCATTCCGATGAACGCCTCTGGCGCGTTCTCAAGGCCGTCCACGATGTCCTCCCTGTAGATGAGCTTTCCTTCCTTGATCCACCGCGCCATGCGCTTCATGGCGATGGGGTACTTCTGCGTGAAACGAAACACTAGAAAGCCCTCAATGCTTGCCTGGTTGATCAGCAGGAAGCGCAAATTCCGAGGCCCGAGCTCTTCCTCGGTCAGGTTGTACTGCGATATCTGACCGCAGACTGCAACCCGGGCCCACTGGGCGAGATTCGCAAGAGCTGCATCCGTGACAGGTCCGCCGACATTGTCGAAGTACACGTCGACCCCCTGCGGACACGCTTCCTTGATGGCACCCTGGAGGTTGGCCTCATCGTGATAGTTGATGGCCGCATCAAATCCGAGTTCGTTCTTGATATAGGTTGCCTTCTCCTTGGAACCCACGGTTCCCACTACGCGGCATCCGCCGATCTTCGCGATCTGTCCCACAGCAGCGCCCACTGCACCAGAGGCTGCCGAGACGAGAACCGTGTCGCCCGGTACCGGACGACACACATCAAGCAGACCGAAATAAGCGGTCATTCCGGGCATGCCGAGAATGCCGAGTGAGGTCGAGATCGGAGCGAGCGAAGGGTCGACCTTTCTTATGTCGGCTGGTGTTGCAATCGCGTACTCCTGCCAGCCTAAGGCGAAGCCCTGAACGATCTCACCTTCTTTGAAATCGGAATGGTTGCTCTTTTCCACGCACCCGGCGACCCCACCTGTCATGACGTCACCCACCTCGGTGGGTGGCGCGTACGACTTGGCGGGAGACATCCTTCCCCGCATATAAGGATCAAGCGAAAGCCACAGCGCGCGGACGAGGATTTCCCCGTGGCGAGGCTCGGGAACGTCTTCCTCGACGATTCTGAAGTTTGCCGGTGTCGGCATCCCTTGGGGGCGGGAGGCGAGCGTGATTCGGTGGTTGGTGGCCATCGATTTCTCCTTGCAGGAATGAGTCAGGTGGGGTGAGGCTGTCGAGCGGCCCGGCGGCAGAATAAACTAGGCCTAGAAGGCGGGAGAGATCAGACCGGCGAGCGGCGAAGACGGATCGCCCACGAACTTCCGCGGGATCCGTCCTGCCAAAAAAGCATCCCTCCCCGCCTCAACCGCCGCCTTCATGGCGCGGGCCATGCGGACGGGGTTTTTCGCACTGGCAATGGCGGTATTCATGAGAACGGCATCGCACCCAAGTTCCATGGCAAATGCTGCATCCGAAGCCGTGCCCACACCCGCATCGACTATCACAGGCACCGACGCCCGCTCGACGATGAGGCGGATGTTGAGAGGGTTACGAATGCCAAGACCTGAACCTATTGGGGCACCGAGCGGCATGACGGCTGCAGCACCCAGATCTTCCAGTCGGCGGGCGAGCAGAGGATCGTCGGTGCAGTAAGCCATGACCTCGAAGCCCTCGGCGACGAGTATCTCCGTTGCACGGAGCGTCTCGGGCATGTCGGGATAGAGGGTGGTATCTTCACCCAGCACCTCAAGCTTGACGAGCTTCCAGCCACCCAGTTCGCGAGCAAGACGAAGCGTCCGCAGTGCTTCGTCCATGGTCGAGCAGCCTGCCGTGTTGGGAAGATAGGTGTAGGTTCTGGGATCAATCACGTCGCTGAGGCGAGGCTTGGAGGGATCGTCGAGGTTCACCCGACGCAGTGCGACGGTGATGATCTCCGAACCTGAAGCGACCAGGGCGTCGCGATTCTGTTCGAAAGTTTCGTACTTCCCCGTTCCTACGATGAGCCGCGAGCGGAAACGATGTCCGGCCACCTCCCATCGGTCTTCCGAATCATCGGCACCGCCGCCGACGAAATGGACAACCTCTATCCGGTCACCCTCCTCTAGGACGACCTCCCTGAAAGCACCGCGGCGGACGATCTCGAGATTGCGCTCAACGGCGATGCGGGTGGAATCCATGCCGAGTTCCTTGATCAATCCCTCGACAGAAGTACCCCGTTCGACCGACCGGTCCTCTCCGTTGACCGTGATTTTCACTACATGGATGCCCCGGGGCAGCAGCGTGCGTGCGTCTGTGCCATCTTGGTAATACAGGGGAAAGTGCGGCCGGCGCAAGACGATGCAAGGGGAGCTCGCTCCGCCTGCGCACGCGCGTAGGCGGGAACCTGCACGTACGAATATGGCCTACTGGTGTAGATTTTGCACATGAGTTCCAGCCAGACTGTTTTCGTCCTAAACGGCCCCAATTTGAATCTTCTCGGCGAGCGCGAGCCTGAAATCTACGGGCACGAAACGCTCGGTGACATCGAGGGTCTGTGTGAGCGCACCGGCAAGACACACGGCCTCGCGATCGATTTCCGCCAGTCGAACCACGAGGGAGAACTGGTAACGTGGGTACAGGAGGCTCGAGGCTCTGCCCAGGCCATCGTCATCAATGCCGCGGCGTACTCTCACACTTCCGTGGCGCTCTTGGATGCGTTGCAGGCCTTCGAAGGGCCGGTGATCGAAGTCCATCTTTCGAACGTTTTTGCACGGGAAGAATTTCGCCATCGCTCCCACGTCTCGCAGCGCTCGGACGGGGTTCTGTGCGGGGCAGGCCCAGATGGGTACGCTCTCGCTCTTGGAGCAGTGGCCCAACTGATCGGCCGAGCAGCTCGAGTCGAAAACAGGTAGGCACATGGCTATTCGCGTTGATGAAGATCTAATCCGGCAGCTCGCCAAACTCCTGGAAGAGACAGGGCTCACAGAAATCGAAATCACCGTGGGCCGCCACCACGTTCGGGTGGGAAGAGGAGCCACGACAGTTGGGCAGGCAGTCGCATCTCTCGCCCCGGAAAGCCCTGCTGCAGACACGGAATCCACTTCGAGTGCGCCGGAACCCGGATCAATGGAGACCTATGCCGACCATCCGGGAACGGTCACCGCACCGATGGTGGGAACGCTCTACCTCGCGCCTTCACCGGAAGCGGATCCTTTCGTCCAGCCTGGCCAGGAAGTGAAAGAGGGTGACCAACTCTTCCTCATTGAGGCGATGAAGACGATGAATCCGATTGCCGCCCACTGTAGCGGCACGCTCCTGCGGGTTTTTGGCACCAACGCATCCCCGGTCGAGTACGGCGCAGTCCTTGCCGTGATCGAGTAGCGAGGGCGTGTTCGGAAAAATCCTGATCGCCAACCGGGGAGAAGCGGCCCTGCGGGTACTCCGAGCGTGCCACGACCTCGGTATCCGCACCGTCGCCATTCACTCAACGGCGGACGAGGATGCAATGCACGTGCGTCTCGCAGATGAATCGGTCTGCATTGGCCCGCCAGACGTGCGAGAGAGCTATCTCAATATGTCCGCCATCATGACCGCGGCAAGTCTGAGCGGGGCGGATGCTCTCCACCCGGGCTACGGGTTTCTCTCTGAAAATGCGGAATTTGCCCGCATCGTCCAGAAGCACAACATCGTCTTTATCGGCCCTCGACCTGAACATATCGACATGATGGGCGACAAGATCGAAGCGCGACGTCAGATGGAAGCACTAGGAGTTCCGGTAGTTCCGGGCTCAGGCGGTGCGCTGAGCTCGTTAGAAGAGCTGCACGAGCTTGCCGGGGAGATTGGCTACCCCATGATCGTCAAGGCGGCGGCGGGCGGCGGCGGACGTGGCATGAAAGTGGTCGAGGACGAATCCGAGCTCGAGAGCGCATGGAATTTCGCACGAGCCGAGGCGATGGCAGGCTTCGGAAACGACACGGTTTACGTCGAACGCTATCTCCCCTCGCCCCGCCACATCGAGTTCCAGATCCTCGCCGATGCCGATGGCAACGTGATGCATCTCGGCGAACGCGACTGCTCGATCCAGCGACGCCACCAAAAGGTGATAGAGGAGGCACCCTCTCCCGTTCTTTCGGAAAAGGAGCGTAAGCAGGCCGGTGAGACCGTCGTCGGAGCAATCCGCAAGCTCGGTTATCTCGGCCTGGGGACGGTCGAAATGCTTTACGACGACGGAGCCTTCCATTTCATTGAAATGAACACTCGTCTGCAGGTAGAGCACCCGATCACCGAAATGGTGACCGGATTCGACTTGGTGTGCGAGCAGATTCGCATCGCTTCGGGGCTTCCCCTTTCGTGCGATGAGAATTCAATTCGAATCTCAGGGCACGCCATCGAGTGCCGTATCACCGCGGAAGACCCCGAGACGTTGCAGCCTCGACCGGGCCGTGTCGAGATGTACCACCCTCCGGGTGGACCTGGAACACGGATCGATTCAGCTCTTTACGCTGGCTACGAAGTACCGCCTCACTATGACAGCCTGATTGCGAAGTTAATCGTCCACGGTGCGGACCGTGCCGAGGCACTCGCCCGGCTCCGCCGCGCGCTTCGGGAGTTCGTCATCGACGGTGTCCCCAACACGATCCCTCTCCATGCGCGCATTCTCGAGCACGAGGATTTTGTTCAGGGCAACTACAACATTCACTGGCTTGAGCGCGTGATGGCGGACAACGATACAGAATGAACAAAGAGGCCTCTCACGAGGCCAGGACCGTGATTCAGGCCTACCGGAGCGGGATCTTCCCGATGGCTGAGACACAGCACGACGAGGAGTGGGTTTGGGTCGATCCGGAGGTGCGAGGGATCATCCCTCTGGACGGACTTCGCATTTCCAGAAGCTTGCGCCGAAGACTTCGAACGCGAACCTTCGAGATTTCGGTCGACACCGATTTCACAAGCGTTATCGGAGCGTGCGCGGAATCCGTACCGGGTCGCGAGGAGACTTGGATCAACGAACCCCTGCGCCAAGTCTTCCTGGAACTTCATTCTTTGGGGCATGCTCATTGCGTGGAATGCAGAAAGAATGAGATCCTCGTCGGTGGGCTCTACGGTCTCGTTCAGGGGGGTGTGTTTTTCGGCGAGAGCATGTTCAGTCGCGAGACGGATGCCAGCAAGGTAGCCCTCGTTCACCTGGTTGAACGGTTGCGCATCGGTGGATTCGCCCTGCTCGACACGCAGTTCGTCAATCCGCACCTGAATACAATGGGCGGGTGCGCGGTGGACAGGGACCTGTTTCATGTCCTTCTTGATACGGCACTCGCAGTAGAGGCGGATTTTTTTCGCGCAGGGCCTGCAGGATCTCTCACCGAGGACGCCTATTCCTCTTTCAGAACCTAATGACAGTCCAAAACCCAGAGGTCATGTGTCGGGTGTTCGAGGGCAGACAGGCTGGGGCTTGATGCGAACATCCAGCCACGAAAGATCTCCCGGGTCGGGGAACCACCATGCGTGTCGATCTCTTGAATTTCTAGAAAAGCTGCGCTCTCCGGGCGTTCATCGGAGGGCGGCTCGTAGCAGCGGAGCGGTAGAATCTCGAGGGGACCGAGGCGGACCATCTCTCCGACGGATGCTTCAATTTTGAAGGATCGTCCCGGACCCTTTTCTAGTGCCATCAAGATAACTGTGTCCTTGGCCAGCGCGCCCATGCCGGGAGCGATAAGGATCAGTCCGAAAAAGGCTCCGGCAAGTCGGTTACGGAACGAACGAGCACTTCGCGCACTTGGACGGGATCCGCACCCATGAGGATGCCGTCCTCGAGTGCGTCCTTGGCCATCTGCCGGATCTCGAGAATGTTCTCGTTCAGCACCTTGATCTTCTCTGTGCAGGAGAGAGGTTTGTTGTCTAAGTCGAGCCATACCTCAGGGATCATGTCACCGTTGGGAGAACCGGTCACTCGCCATCCCCGCCGCGTCCGCCGCTGAACAGCCGTAAGAGCAATCGGAAGAGATTGGTGGCTGCTTCCGTGTTCTCGAACGTGTCGCCAGCCTGAAGCATGACATCATCGGCGCCAGGATCGAGGCGGAGATAACTGTCGCCAAGCAGACCGTCGGAGTTGATCGATGCGTAGGAATCGATGGGTAGAAGCACGTTGTCATCCACCGAGAAAGTTACCACCGCATCATAACTCTCAGGATCAAGGATCTGGCTTGTCACCACGCCGATAGGAATCCCGCTGAGCCGAACGGACGAGCCCACGGCGAGACTTCCCACCGAGGAGAAGCGAGCGGACAGCTCGTAGCCGTCCTTGTGCTGGAGTGAGGTTCGGTCGTAGGCATAGAGAAGAAACCCGATTGCTGCCGCCATGACAACGGCACCGAGCAGGGTTTCGAGTGCATTTCTGGACATCTATGCCTCCCTGGAATTCGAGGAATCCGATGGACACCACGGATCGTAGGGCAAGCGCGGTGATTCTGCCGTGCCGAGGAGCGATCCGGGCGGCCTGTGCGCTTCGGGCGTGCCCGTGCGATTAGGGCGATGGGGCTTTTGCCAAGGATGCTCGGGCGCGTTTTTCTGAGGAGTTTCGTCGGTAGTGTGGGTGAGCCAAGCTTGCCAAAGCGGGGGCACCGCCGATCCCTCTGGCCTCTCTTGGTAAAGAACCCAGCGTCGCTCGGGTCTTTCCTTTACCGGACGGCGCTCCCGGTAGTAGCGGTTGTCAAACTCATCGGTACCTGTGAAAACACCGTACAGGCGAACCGTAAGCCAGATGCCTAGACTATTTTTGAACATTAATAGAATCTTTGCGTGATTTTTTATGAGCGCAGACGGGGCGAGGATCCTAATGCACGCATCCGTCAACTGATAGGACGAATTAAGGCAAATTGCCAGACATGTACAGTCGAATTGACCGTCTTGTGTCCGCATTTGCCGAAAAAGTTCCGATATGGCACACATGCAACTTCTCCCGCTTGCGAGAAAACTTGGAACGAGTGCCATGGAATACCCGTTGATGCCGAAGTCTACGGCCCTGTGGCTTATTGAAAACACCATCCTCACCTTCGAGCAGATCGCCGTTTTCTGCGGGCTGCATCCGCTCGAGGTACAGGGAATCGCCGACGGTGACGTGGCCACGGGGATTGCCGCGCGCAACCCCATCGACAACGGCGAGTTGGATCAAAGTGAGATTGAACGTTGCCAGGCCGATCCTGAAGCGAGGCTGCAGAAAAAAGAACCCCTGCTACCCGACGAAGAGGGACGAACTCGGGGGCCCCGCTACACGCCAGTCTCGAAACGTCAGGATCGCCCCGATGCGATCGCGTGGTTGCTGAAGAACCATTCCGAGCTCAGCGACCCCCAGATCGGCAAACTGGTCGGAACGACCAAGGACACGATCAATAAAATCCGCAATCGCGAGCACTGGAACATGGCCAGCATTTCACCACAGGATCCCGTATTGCTCGACCTGTGTACACGGGCCGAGCTCGCTGCGGCACTTGAAAAGGCGCACCGCGATGGACGCATGCCCATCGGTGAACCGGAAACGGTTGAGACGCCGCAGAAAACGGGCGGGATGTTCGCCGACATACCGAGAGCGATGCCGGAGACAAAACCGGCTCCACTGCCTGGCGCCGCCGCTCCGCCAACGCAGGAAAACTCAGACGAAGCCGCAGCGGCCGAGGCGACAAGGGCAGCGGAGGCTGCGTTCGCCCCTTCCCCGGACCAGAAGTCCGAGACCTAAACTCTCAGCGGAGAACGGCGGGAGAGTCGGAAGTCCTACCGTAAGCATGTGTTACATGCCGGCCATCGCTGCGAGCCCCGCGATTCCTGCGTCGTAGATCTCGCGGATTGCAGCCGCGATTTTGTCGGCCGCCTGCATGTCAGAGAGCGCCTCCCGGTCGAAAACGGCGGTCCAACTCACGATGCTGGAGTCCGAGGAGGAACCGGGGCGAACCATCACGGTGCCGTGGTACTGGATGCCTTCGAACGGACCTACGGTCATTGCGTACGTGTAGTGCATCGGTCCAGCGGCGATCATCGGCTCGACCATCTGGATCAATCTCGCATCCTCGCCAAGGTCGAGTTGGCGGACAGTTCCGACACCGCCGCTGCCCTTGAGAATCTGGCAACCCACGATTGGCGGGTTGAGCCACTTGGAAATGGCACAGAAGTCACTGACTCTTTCCCAGGCTTTTTCGGATGGGACCTGGATTTCGACTTCGCGGTGGATGACCTCGATATCGGCGGCAAGAGCGGAGCCCGTCACGACCAGAGCCGGCAGGGCGAGAGCGATGAAAACGCTTCTCAATCGGGAGGTATGCATGGATGGCACTCCTTGTGAATTAGCGGCGAGGCAGGGTAGCGGAAGGCGGAAGTCCAGAAGAACTTCCGCCAATCGCGCCTGCTACATGCCGGCCATCGCTGCGAGCCCCTTGACGCCCGCGTCGTAGATGCCACCAAATGTAGCCGCAAGATCGTCGGCCGCCTGCATGTTCGGGAGCGCTTCTCGGTCGAAAACGGCGGTCCAACTCACGATGCTGGAGTTCGAAGAGGAGCCGGGACGAACCATTACGGTGCCGTGGTACTGAATCCCTGCGAACGGGCCCTCGGTCATCGAGTAGGTGTAGTGCATCGGGCCGTCGGCAATCATCGGCTCGATCAACAAGGTCATTTCTTCGCCGAGCTTGAGATGACGAACGGTACCAACACCACCCTCACCCGCGGCAATCTCACAGTCCATGATCGGTGGGTTGAGCCACTTGGAAATGGCACAGAAGTCACCGACTCTTTCCCAGGCTTTTTCAGGGGCGACCTGGACTTCGGCCTCACGATGGATGACCTCGATGTCAGCGGCCAGAGCGGGGGCCGTCACGGCCAAAGATGGAAGGGCGAGGGCGACGAGAGCGTTCCTCAGTCGGGGGATATGCACTATAGAACTCCTTGTGGATTGGCAGCGCGACAACATGCCATCGCCGCAGGTTGCGGTTGGGGAATACAATCCCCTTCCGGGGTGCACCTTAACCTCTAGCGGTCTAGGGCGCACCATTCGCGTGATGTAGATGTATCCGGCCGCTATGCTCGCACGCTTCAAAGCCTGAGGTTTGCTCTGTGCGTGATATCCACCTGCCCGGACGCTCACCTGTCCGCGCGACAAGCGCGCTAGCGGCCACTTCCCATCCGGTTGCGACGCTTACTGCACTGGAAGCGCTCAGGGATGGAGGCAATGCAATCGATGCCGCCGTTGCCGCCGCCGCGGTACTTGCGGTAGTGGAGCCCTTCTCGACCGGAATCGGAGGCGATGTTTTCTGCCTCTATGCCCCCGGAGGATCGGACAGAATTCTCGCGCTCAACGGATCGGGACGCGCACCTGCAGGGGCCTCGATCGAGGCAACAGATAGCGACGAGGCCGGAAGAATCCCCTTCACGAGCCCCCATGCTGTCACGGTTCCATGCGCGGTGGCCGCTTGGGGACGCCTCGTGGCCGAGCACGGAAAACTTGACCTCAAACGTGTTCTTGCCCCGGCGGCAGAACTTGCCGAGACGGGCTACGTGGTGGCCGACGTGATCGCTCACGTCTGGGCGAATGAAACGGAAAAACTTGTCGCCGACAGGGACGCTGCCGCCGTTTTCCTGCCAGGCGGACGGCCACCTGTGGCAGGCGAGGTTCATCGTCAGCCTGCTCTTGCCCAAACCCTCCGTGCCATTGGCGAAGGGGGTGTGCGCGCCTTCTACCAAGGTGCGATCGCGGAAGACATGGTGGCGAAGCTCCAGGCTCGGGGCGGGGTGCACACACTCGAGGACTTCGCAGGTGTCGAAGCTTCGTGGGTAGAGCCGATTCGCGCCCGCTATCAGGGCCTCGACATTCACGAATGTCCCCCAAACGGCCAGGGAATCATCACGCTCCTGATGCTCAACATCCTGTCAGGCTTCAACCTCAAGTCCCTCGACCCTCTGGGACCGGAGCGTTTTCACCTCCAGGCGGAGGCGGCGAAACTTGCGTACCGCGAACGCGACGACCGCTTGGCTGATCCCGAGCAGGCGGATGTGCCGGTGGAGGCACTTCTTTCGGAAGAACATGCTGATGTTCTGCGCTCGCAGATCGACCTGAAAAAGGCGATGGAGAATCCGCCGTCCTCGACGCTTCCCGTTCACCGAGACACCGTCTACCTCTCGGTCGTCGACCAGGACCGCAACGCCGTTTCCTTCATCAACTCGCTGTTTCACTCGTTCGGCGGCGGAATTTTCGCACCTGGATCTGGAGTGATGTTCCACAACCGGGGCGCGGGTTTCGTCCTTGATCCCGATCATCCGAATGCCCTTGCCCCGGGCAAACGGCCGATGCACACGATCATTCCAGCCATGGCCACGAAAGACGGGCACGCGGTGCTCTCGTTCGGGGTGATGGGAGGGCACTACCAGCCCGTGGGGCAGGCAAATTTCCTGTCGAACGTTCTTGATCATGGCATGGACGTGCAGGAGGCGCTGGATGCGCCAAGGGCCTTCCACTTCGCAGGTACACTCACCTGCGAGCGTGGTGTCCCTGAGAAAACGAGGGGAGCACTCGCTCGTCTCGGTCATACGGTGTCGGTCGAAGAATTTCCTCTCGGTGGCGGACAGGCCATCGCCATCAATGGGGAACGTGGAACGCTCGTGGGGGGATCGGACCCCCGCAAAGACGGTTCTGCAATGGGATTCTGAAACCAGACCAGCCGCCTTCAGAACATGCTGTTGTCGTGGGCGGTCTCGTCTGGGATCGTCTGCAGTACATCCCAGTGTTCGATGATCTTGCCCTGCTCGCTGAAACGGAAAATGTCGATTCCTGCGTAGTCCTTGTCTCCGGGCCAAATCTGGTAGCAGTGCAGGACAACGAGATCTCCTTCGGCAATCGCACGTTTGCATTCAGCTCGCTTGCCCGGATATTTCCGATTCATGTCCTCGAAGTAGGCGATGAAAGCCTCCTTGCCCGTGGCGACGTGGGGGTTGTGCTGGATGTACTCGGCACCGACGTAGAGTTCGACAGCACGACGCGGTTCGCACTGATTGAACATCAGGTCGTAGAATGCGAGCGCATTCGACTTGTTTCGTTCAAGATCGTTCATGGAGCTTTTTGAGTGAATCCCTAAAGATCAAGCATACAACCGAGACAGCCAAGGATACGATTAAAAGCCCAGGTGAAGGACGCGGAGATAAAAGACTGTCTCCACCGGGAAATACTGGACATCGGATGGGCGCGATTGCGAGGAATGTTCGAGTACAACGTTTATCCGGGGAAAACCGCCCTTTCGAACACACTGGATATTCCCAAGGCGTCCTGAAATTTTAACCGGTTGTATGCTCGCTATCCGGTCGAAACCGTTGTCGCATTTGAGTTCCCATGGTCGTGCAACCTGACGTCACCATTTACACGGGCATGCTCTGCCCCTATTGCCACCGGGCGAAGAAACTCCTGGAGGAGCAAGGTATCGCTTTCCACGAGATCGACACCACCGGAAAATCCGATGCTCGCAAGGAAATGATCCGTCGTTCCGGAGGTGCCAACACAGTACCGCAGGTGTTCGTGGGCGATATTCATGTAGGCGGATCCGATAAACTCGCGCAGGCTGCGAATTCTGGTGAACTCAACCGGCTTCTTGGCCGAGCCTGACAAACATCTTCCATGCCCACTTCCCCGTTCAGGCTCGCATGCGGCCAAATCACCAGTACACCCGACATGGAGGCAAATCTCCGCGTCATTACCGACATGGTCCGTGAGGCAGCCAGAAAAGGCGCTGATCTCGTCGCCTTCCCCGAGAATGCTCCCATCCTCTCGCCCAGTGCGAAGATGAAAGAATCGGCAGCGCCCGAGGAAAAGCACCCCGCAGTTGATACCGTCGTGTCCGCGGCAAGGGAGACCGGCAAGTGGGTCCTACTCGGATCGGTCGCCGTCGGAACCGACGATCCCGACGGACGTCTCGCCAATCGATCGATCCTCGTAAACCCCGAAGGTGAGATTGTCGCCCGCTACGACAAAATTCATATGTTCGACGCCGATCCTGCGGCAGGCGAGCACTACCGCGAATCGGACCTCTACCTTCCGGGCGAACAGGCCGTCGTCGCCGAGACCCCGTGGGGCATTCTCGGCATGATCATCTGCTACGACATGAGATTTCCGGAGCTATCCCGCACGCTCGCTTGTGCTGGTGCGTGGTTCATCTCCGTCCCCGCCGCCTTCACCCGTCCCACGGGCGAGGCTCACTGGAAAACACTGCTTCGCGCCCGCGCCATCGAGACAGGAAGCTACGTATTCGCACCCGCACAATGTGGCCTTCACTATGGAAAGCGTCGCACCTGGGGACATTCCCTGATTATCGATCCTTGGGGCCGGGTCGTCGCCTCAGCGGGCGAGGAACCGGAACTCATCTTCGCCGACCTTGACCCCGCGCTATCGGAAGACGCGCACAAGCGTGTCGCAAGCCTTCGTCACGACCGCCCCTGGGAGGCTCCTCCCAGCAGTTAATCAAGGCGAGGCGAGTCTTTCTGATTTGTGGCCTTGAACCTCCGGCCAGCATGGAGAACACTCTCCAGACGGATTACAAATCCGCCCCCGCGCCATCGGGGTCGGCGTTGTTTCCATTCTTGCTCGGGTCGCTTACAGCAAATCTTGAGCCACGCCGGGGAAAAACCATCATGACCGATCCTTTTCAAGCATTTGTCGTCTCAAAGGATGGAGACGAAACATCTGCCAATTTCGTTGAGCGCAAACTCTCCCCCCTTCCTAACGGAGAGGTCACGGTCCGTGTTGCGTGGTCATGCGTGAACTACAAGGACGGGCTCGCCACACTCGCTGACGGCGGTGTCGTCCAGGAGTGGCCCCGAGTTCCCGGTGTCGACATGTCAGGAACTGTCATCGAAACCAGAGACTCTCGCTTCCAGGAAGGTGACGAAGTGCTCTGCACCGGCTTTGGCTTCGGTGTGGGTCGGGATGGTGCTTTCGCGAAATTCGCCCAGGTGCCCGCAGACTGGCTCATGCGCAAGCCGGACGGACTCTCTTTGCGCGACTGCATGTCCTTCGGCACGGCAGGCTTTACGGCCGCACTTGCCATCAAGCGCATGGAGGAGAACGGCATCGCTCCCGGCTGCGGGGAAATCCTGGTCACCGGCGCCTCTGGTGGCGTCGGCAGCATGGCCGTCGCCATGCTCGCCCGTCTCGGACACAAAGTGGTCGCAGCCTCCGGTAAAAAATCAGCTCACGGTTTCCTTACCGAGCTTGGTGCAGAGCGGATCCTCTCGCGAGAGGAAGTCAGCGAGAAGCCGCGTCCTCTTGGCAAGACGATGTGGGCGGGTGCGATTGACCAGGTAGGAGGCCAGATTCTCGCCTGGGTTCTGTCGACGATGGCCTACCGGGGTGTTTGCGCATCTACGGGCCTCACCGCAGGGATCGGCCTGTCCTCGACGGTGTTTCCCTTCATCCTTCGCGGCGTGTCGCTGCTCGGCGTCGATTCGGTGATGGTGCCCATGGAAGAGCGCGGGCCGGTCTGGAGGCGAATGACTGGCGAACTGAGGCCTCGCAACCTTGACAGGTTGACGACGGAGATCGCGTTCACGGATCTGCCCGGCACGCTTGCCGAAATCCTGGTAGGAAAAGTCACAGGACGCACCGTCGTCCGGATCGGCGAATAACGACCAGTTCGTAGCGGAGTTCTCGCCTCCGCCGCATGAGGCATGAACCCTCTTACGCGGTGTTGCTTTTTTCGAGATCCGGAATGGTGCCTGCGGTTCCCAGCCCTTTCTCGATCACCTGTGCGCAACGGAAAACGTTCGCATCTTGATACATCGGCCCCACGATCTGCACCCCGACGGGTAACCCGTCAGAGAATCCGCCATTCACGCTTGCCGCCGGGTGACGCGTGAGGTTGAAAGGCGGCGTGAACGGTATCCACGTAAACGGGTTGTCCTCCCAGCCCGTCGGACAAGTGTTCTCCGCCTTGAACGCAACTACCGGCATCGTCGGTCCTAGAAGTGCATCTAACCCCTCATCAAAGATCGCTGTCAGATAAGCCCAGTTCTCTTCACGTCTGGTTTGCGCTTCATGGAAGTGTGCCAGCATGCGCGTGTCACCGGCCTGGGCGAACCTTCGGAACACCGGATCGACTTGCTCCATCCCCTTCCCGATTTCTTTGGCGAGTCTTGATGATCCCATCGTCCAGATGGTGCGAAAAATCGAAACGGGATCGCGGGGCCATTTCAGATTCGTCTTCTTGACAGTTGCGCCCGCTGCCTTGAGTACGTCTGCCGCCGTCATCACCGCCTCACCGATAGCAGGGTCGGCATCGTGTCCCGTCAGTGTGTGCGCCATACCGAAATCGTTGCACAGACCGATTTTCATCCCCTTTACTCCCTGCCGGCAGGCCTTGGGATAGTTCATCCCGTCCGGCGGAAGCGCGTACCAGTCTCGGCTATCCGGTCCGGTGATTGCCTGAAAAAGAAGTGCTCCGTCGGCCACAGTCCGTGTCATGGGGCCGACATTGGCAACCGTCCCGAAAGGAGAGAGCGGCCAGGCTGGAACCCTCCCAAAGGTTGGCTTGTGCCCGAAGATTCCGGTGAACGAGGCAGGAATGCGGACCGATCCACCCCCATCCGTTCCCAGTGCCAGGGGCCCCATCCCGGATGCAACCGCACTTGCAGCACCGCCTGAGGATCCGCCTGGCGTGAGGGCGGGGTTCCAAGGATTTCGCGTAACTCCGGTGAGCAGGCTTTGGGTTGTCCCTTTGTGTCCGAACTCAGGCGTCGTCGTCTTGCCGAAGAGCACCGCGCCATTTTCACGCAACCGTGCAACCGCCGGTGCATCGTCATTCCACGGCCCCGCCGGATCGACGGTCTTTGATCCCTTGCGCGTGGGCCATCCTTTCGTGAGAAGAAGGTCCTTCACACTTGCAGGCACCCCATCGAGCAAACCTCGCGGCTCATCCTTCTTCCATCGCTTCTCGGATTCGCGGGCATCGGCAAGTGCGCGTTCCGCATCCACGAGGACAAAGGAATTCAGTTTGGGATCGACCTCCTCAATGCGTGCAAGGACGGCTTGCATCACTTCGACAGGTGAAACCGTTCCCTTCCGATAGAGCTTGAGAAGCTTAGTTGCGGGGGCCTGGGTGAGATCGTGAGTCATAATTCTGCTTGCCATACGACAAGGTGGTAGCCAACCTTGCCACTGAAGAGGCGGTGATGAAAGCCGCAACGGAGAGGGAAATGACGATGGCGAAAAGCAACGGCGCACGCAACCTACGCAGTTCGGCATGGTTCGGCGGCAATGACATGATGAACTTCGCTCACCGATCGTGGATGAAGAATCAAGGCTTTGCGCACGAGAACTTCGATGGGCGTCCTGTCATCGGAATCTGCAATACCGCATCCGAGGTCACTCCCTGTAACGCGCACCTTGACCGTGTAGCCGAGGCAGTGAAACGGGGCGTGTGGAAGGCAGGTGGCTTTCCACTCGAATTCCCTGTGATGTCACTGGGTGAGCCGGTGATGCGGCCTACCACCATGCTTTATCGCAACCTCGTCAGCATGGACGTGGAAGAAAGCCTTCGCGCCAACCCCTTCGACGGGGTGGTGCTGCTCTGCGGCTGCGACAAGACGACACCCGCCACCATCATGGGCGCCGCCAGTGTTGACATCCCGACGATGGTCATGACCGGCGGGCCGATGCTCAACGGCAAATACCGGGGACGCGACATTGGTTCCGGCACAGACGTGTGGCGCTTCACCGATGACTTGCGTGCCGGCGTCATCACCCTTGAGGACTACATGGAGGCAGAATCATGCATGTCCCGGAGTGCCGGGCACTGCATGACCATGGGTACCGCCTCGACCATGGCAAGCATTTCCGAGGCCTTGGGCCTCCAGCTCCCCGGATCGGCCGCAATCCCGGCCGTTGATTCGCGCCGCTATGCACTTTCCGAGCAGGCCGGAATGCAGATTGTCGAGAACGTCCACAGGGGACTCAAGCTCTCCGATGTCCTCGATCGCAAGGCGTTCGAGAACGCGATCAGGGTAAACGCCGCCATCGGCGGCTCCACCAACGCCATCATCCACTTGCTCGCCATTGCAGGCCGGATCGGCGTGCAGCTCCGCCTTCAGGACTTCGATGATCTGATTCGCGATATCCCCTTCATTGTCAATCTCCAGCCCTCGGGCGAGTACCTGATGGAAGATTTCTTCTACGCCGGAGGCCTACCCGCCGTGATGCGCGAAATTCTCCCCCATCTCCACGGCGATGCCCTGACGGTTAGCGGTCGCACCGTTGCCGACAATGTCGGCGAGGCAAAAAACTGGAACGAGGACGTAATCAAGACGGCGCAGAAACCCATCAACGTCGGTGCCGGAACCGCCATTCTGCGTGGTAATCTTGCACCCGACGGGGCGGTGATCAAAATCTCGGCGGCCGATCCGAAATTGATGAAGCACAAGGGCCGGGCGGTGGTGTTCGAATCAGTAGAGGATCTCCACAAGCGTCTCGACGATCCCAATCTCGATATCGATGAGAACTGCGTCATGGTTCTCAAGGGTGCAGGTCCCCGCGGCTACCCGGGCATGCCCGAAGTGGGGAATTTGCCGTTACCGAAGAAGATTTTGGAAAAGGGCATCCGCGACATGGTTCGCATTTCGGATGCCAGGATGTCCGGGACGTGCTTCGGAACCATCGTCCTGCACGTGGCACCGGAGTCTGCCGTGGGCGGCCCCCTCGCCCTTGTCCAAAACGGTGATTCGATCGAGCTCGACGTGGAGAATCGCAGGCTTCATCTCGACGTGGACAATGCTGAACTCGAGAAACGAAAAACCGCCTGGAAGGAGCCGCCGAAACCTGCCGAGCGGGGATGGACGAGTCTCTATGTTGACCGAGTGACCCAGGCTGACCAGGGAGCAGATCTTGATTTCCTGCGGGGCGGAAGCGGATCCGATGTGCCCCGCCCCTCACACTGACCGGATCGTTGTTTACTGTTCTCTATCCCGATTCCATGGCTCGTGACGGCCTGGAACTCGAGCGGGAAACAGCCAATGGACGAGCTGAGATCGTCCATCACAGAGGGCGGGAGAGGAGCGATGTCCCCGACGCCAACTGGAAGCGGGCTCATGCCCTCATCACCGGTGTGCAGATCCCCATCGATTCAGAGGTGGTTGCCAAACTCGAATCATGCCGGGTTATCACCCGGATCGGTGTCGGCTACGACCTCATCGACATCCGCGCGGCGGGGAAAGCGGGAATCGCTGTGTGCAACGTCCCCGACTATGGCACTACGGAGGTGGCCGATCACGCAATCGCGCTCATCCTGAATTTCGCCCGCGGCCTCCTCGCGTTCAATGAACGCTTCCGCGAGGATCCTGATAAGGGCTGGAGTTACCTGCACGCGCCGACGCTCACCCGCGTCGCTGGCAAGACACTCGGCATCATCGGGCTCGGGCGGATCGGCACTGCTTCGGCACTCCGCGCCAAGGGATTCGGCCTCCGGGTCGTCGCCTACGACCCCTACATCCCGGATGGACAGGAAAAAGCTCTCGACGTCGAGCGCTTCGATGATCTGCACACGATGCTTGCCGAGTGCGATTTCGTGACCGTGCACTGCCTTGCCAATGAAGAGACCTACGGTCTGATCGGCGATTCGGAAATCGAGAAAATGAAGCCAGGAGCGATTCTTGCCAACACGTCGCGCGGGACCGTTGTTGTGCTCGACGCGGTAGAGCGGGGACTGCGTTCAGGACAACTTGGTGCCGCAGGGCTCGACGTTTTCCCCGAGGAGCCACCCTCTCCCGACCACTCGCTCTTGCAAGCTTGGCGGGCCCGTGAGGACTGGGTGCGTGATCGTCTCGTTATTACCCCACACGCTGCCTTCTACAGCAGCGTCGGGATGGATTTCCTAAGAAAAAAGGCTCTACGCACGTGCCTTGACTTTCTCGAGAACGGCATTCTGAACAATTGCGTGAACCGGAAGTTCCTCGTTACCAACTGAGCCGCGTTCAGCCTCCGACGGAGCCACCGTCTTTTCGCCGTACTGCAAGCACCGAAGGCCGGGGCGGCATGCCGTCTTGGAAGTCCGGCCAGCGTGTGGCGGGGTCTGAAAATGTGGATCCGCGTTCGAAACCGCGGAAATTCCTTGTTCCCTCGGCACCCGGATGCTGGACGGCAAGAAACAGAGTGTTGCCGTCCGGCGTGAAGGTCGGACCGCACATCTCCGATCCTACTGGACAGCGGAAAAACATGCGTCCCGTGCCGCGGCCTGATCCTTCGGTTTCCAGTGCCCACAAGCCGTCAGCAGTCCCTGTGTTTTTCCAGGACCCTCCTTGGTCCGTAGCAATCCACAGCCTTCCCGCAGGATCGACAGCGGCGTTGTCGGGGCTTGCGAACCAGCCGTCTCGGGACGTGCGGGGATTCCAAGAGGCATCCCCGGCAGGGTCACCTGCCTCGACGAGAATCTCCCAGCTGAACGTGTTCGCCGCATGGTCACCGCTGGGCGGGGAAAGTTCAACCACGATCCCGCCCCGGTTCTCTGCACGACGATGGACCGCGTCGGTTTGATCGGCCGTGCGCTTGTTGTTGTTGGTGAGAATCACGTAGACCTTGCCGGTTCGTGAGTTGGGTTGGACGTCCTCGGGCCGGTCCATTGGCGTGGCACCAAGCGCATCACCCGCTTCGCGCGCACGGATCAGCACGTCGGCTTGGCTTGTAAATCCCTGCTCTGGTACCAACGGATCGTGTCCGAAAACGAGCGGGAGCCAGGTCACGCTTCCCGACGAATCGAACCTTGCGACCGAGAGAGTGCCGTGATCGAGAAGGTGGCGGTTCGCCTCGCGGTTGGAGGGATCCACACGATCCTTGCTCACGAACCGGTAGAGGTAATCAAAACGCTGGTCATCGCCCATGTAGACAACCAGCCGCCCGTCCTCGTTAACGATGGTTTCCGCACCTTCGTGTTTGAAACGTCCAAGTGCGGTTCGTTTCCTCGGAACCGAGGTGGGATCCAGCGGGTCAATCTCGACAATCCAGCCGAAGCGGTTGGGCTCGTTCGGTTCCTGGTCGAGATGGAAACGGGCATCATGGTCAGCCCAGTGATACCAGCCGCCGGGCACGCCGTAGCGTTTGCGAGCTTCTTCGTCCGGGTGAGGTGTGTTGGAACCCTTGAAATAGAGGTTGAAGTTCTCTTCCGCCGTGAGCCACGTGCCCCAAGGTGTCATGCCTCCGGCGCAATTATTGATCATGCCTAGAACCTGCCTGCCACGGGGATCAGCGTTCGTGCGAAGGCGGAGATCACCTGCGGCAGGACCCGAGATCTCCATCGGCGTAGAGGCGGTAATGCGGCGGTTGTAAGTTCCGATGACCGATTTCCACCCGGAGGAAGTACGATGAATTTCGACGATGCTCCCACCGTGAGCCGCCATCTCAATGGCGACGCGTGCGGCGGAAGGGCGGCGGCCGTCTTTCCAACCCTCGCCGGCTTCCGGAAACATCAAGGCTTCGTTCGTGAACTCATGATTGACACAGAGAAGCCCGCGATTGTTCGTCTTCCCGTCGAGGGGAAGGAAGCCGATGTAGTCATTGTTGTAACCAAACTGCATGGCTTGGGCGGCGGCCGTTTGGACGGCGGGATCGAAAGCGGGTGCGCCTGGCAGAACCGGATCGCCCCACCGCAGAAGCACTTCCGCCTCGTGGCCGGGAGCGACATGGTGGGTTTCGTCGACCCCGTGGGAAATTTCATCGAAAGAATGAGAGCCCTGCAAAGGACTTGCACAGGCCACGAGCGGTGCCGTCAGTGCGCCTGATGCGCACGCCAAACCTGAAGTCAGGAAGCGGCGCCGGTCGAGACGGGCTTCGAGGATTTCCCCGAAGGACGGTGCCGTCGAAGGATTGACGGCCATGTCTTCCGGATCGAAACCGTGGAATGTCGTCATTTTTGCTCCAATACGTTCTGTAGTGGTGAATGCGAGAATTGCACCTCGCAAGTAGTGGTGCGTATACACGCAAGCACCACCATACGCATGAAACTAGTAACCGAACTGTGCAACGACTTCATCAACGGGTGGCAGGGTTCTTTCTAAGCGCATCTATGCTGAACGGGTTATGGTGTCGAGATCTACGCTTCACGCTGAGCACCATTTCGGCGAACAATCCAAAAATAGCGACATTTTCGCGCATGGTGGACCCTTCCGTATGGAAGTCCATTGGCAGGGCGATTCTAACTCAAAATCGGATGTGAGCAAAACGCATTAAGTGCGCCCGGATTGCAAGCGTTGTTGCATGGACCTAGCGCTGCCCGCAATTTACCCTTAATCCATAGGTATTGCTCAAGCGACAACCACGAACTCGGGACGGCCAAGCTCGGTCATTTTGTTCAAGCCAAGTCGGAATAACGTTCAAAGAACGCACTGAGCCTGTCCAGAACGACTTGTTTTTTCGCGGCATGGCTGTTGTTTTTGCCGAACCTTGAAATGGGCGGTAGAATCTTTGTAATCGCGGTGCCGGCGATTGGGATCGCGCCGTCCCGGAACGCGCTACCGACAAAAGCCTGTGTTTCTTTGGCGTTGAGGTCCTCGTTGGCAATGATCTGATTAAGCTCCTCAGCCTTTTTTGCAGAAATGAAAGTGGTCCATTCTGAACCGACCGTGGCATTCATGGAAACGGATTCCACGAACGTCTCAATGAGATCCTTTTTGTTGCGCAAGCTGGGGCTTGCATCGACCGCGCACTCAATGATGGTGCGGATTTCCTTGTCCTGCCCGGTTCCTTTTGTGTTCAGGTATTCTTCGACCAGCGCCAGAATGTAATCTACGTTGACTTCGACCTGCTTGATCAACTCGGTCTCAAACACCAGATCATCGTTGATTGTTTCCTTTTCAGCCTCGGATGTGCTGCGGAAGTCGGCGTGCAAGTCCAGGTATAAACTCTTGTAATTCTGAAGGTCGCGGTCATTCAGGATTTCATTGCCTGCAAAATCGTCAAAGGCGGTAAGGATGTTCTGCAGTCTTAAGATGGCACCGAAGAGCGTGATGAACGCTTTTTGCATCTCTTCGCCGTTGATGTCTTGGCCCAACGGGTAATTGGTAACGAGATCATCGATCTGCTGATGATACTCCGTGTAGTAATCAGCATAGGGTTTCAACAAAACGATCCCCTCGGCATCCTTGTTACCAAACTGGGCCAAAGCGGTTTTGGTTTCCTGCTCAAGATTGCGAAAGGAGATGATATTGCCGTAGGTTTTGACCGAATTGAGGATACGGTTGGTACGCGAATAGGCTTGAATGAGCCCGTGCATACGTAGGTTTTTGTCCACCCACAGGGTATTGAGTGTGGTTGCGTCGAAGCCGGTCAGGAACATATTGACCACGATCACCAAATCCAGGTCGCGGTTTTTCAGTTTCTGTGACAAATGCTTGTAATAGTTTTCGAACTTGTCAGCCGAAGTGTTGAATGAAGTGTTGAACAAAGCGTTATAGTCGGAGATGGCGTTTTGCAGAAAATCGTGATCGTTTTGATCCAGCCCTTCAGTCAGTAAGGCATCGGGTTCTTCTTGGTTGGCGGCAAAGCTGTAAATCAAGCCCACCTTGAGACGCTGCGCGGGCGACATATCTTTTTGCTGATCGGAGAATTCGGTGTAATAGCGTTTGGCTGCGGCGATGGAAGCGCAAGCGAACAGTGAGTTGAAACCGGCCAACCGTTTGCCATCATGACGATAGGCGTTGGCACGTTTGGTTTTCTGGTCAAAGTGCTCGCGGATGTAGGTCACGACCTGCTTGATGCGCGGTGTAGCGAGCAACGCTTTTTCCGTATTGATCGCCGACACTTTCTTGTCCTTGATGCGCGTTTGTGTCCTGACCGTGTTGAGGTAGTCGATGCGGAACGGTAGCACATTCTTATCGTTGATGGCATCGACGATGGTGTAGGTGTGCAACTTGTCGCCAAAGGCCTGTTCGGTGGTGTATGGCAGATTCTCACTGCTTGTTCCTGCATTTTCGGCGAAAATTGGCGTTCCGGTGAAGCCGAACAGGTGGTAGTGTTTGAAGGCTCGTGTTATGTGAGCGTGCATGTCGCCGAACTGGCTCCGGTGGCACTCGTCAAAGATTACCACCACATGCTTATCGTAAACTAGATTTTTATTGTTCATGGTGACGAAGCGTGAGAGCTTCTGAATGGTGGTGATAATGATGCGTGCGGTTGGGCTTTCAAGCTGCTGTTTCAACTTCGCTGTGGAGGCGTTGGAGTTAGCGGCACCTTTTTCGAAGCGTTCGTATTCGCGCATGGTTTGGTGGTCCAGATCTTTGCGGTCGACCACAAACAGCACCTTATCGATCTCAGGCAATTTTTGTGCCAGTTGCGCCGCCTTGAAACTGGTCAGCGTCTTGCCGCTGCCGGTGGTGTGCCAGATATAGCCACCTGCGGCGATGGTACCCAGTTGCTTGTGATTGGTGGCAGTCGCGATGCGTTGCAGGATGCATTCAGTTGCGACAATCTGATAAGGTCGCATAACTAGAAGTTCGCGTTTCGTATCGAAAACGCAGTAGCGGGTCAGAATTTTCAGCAGTGTGTGCTTGGCGAAGAAGGTTTTGGTAAAGCCGGTTAGCCCCTTAATGGGTTGGTTCTTGGCATCGGCCCACCAGCTGGTGAACGCGAAACTATTGGAGGTGTTGCTGCGCGCGCGTTTGCTGCGCTGGTTCTTGAGATGACCATTGCGCACAGTGTTGCTGTAATATTTGGTCAGGGTGCCATTGCTGATGACGAACAGCTGCACATATTTAAACAGGCCAGAACCCGCCCAGAAGCTGTCGCGCTGGTACCGGGTGATCTGGTTGAATGCCTCGCGGATGTCCACACCACGGCGCTTTAGCTCGACATGCACCATAGGCAGACCGTTAACCAGCACAGTCACATCGTAGCGGTTGGCGCGCCTACCATCGGCCTCATACTGATTGATGACTTGCAGGATATTGTTGTGAATGTGCTGCTTGTCGACCAGGTAAATATTTTTGCCCGTACCGTCGTCGCGCTTCAGCACCTGCACATGATCTTCCTGGATGCGTGCGGTCTTGTCCACAATGCCATCATTTGCACTGGCTATGTTGGTAGAAAAGAAGCGATCCCATTCGGTATCTGAAAACGTGATTTTATTGAGCTTCTCTAGTTGATGGCGCAGATTGGCAACCAGATCGACCTCCGAGGTGATCGGCAGGTATTCGAAGGCCTGTGCCTGCAACTGTTCGATGAAGGTCCGTTCGAGTTCGGCCTCACTCTGGTAAGCTGTTTCCCGAACCGCGTCGGGCAGAAACTCGGCGACGACCGTGCTTTCGTTGGAAAGCGCAATCGGCTCGATGCGGTGGGGTGGTAGGTCTCTGGCCATAACGTCCCTTTACCTATGGGCTCGAAGCCTGGTCCGGTGCATCCTCACCTTTTCTGACCGGTTTTCCGTCTTGCCAAATCACGGCGTACTGGCCCAGCCGCCGCTTTCTCTCCAAGGCCTTGCAGACGGCTTGACGGAGAGTTTCCAGTTGTTGTTGTCCTTCTGGCGAAGGCATGTTTTTTTTCGATGCATTCATCGATTGATCTCCTCAAGAAGAAGCTGGTAGTCGTCGTCATGGATAATATCCCTGTCATTGCCGTGTTGCTCGAATACCAACGCCGGATTTTCACCGTCGTTCATGAAACACGTACAGCTGTCGACACGATGACTGAAACGTCAAGCAGGTGGCGCAGACTGCGCGGAAAGCGCCTTTCTATATCCGTTGCAGGAATATTATGCCCGCCGTGGGCGACCCGCTCGGCCACGCGCAACTTCGACATTTCAACACTGGGCAATGCCAAGTAGATCAGCTCTACCCGCCAGCCATCGGCTTGCAGGCATTTGACTAACTGCAGATAGGTACGCCCCGCCAAGGTGGTTTCAAAGGCGAAGTTTTCGCGGGCTGCGATGCGCTGCTGGACCTCGCGCAGAAAGATGCGGCTGGCGGCAAGTAATTTCCGTTCAGGTGCGAGAGGGGAAAGCCCGGCGGCAATCAGGTCGGCATTAATAAAATGGGCATTACCCGCCACCTGAGGCAGATACTCCAGCGCAAAGGTGGTTTTTCCTGCGCCATTGGGCCCGGCGATGATCCAGCAAACCGGCATCAGGCAGCCTCCCGAAACTTAAGTAAGCGGTCGCGGTAATACTCGTACTGCTGGCGGCGAGCCGTGAGTTCGGCGGGCAGGCCGCTTGAAAGGTCGTTTGCCAGCGCGTCGAATTTATCGAGAATGGCGACGATGCGGGCTTGTTCTTCGAAAGGTGGGACGGGAATGCGAATCTTCGCAAGACTCTCACCAGATATCCGTCTTACTTTGGCTCCTGTGATGCGTGGTTTTTTCTGTGACCGAAATAGTTCCGTCTGGAAGAAATAGGAAACGTATCGCGAATTCAGTGTATGTTGAAAAATATAGGCATCACCACTGATAGCTACATCTTGATCGCCCAGCCAAGCAACAGCCTTCGCCACGGCCTCATCGTCCTCGCTTGTGGTGGCAATGACCAAATCACCCATACGGGCTTTCCGCAAGCGTGTTGCAGAATTTGGTTCGATAAAAGACTTTGTTGTCTTCGCCCATGTGCCATAATGCGTGTGAATCTGGCCGTAATGAATGCAGCCAATACCAGACTTGGTGAAGTCTGATTTCTGAATGCCTGAGCCACGAACAAACTTGCCAATCTCACCCAATGTCGTCCACCTTATGCTCGCTGCTCGCTGCTCGCTCTCATCGAAGCTGAGCAGCGCGTCGCGGTAGTACTTGTACTGCCGCCGACGCGCCTCCAGCTCCGCCTCCAGCTCCGCCTCCAGCTCCGCCTCCAGCTCCGCCTCCAGCTCCGTGAAAGTGTCCAGAATGTCAACAATTTCTTGCTGTACCGGCAGAGGGGGAAGAGGGATTTTCAAATTCGAATATTTTGAAATCCAATGACGAGCATGGCTTGATGGTGTATATCGAATGTTCTTCATTGCATAATAAACATATTTGAAGTTGACGCCTTCTTCTGGCGTTATCATCTTCATTGCTGAGCTTTTAACCTTGAAATCAAAATCGACCCAGTGAAAAGAGGTCGTGAAGTCGTCAAAAATAATAACGGGCTTATCTTTATTTGCTCTGTAAGTGCCGTCTTTTTCATTCGTGTGACCAAGAATAAAACTGTCGCCCGCTGTTAAAACAGGTGTGGAAAAATTATCGTTATACTCCGTTGATTTTACGATGTATTTGGTTGGTTGGGCGTAAGTTAACAATGTGTTTAAAGCTGCAAACTCCACCCCATCCGGGCAATGCTCGTTTATCAATTCATCAATTCTGTTCATGATTACAGCTCTCCGGTTTTGAATTCGCTATAGCCTTCGTAGTAATAGCTGACATCAATGCCCTTCATAAACAGGGCGCGATCATCAACCTGATCGGTTAGTGCCTCTTTGAGCAGGATCTTGATTTCCACATCCTTCACCACGCTGCGCTGCGTAGCAGAAAGATAGTCATCCTTATCCACTCCATTCCAATCCACCACTTGGCGCAATTCTTTTTTAAGCATCAAATCCAGCCAGATACGCGTGGCGCGTCCGTTACCTTCGCGGAACGGGTGGGCAATGTTCATCTCTACATATTTTCAGGGATTATATCGCAAAGTAATATCAGCCGCTGCTAATCGGGATCATTGGACTTGGGTTTCCGGACAATCTGGGCGTTGAAAATCGTACGGCACAGCGTTTCGTCCTCCGCGCCAGGCATGTGGTCTGTCTTTCAATCTCGAGCTTGCTCGGCTGGTAATCCTTCGGCGGCAACTCAATTTTATTCTTTTTCTCATAGACAGTTCTCCAATTTTTCAAATTTGTCTCGCAAGTTTTGTTCGAATTCTGTGCGTTTGATGGTGTCGGCTGCTAAGAGTTTGTCACTGGATTCTTCCTGCAAGGTATGTTCCGGAACCTTGTGCCTAACCCGGCCAATCAAATAGAAGACATAGGAATACAGCAGGGCGTTATTCGACGAGATCATTTTCCGGCCACGAAAACCTGCACCGACGAGGGCGTTAAGGAATTGGTGCCAATAGGTCAGGTTCAAAGTATGCTCATGAGCGTTCTTGAGAATTTCAAATTGTGCATCTCGGCTCTCAATCGTGTATTCCCCGGTCGCTAGATCCTTCCCCCGAAGAATTTGGTAAACACTCTTCAGGCATCCTCTGCCAAAACCATAAGCGACCGCAACCCGGAGTAAATGGTCCGAGTCCGGTTGAATAAAATGGTTGAAAGGAGACGTCTTGCTTTCATGTAAAGCCTCCTTGCGGGACTGCCGGCAAAAGGTTTCGAGTTGACGGCGACCATCTTCCCAGAAAACTGACAAAAGAGTCAGAATAAAGTCGGCTTGGGTCAATTTTGTCCCTTCGCTGTTGATCCGTACGAAGATGTCGGAGACCTGTTCTTCATCAACAGATGCGGAAATTTCCAAAGCTGTGAATGGATACTTTCGCAAATCAAACAGTCGATCGAGGTTGTGAGAGATCAGCTCTTCCTCTTCGTCGGTGAGTTCCGATTTCCTACGAACCTGAGGCGAGTAAGACCTCCCAGTGTCCCTGTCTCAAACGACGTTCCGTGCCCATACGCGGCACAGGCCAAACAATGTCCCCGTATCAAGGTCGCACGGAGGGGGTGTCGGACACGGGCCGCCAACCGCTTCAAAGAATGGATAACGGCAAGTTTGTTGCCCCATCGCCGCAGGGTTGGCCCCTTGACCTGAAGTTGCGGCATGCAGATCAACATGGCGAACGGGTTTTTGTTATTCACTGCGAAGCATAGTTGCGCCTTTGGTGATGCCACCGCCGACCGCATCAAGGTTTTTGTTCTTGAATTCGCGGAACGCCGCCAGGAAAATGGCCACCGTGATCGTAGTGATGGAAACAATAGGGGCGATGATCGTGGCATCTGAAGAAGATTCCAAGACGACGGCTCGGCGGAGCACCCACGCCATGCCAATGATAACTATCAAGCCAACGATTAACGCTATCCAACGCAACCAATAGCGCTGACCCCTTTCGCGATGCCTAGCGCGTTCCAACTGGGCGTTGGCTTCCAGAAGATCATATTCAATCTTAACAGTTTTGTGCAACTCAAGGTCAGGACTAGTTGGCGGTATCTCATTTGACATTTGCGCGCCTATTATCAGCCTCAACACGTTTTTGGGCGTAGTGCTGTTTGATTAGATCGTCTGGAATTAGCGCATACCAACCGCCAGCCTGCCCCGCTATATCCCACGGTCCACCCGGAATATGGGTCAAATGGGATAACTGAAACGGCGGGAGTTCCGCATAGATATTATACACTTGGTCTAGAAGATTTTCATCTTCCGCTTCCAATTGGAAGGGCTGGTCCCTTTTTGCTGGTCTCTGAATGCTAATGCCCTGATCGCGGAATTCGTTATAGACATCAGGGATTACAGGGCCATACTGCCATGCCTCGATCTTGTTGTGGAACAGAGGGGCATTCCGCATCTCAAGATGCCAGCCATGCGCAATGTAGGTCAGCTTGAGAAGCGCCATGATAGACAAAGGCTTACCTTTTTTCTGGGCGTGGTTTATAAACCAATCTGCAATTTGGCAAGCATCATATGCCATGGCTACTTGTCTCCCTCACACGTTCATAGATACACCAGATTTATGTAAATGTGAATATCGTAAGATGTTAGCACCAACCGCGCGCGCGAAGCGCGACCGTTGTCTGCGATCAGGTCAGCGAAGCCGCTTGCCGCCCATGCCCTCTACGACGCTCGCCATCTGATCTGCGGTGTCCGCTTCCGGGCATTGTGACGTCCGGCAAGTTCAGCAATATAGCGATCCATGTGTTTCGAGTTGATCTTGTGCAAGGTTCCCTGATGCCCTCGCTTGAGCATTGCCCAGAACGACTCGATGCCGTTTGTATGGGCCATGTCGCGGACATACTCGCCAGTCGAATGATTAACCGATTCATGGTCGCTCTTCATACTGCAATAAGCCGTTGCGTCATCGGTGTAGACCTTGGTGCCTGGGGTGGTTGTGCCTTCGACAAAATCATGCAACGTCTCGCGACCTGTGCTTTCCACCGTGCGGGCCGTCATCTGGTTTGTCTCCCTGTTTTTATCGCCAATTACAGTCACTCTACCTACTGACCCGCGCCCGCTCAACTGCTTGCGTTTTGCCTTCGTCATGTTTTTGCGCTTACCGCCCATATAGGTTTCGTCGATCTCAACAGGGCCGACAAACGGGCTGGTGTCTGTTTCATAAGCCAGACGTAAACGCTGAAGCATGAACCACGCAGCCTGCTGGCCGATGCCAAGCTCGCGGTGTAGCCGCATCGACGAAATACCCTTTATGTTGGTCGTATTATGTTGGTCGTAAACAGACAAGTGCCGACCGCCCAAATCCGATACTTCAGCTTTGAGCCTTCCATACTGGTTCCAATTTTCACCGAAAACATGGGTTTGCCTGCGCAATCGTTGCAGCGATGCGTCATGGACTTGTGCGGAACGCCGATCTTGATGTTCACCGAACCGCAATGCGGGCAGTGCGGGCCATCCGGCCACCTCTTATGTTCGATCCATTCGCGAACCTTCGTCTCGTTGCCAAACATATTGGCGATTTCTAGCAGCGTCAGGCCTTTGCGGTACGGTTTCCCCGGTGTTTTCATGCTCTGCATCCTCTTAAAATGTTACTCTAAGGTGACAACGTGACGAACTCGTTTCAATTTAAAAAATTTTACTTTGCGATATAACCCCCGAATTTTTCGTGTTTTATCGATGATGCTGTCACTAGGTTTGTCCAGGAAGGTTTCAACAAAGCATCGCCATTCACCATCGGAAAACTGCACATGATTAAGGGCTTGTAATTGCACGCGCACATTGGCCAGCATAGCATCCGGGGTGTTCAGTTCTGGCAGAATTCATAGCCCTGACTGACTAAATCCTGAACAAGTTCACGTTCCATGTCGCCTTCGCTTTGGTAACTTTCTGTAGCGTTCCATTCCCTGGTGTATTTATCAAGTACAATAAAGTGGTTTGATTCCACGACCGGTTTTGTTTGCTCGATCATTATTTCTGTTCGCCAGTCTGTTTGAAATTATATTCTTTAACCAAGTGCTTCAAAAGAAAATTAACGGGTTGCTTTTCTTGCAGCGTTGGCTCCGCAACGGCATCATTAGATGGTGTCTGGCTTCGTCCTACGCCGCCGCCTCAGGTTTTGGGAAGCTCAGCAGAAGATCGCAATAATATTCATATTGCTGACGGCGGGTGTTGATTTCGGCAGGCAGATCACTGGAAATATCATTCACCAGTGCATCAAATTTATCAAGAATACTTACGATGAGGGCTTGTTCGGCAAGGGATTTTTGAGAATCGTTCGGGTACGGGATGGGAATTTTCAGTTTTCCAACGGCTACTTTCGACAGACGCGGGATACTCGCCCTACGAACCTGCGCTAAAATTTTATTCTGTTGGCTTAACAAGCAATGATATAAAAATTTACTTGAAATCTCATCGGAAGTTAAACAGATGTAAGCATCATCTGTCGCCCAGAAATCAATATTACTGTAACCAATTTCACCAGCAGTCCCAACACAAATAATGAAAGTTCGGTCAGATTTGACGTTACTTTCATGATAATAGCTTAATGGTGTCATGCTGTTTTGATGAACAGCATAATTATTCGTTTTTCTAATTGATTTTTAAGCAAATCTTCTCCCCCGTTGAAGTTTAATAACCTCTCCCAAATCCTTCTGTTGCACTTCACCCTCATCAAAACTCAGCAATTCATCCCGATAATAAGCGTACTGCTTCTGACGTGCTTCCAGCTCCGTGAAGGTGTCAAGCACTTTCACGATCTCGCGTTGGATTTCTAGAGGAGGGATCGGGAAATGAAATTTCTTGAAGCCGTTCATATCGACTGAGGAAAAACTTGATATCGTCGTGTTATTGCGACACCAGTTGCCTAGAATGAAACAATAGTAAAAAACGAACTTGATATCGAATTGTTCAGTGAATTCTGGCTTTAAGGCAAGAGACGTAAATCTTTGATTTGAAAGATGAGGAACCCTGATAAGTGCGTGTTCACCTATTGTGGCTGAAGTTGCTAGGATTATTGGATTTGCCGGAAAAAAAAATTACCTTCCTTCACGGCAAACACGGTTGTTTTCCGCAAGGAGTCATCCAAGATTCGACCGTTCTCACGAATATTCTCCATGCGGAACCACGGCACCGTGCCACCTTTCCAGTAGGCTTTATTCCTAGTCGAAGGCGTATACCCGTTCTTGGTGACAAAAAGATTTTGAAGTGTCTTGTACTCCACCCCCTCCGGACACAGTTCGGCAATCAGCGCATCCACCCGGCTCATGCTTGCGCACCCTCCAGATCGGCGACGATGACATCTATCTGCGTTCTCAGTTCCGTCTGCCGTGCCACGATGCGGGTGATCTCGGCATTGAGTTGCTTGATGTCAATCGTTTCACGCTCGTCCTTCTGCGTCACATAGGAGGAGACGGCGATGTTGTAGTCGTTTTCGGCAATATCTTCGTTTGCCACCAGTTGCGCGAAATGCTCGATATCTTCACGTTCGGTGTAGGCGTCGAGGATTTTTTGCTGATGTTCGGGCAATAGCTTGTTCTTGTTCCCGACGCGGGCGAACTCGGCGGAAGCATCGATAAACAAGGTGGCATTGTCGCGCTTGGATTTTTTCAGCACGATGATGCAGGTGGCGATGGTGGTTCCGAAGAACAGATCGGGCGGAAGCTGGATTACGGTGTCAATGTAGTTGTTGTCGATCAGATATTGACGGATTTTCATCTCTGTGCCGCCGCGATAAAGCACACCGGGGAATTCAACAATGGCAGCAGTGCCGTTCACCGCCAGCCAACTCAGGATGTGCATGGTGAAGGCCAAGTCGGCCTTGCTCTTGGGTGCGAGCACACCCGCCGGAGCGAAGCGCGGATCATTGATAAGCAAGGGGTTGTCCTTGCCCTCCCATTTGACCGAGTATGGCGGATTGGAGACGATGGCTTCGAAGGGTTCGTCATTCCAGTGTGCCGGATCGGTGAGAGTGTCGCCGTGGGCGATGTCGAATTTCTCGTAATTGACATCGTGCAGAAACATATTGATCCGGCACAGGTTGTAAGTGGTCAGGTTGATCTCTTGGCCGAAGAAACCCTGCCGTACCTTGTCCTTGCCCAATACCTTGACGAACTTGAGCAGTAGCGAGCCGGAGCCGCAGGCCGGGTCGTACACCTTGTTGACCTCGCTCTTGCCGACCACGGTGATGCGGGCGATTAGCTCGGAAACCTCCTGCGGGGTGAAAAACTCACCACCGGACTTGCCAGCGGTGGAGGCGTACATCTGCATCAGATATTCGTACGCGTCGCCGAACAGGTCGATGTTGTTGTGCGAAAAGCTGCCCGATCCATTGCTCAAGGGCAGGTCGCCGATGGCGTCGAGCAATTTCACCAGCTTCTCATTGCGCTTGGCAACGGTGGGGCCGAGTTTATTGCTGTTGACATCAAGGTCATCGAACAGTCCTTTGAAATCATCCTCACTCTCGCCACCTGTGGCCGAACCTTCAATATCGGCAAAGACGTGACTTAAGGTTTCGTTGAGGTTGGCATCATGCCGCGCCTGCGCCTGCACATTGCTAAAGAGGCTGGAGGGCCGGATGTAAAAGCCCTTTTCCGCCACTGTCTCGGCACGACCAAATTCGGCATCAGCATCATCGAGGCGCGCGTAGTTGAAGTCTGGATTTCCTGCCTTGCGCTCCTGTTCATTGAGGTATCCAGCCAGGTTTTCGGAAATGAAACGGTAGAACAGCATGCCGAGCACATAGCTTTTGAAGTCCCAGCCATCGACGCTACCGCGCAGGTCGTTGGCGATGCGCCAGATGGTTTTGTGAAGCTCCGCGCGTTCGGTTTCCTTGTTATTCATTCAGCTTGTTCCTGTTTCGTCTTTCCAGACGCACTGCTGGAGCAGTTCAAGTTATTGTAGTGGTCAGTCATTAAAGCTTCCATCAAAGATGGCATCCCATATCCATACTGCCGATGCAGAATGCGGATCCGTAGCGGCCAATTTGTCCTGTCTGTCGTTAAAGTTGGCAAAGTGATAGCCAAGTGACAAGGATGTGTTTTTGCTGCCCTGTTCCGGCAACGCTCGCGAGCTTCTGCGTGTTCGCCTTCCTGCCCGGTAGAAGCCGGTAGGTCACCTGTCGAAACGTTTTCGCTTGCGAAGAAGAGTATTAGCGACACTCTTTTTGAGCAAACACTCTTTCTGAACAAAAAGAGAATATTTATGATTCATCCTTGTATGTCAAGCGATTTCATGGATTTTTTACACTTACAGTATATAATCCCCATGAAATTCCTCTCGAGAGGAGGAGACACATCATGAAAGCTGTGATCACCGGCGGCACTGGATTCGTAGGTCGTCGCCTCGCCTATGCGCTTTCGAGTCGCGGACATATCACCGGCCCCGATGGCAAGCGGCAAGACATAGACGAGATCGTTCTGTTCGATGCGGTCGTGCCTGATGCCCCGCCTCCGGAAGCTCCTGATGTGTCCGTAGTGCAGGGAGACATAGCTGACCTCGCTTCGCTCAACCAGACTCTGAACGCACCCAACATCTCGATCTTTCATCTCGGAGCGATGGTTAGCGGAGGCTGTGAGGACGATTTCGACGGTGCGTGGAAGGTCAACGTCGAGGGCACCCGGAATGTCCTGGAGAGGGCCCGTGAATTGGGGTCATGCCCGAGAGTCGTGTTCACCTCCACCATGGGTGGTTTCGGTGGGGCGTACGTTAAGGAGCCGGTTGGCGATTTTACTAAGCAGAGCCCTGAGACAACCTACGGAATGACCAAATCGATCGGCGAGCTTCTTGTCAACGACTACACTCGCAAGGGGTTCGTGAACGGCCGCACTGCCCGTCTGGCCACGGTCGTTGTGCGTGCGGGCAAGCCCAATCTCGCGCTCTCATCGTATGCAAGTGCGGTCGTGCGCGAACCGCTGGCAGGCATCGACTACTCCTGCCCTGTTCCTGCTGAGACGGCGATGCCGATGATCGGTTACCGAACGGTCGCAGATTGCATCATCGCTCTCCACGAACTAGACGGCAAACGCTTGGGCGCGGACCGCGCGGTGCAGGTACCGGGGATCACCGCGAGCGTGGCTGACATGCTCGACGCCCTGAAGCGAGTCGCCGGAAAACGTGAACTAGGGGCGGTGACGATCGATCCTGATCCCCGTGCCGCCCGCATCACCGCGGGCTGGCCCAAGGAGGCGGACAACCGTCGTGCCCTGGACTTGGGACTTCCTGCCGACCAGGACATCGACGGGATCGTCAGAGCCTACATCGAAGATTACGTGGACTAGCCGACCTCCATGGGTCTTCGCATCTTTGCCGGCCCGCAGGCTTATGTTTTCAGCCTGCTCCTGCTTCTCGTGCTTCTGTGCGGGGGGTACGTGGCGTGGTGGTACTTCCTCGCCGGAAGGGTCGAGGCTTCGCTGCCCGACATTGTCGCGGGTATGGAAGAAGACGGAATTATCTTCGACCCCGGCACGTACCAGGTAAGCGGATTCCCCTATCGGATTGAAATCGATTTCGATGCGCCCAGAGTGGCCGGAGCGGATTGGGCGTGGCTGCCAGAAAGGGTGCAGGTTTATTTCCAGCCGTGGAATCTTCGGCACGCCGTGATTTTAGCTCCCGGTCGTCATCAGATCGCCACCGGAAGAGTAAGTCATGAATGGATCCTGAGGGGGTTGCGCGCGAGTGCAATCCTGGATGGTTTGGGTGGGCTCAGGCGTGTTGCAATCGAGGCGGAGGGTCTCTCTTCCCAGGATCCAGGATTTTCTTTTGCGGTGTCGAACGCGCAGGTGCACGCGCGCTGGCAGGAGGAGGAACTGGACCTAGCGATGCTGCTCGAGGGCGCGTTTTATGGCGAAGGCGACGCGCAACGTCTCATTTTTAACGACTTTTCGTTCAAGGGACGTGCGGTACCTCCGGAAGGGTTCGTTGATCTCCAGATCTGGGCCGACAGGGGCGGGCTCGTGCAGGTGGACAGCTTACTGTTCAAGCGAGCTGACTTCGAAGGTGAGGCGGAAGGTGCCGTTACTCTCGACTCGGTAGGTCGCCCACTGGGGACGTTCACGCTCACGATGTCCGGCTACGAGCAAACGCTCCAAGAACTTGCGGAGACAGGAAAAATCCCGCCCTTGGCGGTATTGGCGCTCGGGCTGGCACTCGAGACATTGGAAGAAGCAGGGGAAGGGGGTGTGCCGGTGACCATGCAAAACGGTCGCCTCGGCGTAGCGGGGATCCCGCTACTGTCTCTCCCGGCAGTGCTCGATCCTGCAGGAATGCAATGAGGGTGCGCCCGGTTTTTCCTCTAGTCCTGCTGGAAAGCGATGACGCCTCGGCGAACGTCGCGGGTTCGCGTAATCAGCCTGGTCAGCCCCTCTCCATCCTCTTCGCGGATCATCCTTCTCAATGCCTCAAGGTCAGCCCCCGCCCGATCGGTCATTTCTAGAACGGCGTCCTTGTTGGCAAGGAAAACGTCGCGCCACATGGCAGGATCGGACGCGGCGATGCGGGTGAAGTCGCGAAATCCGCCGGCAGCGTACTTCATCACCTCGCTCTGGAGTTGCTCCTCAAGGGTGGTCACGGTCCCGACGATGGAAAAGGCGATGAGGTGGGGAACGTGCGAGGTGATGGCGAGCACCAGGTCGTGGTGTTCCGGTGTCATTTCGTCTACGCGCATCCCAACTGCCTGCCACAGGCCGGTAATGCGTTCGCGTGCAGCCGGGTTGGTCCCCGGGGGCGGGGTAAGAACGCACCAGCGGCCATCAAAAAGTTCTGCGAAGCCTGAATCTGGACCGGAGTGCTCGGTTCCCGCGATGGGGTGTCCTGGTACCAACGACGTGCCTTCGGGAAGGTGCGGAGACACCGCTTCGACTACCGCCCGCTTGACTGAGCCCACGTCGGTGACGATGGCGCCAGGGGCGAGATGGGGGCCCATTTCTGCGGCGATTTCCGCGAAGGCGGCCACCGGCGTTCCCAGCACGACCACATCTGCATTGCGAACCGCGTCTTCGAGGGAGTCCGTCACGTCGTCGACGAAACCGAGTTCCCGCACCCGGTCGCGGGTTGCTTGCGTGCGCGAATGGGCAATCGTTGTTTTGGCGAGGCCTCGATCCCGGACGGCCCGGGCAAGCGAGCCGTTGATGAGCCCGGCCCCGATCAGGGCCATTCTCTGGAACGGTACAAAGTTGGTCATGGGATCATTCTTGTAGCGAAAGCACCGATGTACGTGGCACGCACATTCCCAGAAGAGGCGATGCAACTGGCTGCATTCGTCTCGAACCCTCCGATTTCGAGAAGCGCCCGATCATCACCATCAACCGCGACGACCCGGCCCTGCAGTCCCACCTTGTCAACAAGGGTGGCGGCATTGTCGGCGGATCCGGAGATGGCAACAAGCGTCATGTCATCGCCCGAGGGTTCAGGCTCGGCGACGGTTACCAGTACCGCCGCCGGAGCTTCGTCCTCGGCAAGGAGTGGAATTCGTGCAACTGCGTGAAGGGAATCGTTTTCCTTAATTTCGATCCACCAAGGGGCGCTCGTATCAACGGGTGGGAAGGGTAGGACAGCGATGTCACTTGTGCCTTTGCGCACACCGTCGATGGCGGCGTGGGAATCCGTCTCGACTTGGGTAGGCACGAGTGGTCCGAAGTGATCGCGGGCGAGGATGCGAACGTCCTCTCCTCCGGCCACCGCGATGCGGATCTGTCCCTGGAGAAGGAGGTTAGCAGCGATAATTCCGCGCCAGATTCCCTGCAGGGTTTGGGCGGGCAGGGGTCCTTTGTGACGCTTGAGAAGCCTGCGTAGGACGCGTGCCTCACGTCCGGGCCGGAACAAGCGTGGAGCCGTATCGGCACCAGCTCGCTTGGATTCACCGATTTTGCTCGCCACCTCGGTGCGTCGGACCAGGAGGTCGTGGATGCTGTCGTCGAGGTCGTCGATCTCGCGCCGGAGTGCCTCGAGTCGCGATGTGGCGGTCATGACGCTTCCTTGTCGGGCCTCCGCGGGCTTTTCGCGGAAGGCCACGCGTGCGTAAATCCAGTCCTGCCGGGACGGCGGGGAGATGGGTTGTTAATTAGCTCCGGGAGCGATTCCCGTGGGATTCTGGCATGTTGGCACGAAATCGGCGTCCTTCCTAGGCTTGGGGCATGGCCTGCGCCCGTGCGGGCCGTGCTGGAAAACCGGAAAACCATCATGGCACTTGCCCTGTCCGTTGCCTCCGTTGAGCACACGCCCTTTCTCGACTTGGGCAAGGAAGAGCTCGTGCTTGAATCCGGTGTGCGCTTGCCGGAGGTACGGTGCGCCTACAAGACCTGGGGGGTGCTAAACGCTGAACGGTCAAATGCGATCTTGATTTGCCATGCCCTCACGGGCGATCAGTATGTAGCGGGTGAGCATCCCCTGACCGGGCGTGAGGGGTGGTGGGATCACCTCGTGGGGCCAGGATCTACGTTCGATACCGACCGGTATTTCGTCATCTGCACGAACGTGCTCGGTGGTTGCATGGGAACCACGGGCCCAGCCGACATCAATCCGGCGACGGGGAAGGAGTGGGGACTCGAGTTCCCGGTCTTCACCATCGCCGACATGGTTGACTTGCAGGTCCGGCTCATCGATAGCCTCGGAATCGATCGGCTCTTTGCCGTCACTGGCGGTTCGATGGGCGGGATGATGGCCCTGGACTGGGCCTCACGGCACTCGGAACGGGTATTCTCGTCGATCCCGATTGCTACGTCGTGGCGGCACACAGCGCAAAACATCGCCTTTCACGAAGTGGGACGCCAGGCGATCATGAGCGATCCCGAATGGCACGACGGGAGTTACCGGGAGCACGGAACCTCGCCCTCGCGCGGGCTTGCGGTCGCTCGCATGGCCGCACACATCACCTATCTGTCGGAAACTGCCTTCCAGGAGAAATTCGGACGCGAACTCCAGGGGCACAAAGGCCTCTCGTACGGCTTTGAAGCGGACTTCGAGGTGGAGAGCTATCTCCGGTACCAGGGCTCGACTTTCGTCGATCGTTTTGATGCCAACAGCTACCTGTACGTGACGCGGGCGATGGACTACTTCGACATGGCCACTCGCCACGGAGGAAAATTGGCCACGGCATTTGAGGCGACAAAGACGCGCTTCCTCGTGGTCTCATTCACGAGCGACTGGCTGTTCCCGACCTCTGAAGCGCGCACGATCGTGCGCGCGCTCAACGCCAATGCCGCCAACGTGAGTTTCGTCGAGATTCCGTCTGACCGGGGCCACGATAGTTTTCTGCTTAATGTGCCGGAGTTCCATGCCGTGCTTCGGGGTTTCCTCGACGGTGCAGCGCGGCGGCGGGGACTCGAGTGAAAAAAGGCCAGGCGCGTGCCGACCTGCGATTGATCGCCGGGATTGTGAAACCTGGTGCACGGGTACTCGATGTGGGGTGCGGCGACGGCTGGCTGTTGCGAACGCTGGAGCAAGAGAAGGGAGTAGACGGCCGCGGCATTGAAATCCGTCACGAACGGGTGAAGGCCTGTGTGCGCGAGGGGCTGTCAGTGATCCAGGGAAATGCAGATACCGACTTGGCTGATTTCCCTGCCTGTTCCTTCGACTGCGTGGTGCTAAGCCAGGCCATTCAGAATATGCACCGCCCGCGACGGGTGCTCGACGATCTGCTTCGGATCGGCTCTTTGGCGGTTGTGTCGTTCCCCAATTTCGGGCATTGGAGTGCGCGGTTACGCCTGCTTATCAGCGGGCGAATGCCGACCGCGGAAGCGGGTGGGTCTCCTTGGTACGACACGCCCAACATTCATCTTTGCACGATCCGGGATTTTCTCGGGATGTGCGAGGAACTCGGGATTACGGTTGAAGAGGGCTGGGCAGTTTCCAGGTCCGGGCGGGCGCGGCGAATTCACAGCACGGGTCGCTTTTCTGATCTAGGGGTCGAACAGGCCGTGTTCGTGCTCTCGCGAGGGGATACGTAGACCTCGCTGGGCCTGTGGCCAGGGGGTGGACTTCCTTCCTGATCGTGCGCACGAGCGTTGCTTGCGTGCTCGCAGAATGGATCTGCTTCGATGCTTCGGCGGCCACGAGGCTGCCGAGAGGGCTTCGGCACTTACGGGAGATACGTTCCCAAACGGGAGCAATACGGGCGTATGTGTCGCCAGGGAGCGGTGGAGCGTGGAGCAGGCCGGATGCGGAGCGAACATCGAAAGCACTGCTGTGGAGGAGGTGTTGGAGTGGGCCTGCGCCCCAGGAATTTTCGGCACCGAAAGGGGTCCGCCCGAACCGGTTCCAGATCCCCCAGCGATTGGGAACAATGGCGAGCATGCGCCCCCCGGGAGCCATTACTCTCCAAGTCTCGCGGAGCAATCTTCCGGGGGATTCGGCTCTCTCCAGCGCGTGAAGAAGAAGGACGCGGTCGAAAAGTCCGTCATCAAGAGGAAAGGAGTCGCTGTTGGCGAGTAGGGTCCGGCTGGGTCCGTTCTTGGGCCAGCGGACGGCCCCGGCATTGGCGGGCATGAGAGCGATCACGCGTTCGGCCGTCGGGGAGATGGCTTCGGCGCAGGGAATCCCATAGCCGACCATGAGTACACGGAGGTCGCGAACATCTTCCCAAGTCTCGGCGATGCGGGCCGAGAGGATGCGAGCTACAACGAGCCCGAGTGGGGTGCGGTAGAACCCACTGATATCGGCGACATCGGAGAACACTCCGGCCCTGGCACTCAGCGTGGTTTCAGAAGATTTTCGTCGACCTCGACCTGGTAGGCGTTGGCGAGAAGGTTGGTCTCGTTCGCCATCCCGACGACTGCCATGAGCTCTCCGAGCATTTCGTTGGTCATGCCCTTCTTCCGTGCAGCGGCAGTATGGGAGCGAACGCAGTATTCGCATCCGTTGGTGGCGCTGACAGCGAGGTAGATGAGCTCCTTCGCAAGCTCATCGACGGCTCCATCGGCCATTACTTCCTTGAGGTCCTGCCAGGTGCGTCGGAGCGTGTCAGGGTGGTTGGCGAGTGCCTTCCAGATGTTGTTCACTCGATCAATTTGCCGGGTTTTCATGATGTCATCGTAGATGGTGCGCACCTCGGAGGATGCGTCTTCATACTCAATCAACGGGACAGTAGCCATGGGGAATCTCCCTATATTGCCCAATGATAGGGCAACACAAGGTGTGTTTGTAATGCCGAAACGGTGATTTGGACGTGTGCGGTTCGAATGGTTTGGCAGGATCAAGACTCCAGTACGGAATTTCTTGATTTTAGGGTCTTAGCATTCTGCCTTGAACGGGTGACATTGATCTTGTCACCGGATTGAAACAACCTTAGTCCAAGCTGGTTATCAAGCACATCGCCTATCAGCCAAGGTCTATCTATGCAACAACGCTGGTGTCCAGTGGTTCAATTTTCGGCATCGTGTTTTGTGCTTCTGGCCCGCTCAAAGTCGGAGTCCGAACGGAGTCAATTTGCCCTTGTTTTTCTCCTAGCGGCCCCCGAATAAGTGCAATTCGCAACGACTAGGTCTAGTCATAGAAGCTTCTCATAACCCTGACGGATAATTCCGGCCATGAGCTTGCGCCGTTCATTAAGAAAATCTTCATATTTCATATTTTCCCACTCGTTCGGAAGTGCGTGCAATTTGTTCATGGTGTGCCAATCCTGATCGCAAAATCGACCGGCAATTTCTGGGACATATTCATCAGGAGCTTTGTCGCTGATATCCATATTGTCGGGCCATTCCAACAAAGCGTAGTTGGCCATCTGATTGATTACGGTGCGGTCCAAGACACCAAGACGTTCAAGATGAGCTTTCGGAAATAGATGATGGCGTTCCAAGGCATTCTTCTTGGACTTGATTGCAGGATCGATCATCTCGTGGATGTCTTTGTGTGAAAACAGTACAGGGGCCTTAAGTCTGTTCTGCGCTGCGATATAGGCAAACAGTTCAGGGCTTCGCGCAGACGAATTATCCATGTTGGCAGGCAGCGTGATCTCCCAGAAATCGTTCGTCAGCTCGTTTTTTAAAATGCCATCAAGTACACAAAGAAAATCCTCTCCGTCCTTTACTGAACGAAATCGCGCGAGATCCGTATCCAGGACAGTTTCCGGAGATGACGTATAACGGCCAGTCAGCGATGAAGCGAAAAACCACCGCCCGATAGCCTTCTGCAAGGTATGTTCCGGAACCTTGTGCCTAACCCGGCCAATCAAATAGAAGACATAGGAATACAGCAGGGCGTTATTCGACGAGATCATTTTCCGGCCACGAAAACCTGCACCGACGAGGGCGTTAAGGAATTGGTGCCAATAGGTCAGGTTCAAAGTATGCTCATGAGCGTTCTTGAGAATTTCAAATTGTGCATCTCGGCTCTCAATCGTGTATTCCCCGGTCGCTAGATCCTTCCCCCGAAGAATTTGGTAAACACTCTTCAGGCGTCCTCTGCCAAAACCATAAGCGACCGCAACCCGGAGTAAATGGTCCGAGTCCGGTTGAATAAAATGGTTGAAAGGAGACGTCTTGCTTTCATGTAAAGCCTCCTTGCGGGACTGCCGGCAAAAGGTTTCGAGTTGACGGCGACCATCTTCCCAGAAAACTGACAAAAGAGTCAGAATAAAGTCGGCTTGGGTCAATTTTGTCCCTTCGCTGTTGATCCGTACGAAGATGTCGGAGACCTGTTCTTCATCAACAGATGCGGAAATTTCCAAAGCTGTGAATGGATACTTTCGCAAATCAAACAGTCGATCGAGGTTGTGAGAGATCAGCTCTTCCTCTTCGTCGGTGAGTTCCGATTTCCTACGAACCTGTGTCAGAAATTGCTTCACAAGCTTGTAGCTGGACTTCCCATCGGCCCACAGTTCAGAGATGTTAGGTATCCACTCAGGGTCACGCCGGATTGCGGCATTGGCAACGTCGAACTTTCCATCGCGGGGTCGGAAGGAAATCTCAATCTGGCGTTCCTCATAATTATCATCAATAACCTTTTTCCCACGGAAAACCGCGTAGAGTGAGGTCAGCCGTTGCTGACCGTCAATGATCAACCGCGCGGCTGTGTTGTGCTGCTTCACATCGACGCCAATTTGCTTCACATTCGTTTCATTTGAGTTTTCCCAGAACAGAAAATAGCCGACGGGGAAACCGTGGTATATGGAATCGAAAAGATCACGAACCTTGGCATTTTTCCAAACGAACGGACGTTGGATGTCGGGCAGCGCGATGTCTCCAAGATCAATAAAATGGAGAAGGGCTTCTAGATCATAATCCACGCGTTTGAAGCAGGTTTTCAACTCGTTCCTGTTGTTTTTCACGCCGCCTGTATCCGCCGTGTCTGATCGCCTTGACCCGCCAGAAGTTCCTCAACGGAAATATCTTCGTCGATAGCTTCCCAATGGAGGTCGATACCGGAATATCCTATCCGATAATCTTCACGTAGCATTGTTGCATAAATAGACCTTGGCTGATATGCGAGGTGCTTGATGACCAGCTTAGACCAAGGTTGTTTCAATCCGGTGAAAAGATCAATGTCACCGGCGTTGTTGCATGGATTTAGCGCTGTCCAAAATTTGCCTTTACCCATGGATATTGCTAAGCGACAACCAGAGACTCGGGGCGGCCGAACTCGGTTATTTTGTTTGGAATGTGCATGCCAAGCCTGATTTTTGTTTTCCGATTTTGGAAACTTCGAGCTTCCAGTTTGGCCCAATTGCTACCTTAGCCTATCCATGCAACGAGGCCGCGTCCAGTTCTAAGACTGTGGGGAACCGAAAATAACTGGATACTGGGAAGAACCGGGTTTAAGCGGAAAGAAGCGGGTTGGGGTCTGTGAAATCAAGCACTTTGCGCTTGTTAACGGTCCGAATCTGGTCAGAGAAAATAATTGGAAATTTGGTTGTAAAAGGCTCTGAATGGCCTCGGAAACGGATTTTTCATGGCGTTTCAAAGGTTGTTTCGGGGTAGGAAAATTATTCGAATTCCGGTCGTGGATTCGTCAGGGAATTCTCCCGCCCTCTGGCCCAGACTCTTCCCAGTATCCAGTTATTTTCTATCCCACACGCTCGAGCTGCAAAGCACGAATGATGGGTTCGGGAACAATCCGCCAGGGAAAGCCATTCCACTCTTCACCACCTAGCAGACGTCCGCCAGATTTTGGCCGTGCACCGCCCCACTGTTTGAAGAAGAACGCCACGTTGTCACGGCCGCAGAGGTCACGCAGCGCACAGGCCCAATCTTCCTCCATGGGCCGTGCACGAGGCCCGCTCTCACCCCCAATGATTGCCCACGCGATGCCAAGCAGATTGACGTCGCCGATCGGCCCAAGCAGCGGCTCGAAAGAGATAAACCGCGCGTCGGAGTTGATCTGTTTCAGGTGTTCGATCCGGCTGGTGTGTGCGGCGTCCTCAACCGAAACGCCCGGCCAGATATGACGCGGGACAGATCCGCCGCCATACCGCTTCCGGATATAGCTGCGCATGAGCGAACTGCGCTTGGTCAGAACCTGATAGACATGCCAATCCGCGTGCTCCATGGCGTCGAACATCCGGTCGATGTATGCGTGGTCGATTTCCTTGTGAAAGAGGTCGCTTATCGAATTCACGAAGATCATGCGCGGCTTCTTCCAAAGCATTGGCTGCCCCAGCCTTGCCGGCCAGAGTTTCAGATCGAAACCCTGCTCGTAAGGATGATCTGGTGTGCTACGCCACCGTTCCGCGAAACGCTCGGCATAACAGTTGTCACATCCGGGGCCGACCTTCGTGCAACCGGTCACCGGGTTCCACGTAGCATCTGTCCACTCTATCTGCGACTTTTGGGCCAACTACTCGCCTCATGGGATGGAATGAGGATGCCGATGTAAGCAATCCGAATCCACCTCGTGGATCGTGATCACGGCAGGTAATCGCGTCCGAGAACCATGGGAGCCTCCGTTCCGTCCTCGTAGAACATGACTGGTGCAGGATACGGAACGCCTTCGCGACGCTTCGCGTCCCGGAAGACGGGAGGAAGCGTCTGGCGGAGGGGCTCGTTGAGGATGGGCAAGTAGGCCGCGGCCAGCAGGTGGAGGAAGTCGCGCGGGTCATGGGCCGGATCAAGCAGGTGGATTTCCATTTCGTCGTTGCTGAAATCAACCGGCGTCGGCTTGGCAAGAACCTCCTGCATCCGGGACACTTTGGAGTGTTCGCCGGTGACGGTGCCCTTCTTATCGTCCCAGATCACACGCTACGCGGTTCATCGTCCCGCTGCATGTCGGGGAGCATGATGGGTGAATATAGTGGACACATACCTCCTTTCCCTTTGCGCCACTGGCTCCACGTGGCCCTCAACGGCCACCCGCCCAGCGCAGTTCTGAACCTTCTATTGAGGCCACCAGACATAGCGCGGGTGATGTGGGAATGGCAGGCGTTCTCCGATTGCAAAAATTTCAGAATTGACCTTTCGAATGCGCCATTAGTCCAAAAAATACCCCACCTAATCCCTGATCCAAACATAGGAATCCACCATGACCAAACGACCAAATGAAAAAAACGAACGTCTGAAACGCCGCTTTCTGGAATATCGTAAGTTTGCCCGCCAGCTTTCTGAAAAGACGCTGGACCGTGAAATTGCCGCCCTTGAGCGCTTTGACGTCTGGAGCGGACGCAAAGATTTTTCCCGCTTTCATATTGAACAGGCTATGGGGTTCCGCTTCCACTTGGAACAAAGCAAGACAAAGACCGGAAACCCTTGGGCAAATCAACAATACGTTCTGTCTCGGCAACCTTGCGGGAATTTATCCTGTGGCTTTCTCAGCAAGATGGATTTACCCGCGAACATTGGAAAACCACGGAACCTGTGCGCAAAATTGTTCGCGTAGCGTTTGAGGATGCAGGCGTTTCTAACTACGGCCCCCACGCCTTCCGTCACATGCTGGCCCGCCACGCAGCCAAACATTGCACGTCTTTGGCAGAACTGGTGGCCACGTCTTAAAACCTTGGGCACACAGGTGTTTTGACCACCTTGCGCAGTTACGGCCAAATCAGCCGCGATGAACAACGCAAGTTGATTACGGGAAACACGTCTGATCCAGCCTAATTACTCAAATCAAGCAAGCGCACAGTGTGGGAACGGATGTGGGAACGAAAATTCAAAATCATGTCATTTCACATGAATATCAGCCACTTAAAGGGATTATGTGGCGGAGGGAATGACTCACGCGACCAACTCTCTCTCGTGCCAACGTCGGACCCCGGGGGACCATCGCGAAACACGGCGCAAATCTGACGGCCACTCCATGATTGCCCGATCAGCCGAGCCCGAAGTCATCCCGGAAGCGGTCGATCTGATGCATGCGCTCATGCCGATGGCAAGGGCTGCATGGTCGCAAGGTCACGCTGTAGGCGTTTGCTAATCGTCTCCGTGTGCCCGTGCAGGATCGCCGCTTGCCGCTTGCGACATTGCTCTTCCAGCCAGGTGTTGAAGCTCTCAATGTCGGGGAACTCCGGCAGCGGCACCATCATGTTGCGCCGCGACCAGCCAACCAGACCTTCCACGCTGCCCTTATCGTTGTCCTTGCCTGGGCGGCCGTAACGATCATCAAACAGGTAGTGCGACAGCATCTCTGTGAACATCAGCGTCCGGCGACGACGGCCATCCGCCTCGATCTTCGCAACCAGACAGCTGTCGTTGTCGTACACCACCGACAACGGCCTCGCGCCAAAGAAGCCAAAGGCATGAACATGTCCGTCCAATTACCGAAATTCTTGGGAAGATCACGCCACGGCGAGCCGGCGCGTACACGCCAAAAAACCGCCTTCAGGAACATGCGATTGTCGCGACCGCTTGCTCTCGGGTCCCCGGCCTTGCCGGACAAGAGGGGTGCAATTCTGTCCCAAAGTTCATCCGAGATAACCAAGCGATCTTCGTCCATTCAAACCTCCATTTTGAAAGCTTGAATCAGAGTTCAGGCCAAATGGAAATCCCGAATGTCAACAGACCCTAGACGGTGCCGCTTTTGTTTTACAGCTTCACGCCTTGACGGCATTTTCCGAGCGGCGCGGTCCCGGCGGTTCAGGGCCAGAGATCACCCAGCGAAAAGGTGATGGCGTCAAAGGGGCGCACACTGACAGGATCATCATCTTTCAGGGTCGCGATCAGCACCCATTCGCCGTCCCGCAACTCGAAGGCTTCCAGTCCCTTTGCAATCGGATCCACCAGCCAGAGGTGGCCGACACCTTCGCGGGCGTAGATCGGGCGTTTTTCCAGCAGGTCGACCTTGCGGGTCGAGGGGGAGAGCACTTCGCATGCCCAGTCGGGGGCAATATCGAAGAACGCGGTACCTGGATAGTCCGGCATGGTTTCCTTGCGCCATCCAGCCATATCAGGCACCAGAATATCATCATTCAGATGCAGCTCGGGTTCATCAATGATCCACCAGCCGCCGGGGCCGTCCCTGCGACCTTTTCCAAAAGGCCCTACAAGCTCGTCGCCAAGATAGGACGATGCTAGCGCATGTGGCGCAGCGGGCCTCGGCTGCGTGTTCAGGGTTCCGTTGATGATCTCGGCCACCATGTGGGGCGGGGCATTGAGCACGTCCTGATAGGTGGCAGGTTGCGGCGGCATGGGTTGGGCAGAGTGACGGGCGGCCATAGGGGTATCCTTACATAGCTATGTAAGCGTAACCCCTGGTTAGCTATTTAACCAAGGGTTTTCAGAAGGGGTGACGTTTCCCAGCTATCCTTAACGAACCAGATGCCGCAAAGTTCCCCCGTATAACGTATACCGGGGATAGGCAACCGGCACGGGTCGGCCCCTACGTATCCCGTGTACCGTATATGATGGGGACTATTCGCTATAGCCCCCTATCATTTCTACAAGTCAGAGATTTCATCCATCAGCGTAGCCAGCGGGATGGCTGTGATATCCTTGGTCAATCCGAACGTCTCATCGCCACCGTAAATGACGTATTTACGCGCTGGTTTCAAATCTTCGCAAGCAAGGTAAAATCCTTTTGACAATTTCGGTGCAGTGGTTTTCTTGATTTCAATGGCCCAGGTTTCCTGCCCAAAATCCAGCAACAGATCAATTTCAGCTCCCGCAGAGGTGCGATAGAAATACGGCTGGACGGCTACAGGCAGGGCGGAAACGATATTTTCGACTACAAACCCTTCCCAACTATCACCAAGTTTTGGATTGCCCAACAAAGCTTCGAAATCGGGTATCTGCAACAACGTATGCAGTATCCCACTATCTCGCAAATAGACCTTGGGCGATTTCACCAACCGTTTCTTGACGTTGGCATGCCATGGTTGCAAACGTCGGACCAGAAGAAGATCCGTCAACAAATCGAGGTAATTGGTAATGGTTTTGTTGTCCACTTCCAGGTTGCGCGCCAGATTTGCAGAATTTAGTAATCCGCCGTGGAGGTGCGCCAGCATGGTCCAAAATCGTCGAAGTCGTTCAGCCGAAATCCTCGGGCCAAATTCCGGCACATCACGTTCCAGATACGTGCAGATGAAATCGCGGCGCCAGACATCGCTCAGGCGATCATTGTTCGCCAGAAAGCTGTCGGGATACCCGCCGCGCCACCAAAGCTGTTCTTGCCGGTTCCGGCCAACTTCACGGATATTCAGAGGGAACATTTCGCAGTAAGAAATGCGCCCGGCGAGGCTTTCACCAGATTGGCGGAGCAGGTCTATTGCCGCCGATCCAAGGATCAGGAATTGCCCTGCTTTGCGCCCCTTGCGACGGTTCTCATCAATTACCCCGCGTATTTCCTGAAAGATTTCCGGAATTTTGTGAATTTCGTCCAGCACGACCAATTTGTCACTGTGCTTACGCAGGTAATATCCAGGGTCGCTCAGCTTGACGCGGTCGCGCTCGGATTCCAGATCCAGATAGACGGAAGATCGAGTTTCAGCGATCCTATGGGCAAGGGTCGTCTTGCCAACCTGGCGCGGTCCGATGATGGATACAGCGGGGAAACTGTCCAGAAGCTCAGTAACTTCGTGATATTTTTCTCTTTCAATCATCCTTGCAGTATTGGATATTCATTCCAACTTTGCAAGGTTAAACTCAAACTTGGTTGTTTGGAGGAGCGTGACGCCGGTCGAAACATTTCGACCTGAACTGATGGTCATAGAAGACGACTAAGCCCGTTTCTCCTTGTCGTCTTCCACTTGGCTCACCGGTTGCGCCAGCGTAGCAGTTGCCTGAAAAAACGCGTCCTGCTGCTCGTTCGACATGTTGCGGAACAATTCCGGAAGCGCGCGCGTTCGGATTCGGCCTGTAGCGGGGCATCGGGCAGGTGGCAGTTTAGCGCTTCTGCTATTTTTTGACCGAACCTCGGGGCAATTTGGTTCGGTCTACGAAAACCCAATAAAATAAGGGTTTTCGTTAATTTTGCATCCCGCCAGGGCACAAGGTGACCGGAAGCAATCAGCTCCTTGACCGTGATTCGGTCCGACACATTGGAGAAGATTGGATGCAGACCTTTTTTATCACCACGGTTGGTGTGGCGGTCATGCCTAGCGGCTTCATATTGGGGTTGATGTTTTGTGCGTGCTCAATCACCCGCATATAGCTGTCGGCCCGGGCGTGATGGGCTTCATCAATCACCAACGCATCTGGTGCTGGTAGCGATTGCAGATTGCTCTCCCGCGAGAGGGTTTGCACCATGGCAAAGGCCACTTAGCCATCCCAGCTTTCTTCATTCGCGTTGAAAATACTGGTGGAAAGCCCCGGATTCACCAGTTTGAACTTGCCTTCATTTTGAAAGATCAGATCGTCACTGCATACCGCGATCCTTTCGTTCTTATCATTCACCCGGATGATGCGAGCAGAATTTGCTCCGGTCAATTCTCCGTCAGCCATTCCACAGGGGAATCGACTGAATGTTTATTTTCGGATTGCGGCTTCCATGTAGGTGTCGTCCCATGCCGCTGATCGCCGTTTTTGCGGCAGGCTGATTTTGCCTGGGGCGCGGCGTAGCAGGTTCATTGCTGCATGATTGATTGTGGCGAAATTGGCTACGGCATTTCCGGTTCTGATGCGGCAGTCATCCTGGCGGAAGTTAACATCGAGCGCCCAATGCAAACAGTTTTCCACCTGCCAGTGATTGCGGATGTGATGTGCCATTTTCGCGGGGGCCTCAAGGACGGATGAAATGTAAAATTGCCTAACCGTTTTGGCCTGACCTCTGATTTCACGTGTGTACTCAGTCATGATTACGGCCTTCAGGCCCGGCCATTTGTGGCGTTCTGTGAGCCATTCTGTATTTGAACAAACCGTGTATAGCCCAGCCGATATATTTTGATTCAAAAATTGGTGCTGAAGATTTCCTCGGTTGTTTGTGCTGTTGTTCTCCTGATGATTTTGACCTGCGCCCATTTTGATTCGATTTTGTTGAGGTCAGGACTGTAGGCCGGGAGGTATTCGAGGATATGACCTTCCTGTGTAATCATGGCCCTGGTATCGGCTCTTTTGTGGAAGGAGGCATTATCAAGGACCAGCACGGCGTTTGGTGGGAGTTTGGGAAGCAAATCATGCCTGACCCAGAGGTTGAAAAGGTCGGCGTCCACATTGGCCGTGGTCAGGCCTGCCGTGAGTTAAGACACCAGCCAGGAGTGCGCCTATGACATTGGTTCGACCCTTTGCCTGCCAGTTATGTTTGCCAAAGTAGCGCTGGCCACGTGGCGCGTAGCCGTGGGTGCGCGGCATGTCATGGGCAAATCCGCTCTCGTCTATGTAAACGATTGGCTTCCCCGCAACCTCATACGCCGCGATCTTTACCCGAAAGACACGCCGTGCGTCTTCGTCTGAAGCGGTGCTTTTGGGGCGGGGTGAAGCGGTTTCCTCGCTTGTTGCGGTCGAACTTACGGTTGGCGATGACAGGCGCTGTCCGCATTGCAGCACACCGGGTGCCGTATCACGGGGCAAGGCACGTGGCCTGCGCCGCTAGCAGTGCAAGAGCTGCCGGCGCACCTTCAACGTAGCAACCGGCACGCCCTTGTCCGGGCTTCACTACAAAGATCGCTGGCTGGTCTTTGGCGGATGCCTGGCTGCGGGCGAAACGGTTCGGGCGTCAGCGGCTCACTGTAACCTTGCTGTCAACACAGCCTTTCGCTGGCGACACCGGTTTCTGCAGGCCACAAGGCAGGCCCCGTAAAAACTCAAAGGGATCGTCGAGGTCGATGAAACCTATGTTCTGGAGAGCCATAAGGGACAGCGCAAATTGGGACGCAAGCCCCGCAAACGGGGTGGCAAGGCCAGCAAGCGCGGCCTGTCTGGCGAACAGGTGCCGGTTCTGGTTGTCGCCGACCGTAGTGGCACAACATTCAGTACGGTTCTGCCCGCAGTGACTGCCAACACGCTGGAACAGGCAATCAGTCCGGTCATCGACAAGGACATCGTGCTTGTGTCCGACGGCTGTCAAAGCTATCGGCCCTGCGCGGCGGCAATGGGTGTTCACCATGAAGCCCTCAATTTGTCAGCTGGCGAACGGGTCCGGGGGGCCTTTCATATTCAGACTGTCAACAGCCGCCACAGTCAGTTGAAAGATTTCCTGCGCCGCTACCGTGGCATTGCAACAAAATATCTCGAAAACTATCTGCAATGGTTTCATCTCATCAAGCTGGCACCACAGTCTTCGTCACGAGCCTGTCTGGCCGCCCCGATCAAACCCCATGCATACGTTTCGTACTGAGCCAAAACTTTTGGAATTGTCCGCTTTAATGTACCATGGCATTTGTCCCGTTTCTGTTTTCCAAGGGTGACGGTTTTGGGAGCCGTAGGCGAGCAAGGCCGTTACCCTTGGTTCGGCTGGTCGAAGCGTTTCACGCAGCCTGTCCTTTAACATCTTTAATCTCCGTTCCATCATGTTCATATGAGGCAAGCTTTCTTGGACCATGGAATATCGCCAATTGACCGTTTGGATATTCATGAACTTCACGCGGGGTTTGACATAATGATTTCGATGGCAATCTGCTGGTATCTGAAGACACCTATTTTTGTAGCGCACAGTGTTGTCTTTTCCAACCACACGATCTTCGTGCACACACAGGACGTTGGCCAGATCGCCAGTAAATGGCACAAAGGCTGATCCATCACCAGAGGGTTCAATTGCAAACTTTTCATTATGAGTTGGCAAATACTCTTCTTTCAAAAAACGATTTGCTTCTTCCATCGTCGTAATGCCATTTAAACGTAGTTCTTGTGGCAATCGATTTTGAAGGGTCCCAAACATGCGTTCAGAGCGACCGCGTGCCTCTGGCGAATATGCTGGGATTAACTCAATGCCAAGATGGGCTAAAGTGCGCCCAAATTGAGTTGGGTTGTTTTTGTCTACTTTGCTTCCAGCATCAGGCGTATGCCAGTAATGGCTACCTCTATCGGCGTAGAGGGAGCAAAATAAACCTTTTGAACCAATAACATCGCTCACACCCGTAAAACTGCTCATTGTCCCTTCTTCTTCAATAAAAAAGGCCGAATAGATCTCGCTCGTGGCATCATCCATAGTCATGATCAAATCCCACCACTTACCAGGAATCCATTCATGACTTGAACCATCCTGATGCAACATCATTCCAGGTAAAGCGCGGCGTTCACGTTTGCGGCGATGTGCGCCTCGACGCACCGCTTTATCAACTCTGCCACGCGCTTGTAGCGTCAGGCGCACCCAATTGTAGCTGTGCTTGAAATCATGTTTCGACACCAGCTTCTCATGGAAATGCTTTGGGGTAAAATCCCAGTAGTCGGTATCAAATAGTGTTAACATCTTAGCAACTGTATCAACTGGAACACGGTTTTGGGGAACCTTGGCTAGCCGCCGGTCAAACAAACCATCGGCTCCATCTGCCTCATAACGTTTGCCATAGCGGCGAAAACTGCGCTCAGACATGCCAAGCAGGCTGGCGGCCTCACTCTGCGTCAATTTACGTGCTTTGGTTTGATCATAGTATTCTGAAAACTTCATTTGTCGTACTTCCTGTAATATTGCTGTCCGCTTCATTTGAGCTCTCCTTTCGGAAAACCTTAAAAGCGGACAGAAACAATGTTACATAAAGCGGTCATATCCCATGTTATCGACACTCTCCTGCGGCGTGCAGTTTGATTTCGAGTCGGCCGCCGGACAATGTGGTGATCCGGTCGGCCAGCATCTGTGCAGCAACACCAGGCCCAGGTAGGTTCTTGGGCCAGGCAGTGACCATGTTCCATTGACGGATATCTTGCGCGACCGCCGGTGCCGCAAGTGTTGTGGCCGCTGCCCCAACGACACCAGCCGTCACAAATTCTCTACGTTTCATAATTTTCTCCCATTGCAGTAGTTTTTATATTGTTGCGTGAACGACCACCGGCTTTTAGCCGGTGGTCGTTCACAGTGCTCGCAACTCCTCCAAGTCTTCAGCAGTCTTCTGGAGGATGTTTTTGAAGCACTCCTGGCAGACTCGCTTCGAGTTTGCAAAGGCAACACCAACCTTGGGAATCTCAAAACAGCCGGTGCCCGCCTCTAGCGTGCAGTGGCATCGGGAGCATTTACTTCTTCTCACAACGTTTGCACGCTTCGGGCGGCCATTCGAACCACCGATAAGCGAGGGCGTTCGCCCCCTAGGTTTTCCTTTTGTCATACTCCGATTTCGCCTTTCTGACCCGCTTAGCTAAAGTCTGCAAAATATCGTCAAGACCATCCAAAACAGCTTTGATCTCTTCTGTTGACGCATCGGTTCGACTCTTTCCAAGTCGCTTATTAATTTCGTGATTCACCATCATGAGAGCCGACACGTAGTTGTCCCTGCCGCTGACATTCAACGATTTGTATTTATAAGGGATTTCGTGCCCCGTCATTTTCAGCTCGACATGGTTTAGAAGGATTTTTGCCAATCGCTGTGTCTGCTCAAAAAGGCGCTTTTTGGCCTCTTCCCATTCCTTTTGGGGCTGCACCGGAAACGGCTCCGAAGCGTTTTTCTTGCGCATAGGCGACTGCTGCGCTTTTTTGAACATCTCGTCAGCTTGGCTTGGGTCAAGACCGTACAGCGTCAAGCGCTCTCGAAGATCAGCTATGACTTGCTCATCTTCAATCGGAGTGAAATCCTCTTCCCACAAGGAGTCCACGATTTCATCGTGAACAACAACGCGTTCACCAGCCTGCAGTCGCGTGCTGCCTTCGCGAACACCGGCGGGCGTTTCTGGCCCTACTCCCCCTATTACCTTGTCCCAGAAAGCTTGATCGTCATTCTCGAACTCTTTGAATTCCTTGAGTCGTTCGTCGAGATTCATCCCGAGATGGGTTACGATATGACCGACGTTGTCAGGATGTGATGGATCGTTCTGAACGACAACGCGCATGATCCGACCGACAAATTGGATATAGGGCGCTAGGGAACGGAATGGTCGAAAAATCGCCGCAACACTGAGCTTTGGATGATCAAATCCTTCGCCGAGCATTTGTACTTGAACGACACAATCAAGAGTGCCGTTTTTAAGCGCGGCCAGGATCGCGGCTTGTTCGTCCCCTTTCTGCCTGCTGTGGATCACCTCAGCGCTAAATCCTCGCTCACGGTACATCGACCGGATTTCTTTCGCGTGATTGATAGTGCACGCTACGGCAATGAGCTGATGCTGCGTTCCGCTCTGCCGAAGCTCTTCGAGTTTTTCCAGACTGTTGTCCACGATGTGTTGATTGCAAAGCTGCGCTAAGGCGACCCCTCGACTAAACCAGTCCTCCTCTTTGAGTTTTAGAACCTCCTCAAGTGTGTAGGTACGGCCCGCCTGATCCGAGAAGCCAAGTTCGATTGTGGACGGGGCAACGTAGCTGGCCTTCAGCCGTTTGATATATCCTTTCAGCGTCGCACTACGGAACGGATAGCGAAAAACGAGATCGCCGTTGAGTTCTTGCCGATCGCTTCTGAAGGGTGTGGCGGTCAGCAAAATGACCTTCGCGTTCGGAAAGCGATTGATGACTTTCTTCCAGCTTTCCGCTTCTGCGTGGTGCGCTTCGTCAATAATGATCATATCGAAGAAATCATCGGAGAATTGCGTCAGCCACTTGTCAGCATTCATCGCAAGCTGATGTACGTTGGTGACAACGATGTGGGACCTACTTGCAACCGAGATATTCCCGCTATCAAGGGTGGAAGTTAGAGGTCCCGCAATCATCTGGTTTGGCGCGAGAACACCCGCCTTCCGCCAGAAACACTTCTGTCGGTTAGTAATATCCATCGCCTCGTAAAGGCCGTCTTTGATCGTCAGGTTTGGCGCTATTACAATCACACGCCCTTCCGCGATCCCAAGTGGCAGGATGGCAGCTAGACCAGATTTTCCGCAGCCGACGGGTATTTGCACAATTGCACTGTTCTTTCCCGCAGCGAAGAACTCTTGAACTCGCAGATAGCCATCACGCTGCGGGTCTCTGAGATTTTGGTTGTTCTCGATATCGTAGTCGAGATTGAGGAATAACGATTCAGACGATTGACTGCCGCGCAACCAGGTGTCCAGCTTCGCTCTCTCAAAAACCCACTTTTTTCCGACCTTTTGCGAAGGCACCCTGCCCTCGCGTGCTGCCGCGTAAAGCGATGTTTTATCCACCTTCAAATGCTCTGCGGCTTCTTCAAGCGAGAGCCATTCCGGTTCTGGTTTCATCCCATCCACCTGTCATTTACTGTCATTTGATATCAAATGACAGATGTAAAGGCAAGTTGATTTACTCTTGTCTGCGGAATTGGGCGATAACCGGTTCTGTCCGGCGGCACGAAAAATCCCCGCGTGCGTATCTTCAATATCAGAGAGCAGATGTTGCATCGGGCTTGAAGCGCGAGAACTCGGGAGGCAGCCGGCTCTTGCCGCCTGTCGATTTCTGCTTTGGCACCAACCCCAACCAGGCCGAGAAGTCTCGCCCCCGCTTGAAGGAACTCATGGCTGGAGCGAAGGCATCAATCGCCAGAGCGGTTTGCAATCCAACACCTGGCATGCTTGTCAGCCGGCGTACCTTGGTAGAGGATTTCGCCGCCGCCTTCATCTGTTTGTTGAGGTCACCAATCTTCGCTGACAGTGCGTCGATGTGTTCGAGATACATCTCGCGGTGGCGCGCACAAGGTCAGGCAAGCGATTGTTCTCGTCGTCCAGCGCCACGACAAACTTCTTCAGCCCGGCTTTGTTCTTCGGGCCAATCACGCCGTACTCTGCCAGATGCCCGCGCAGAGCATCGATCGTCTGGGTGCGCTGACCAACGAACATTTGCCGAGATCGAAACAGCATGCCGCGCGACTGCTGTTCAACTGTCTTTATTTTCCACCTAATGGATTGAAACCACTGGCTTCCAGCCGGTCCGCTTCAGCGAGTTTGTTGATGATCTCTCCTCCGCGCACACGCGATTTTACCACAGATTCCACGTCGTGTGGGTCGCAAAATACCGCTACAAGGTTTTGCAGGGACCGATGCGCGAACGTATCCGTGAGATCATCCGCCAGACCTGCGAAGAAATGGGTGTCTACATCGTGAAGGGTGTGTTGGCGCGCGACCATGTCCACATGTTCACATGTTCCTGTCGATCCCGCCGAAGCTTTCGCTGTCCGATGTCATGCAGCGCATCAAGGGACGCTCGTCGCGCCGCATCCAGATGGAGTTTCCCGAATTGCGCAAAGAGCTATGCTTGAATTTGGGTGATGGCGTTCCATCAGGCGGCGCTGGTTTCATTGAGGTTATTGATTTCAATGCCGTCATTGAACTTTATGCCCTGGATAACTTTTGGCAACTGATTTTTTCCTTTCAATCGCAACCATTTTTTTGAGGCTGCCTGAATGAGCGTAAAGACCATCAGCTTTGCGGTCTTTTGGGACAGCGCCCCTTTGGTCCTGACGGTTCTGTGTCTGACCGTTGCAAACACACTTTCGATCATCGACCGGCAGAGCATGTAAACATGCCTGAGAGGGTGGATTTGACGTCCGTAAATGGATCCAATGTTCTGCCGGGAAATCATAGAATGCCAGAAGCACATCCCTGTCTTTTATCAGACAGCGCACGGCTTTTTCAAATTTGACGCCGTATTTTTCGGAGAACAGGTCCATTGCAATAACGGCTTCAGCGCGTGTCTCGGCGTGGCTGATATCGTTAAGGTCAGACTTTACAGTCACCGCCATTGGTTTTGGAAAATGGTTAAGTACGTGCTTAACCTTGTGGACCCAGCAGCGTTGGTGTTTGGTCGTTGGAAAAATCTCATCCAGGGCTTTCCAAAACCCCAATGCGCCATCACCAACGGCGATCTCGGGTGCGACAGAGAGGCCCCGAATTTTGATATCCAGCAACAGCTCTCGCCATCTTTGCGCGCTTTCGCGGAGACCGACCTGAAAGCCCAAAAGTTCTTTTTTCCATTCCGGTGTGTCCCTTCTGGTGTTGCCCCAATGATCACCAACATGCATTCTGCCTGATCTTCCATTCGCGCCTGAAGATACACACCATCAGCCCAGATATAGACATAGCGGCGCGCCGAGAGGTCACGCCGCTACCATGGTCATACTGGGTTTGCCACCTTGCCGTCAGGCGCGTGATGACACTTGGGGAACTATATACCTAGTTGCACCACCCGGGATTTGGTGCTATTCTCTCCCGCACAGGGAGGTCCGACATGAAAGACCACATGAGCATCCCCGAGTTCTACGATCGGTTTCCTACCGAAGAGGCGTGTGCAACGTTCATCGAGCAAGAGCGGTGGGACAACCAGCCGCATTGCCCGCGTTGCGATGTCGACAAAGTCTACAAGGTGAAGGGAGCGATGGGCTACAAGTGCGGTGGTTGCCGAAAGCGGTTTAGCGTCCGCACCGGCACTGTCATGGAGTCTTCCCGCCTGCCCCTGCAAACGTGGCTTCTGGCCATCTACATGATGACCACAGCCCGCAAGGGCATCTCCAGCGTCCAGTTCGCCAAGGAACTAGGCGTGACGCAAAAGACGGCATGGTTCCTGGAGCACCGGATTCGGGAAGCTTGCACCAGCGGCAAGGGCCTCTTGACCGGCGAGGTCGAGGTTGACGAAGCGTATCTAGGTGGCAAAGAGCGCAACAAGCACAGTAATAAGAAGCTCCGAGCAGGTCGCGGTGCTGTAGGCAAGCAGCCGGTCGTGGGCCTGCGGGAACGCTCAGGCCCTGTTCGCGCTATGCCTGTAGAAGCTACAGACAGGGCCACACTGCATCGCGTGATCATCTCCAACGTGGACAAGGACGCTACAATCTACACCGATGAGCATGCTGGCTACCGTGGCCTGCCCCACAAACACGAGTCAGTTCGCCACAGCGCGGGCGAGTATGTCAACGGCAAGGCAAGCACGAACGGGATTGAATCGTTCTGGGCACTCTTGAAGCGCGGCTATATGGGAACCCATCACTGGTGGAGCATGCGTCACACGCATCGCTATGTGGCCGAGTACGAGCACCGCCAGAACACCATCGGCTTGAACGGCGAGCCCGCGATGGGTAGCCTGCTTCGCAAGGCGGAGGGGAAACGGCTGACGTACGCCAATCTCATTGCCTGACGGGAGGAGGGACACATGGCGAAGCCAGGGCCTGATGCTCATGTTGTCAAACCGGTCGACCTAGGTTTCCAGCAAGCCGTCAAACGGGTGGCGCGTAGCCATAGCCAGCAGAAATCGGACCAGCAGTGTGATAACCTAGAAAGGGGCAAGCCCGCAAGCCCGCAAGCCCGCAAGCCCGCAAGCCCGCAAGCCCGCAAGCCCGCAAGCCCGCAAGCCCGCAAGCCCGCAAGCCCGCAAGCCCGCAAGCCCGCAAGCCCGCAAGCCCGCAAGCCCGCAAGCCCGCAAGCCCGCAAGCCCGCAAGCCCGCAAGCCCGCAAGGAAGCCGAAGGGGTTAATCCACCAAGGCGACTCCCTTGAGGTCATGCGGGGCATGCCGGATGCCTCAGTCCGGCTGGTAGTTACCTCTCCTCCCTACAACATCAAGAACAGCACCGGTAACGGCCTCAAGAACGGTCCGGCGACGGTCACGTTCGGCCAGTTCATGTTCCACCAGGGTGCTGAGCAGGCGTGCGGCGGGCCACCCTTCTTTATCGGCCTGTTCTGCTCGGCCTGTTCTGCGAAGCGTGGCCAGAGGGTTTTGATGGCAGGCAAGCGCAACTCGGTCAGAGCCAGTGTCAGGCGTGCGGTATCTGTTTGAGGCGATGTCATGCTGTCACCTCCAGAGCGGATGCAGCGTTGCTGAGCAACCGGTTGTAGGAGGCAAGATCGGCCATCTGCACCTCGACGTCCGGGAGGGCTTCTTCTGACGGGCCAAACAGGGCCCGCAGAGTTGGAATGTCCGGAGAGCGGTGCTGACGCAGATCTTCTTCAAGGTGCTCGGCCAACTCGGCCAACTCGGCCTCGCAGCCCCGGTCATGGGCCAGCGCCAGAAGGTCGACCGTCATGCGGCACGCCACCTTCTCTCCGGCGCTCTCCAGGAGAGCTGTGAACATGTCGCGGAACGCCCGGCGCGCAAACAACTGATCCCGGTAGACCAGCCCGATCAGCGCCATGGGCTTTTTGCGCAAGGAGTGGATCACATGGTGGTAATTGACCACATGGCCATGACTGCCATCACGGAATACGCGCCCCCGCTGCAGTGTCATCAGTGCGCTACCGCCCAGAAACAGCTCGAGGCGATCATCGTAGAGCCGGATCCGCAGGCGATGTCCGATCAACCGTGACGGCACGGTGTAGAACACCTTGCGCAACGTGAAGCCTCCGGAGGATGTGACGCGCAGCGTGACTTCCTCATAATCTGTGGTCCGTTGCGGCGGTAAAGGTCTGAGGCTCGCACGTTCGGCGTCGATCCGCTTGGCATTGCGCGCATTGATCCGGCCGACGATCTCATCGATGAAGCGGCGGTAGGTGACGAGGCCGTCAAAATCGCGCGACCCCCGCATGATCAGCGCGTCCTCGATGGCGCGCTTCAGATGCCCATTGGGGCTCTCGGTGGAGCCGTTCTCATGGGCAACGCCCTTGTTGTTGCGCGTCGGCGTCATGCCGTAGTGCCGACACAAGGCATCGAAGCGGTTGGTAAGATCGTCTTGAGCCGCCTTGTTCAGGTTCTTGAAGGCCGCCGACAGGCTGTCGGTGCGATGATCGTGAGGAGCGCCACCAAGCGTCCAGAGGGCATTCTGCAATCCCTCGGCCAGTGCCACATAGCTCTCGCCACCCAGAACCACATGGGCGTGCTGGAATCCGCTGTAGGCAAGGCGGAAGTGATACAAGCGATGATCCAGCGGCTCACCAGCGACGATCACGCCCAATTTGCCCATGGCGGTAAAATCCGAAAGGCCCATCTTGCCCGGCTCATGGTTCTGCCGGAAAATCACCTCTTGCCCGGGACCGTGCTCAGCGTTCCAGGTCCGTATCCGCCGTTCCAGAGTGCGGCGGATACCGGCCCCAAGCTCGGGGTGACGACGAAGGAGCTCCTCGTAAACGGCGACCGGGCGGATCCCCGGTGAAAACCGCAACATCGGCACAACATCACTGTCAAAAATATCTGCCAGCGGATCGGGGCGACGCCGGCCGCGCGACTTCTTCTTCTGTGATGGCAGCGTTGGGTCGGCTTGAAGCCGATAGCCCGTGGCCTGGCTGATCCCCGCCTTGGCGGCGGCCACGGGAACGGTATGGGTTTGTCCAAGCGTCATGAAGAGCCTCATTTGTTGGTCAGTGACATGACGGCCCGGCATGAACGATCCCCCTTCTGTGGAAAATCAATCCATATCCGAGCCAGCCACGACCGTCAGGCCCGCCCGATTGGGGCGAAACGCGGGGGTGGGGTCTCGTAGGGAGGGCGTAGCCCGACTGGAGAGACCCCACCCCCGCGTTATCATCCTGATTGACGCTGGACTCTCATCTTGTTTGTCGCGCTGCACACTGGATACAGAGCCCATGAGGGAGGCGTATTCCTTATGATCCGGTGTGATGGCCAGTTTAATGACGTTTTGTCGTCACCATTCTGGTCTTTTTCAATGTCAATACGGGCTGGAAACTGTCAATACGGGCTGGAAACTCGACACCATCCAGATCACCAGGGCCGTTGATACGACGGGCATTTTGAGCGACTGGTGAATTATCCTTGTTGGACACACCGCGAGAGGAATTCAAAATCCCTTTGATAAAGGCGCGACCAATATTGGCCGAGTCCGGTCCTTTGGCACTGTAAAGGACAATCAGACTTCAAATTTTGCGACGGGTATATTTGCCTTCCAACACCACAAACTCACAGTTCAAATAGACTGCGCCAGTGGTATGGTTGCGTGTAGCCCAGCCACCCGTCCATCCTTGCGATGCATCATCATGACCGCCGGGCTTTATGGTCATACGGACCTTTGCCAACGTGCCTTTGGGGATGACATCAAATCCGCTTTGATCATCTGCACTATTAAAATCGTTCCAACTCATTCTCGGCCTCCTTGTGTTTCGTTATTTTGTTGGGGATCAGGGGTGCTGCTGGCAGGCGCGTCCTGTTCAATTGAGAACGTGAGGCATTCAGCAGCAGGCTTGGCTTTGCCAGCAATCTTCTGCATGAGGCGGCCAAGATGGGGTTCTTCCATCAGGTCAAGACGACCGGAGCGGTTCTTGGCGGGGTATCCGGCATCATTGATGGTTTGGCAGATAAAGGAGCAGAAAGACTTGCCTTCCGGGCTTGCGATTTCGGTCATGGTTGATGACCTGATCAACAATGCCGGGAAGCTCTGTGATATCGACGCACGCGATGAAGCGGCAAGAATTCTTGAATCGCTGTCGAGGCTATCGCCTGCGCATCCGCTGTATCGGAAGATAAGCGAAGATGCGAAGCAGAATATTGAGCGGTCCTTAGCAGAAATCGCTGCGTTTGAGGAAGTCGAGGCCGAGTGCAAATTAAGTGCAAAGCAGGGCGTTGTTGTATGGATCTAGCGCAAAGATGTCCTCGGACAAGAGCAATGGCATGGGGTGTAAATACGCCAGCAAGGGCCTGAAGATTATAGGAACATTGGAAAAAATTAGTCCTGATTAGCGTCCATGTCCCAATTGGACTTTCGTATTTCACCTGTTTGGTAGAACTGACGGACCAATTTAATGTATTCCAGAAAATTCTTGTTTTCTTCTGTCAACCTGTTCGCCGTACCCCAGTCAATTTTACTGCGCTCCTTCGCTGGAATCATGATCTGGCTTTCAGAAGGGTTTTCAGCATCAAGACGGATAAAGCCAATACCATGCAGACCGGCAAGCATACGAAGCTCTTTCAAGGTGTTTGTGCCTTCAATTTCACTGGCGACCAAATATCCAAAATTGGCCCATGAGGAATTGCTAACCGTTTGGAAAAAGACCTTGCGGGCGTTCGAACGATTGATCAGAATTTTAACCTCAAACGACCAGAGTTTGGTTTTCTTATCAGCATATTGCTGAATACAATTTTTGATTTCACGGTGCCAGTCACCGCTGAGATCTTCCATGGCAACGAGATCAGGGTACAGCCATTTGTTGCCACCAGCGCCGTGAGAATTGCGGGAACGCTTTTCATCAATGCGTTTGCTGTATAGTCCAAGTTCCGACCATAAAAATTCAGACAGAATCGGGTAAAGATCATGCTCTTTCACAATGGAGTCATTGACCTTTGTCGCAGGTGAGGCCTCATGGTTTTCCGCGTGGTCGATCTCGGCGCTATCAGTGGATTCAGTGAAATAATACCTCCGAGGGCGGCCTTCCGTGGTTTTAATCTCCGGATGGCGCTTTTGCAGATGCGGGCGCCGGGAACCAATTTCACTAGCAATTTGCTGTAAAAGAGTGGTTTCATTGTCCAGTGGGTTTATGGTGGCCGTTGAGCGTTTTTGCTTCTGGCGACATTCATCTGGATAGGTTTCGAATATCCAATTGGCAATTTCCCGGGTTGTAAATTTTTGCTCCGGGTTCTGTTGTAAAAATTCAACGACGGTATTCATTAAGTTTAGCGCCATGATTCAATTTCCTTAGTTTTTGTACGATTAAATACTATCAACACTATCAACATTTGTCGAGTTTACAAAAAAAGCATATTAGACAGAACGAACTGGATCGGATCAAGCGGCGTTGTTGCATGGATCTAACGCTGCCCCAAATGCCCTTACCCACAGATATCTCTCAAGCGACAACCACGAAAGCGGGACGGTCAAGTTCGGTCATTTTGTTTAGAATGTGCGCGCCAATCTTGACTTCTGTTTTCCGGTTTTAGAAGCTTCGAACTTCCAGTTTGGGCCCAGTTACCGCTTTAGTCTATCCATGCCACAAGGCCGCGTCCAGTGCTAAGATTGTCTACCGGCTTCTTTGTTAGCTTTCCTGTCAGATGAGCCATTCTAATATACTATACTTCATAGCATCGATTGAAAACATACAAGAATACAAGAATACAAGAATAATTGAGAAAATACCAGAATAACCTAAAATACCATATTATTCAATAAAATAAGAGTTTAAAGCCATTTATATTAAACAAGTACAATTACGTACAATTACAAATAAGGGTGCAATTACAAATAAGGGTGGATTGGTGGAGGGAGTGGGATTCGAACCCACGATACGGTTTCCCGTATACGCGCTTTCCAAGCGCGCGCCTTCGACCGCTCGGCCACCCCTCCACAGCCGGGGAGAATAGAAACAATTCGGTATCTCTCCAACCAGAACGCTACTCTTTTGGCCATCAAGCTGGTGCGTCTTGCGTGCTAGGGTGCAAGGCGTGATCAAGTCCTTGACCGCCGCTGAATTGACTGAGTGCGTTTCTCCCGAAACGCACCGTGAGCATCAGGCAACGCCGATGTTCGAGCAATTCTTTGCGGCAAAGAAGGCACACCCCGGCTGCCTCCTTTTCTTCCGCATGGGAGATTTCTACGAGATGTTCTTCGAGGACGCGGAGGAGGCCGCTCCCGCTCTAGACATCGCTCTCACGTATCGAGGCGTCCACGGGGCTCGCAAGGTACCTATGTGTGGAGTGCCCGTCCTCACTTGTGATTCCTATCTCGCACGCCTCACCAAGAAGGGCTTCCGGGTTGCCGTTTGTGAGCAGGTAGAGACCTCGGAAGAGGCTCGCAAGCGCCGCGACCTTGTTCGACGCGAGGTGGTCCGGGTCGTGACGCCCGGAACTCTGATCGATGAGACGCTACTCGAGCCCAAAAACAACAATTTCCTCGCCGCCATCGTTCGGGTCCGAGACGAGACGGGGATCGCGTTTGTTGACATATCCACCGGCGAGGTGGAGACGGAGACCACACCTGACAACGGTCTTGCTGCTGCTCTTGAGCGATCCCGCCCGGGCGAGGTCGTGCTCTCCGAAACACTCTCCAGGGACGAAAATTTGGCGTTACTCCTTGCCGAGAGTGAGGCCGTCACGACCACCCTTCCCGATCCTCGGTTCTCCTTTGCTAGTGCGGAAAAGCGACTCGAAGAGCACTACCGTGTAGGAAGTCTCGATGCTTTCGGAGAGATGAGTCGCGCTGAAATTGCCGCCTGCGGGGCGGCGATCGACTACGTCGAGCTCACCCAGCAGGGAAGTTTTCCCGCACTCCAGCGCCCTCGGCGGATCATCGCCTCAAAAGTTCTCGGTATTGATGCGGCGACGCGGCGCAACCTTGAAATATCACGCTCTCTCGGTGGCAGGCGTGAGGATTCTCTCCTCGCCGCAGTCGACCGTACAGTGACCGCCGCCGGCGCACGCCGCCTTGCCGCTGATCTTTCGCAACCGCTCGCCGATGCACCGCGCACCGAAGCCCGTCACGACCGTGTTGCCTACTTGCTGGGTGCCGATGAGAAACGCGCCAGCGTCCGCACCATCCTCAAGGGTACTCCCGATCTTGCCCGAGCCCTTTCACGGGTGACCTTGGGCCGTGGTGGCCCTCGCGATCTTGTCGCGGTCGCCCGGGCCCTGCGTGGGGCAGCTGAAGTCAGGGCCATCCTGGAAGACGACCCCGTCGGGCCACCGCCCGCAGCACTGCGCTCGATTCTCGAAACAATGGGAGACGAAACCGAACTATGCGCACTCCTGGAGAGTGCGATCCGCGACGACCCTCCCGTCCTGGCACGAGATGGGGATTTCGTGCGCGAGGGGTACAGCACAATCCTTGATGAGCAGCGCTCGCTCCGCCTGGATGCCACGCGCCAGATTGCTGAAATGCAGGAGAAAGAGCGTGTCGCCACGGGCGTTGCATCTCTCAAAATCCGCCACAACAGGGTGTTGGGCTATTTCGTCGAAGTGCCACCCACGCATGCCAAGCGACTCCAGAATCACGATGATGGGCGCTTTCGTCATCGCCAGACACTTGCCGGCGTGGTCCGCTTCTCGAGTCAGGAACTTGCTGCGCTTGCCGATGCGCTTTCCCATGCCGCCGAGCGTTCGCTCGTTCTCGAACGGGAAGTGTTCGAAGAACTCTGCCAGGCGGTGACGGCACGGGCGCAGCCCGCCCGCCGCACCGCCCTTGCGATCGCCGCCGTCGATGTTGCCCAGGGATTCGCCGAGCTCGCCTCCGAGCGGGACTATGTCCGCCCCCAAATGTATGACGACGCCCGTTTCCGCATCCGGGGCGGCCGTCATCCGGTGGTGGAGGCAGCACTCGGGAGCGGATTTGTTTCCAATGACTGCACTTTCGACAAAGACAAGCGAATTTGGTTAGTGACCGGCCCCAACATGGCTGGAAAATCAACCTTCCTGCGCCAGAACGCGCTTATCGTCCTACTCGCCCAAGCAGGCTCCTTCGTTCCCGCACAATCTGCGGAAATCGGAATCGTCAACCGCCTCTTCAGCCGGGTCGGTGCTGCTGACGACCTCGCGCGCGGGCGCTCCACGTTCATGGTCGAGATGATCGAGGTGGCGGCGATCCTGAATCAGGCCGGAGAGCGTGCGTTCGTCATCCTTGACGAGGTAGGCCGGGGCACGGCCACGTTCGACGGCCTCTCCATCGCCTGGGCGACGGTCGAGTATCTCCACCGAGAGAACCGCTGCCGAACGCTGTTTGCAACCCATTACCACGAGCTCACCGCGCTTGCCGAGAGTTACGGGGAGATCTCCTGCCACAGCTTGCGGGTGCGCGAATGGGAGGGCGAGGTGGTGTTCCTTCACGAGGTGGTGGCAGGCGTTGCCGACCGGGCTTACGGGATCCATGTAGGCAGGTTGGCAGGTCTGCCGCCGACGGTGCTTGCGCGTGCAGCCGAAATCCTCGCTAGGCTCGAGGACGACAGCCGCACTGGCCCGCGCGAGAAACTGTCTGAGCTTCCACTGTTCGAGGAAAGCACTCTCCCACCCGCCCCGAACCCGTTGACCGAGGCACTCGATGCGGTGGATCCGGATTCTCTTACACCGCGCGAGGCGCTCGAATTTGTCTATCGAATTCTCGCCCTGCGCGAACACTGATACCGAATGGCGTTGTCATTCTGAACCGGAGAATGCACATGGAGATCGCCGACCCGCGACGGATCATCTCCCGCATGGATCTGGCGGTGACAGCAGAGAAGAGTCGGGGCGAAGGCGGGACGGGCGACGAGGATCGAACGGATCTCAAGGAACTGCTTTCCAAGGCGATGGCAGCAGGCCGGAGCGAGATCCGCTCCCGTTTCGCAGGTGCACGCCAAGGCCTGGTGACGGTGAAGGAGTACGCCTATCTCACCGACCAGATCCTTTCCTTCCTGTACGACGAAGCCCGCGCCCGTCGGGTGGTAGAGGATTCGGTCTCCGAGGGTATCTCCGTTGTTGCTGTCGGTGGCTACGGCAGGGGGGAATTTTGCCCCCAGTCGGACGTCGACTTGCTCTTTCTCACCCCGAACGAACCCGATTCTTCAGTCGAGACATTCGTGCAGTTCATCCTCTACGCGCTCTGGGATCTGGGGCTTTCCGTTGGCCACGCCACTCGCTCGACCGGGCAGTGCCTCGCCTCGGCCCGCGAGGACTGGACGGTGGCGACCAACATACTTGATGCCCGCTTCGTCTACGGGAACCAGGAGATGGCTGTCTTATTCCGGGAGCGTCTGCGCCACGAATTCATGGACAGGAAAGGCCGGGAGTTCCTCCAGGCCAAGATCGAAGAGAGAAGGGAGCGTTGCGACCGCATGGGGGATTCCCGCTACATGGTCGAACCCAATCTGAAGGAGGGCCGCGGCGGGCTCCGCGATCTCCAACTTCTCGGATGGGTCGCGAAGTTCCTCTACGACACCGGCGATGTCCTCGAAGCCGACGGCATGGTGAAACTCGCCGAGCGCGGATTGGTAGCAAAGGCCGACACGGAGGCGTTCGGACGGGCAGCCAACTTCTTGTTTGCGGTCCGGTGCTGCCTGCACTGGGAAACCGGCCGGGGCGAGGACCGTCTCACGTTTGACCTACAGCCGAAGATGGCCGAGCTGTTCAGCTACCGGGGCGGTGTCGGCACAAATCGCACCGAGCGCTTCATGAAGCACTATTTCCTGACCGTCAAACGCGTCAGCGAGGTAACGGAATCATTCCTGGAGAATGTACGCGCCGAGCACGAGCCGCGTTCATTTTTCCGCCTTCCGCCCAAGCGGGCGGGTGTTTTCACGGTGCGCAAGAGAGAACTTTCTCTGCCTGATATGCAGGCCCTTGAACGGAATCCGCGCCTTCTCCTGGAAGCGTTCGAGATCGCTGGCGAGCAAGAACTCACCCTGCACCCGTCGCTCCGGAGCGAGGTCAGGAAACGTGCACGCGCCGTCGAGACACTTCGGGACGATCTTGCCAGTGGCGAGATTTTTCTCAGAATCTTGTCGTCTGCAAAAGAGGTCGCAACGGTGCTGCGCGAGATGAATGCAACCGGTGTGCTCGGGCGTTTCGTACCGGAGTTTGGGAGGGTGATCGCCCAAAATGAACATGATATGTACCATGTTTATACCGTAGACGAGCACACGATCCGGACGTTTTCGGTGCTGTCCGTCCTGGAGCGTGCCGAGCCCCCCCGCAACCTTACGCATGCCGCCCAGGTGGCTGGGCGCGTGCGTTCAAAACACCTTCTTCGGCTTGCCCTGCTCCTCCACGACATCGGCAAGGGGCATGCAGGAGAGCATGCAACGGTTGGAGCCGAAATGGCCCGCGGTGTCTGCTCGCGTTTAGGGCTTTCGGAGGACGACACGCAAAACGTGGTCTGGCTTGTCGAGCACCACCTGTACCTTGCGGAGATGTCCCTGCGGCGTGATCTGGGAGATCCTCAAACCATCACCGACATCGTCACCTGCGTGCAGACGCCTGAGCGCCTGCGCCTTCTCTACGTGCTGACCGTCTGCGACATCAATGCGATCGGGCCCACGGTATGGACCGCACGCAAGGCGAGACTCCTGGAGAACGCCTTTGAGTTGACCGGCACGGTGCTTTCCGGCGAGGGAACGGACGGGCCTTCGGAAATCAGCATCGAGGTGGCAGAGGCAACGCTGACCCGAATTGACGCGGCGGAGGCGAAGTTCCGGGAGCGGGTCGCCGACTGGCCGCCCGAGGAAGTGGATGCCTTCGTCGAACGGTCCTATTCGCAGTTCTGGGTGATGCACGAACTCGAAACGGTGGTGAAAACGGCGATGGTGGCGCGTGAAACGGGGATGAACGAGGCTGGTTTTGCCATCGACTGTCGGCCGCTACCCGACACCCACAATGCCGAGGTGATCATCAGTGCACCTTCCGGCCAGGGGCTGTTCGCACGGGTGGTGATGGCAATCACGCTTGCAGGGATGAGCGTCGCCGATGCAAAGATCATCACGACCCGTGACGGCATGGCTCTCTACACATTCGTCATCGCGTTGTTCGGGAACGCCGATTTTAGTGATGACCCACGCCGGCTTGAAACCCTTTCCGCGGCTATCGAGAAGTTCATTGTCGAAAAACCGGACCTCAAGCAACTGCTCGCGGACAGGCCAGCGAGCACTCCAAGCCGGACCGATGTTTTCAAGGTGACACCGAGTGTCATCATCGACAACAAAGCAAGTCGCAAACACACGGTGCTCGAAATCGTCGCCCGCGATCATCCCGGTCTTCTCGCGACGATTGCACTGGCCATTCTCGACCAGGGTCTGGCGGTTTCCTCGGCACGGATCGCCACCTACGGAGAGAAGGTGTCGGACGTTTTTTACGTACAGACACGCTCGGGCAAGAAGATCTCGGGAGAGGTGCAGATCGAGGAAATACGAAAGGGAATCCTCGCGTTCCTGTCCGGGGACAGTTCTGTACAGGAGAAAAAAACTGTCTGAAGTGTCCTTGCCGACGCGGCCGGGGATGGCAGGATCGATCGCTACCGTGGGCGGTTTCACGCTGGTGAGCCGTCTTTTGGGGTTTGTCCGCGACCTTCTTATCGCCGCCACCTTGGGTACGGGCCCGCTCGCCGATGCGTTTTTTGTGGCGCTTCGGCTTCCCAACCTGTTTCGGGCGCTGTTTGCGGAAGGAGCCTTCGCGGCGGCGTTTGTACCCATTCTCTCAGGCCGCATCGAACGCGGCGGGCCCGATGCGGCGAGAACTTTCGCATCCAATGCCGCCTCTATTCTGCTTCTGATCCTGCTTCCCTGCGTGGTGCTCGCCGAAGCGATGATGCCTTGGTTGGTGAAGGTGTTGGCACCTGGATTCGAGGTGGGCGACGAACGCTTCACCCAGACAGTGTCGCTTGCCCGGATCACCTTCCCCTATCTCGCGTTGGTCACGATGACTGCGTTTTTCGGGTCCGTGCTCAACTCGCTCTACCGGTTCGCAGCGGCCGCTGCGGCACCGATGCTGCTCAACCTCTTCATGATTGTCTTTCTACTAATGGCCGTCATGGCTGACTCCAGCCATGCGAACGCGCTTGCTTGGGGGGTGCTTGCCGGTGGCGTTGCCCAACTGGTCCTCGTCGCTCGTGCCACAAGACAGGTCGGCATGCGCATTTCCCTTCCCCGCCCTCGGCTCACTCCGGAGACCCGTCGTTTGGGTCGGCTGATGGTTCCGGGACTGCTCGGCTCGGGCGTCGTGCAGATCAACGTTGTCGTCGGGACGGTGTTCGCGAGCGCGATTCCGGGCGCGGTGTCGTGGCTTTCGTACGCACATCACCTGATTCATCTTCCCGTCGCCGTGGTGGGGGTTGCCGTGCGTACGACCTTGCTACCCGCCTTGTCGCGGCGCATCCACGGCGGCGACGAGGCGGGCGGGGAAGCCGAACAACGCTCCGCTGCGGGCATCGCACTAGCGCTTTCGGTTCCCTCCAGCATTGGGCTTGCCGCGCTTGCCGAACCCATTGTTGGCACGCTCTTCGAACGGGGCGCGTTCGGGGTTGAAGACACCGCGGCAACGGCACGAGCGCTCGTAGCGTACTCGCTGGGTTTACCCGCCATCGTGCTGGTGCACGCGCTGGTGTCATCGTTCTTTGCCCGCTACGACACCACAACACCCGTAAAGATCGCACTTGGTGCCATGGTCCTGAATGCGGCGATGATCCCGTTTCTCATGCAGCTACTGGGTCATGCGGGCATTGCGCTGGCGCAAACGGTTTCCTCGACAGCGCAGGCGACGGCTCTACTCGTGCTCGCCGGACGACGCGGCTATTTCGCCCCTGATCGGGCCGCCGGGATCATGGCGTTCAGGGTGCTCTTGGCTTCCGCGCCACTTGCATTACTAGGACTTGTAGCAGATCCCCTGCGCTCGCTACTGGAGCCCCTCGGGTCGGCGGCCGAGGGTGTGGCGCTCGTTGTCCTGATCGCGGCGGGGATGGCCGTATTCGGATTGCTGGCACTCGTTTTCGGCATCGTGGGACGCGATGATGCCACGCGCATCCTCAACCGTCTTCGCCATCGCAGGCGGCACACGGAGTAGGGACCTTGTTCGCAGCCGTGGACTCGCCCGAGGAGGTTCGTTGCAAAACGGCCTACAAATTGGGATTGTACGAGCGTGCTGGGTGCCGCCTGGCTACGTTTTTTAAAGGGATTTCTTCATGCGCAACCTGATTATTGCGGCCCTCATCGGCCTCGTCGTTGGCCTTATAGGACAGCGCTATCTCGGCGGGACCGACTCCGACGAGCAGGTCTCCGGGGGAGACGAGGTAGCCTCGGTCCAGACCGAAAAAGTACGCTGGAAAATGGCGAGCACGTTCCCCTCGACGCTCGCCCAGCTGGGCACCCTCGGGGTTCGCGTCCAGGACCAAGTCGATGCCGTCACCGACGGGGCTGTGAAGATCAAGTTTTTCGATCCGGGTGCGCTCGTTCCCGCGTTCGAGATTTTCGATGCGGTCTCGACGGGCGGGGTTGACGCGGGCTGGTCAACGCCTGGCTACTGGGCGGGCAAGGTACCTGCACTCCAGCTGTTTGCTTCCGTGCCATTCGGCCCGCCCGCCAGCGAGTACATGGCTTGGGTCTACTTCGGGGGCGGTAAGGAACTTTTCGAAGAGATTTACTCGCGTCACAACATCCACGGGATCCTGTGCGGCATCATTCCACCAGAAGCCTCGGGCTGGTTCCGTGAGGAAATCAAGTCGGTTGAAGACCTCCAGGGCTTGAAAATGCGTTTCTTCGGGCTGGGCGCGAAGGTGATGGACCGCCTCGGGGCCTCCACCCAGCTACTCGCCGGCGGGGACATTTTTCCAGCCCTCGAACTCGGTACCATTGACGCCACCGAGTTCTCGATGCCTGCTATTGATCTCAACCTGGGCTTTTACCAGGTCGCCAAGCACTACTACTTCCCCGGTTGGCACCAGCAGTCGACGAACTTCGAGCTGATGATCAACGCTAGCAAGTGGAATGCGCTCTCGCCCCTACGGCAGGTGCAGATCGAGACCGTGTGCGGCGATAATTTCCGTCACTCCATCGCCGAGGGGGAGACGATTCAGATCGCTGCCCTTGAAGAACTCCAAGCGAAGGGCGTGCAGATCCACACCTGGCCCGATGAGATGCTCGACCAGTTCCGTGCCGCCTGGGAGGAAGTGGTGGCCGAGGAGATCGCTGCCAACGAGGATTTCCGTAGGGTCTGGGAATCGCTTTCGGGGTTTCGGGAAAAGTATCGCCTCTGGCGGGACCTTGGCTATCTGCGCTGAGGTAGATTCATCAGCGATCGGCTGCGAACTCGTTCTGACCAGAGCGGTCGCTTCCACGCATCAGATAGAGATCCCGAGCCGAGAAATCGACGGCACCGCTGCGCTCCTCGAGACGTCTGCCGATCTCCCTGTCCCACACCGAGGAGGTGGGCATGTAGCGGCAGACATATCCCGCACGGCGCATCCCGGAATGGTTGGGGGCGCTTCCGTGCGCGAGATAGACATCGTGGAAGGACATCTGCCCCGCCTCGAGGACGATGTCCCGCGCGGGGTAGCGATTGAGAATGTCGTCGTCGAGCTCCTCGTGGAGCGTCAGATTGTCAGATTCCTTGCGGTGGTGCGGATGGATTTGCCGATCGACGTGGCTTCCTGGAAGCACCCGCAGGCATCCGTTCTCGGGCGTGGCATCGTCAAGGGCGATCCACGCCGAACAGGTGGCGAGCGGACGAATCGGCCAGTACTCGCCGTCTTGGTGCCAAGGGGTTTCCTTGCCCCGGGCGGCAGGCTTTCCAAATACGGTGGTTCCCCAAAGCAGGAAGTCCGGCCCGATCAGCTGCCCGACCATGTCGAGGATTTCCGGCGTGCGTGCGAGATCCAGCCAGTGGTCGTCGCCTTTCAGCCCCTGCACGCCCGCCGTGCGCAAATGCGGGCAGAACATCGCATCCGAGGACATGTGCCCGTTGACATCGAGTAGCCTCTCGAGCGCCTCGCGTGCGGCCTGCAGAGTTGCGAGCGGAAGACGCCATTCCGCGATGATGTAACCGTCCCGGCGGTAGGAATCGATCTGTGTCTCGGAAAATTCTTGCATGTCTCTCTTCATTCCAGGGACCCCATAAACCTAAGCCTGTGTGCTTTTCTGGGGCAAGTCAGGCTTGGGAGACCAGGGAAGCAGGCCTTCGGTGTGCGCAAGTTGGCGGAGGCTAGTTTCCGGGCGAGCACCGTAGTGGGAAACCGCCTCGCTTGCGCAAAGGGCCCCGAGTGCAGCAGCATCGGCCAGGGAGCGTTCTTTCGCGAGTGCAAAAAGGGCTCCAGCGGCGAAGGCATCGCCGGCACCGGTCACATCGGTGACACCGGACGGAACTGGACGTGCGGAGATCTCAGCCCTTTCCCCGCCCCGCAGGAGCACCGCCCCCTTTTCCCCCCGCGTGAGGATCACGACCGCTGCATCCGAGGCCGCTCGTTCTGCGGCTTCCCCGAAGTCATCGATCTCGTAGTAGGCGAGCACTTCGGCTTCGTTGGCGATCAGGATGTCAGCGTAGCCGTCGACGAGATTCCGCATGGCCTCGCGGTTGGCTTTCACGCAGAGAGGATCGGAAAGAGCAAGTGCCACGGTGATATTCGCCTCCTTCGCCGCCCGTGCCGCCGCCAACAGGGCTTCGGCGCAGGGTGGCGAATAGAAGAGATAGCCCTCGATCAGTACGATTCGGGACTGCTTCACGATTACAGCGTCCACATCCTTGACGGACATGGTCGCCGCCGCCCCCGGATAGGTTGTCATCGACCGTTCGTGATCGGGGGTAACAAGCACCACCGATCGGCCGGTAGGAGGCTCCGCAGGTCCGGGAGGTGTGAGATGCTCGATCCCGGAGGCAGCGAGGTTCGTGCGGAAGGCGGTTCCCAGTCGATCATCTGCGCACTTGCCGAGGAATGCCGCTGTGCCACCGAGGGAGGCGATCCCGACGGCGGTATTGGCGGCGGACCCGCCCGCCATCTCCGCAATGTTTTGGGTGCCCCGAGTGTCTTGCAGGGCCTCGGTCAAGGCAACGGCCTGGTCGCGTTCGACGAGCGACATCCGCGCCCGTATCACGCTGTGCGCATCAAGAAACGCATCGTCAGCCTGCGCGACAATGTCGACGATGGCGTTGCCGACGGCGAGCACGTCTCGAAGTGCGCTCACGGGCATTGTCCGAGCGTATCCCCTCCGGGGCGGGCGAAGGGTCGTTGGTGTTGCACGACTAGCATGGCCAAGCCTCCCAGGATCGCCCGACCATACTAGTTGTGTAACGGGTTCGCGCTCACCGGGCTGCGGTTGCGTTGCTTTGTGTCCCTGCCATGCTTTCCGGCACCTTGTGGAGAGAGTTTCGATGGATGACCTGGTGAGGCTGAGTGCACGTGCGATGGTCGCGCGCCTCAAGGAGGGTTCGCTCTCCCCCGAGGAGGCGATCGATGCCTCGTTGGCGCGCATCCGGGAAGTCGATCCTGTGATCAACGCCGTTCCCACACTCTGCGAGAAACGTGCGCGCGAGCGAGCGAAGAAGATTCCCCAGGCGGGCCGGGACGATCCGGGCTTCCTCCATGGGCTTCCGGTCCTGGTGAAGGACCTCACCGATGTCGAAGGGGTGCGCACCACTTATGGATCCCCATTATTCGCAGACCACGTTCCCTCGCGTTCGGATTACTTAGTCGAACGGCTCGAAAGTATGGGGGGCGTGGTGCTGGGGAAAACCAATACGCCCGAGTTCGGGGCAGGTTCGCAGACCTTCAATGAGGTATTTGGGAAGACCCGCAACCCTTGGAACCTCTCTCGCACGGTCGGAGGCTCCTCAGGAGGGGCCGCTGCCGCCCTCGCCACCGGGGGGGCGTGGCTTGCGTCCGGATCCGATCTTGGTGGAAGTCTTCGCAACCCGGCTTCCTTCTGTTCGGTGACCGGCATCCGATCAAGTGCGGGTACCGTCGCTCATGGCCCACGCGAGCTTCCTTTCGACACGCTGATGATCGATGGCCCGATGGCCCGGGACGTGTCCGATCTCGCCCTGTTGCTCGACGCCATGGCGGGGTTTGATCCGCGCGATCCGATCTCGCGGCCCCGCTGTCCGGATCCCGACGGGAGACCAGCCACCTATCAGTCTGCCCTGGACGTGAATTCGTGGTCCGAGGCACCTGTTTTACGTCGCATCGCCTGGACCTCGGGTTTCGGTTTTCTCCCCTGCGATCCCGAGGTTGCGGCGGCGGTCGAGAAGGCAGCGCAAGCCTTCGCAAGTTTCGGGGCCAAGGTCGTGGAGGCAACGCCCGATCTTTCCGACTCCGAGGAGATTTTCTATACGCTCCGAGGACATCTCCTCGCTACCGACAAGGCGGAAATTTACGCGCGAAATCCTGAAGCATTGAAGCCCGACCTCCATTGGAACCTGGAAGCGGGACATGCGCTTTCGCGCGAGGAGATCGGACGGGCCGAGCGCGCACGCGGGCGGCTGTGTGCCCGGGTGCGTGCGTTTTTCGATGAATACGACCTGCTGCTCGCACCCGTGGCGATGGTTCCGCCGTTCGATGTGGACACCTCCTGGCCAGAGCAGGTTGAGGGGCGGCACTTTGAGAACTACATCGGCTGGATCATGACATGCGCGGCCGTATCGCTGACCGATTGTCCCGCACTTTCGGTACCCTGCGGCTTCACGGATGAGGAGCTGCCCATCGGCCTGCAGATTGTTTCCCCGTGGCACACGGAGGGAAGACTTCTCCACTGGGCACGGCGGTTCGAGAAACAGACGGGCATCTCCGAGCGTCTTCCCATTGATCCCGTCGAGGGGTCAGCGGGCAGGAAATCTTGTTGAGTAAGGAACATTTTTAAGCCTGAAGCTAAAGGGAAAACTGACCCAGATAACTATCCCAGAGGATGTTTATCTCATTCTTTTATTTGTGATAATTGGCTGCTTGGTCAATGTTGTTGAAATGCCATTCGCAGGCGATGGAAAAGTAGGCTGCCGTCTTGCGGTTCACTCTGCATAGTCTACCTGCCATCAGGGTCGGCGATTCAGACACGAAATGCTCCCAGACGCTCTTGCTAGTAGAGGCTCAGACAACTCTTGCGCATCGCAACCATGACAACTCCAAAATCGAGTTATCTGAGTCAGGCCAGAGAGTATTAAGTGGAAGATTGTCCCCGTTCTGCGCGAGAGGCGCGGCAAAGGTCGGAAATTGAGCACGCACCGCACCGGGGCTTGCGCGCAACACACACGTAGCGTCCGTGCAGGATGAGCCAGTGGTGTGCGTGCAGCCGTCGCGCCTCAGGAACGCGTCGCATAAGCGCATGTTCGACGTTCAGTGGGTTCTTTCCGGGCGCGATTCCAGTCCGGTTCGAGACCCGGAAAATGTGCGTGTCTACGGCGATGGTCGGCTCCCCGAAGGCGATGTTGCGTACCACGTTCGCGGTCTTGCGACCGACACCGGGAAGGGCCTCGAGATCTTCGTGGGATCGCGGCACCTCGCCTCCGTGTTCGATCAGGAGTTTTTCTGAGAGGGCGATGACGTTTTTTGCCTTGTTCCGGAAAAGCCCGATGCTGCCGATCATCGTGCGCACCTTTGTTTCGCCTAAGGCCACCATGGCCGCAGGCGTGTCGGCAGCGGTGAAAAGCTTCCGTGTCGCCTTGTTCACGCCCACATCGGTCGCCTGGGCGGACAGGACCACCGCTACCAGCAACGTGTAGGAGCTCGTATACTCAAGTTCCCCCTTCGGTTTCGGGTTTACCGCCGCGAAGCGCTCGAAGGCTTCTTTTACGTCGGCGAGAGGCATGGGACGGGGCATGGGCTAGGGGATGCTTCCCAGGTTGTCATGGCCAAGCATGCATCATTATAGGATTGCGCGACTCAGCCCACACAAACAGATTTTCGGCACGAATTGATCACCGAATTCAATCAACAGCTGGATACATGGTTCAAAAACAGTCAAGCTCGGAAGTGTTTTCGGAAATGCGACGCGACGGCAATCGCACCGCAAAGGAACCCCAGCGCATTCTTCCTGACTAAGCAATACCGATGACCACTACTCAAATCAGCACTTCATACGGAGCAGTAAATTAGGCTCACGAAGTTTAAGGGTCTACTCGAGCAAACCTTCTATTTGTGTCCCCAGGAGACAGAATAGAGGTTCAACAATCGCAATCTCCAAAAATCAAAGTACTGCTACGCTATCTCCGGGATAGCCCGCTCCGCTGGGCAAGACCCAAACGTTTATGGCGAGGTGACGTCGGAAGAGGCGAAGGAGCTCTAAGAGAAAAGCGTCCCGGTCTGTTGCATTCCTTGGATGCTGCGCTCCGATAACTGACTGGGACGAGGTACTCTCGGCTCCTCCATGTGACCATGAAGAAGGCGTTCCCCAAAGCAACAGTGCGCGATTGGCATGCACGTGCACGCCAGGAGTATGGAGACGATGTCGAGGCCCGGACGTGGGAAACCCCGGAGGGAATCGCCGTCAAGCCTCTCTACACCTCCGAGGATCTCTCAGGACTTACCCACGTCGGCGAACTCCCCGGGTTCGCTCCGTTCCTCCGCGGGCCCCGGGCGACGATGTACACGGGCCGTCCGTGGACCATTCGCCAGTACGCAGGCTTTTCCACCGCCGAAGAATCGAACGCCTTTTACCGACAGGGGCTCGCTGCCGGACAGATGGGGCTTTCGGTTGCCTTCGATCTCGCTACGCACAGAGGCTATGACAGTGACCATCCCCGTGTCGCCGGGGATGTAGGCAAGGCCGGTGTTGCTATCGATTCGGTCGAGGACATGAAGGTCCTGTTTGACGGGATCCCGCTTGACCGGATGAGTGTCTCGATGACCATGAACGGAGCGGTGCTCCCGGTGATGGCTTCCTACATTGTTGCCGCCGAAGAGCAAGGAGTCGGCCCCGGGGTGCTCTCGGGCACAATCCAGAACGACATTCTCAAGGAGTTCATGGTTCGCAACACCTACATCTATCCGCCCGCCCCCTCGATGCGGATCGTTGCGGATATCATTGCCTACGCCGCCCGCCATATGCCGAAATTCAACTCGGTGTCGATTTCGGGCTACCACATGCACGAGGCTGGGGCGAACGCCGTTCAGGAGCTCGCGTTCACGCTGGCTGACGGCTTGGAGTACGTTCGCTCTGCCGTCGCTAGGGGGCTTGCGGTGGACGAATTCGCTCCCCGTCTCTCGTTTTTCTTCGGAATCGGGATGAACTTCTTCATGGAGGTTGCGAAGCTTCGGGCGGCACGAGTACTGTGGGCCGATCGCATGCAGCGGACGTTTGCGCCTGAAAACCCTCGATCAATGATGCTTCGGACCCACTGCCAGACCTCAGGTGTGTCGTTGACCGAGCAGGATCCACTGAACAACGTGGTGCGGACCTCTGTCGAAGCACTTGCGGCGGTGCTCGGGGGGACGCAATCGCTCCACACCAACGCTTTTGACGAAGCCATCGCGCTTCCCACCGAAACTTCGGCGCGTGTTGCCCGCAATACCCAATTGATTCTCCAAGAAGAGTCAGGAATTACCCGCGCGATCGACCCACTCGCAGGTTCCTACTACGTGGAAAGTCTCACTGCCCGACTCGTCGAGGAAGCGGAAGCTCTGATCGATGAGGTGGAGGAGATGGGGGGCATGACCAAGGCTACGGAAAGCGGGATGCCGAAGCTCCGGATTGAGGCGGCGGCGGCGCGCCGCCAAGCGCGCCTCGATACAGGCGATGACGTGTTGGTCGGAGTAAACCGCTACCGTGCGGAAGGCGAGAAGCAGGTCGAGGTTCGCGCCATCGATACGCACGAGGTGCGGGCCCGGCAAGTGGAACGCCTGGAACGAGTCCGCAAGGGGCGTGACGAGGAGAAGGTCAGTGCCGCTCTCGATGCGATCACCCAGGGTGCAGCGAGTGAGGATGCAAACTTACTCGAACTTTCAGTGACGGCGGCACGTGCGCGGGCGACAGTTGGGGAGATATCCATGGCGATGGAAAAAGTGTTCGGACGCCACAAGGCGGAGACGCGGCTGGCGACCGGGGCGTACGCGCGTGCACGCGGCGAGGATGACGATCTGCGAAACTTGCGCGAACGCACCGCGCACTTTGCCGAGAAAAAGGGGCGCCGTCCCCGAATTTTAGTCGCCAAGCTTGGACAGGATGGCCACGACCGAGGTGCCAAGGTGATCGCGACGGCGTTCGCCGACATCGGTTTTGACGTGGACGTGGGCGGGCTTTTCCAGACGTCCGGGGAGGTTGCACGCCAAGCGGTCGAAAATGATGTTCATGCAGTGGGCGTGTCCACCCTTGCCGCCGGCCATCTCACTTTAGTGCCCGACCTCGTTCGTGAGCTCGCGAACAGAAAAGCAGACCACATCAGGGTCTTCTGTGGCGGGGTCATCCCTGCCACCGACTACGAGAAGCTGCGCAAGGCCGGTGTCGAGGCCATTTTCGGGCCGGGTACTCCGATTCCGGCTGCCGCGACGGAGGTTCTCGATCTCATCGAATCGCTCACAGACGACGTCTGAGGACATGGCGGTCTTCGACGGCGTAGGTTCCCTTGCCGGCCGAATCGTTGACGGTGACCGAACCGCTCTCTCTCAAGCAATCACTCTTGTCGAATCGCGTCGGGTTGATCACGCGGCGGCGGCGGCGCGTCTCATCCAGGAGATCCTTCCCAGGGCGGTTCCTTCAATCCGTATCGGCATTTCGGGACCGCCGGGTGTCGGTAAGTCGACATTCATTGAGGCCCTTGGCCTGCACGCGGTGGAGAAAGGGCACCGGGTTGCCGTCCTCGCGGTTGACCCTTCAAGCACCCGCACGGGTGGATCTATCCTCGGCGACAAAACCAGAATGGAGGGCCTTGGCCGCTCCAAGGATTCCTACATTCGCCCGAGCCCGTCTTCGGGACTTGTCGGCGGTATCGCACATGGGATGCGGGAATCGGCCACTCTGTGTGAAGTGGCGGGCTTCGACGTGGTGTTGATCGAGACCATGGGAGTGGGGCAGGCCGAAATCGCGGTGCGGGACGTAGTCGATGCGGTGACGCTTCTGATTCTCCCGAGTTCCGGCGACGAACTTCAGGGAATCAAGCGGGGAATCATTGAGATCATGGATTTTCTGTTCGTGAACAAGGCCGACGGGGATCTCCGGGCCGTAGCCACACGGACCTGCGCGGACTATCGGAGCGCACTGCGCCTGCTTTCATCGCCCACTCGGGGCTGGGAGCCGGAAGTGGCGACCTGCTCAGCCCTTGAGGGAACAGGCGTGACCGAAGCGTGGGAGCGTATCGAGGCGTTTCGGGAGGTGGTGACGCAAAATGGTTTCTTTTCCGAGCGTCGGAACGAACAGGCGGTCGAAGGAATCTGGGCCATGGTGGGGACGAGACTCCGTGAGACGGTGCGCTCGCGGGTAGGCTCGCTACCTGGTGTTGCCGATCTCGAGGAGAGCGTGAGGAGTGGAGACCTAGCACCGGCCATGGCCGCCGAACGGACTCTCGAGGTTCTCGCCCTCGAGAAGAAATAAGCTCCTTAGGTAGCTTTTTCGATGGCCTGTTCGATGGCGGCTAGGGCCGCTGCCGTGGCGGACGCATCAGGACCTCCGCCTTGAGCCATGTCGCGTCGTCCGCCGCCTTTTTTCCCGCCGAGTGCGTTTACGCCAATCTGAACGAGGGCCACCGCATCGAATCGGGGTAGGAGATCCTCGCTCACGCCTACCGCCAGAGATCCTTTGCCCTCGAAATCAGTCACTGCGATCGCAATTCCCGATCCGAGTGAACGGCGGAGCTCTGCGGCGAGCGGGCGCAGCTCGCGGGGCGGTACGCCCTCAAGAACTCTCCCTGCCACTGACACGCCCGAGATGCTGCGGCTGGCGGATCCACCGCTCTGGTTTGCACCACCGTGGACGATTTTGCGTCGCAGCTCGCTCGCCTCTTTTTCCAGCTTCCGGCGCTCATCGAGGAGGCGGACAACCCGCACGGGAGCTTCTTCACCGGGGACTCCCAGTACACCGGCAATTTCTTCAATGGAGCGGGTTCGTTCCTGGAAGAGGGCCAGTGCGGCTGCGCCTGCCACGGCCTCGATGCGTCGTACGCCCGCCGCTAGGGCAGATTCAGAAACGATTTTTAGGAGTCCGATTTCTCCCGTCCGTGCAACGTGGGTCCCTCCACAGAGCTCCATCGAGAATCGCTCGCCGTCAATGCCGTCCATACTGACGACCCGCACTTCATCTCCGTACTTTTCGCCGAAAAGGCCCAAGGCACCTGCAGCGATGGCGTCGTCAGGGGAAAGGATCCTGGTTGAAACCTCGGCGTTCGCTCGTATCCAGTCGTTCACGTCCTGCTCGATCGTGTGGATCTCGTCGGGGTTGATGGCTTTGGGGTGGCTGATGTCAAAGCGCAGTCGGTCCGGTGCGACGAATGAACCCTTCTGTGTTACATGCTCGCCGAGGCGCTTGCGGAGAGCTGCGTGCAGGAGATGGGTTGCCGAATGGTGGGCCCGCAACCTGGCACGGCGCTTGTCGTCGACCTCGAGAACCACCGCAACGCCCGTGTGAATTTCACCCTCCTTCACCGTTCCGAAGTGGACGTGCATCCCGTCTGCCATTGCCCGGGTGTCCTCAATGCGTATTTTGCCGGTGGGACCCACAAGTGCCCCGGTGTCGCCGATCTGTCCTCCGCCTTCGGCATAGAACGGCGTCTGATTGCACACGACACCAACGGTTTTCGCGTCCGCTTTGGCACTGTTGACGAGTTTTCCATCTGTGACGATGGCTGTCACCGACGCTTCCGACCTCGTACCCGCATAGCCGAGGAACTCGCTGCTTCCGGTCTTTTCGTGTATCTCGAACCAGATTTTGTCTGTTTTCTCCTCGCCCGATCCCGACCAGGCACCACGTGCCGTCGCACGCTGGTGCTCCATTGCCTTCTCGTAGCTCTCTCTCTCTAGGGTTCTTCCCTGCCCTCGGAGAATGTCCTCGGTAAGGTCGACCGGGAAGCCGTACGTGTCATAAAGCCGGAAGGCCACCTTGCCAGGAAGGGCTTCGCCTGCGCCAAGGCGATCCGTCTCTTCCGAGAGGAGTTTCATTCCCCGTTCCAGCGCTTCACGGAAGCGTTCTTCCTCTCCGCGCAGGGTTTCCTCGATGAGCGATCGGGCACGGGTGAGCTCCGGAAACGCCATTCCCATTTCAGCGACTACGGGCGCAACCAGCTCGCACAAGATCGGCTCGCGCACGCCCAGAAATCGGGCATGTCGCATGGCACGCCTGGCGATCCGACGCAGCACATAGCCTCGCCCCTCGTTGGCGGGAAGAACGCCATCGGCGATTACGAATGAACACGCTCGAAGGTGGTCGGCGATCACCCGGTGAGAGGCGGCCGCCTCTCCTTCGGCAGGGGTTTTGGTGGCGGCGACTGATGCTTCGATCAATGCTCGGAAGAGGTCGGTTTCGTAATTGTCGGTGACGCCCTGCATTACCGCCGCCATCCGCTCGAGTCCCATTCCGGTGTCGATTGATGGACGAGGAAGTTCCGTTCGCTTTCCGTCGTTTGTTTGCTCGTACTGCATGAAGACGAGGTTCCAGATTTCGACGAAACGATCGCCGTCTTCATCGGCGCTGCCCGGAGGTCCGCCTGGCACCTCTTCGCCATGGTCATAGAAGATTTCGGAACAAGGGCCGCAGGGGCCGGTATCCCCCATGGCCCAGAAATTGTCGGACGTGGCGATGCGCAGGATTCGGTTCTCGGGAAGTCCCGCTACCCGCTTCCAGATCCCGAAGGCCTCGTCGTCCTCAGCGTAGACGGTGACCAACAGGCGCTCTGGCGCAAGCCCGAATTCTTTGGTGATCAGTGTCCAAGCGGCCTCGATTGCTTCCTCTTTGAAGTAGGCGCCAAAGGAGAAGTTTCCAAGCATTTCGAAGAACGTGTGGTGACGGGCTGTGTAGCCAACGTTTTCAAGATCGTTGTGCTTTCCGCCTGCGCGAAGACATTTCTGCGAGGTGACGGCCTTGGAGTAGGGACGCTCTTCCAGTCCGGTGAAGACGTTCTTGAACTGCACCATTCCGGCGTTGGTGAACAGTAGCGTGGGATCATTGCGTGGAACCAATGGCGACGAATCAACGACCTCGTGTCCTCTCCCGGTGAAGAACGAGAGGAATGCGGATCGGACGTCGGCAGTATTGCTCGGCGCACTCATGGAATTTTCCTTGTGGTGCCCGTCTGAGGCCGCGTGGAAGACAGGATGTGGTTTATTGCGCGGGAGCGGGCAAGTCCAGACGATGCATGCACCATCTCGACGGATACGTGGACATCTTCACTCTGGGGCGCAGGCATAAGTGGAGGAAAGGTCGAAAACAACGGTAACCGAGGGCCCTTCGGTTTCGCAGATCGGAATACACGAACCATCGACCGCGTGCTCACCGGTGAGGAAGATTTTCTCTCCCGCTTCGGCCTCGTCGTCAAAGAAACATCCTGTTTCATTCTGCTTCACCCGAATCGAAGCACCCTCGCAGGCGTAGCCGGTGGGGTTGGCGTAGAAGAGGATTCCGGGGTGCACCCAAGCGACCTCGAAGGTGTTGATGATGCAGATGGGTGCGGCGACGGCAGGAAAGGCGAGGAACGCGCTGAAAAGTGCGCCAAAGAGCGTTCTCATCGGTTCATCCGGTTCGCCACCAGGTCATCGACGGCAGAGGGGTCCGCAAGAGTCGAAGTGTCGCCCAGGTTTTCATGCTCGTCAGCGGCGATCTTTCGAAGGATGCGTCGCATGATTTTCCCCGATCGGGTCTTGGGCAATGCCGGTGCCCACTGGATGAGATCAGGTGTGGCGATGGGACCGATCTCGCGGCGGACTTGCTTGGCGAGTTCGTTGCGAAGATCTTCTGTGGGCTCGGTGCCCACAACGAGGGTCACATAGGCATAGATGCCCTGCCCCTTGATGTCATGGGGGTAGCCGACGACCGCAGATTCGGCGACGGCGGCATGGGAAACGAGCGCACTCTCGACCTGGGCGGTCCCCATACGGTGGCCAGAGACGTTGATGACGTCGTCCACCCGGCCGGTGATCCAATAGTAGCCATCTTCGTCGCGCCGCGCCCCGTCGCCGGTGAAGTATTTGCCCTCGTAGGTAGAAAAATAAGTTTCGATGAAACGCTCGTGGTTTCCGTAGAGGGTGCGCATCTGTCCAGGCCAACTGTCGAGAAGGACGAGCTTTCCCTCACAGGCTCCGTCGAGGACATTGCCCTCGTCATCGACGATTGCCGGTTGGACCCCGAAGAAGGGGAGTGTCGCCGAGCCGGGCTTGAGATCGGTGGCACCGGGTAACGGTGCGATCAGGATCCCGCCGGTTTCGGTCTGCCACCAGGTATCGACGACCGGGCAGCGGCTCTCCCCTACGATGCGGTGGTACCACAGCCAAGCCTCGGGATTGATTGGCTCGCCTACGGAGCCCAGCAGGCGGAGCGAGGAACGGTCAGTCCCCTCTACGGGTTCGTCGCCCTCGCGCATGAGGGCGCGGATCGCGGTGGGAGCAGTGTAGAAAGAATTTACCCTGTGCTTCTCGCAGACCTGCCAGAAGCGAGAGGTATCAGGCCAGTTGGGGACACCTTCGAACATGAGCGTGGTTGCTCCGTTGGCGAGAGGCCCATAGATGATGTAGGTGTGCCCAGTAATCCAGCCCACGTCGGCGGTGCACCAAAAAACCTCATCTTCGTGGTAATCGAAGACGTAGCGGTGGGTCATTGCCGCATAGACCAGGTACCCGCCGGAGGTGTGTAGGACGCCCTTCGGGCGGCCAGTAGACCCTGACGTGTAGAGGATGAAAAGCGGATCCTCCGCGCTCATCTCCTCGGGCTCGCACTCGGACGCCATGCGATCCCGGATTTCACTCCAGGCTATGTCGCGGTTCTCCACCATGGGGACAGCGCTGCCGGTTCGTTCGATGACAAGGACCGTCTGAACGTCAGGGCACCGCGCCAGGGCCTCATCCACGTTGGCTTTGAGAGGAACGGGGCGTCCGCCTCGGAGTCCCTCGTCGGCAGTGATGACGGTGGTGGAGCCGCAGTCGAGGATACGGTCCGCAAGTGAGGTAGGCGAAAAGCCCCCGAAGACGACGGAATGGATGGCACCGATGCGTGCGCAGGCCAGTAGAGCGTAGGCTGCTTCGGGGATCATCGGCATGTAAATCGTGATGCGGTCGCCCTTGCCAACGCCCTGCTCACGTAGCGCGTTAGCCATGCGACAGACCTCCTCATGGAGTTCGCCGTAGGTGATCGTTTTGCTCTCGGAGGGGTCATCGCCCTCCCAGAGGATGGCGGTCCGGTCCCGGCCCGTGGCGAGATGCCGGTCGATGCAGTTGGCCGAGACGTTGAGGACACCATCCTCGAACCAGCGGATGTGCACCTCGCTTGGTCCGTAAGAGACGTTTTTCACCTTGGTGAAGGGACGGATCCAGTCGATAGTTTTTTGTGCTTGTTCGGCCCAGAACGCTTCAGGGTTCTCGACCGAGGCCCGGTACAAGGCCTTGTAGCGATCACGGTCAACGTGCGCCGCTTTGGCGATAGCGTCTGCTACCGGAAACAATTCGTCTCCCATGCTTTCTCTCCCTGACTACCCACGAGGGAAGTCTACCAAGGGGGGAGAGCTCAGGACGGCTTAGCCGGCGCAGGCGTCCCTGATGGCCTTAGAGGCGGCGGAGAAGCCGCGCAGGTCGTAGGTGTCGGTGGTTTTGGTGCCGCGCCAAGAGACACCACGCACGATCATGGTGAAACCCTTGCGCATGGCCGCAACGAGTGCCGCATCGTCCTTGTCGTAAGCCCAGGCGGAGTCGTCTTTGGTGTAGAGGGTGAACTGCCCTTGGTCGGTGATCTCGACATTGACCGTGCTTTCTTTGCGGAACTGGTACCCAGTCTTGAAGCTGACGACATCAGCCCCTTGACCGTCCAGATGTATCTCGACGAAGGCGTAAACCTTGCCGCGTTGGGTGTACTTGCCGGCGGACTTGCGAGGGTTGCTGACGACGTAGCATCGTGTGCTGCCGTTGTCGTCGCTCTTCCAAGCCTCCCAGGACCCGTGCGTGCCAAGGTGCTCGCTTGCCGCGCCCGCAGGCCCGGCAAGGAGGCCGACAAAGAAGGCTACGGCCAGCGGGATCAAGGATTTCCGAACGGCGTGCTCGCGCGTCATGTTCCATCCTGAGGGGCGAGTGTGCACCAACATACCAACCGGCGTGACTGCCAACAAATGATCCTGAACGGGTGGCGGACGCATGGTTCCATCCATAGCATGGGTTGGCCTCCCCGCCGCACCCCGCGTCGCGGGCAAGTCGGGTTTTCCTTTCTATGACCGGTCTTTCTGCTGCCGCCAAAACGGGCCGTGCGTGGCCTTTTCACGAAGCACGTAATCTCGCCAAGCGCCTTGGCGGCGAACTCCCTGCCAAGGGGCATGTGTTGTTCGAGACCGGTTACGGACCCTCGGGTCTTCCGCATATCGGCACCTTCGGGGAAGTGGCGCGCACGGCGATGGTGCGCCATGCGTTCGCGAAGCTGACGGGGATGCCGACGCGTCTGGTCGCGTTTTCCGATGACATGGACGGTATGCGTAGCGTGCCTGACAACGTACCCGAATGGGAGATGCTCGAGAAACATCTGGGCAAGCCTCTTACGGATGTCCCTGACCCGTTCGGAACCCACGAGAGTTTTGCTCACCACAACAACGCCCGCCTTCGCTCCTTCCTCGACAGGTTTGGATTTGACTACGAGTTCCTGAGCGCCGCGGAGTGCTACCGGCGTGGTGATTTCGATGCGACTCTGCTGGAAGTGCTTCGTCGCCACGACGAGATTGTCGCCATTGTGCGGCCCACGCTTGGTTCTGAGCGCGGAGAAACATGGAGCCCATTCTTGCCCGTGTGCGCCCGCACGGGGCGGGTTTTGCAGGCACCGGTAACAACGGTGGACGCGGATGCCGGGACCATTGTCTACCAGGTCGAGGACGGCTCCATGGTTGAGACCTCGGTCAAAGGGGGACAGTGCAAGCTCCAGTGGAAGGCGGACTGGGCGATGCGGTGGCTGGCACTCGGGGTGGATTACGAAATGAACGGGAAGGATCTCATCTCCTCGTTCGAACTCTCGGCTCGCATTGTATCGGCGCTGGGTGGCCGGGCACCTGTGAACATGACCTATGAGCTGTTTCTCGACGAGCACGGACATAAAATTTCAAAATCAATCGGCAACGGGCTAACCATCGACGAGTGGCTCGATTATGGAACCGAGGAAAGCCTTTCGCTCTACATGTTCCTGCAGCCGCGTCGTGCCAAGCGGCTCTACTTCGATGTGATCCCGCGTCACGTGGACGACTATGAACGCTACCGCGCCCGCTACGCCGACGAGACCGAGAAAGAAAAGCTCGAAAACCCTCTCTGGCACATCCACGCAGGGCACGTGGACACTGCCCGGACTCCGCCACTGACGTACGGGATGCTTCTCAACCTTGCAGGTGCCTGCAACGCAGAAGATGCGGAGGTGTTGTGGGGGTTCATCCGGCGCTACGCGCCTACGGCTACACCGGAAGGGGAACCCGTGCTCGCCCGGCTTGCCGAGCGGGCGGTGCGCTACTATCAGGATCGCGTTCGTCCGACCAAGAGCTACAGGAAACCAAGCCCGGAGGAGGCTTCGGCACTGGAAGCCCTCGCCGCTGTTCTTGAAGGAATGGAACCGGATGCGGAGAGCATCCAGTCGGCGATCCACGAGGTGGGGAAGCAACAGGGTTTCGACGAGCAGAAGGGGTGGTTCCGGACCCTGTACGAGACGCTTCTGGGCCAGGAACGCGGTCCCCGAATGGGATCCTTTGTTGCCCTCTACGGAGTGGAGGAAACGGTCGCTCTGATCAGGAAGGCTCTGGCAGGTGAGATCGCCGCCGACTGAATGTTTGTTCGCTCAGCCGGCGGGGATGCACCACTCAAGAATCGCCTTCTGCACATGGAGCCGGTTCTCCGCCTCGTCCCACACGAGAGATGCGGGCCCGTCGATCACTTCGGCCGAGACCTCGTGGCCCCGATGGGCGGGCAGACAGTGGAGGAAGACCGCCGAGGGATCCGCCTTGGCCATGAGGTTCGCGTCCACCCGGTAGTTTCGGAATATCTTTTCTGTATCGATGTCGGAATCATCTCCCATCGATCTCCAGGTGTCGGTCACCACCACTTCCGCCCCGTCCACGGCATGGGGCGGATTCTCGACGATACGCACATCGGCACCTGCGTTCTGCGCTTCTTTCACGACTTCCTCGGGCGGTTGTCGCCCGTTTGGGCATGCGAGCACAAGCCGGATCCCGAAGGGTGCGGCGGCGTGAATCCATGAGACAGCGACGTTGTTGCCGTCTCCCATCCAGGTGATGCGGCGTCCCTCAATCGAGCCAAAGTGCTCTCCTACAGTCATGACATCGGCTAGGACCTGGCAGGGGTGACTGTGGTTGGAGAGGCCGTTGATTACCGGGACCGTGGCGTGGTTCTCGAATTCACGGATGATTTCATGGGATCCGACCCGGAGCATAAGCGCATCGGCATAGCGGGAGAGCACCTTTGCTGTGTCGGCGGGGGTTTCGCCACGCTCGAGCTGGGTCGACGAAGAATCGAGTGTCACCACTCTTCCTCCCAGTTCATGCATCGCGCCATCAAAGGAAACGCGGGTTCGGGTTGAGGGTTTCTCGAAGATCATCACGAGCGTCCGCCGTGGGCGGCTCGGGACGTGTCCGCGATCTTTGTCGCGGTTTTTCTTGAACTGGTGAGCCCGCTCGACAAGTTGGTGCAGGACCTCCTTGGGGATGCGGTCGAGATCGACGAAATGTCTGACGGGATTCACTGGAAACTCCGGAACGCAGACTCTGTCATTTCCAGTGCCTCGTCGATGTGCTCATCCTTGACGATCAGTGGAGGGAGCATCCGTACGACATTGGCCCCGGCAGGCACAGTGAGCAGCCCATGCTCCCGAAGCCGAGTGCAAAGATCGTTTGCGGGAATTTTGGCGACCATGCCGAGCATCAGGCCTTTACCGCGGATATCGGAGATGGTGTCGGGGCAGGATTTGCGCAATCCCTGAAGGCCGTTTGCGAGTCGCCTTCCTGCAGCCTCAACGGCTTCGAGGAACCCGGGCTCGAGAATCTCCACGACCACGGCATCAGCAACGGAACTTGCAAGGAAGCCGCCACCGAAGGTGGAGCCGTGGGTGCCGGGAGTCATGCCGGCTGCGGCTTTCTCAGTGGCAAGCACCGCACCGATGGGAAAGCCACTTCCGAGTCCCTTGGCGATTCCGGCCACGTCGGGGCTGACGCCTTCCCATTCGCACGCGAGAAATTTTCCGGTACGGCCCACGCCGGTTTGTACTTCGTCGAGGGCCATGAGAACGCCTTCTTTGTTGCAGATCTCACGCACACCGGCGAGGTATCCCTGCGGGGCAACAAAAACGCCCGCCTCGCCCTGTAAGGGTTCAACAAGCACGCCCGCCGTCGAAGGCCCAACGGCAGCGGTCAGGGCCTCAAGATCGCCGAAGGGAACGTGCGTAAACCCGTCTGGCAGGGGCTCGAAGCCTTCGCGGTGAGCCGGATTGTCGCCGGCGGCGAGGGTGGCAAGTGTACGGCCGTGGAAGGCGTTGCCGGCGACCACGATCCCGGTCCGCTCGGGTTGACCGTTGTGATGCTGGAAGCGGCGGATGGTTTTGATCGTTCCCTCGATCGCTTCGGCTCCCGAATTGCAGAAGAACACCCGTTCGGCGAACGTGTTCGCGCACAGTCGCTTGGCAAGCCGCTCCTGTGGCGGAATCCGGTAGAGGTTCGAGGTGTGCCAGAGCTTCCCCGCTTGCTCGGAGAGGACTGCGACGAGCTTGGGGTGGGCGTGACCCAGTGAGGTGACCGCGATACCGGCTCCGAAATCGAGGTAGCGCTTGCCGTCGCTAGCAAAAAGGTAGGGCCCCTCGCCTCGCTCGAAGGCAATGTCGAGCCGGCCGTAGGTGCGCATGACTGCGTTTGTGGACATCGAATCGTTTCCGGTGCGAAGGCTGGATTGCGTCGCGCTTGGCTGGGGAGATCCCATTCTGCAAGGCCCCCTCTTTTCCGCAAGCGATGCTTGGACGGATCTCGGCGTCGCCTCTGTTCAGTTCTTGATTCGGTATCCGGTCCGGAACATCCACAACCCCACCAGCGTAAGCGCGATGTTGATGCCGGCGAGAACGAGGACGCCGGCAAGCAGGCTGGCATCGGCATGCCCGATCATCGAGTATCGGAATCCGTCAATAACATAGAAGAAGGGGTTAAATTGGCTTGCCGTATAGAATGGCTCCGGAAGCCGCTCGATGGAATAGAACGTTCCCGATAGGAACGAGAGCGGCGTAACCACGAAGTTCGTTATCGCAGAGGTGTGGTCGAATTTCTCCGCCCAGATCCCCGTCAGGATCCCTAGAACGCCCATCAGGTAAGCGCCTGAAAGGGAAAAGTAGATCAGCGCGACGGGGTCTGCGATGCGAAGCGGAACGAAAAAGAGCACCGCAAGTGCCACGAAAAGGCCGACGCAGATCCCCCGTGCAACGCCGCCTATTGCATAGGCGAACATCAATTCCAGGTGCGATAGTGGGGGCATCAGTACGTCGACAATGTTGCCCGTGACCTTTCCCATAAGGAGCGATGACGAGGAATTGGCAAAGGCGTTCTGCATGACCCCCATGACGATGAGGCCCGGAGCAAGGAATTGCAGGTAGGGGATCCCCGCCACATCCCGCATTGCCCCTCCCAGTGCAAGCGCAAACACTGCGAGGAACAGCAGCGTCGTCATCATCGGGCCCGCTACCGTCTGCTGGAAGATTTTGGCGAAGCGCTGGATTTCCTTGCTGCACAGCACCCAAAATCCGAGCCAATTGACCCCGCTCATATCGGGTGGGGGCTTCGGCGCAAAGGCCGAAGTCCGGACGGTGTTCTCGTCCAGGTGAACTCGTTCTGCTCGTTGGGTTGCCATGACGATGAGACTAGGCCTTGTCGCCTTCGGGGCAACCGGCGGGAAGCTGCGTCCCCTCAGACAGCCGGTGCCCTCGGACGTACGCGTCCGCTTCCATGCGCTTTCCTCCTGCGGGCTGCACCTCGAGCAGGCGGAGTGCACTCCCGCTGCAGGCGATGAGTAAGCTCTCGTCAAGCACCGTGCCCGGTCTTGTCTCGCCCGAGATCTCCTCGGGTCTTGCGTCCCATACCTTGAGCCAGCCGCCTTCGAGCCTTGCGCGAGCACCAATGCCGGGAAGCAGCGCGCGCAGACGACGTTGGTTCGCGTGCGCATCTTCGCTCCAGTCGAGAATCTCGTCGGCTGTGGTTATTTTTGCGGCGTAGCAGGCCTGCGCTTCCGGCTGCGGTTCCGCCTTGAGATGACCGTTTGAGAAGCCTTCCAGTGCAAAGGGGAGCACTGAGGCACCGAGCGCCGCAAGCCGCTCACAGAGCGTCCCAGCGGTGTCGTCAGGCAAGATTGCCAGGGGTTTGCGCAGCAGCACCGGTCCGGTGTCGAGGCCCTCGTCCATCACCATGATGGAGATACCGCTTTTGACATCTCCCTCGATGATTGCCCGCTCGATGGGAGCCGCGCCTCGCCACCGAGGAAGGAGGGAGGCGTGCACGTTAATGCATCCAAGCTGCGGTGCGGCAAGTACCGCGGGAGGCAAGATCAGGCCGTAGGCCGCAACCACGGCAATATCTGGAGCGAGTGCGGAGATTTTTTCCGTCTCGTCGGTTCCGAGGCGCGCAAAAGTGCTGACGAGAATGCCTAGCTCGTCAGCATGGACGTGTACCGGTTGGCGTAGGAGTTCGCGTTTCCGGCCGGCCTTTCGGGGTGGCTGTGTGTAGACGGAGACGACGTCATGTCCCGCATGGATCAGCGAATCAAGAACGGGAACGGCGAATGCAGGGCTTCCGAAAAAGGCTACCCGCAGGCGGGGTCCGTCCCGAGCCGGATCTCTCAGGCTGCAGTCCGCTCGCGGGAGTGCGCCTGTTCCAGACGTCCCATGCGTTTGGCCTTGACGAGTTTTTCGAAGATGCGGTCACGGCGAAAGCGCCCGATCCGGTCAACGAATAGAACCCCCTCGAGGTGGTCGATCTCGTGCTGTACGCAGACCGACTCCAGCCCGGAAAGTTCTCGCACCTGTTCATGCCCCTCGGTGTCGAGATACCGAACCGTGACGCGCTCGGGACGTTCGACGTCGGCAAATTGCCCGGGTAGCGAAAGGCACCCTTCCTCGGTGGCGATCTCCTCGTCGCCTGTGGAGACGATCTCGGGATTGACCATAATGATGGGGTTAGGCTCGCTGTCCTTGGATGTGACGTCCGCCACGATGACGCGTTGGAGAATACCCACCTGCGGGGCAGCGAGACCGACGCCGGCAGATTCGTACATCGTTTCCAGCATGTCATCGGCAAGGCGAAAGAGTGCCTTGTCCGTGCGCACAACCGGTTCGGCGCGACGTTTCAGGCGCGGATCGGGGGCAATCAGGATCGGCAGGCGGGGCAAAACTTTCTCTCCCAAGGAAGGGCAGACGCTAGCAGGCTTCAACCAGGTCGCAAAACAAGCCACTTGCTCAGGAATCCGGCTCCTGCACGATCACTGTGAGTGGGAGCGTGGGGTCGCGGGACCATTCGGCAAGCGAGGCGTCGTAAAGGAGCGCGTCCCTTTCTCCAAGCAGCTCACGAGCGACGAACCAGCCAAGGGCACTTTCAAGACCTGCGTTGCAGAAGAGGATCGGATTGTCCCGAACGCCCGCATGAGAGAAAGCTTGTCTTGCCGTGGCGGGATCGTGGAAGTAGAGCGTCCCATTTACCATCAGCCATGCAAGCGGCACGTTCACCGCACCAGGGATCGTGCCGGAGCGGACGAGTGCCTTGTTCCGGTTGATGCCGAGGTACTGATCACTTGGGCGGAGATCTACGAGAGATCGTCCCCCGGCGAGCGCCTGCGCCACGTCGGTTTTCGTTGCCACGATCCCTGAGACGGGTTTTGTCTTGAAGGTACTGGGTGCAGGAGGGACGAAGCCGGTGTCCACGTCGTTTTTCCAGTCGTTTGTCCAAGAAGCGAAGCCGCCGTCGAGGATGGAAACTCGCTCGTGGCCGAGAACGCGAAACGAGACGTACACAGCAGCAGCTTCAGCAGCATCGTAGCGTCCCGTTCCTGGGGTCACGATCACCACGTGATCGTCGTTCCCGACACCGAGACTTCCGATGAGGATTGCGAGATGCTCAGGTGTCGGCAGCAGGAAAGGGATGTCGTTTCGGGTTTCCCGCCATCCGTCCTTGTAGAAGTCGGTAAACGTCGAGCAGGGGATGTGGCTGAGTTCGTGATTTGCCCGGGAGCGACGGACGTCCAAGACGGCGACTCCCTCCGTGCAAACGCGTTCGGCGAGCCAGCTTGCGTCCACGAGAGGTGGAGTTTTTGCCTCCGCGATGAGTGGGGCTGCCAATGTGATCGCAAGGCTGCCCGCCACGGTCCGTGCGTGTGAGAGGAACTGATCCATAAGCAAAGTCTATGCAAGGTATAGATGGAATGCGGCTTCCAGGAGGGCCATGTTCTCAAATCTTAGCGGTGCGCATCCGCGTATCGTGTTCACAACAACCTGCATGGGGGAATCAATCATGTGGAAGACTCCTGTTGTGCGTGAGGTTGCGGTCGGTCTTGAGATCAACTGCTACGCCTGCGCCGAAGTCTGATCCGAGCGATCTGACTTTCCTCCGTCGGGTTACGCTTCGGTAGGCCGGAGATGTCTTTATGCATATCCGAGTCTTGGGAGCGGCAGCCGGCGGGGGATTTCCGCAGTGGAACTGCAATCATCCAAATAGCCGTCTAGCCCGCTCCAGCGACGCTTCTGCCTTTTCCCGAACCCAGTCATCCATCGCTGTGAGTAGCGATGGTGAGCGCTGGTTTCTTTTCAACGCTTCTCCCGATCTCCGCCAGCAGATCGCCGAGAATTCCGTCCTCCAGCCCACGCTCGATGACCCTCTCCGGTACAGCCCGATCGCGGGCGTGCTACTTACCAACGCCGATGTGGACCACGTGGCTGGCCTTCTAAATCTCCGTGAATCGCAACCGTTGGCGCTCTACGCCACCGAGCGGGTACTCGGTGTTCTCTCCGACAACACGATCTTTAATGTGCTGAATCCGAAATTCGTGGACCGCCGCCCTCTCTCTCTCGGCAAGAGCGAGGTTCTACGTGATAAGGAGGGTGTCGGTTCCGGTATTGAGGTGACACCCTTCGCGGTGCCAGGAAAAGTGGCCCTGTGGCTCGAGGACGAGTCCAAGGGGCCTGGTTTTGGCTCGGTCGAGGAAGATACGATTGCCCTGCATGTTCGCGCAAAGGGTGACGAGGCCGCCTTTATCTACATGCCTGCCTGCGCGATGGTGGACGACGGTGTTCGCGAGCGCGTTCGAGGAGCACGCCTCATCCTTTTTGACGGGACCCTGTGGGCCGACGACGAGATGATCCGTGACGATGTCGGCATCAAGACGGGCAAACGCATGGGGCACATGAGCATCTCAGGGCCGGACGGCTCTCTCAGGGTGTTCGAGGATCTCGGCGTGGAACGCCGTGTGTTTATTCATCTCAACACCACTAACCCCGCTCTGGCCGAGGATTCGCCAGAGCGCGGGGAAATCCAGGCGGCAGGGTGGGAAATTGCCTACGACGGCATGGAGATCGAGCTGTGATCGCTCCTGCACCCATGCGTCCCCCTTCCGGCGAAGATGATGCTCCGCCCAGAAGCGAGGCGGAAATGATCGAGGCACTCGTGGAGATCGGCGCCGGGCGCTATCACAGTCTGCACCCCTTTCACAGGCTCCTGCACGATGGGAAGCTCGCCCACGGACAGGTACAAGCCTGGGCACTCAATCGCTACTACTACCAGTGCTCGATCCCGAGGAAGGACCTTACGCTGATGGCACGGATCTCCGACGTGGGGCTCCGTCGCGAGTGGCGCTCCCGGGTGATCGACCACGAAGGCGACATCGACGGCTCAGGCGGCATCGAGCGCTATCTGCAACTCTGCGAGCGGCTTGGTCTCGACCTTGACTACGTGTGCTCATGCAAGGGAATCCTGCCCGGAACACGGTTTGCGGTGGATGCCTACGTTGCCTTCGTGCGTGAACGCTCGGTGCTTGAGGCTGTTGCCTCGTCGCTGACCGAGCTCTACGCACCCGCCATTCACCGTGAGCGGATCGCCGGGCTCTCGAAGCATTACTCTTGGGCGGACGACCATGCGCTCGCGTACTTCAAAAAACGCATCGCCCAGGCACGTCGCGATGTGGACTTCGGTCGGGCATGGGTGCTTGAGCATGCGCGCATGCGGGCCGATCAGAACGCGGTCTTGGACGCGGTGAGATTCAAAACAGACGTGCTATGGGCACAGCTCGATGCGCTTCATTCGGCGTACGTGGAACCGGGGCGGGTCCCGCCCGGGTGCTTTGTGCCGGAGCAGGTTTCGGAACGGGCGGCATGAGCGCGCGCGTGGTGCTGGACTCGGAGTCGGTACCCCGGCTTCCCCGGCATGCGAAAATGCGTTTCGACAAGGCACGAGAGAAGTGGATCATCAACGCCCCGGAGCGGGTGTTTGAGCTTGACGACACGGCAGGAGAGGTCATCCAGCTTCTCAATGGTGAGCGCTCGCTCAGCAACGTGATCGACAGCTTGTGTGAGCGCTACAACCAAGCCCCGAGAGACGTGATTGCCAAGGACGTCACCGAGATGCTCCAAGACTTGGCGGACAAAGGATTTGTGGTGGCATGAACGATCAAACGACAATATCGGCAGGTAAGCCCAAGCCGGACGGGCCTGGGCAGGATGGGGAGGCTGCGCACAAGCAGCTCATCCCGTACGCGATCCTGTGTGAACTCACCCATCGGTGCCCGCTTCAGTGCCCTTACTGCTCGAACCCGGTGGAACTTGAACGGGCGTCTCAGGAAATCGACGCCGAGGCGTGGAAGAGTGCGCTCACGCAGGCCGCCGATATGGGAATCCTGCAGGCACATTTCTCGGGCGGCGAACCGACGATTCGCAAAGATCTCGAGGAAATGGTGGCGCATGCCGACTCCGTTGGGCTCTATACCAACCTCATCACCTCAGGTGTCCTCCTGGACGAGAAGAGACTGGGCGCTCTCGCCGAGGCGGGACTCAACCACGTGCAGGTATCGTTCCAGGATGCTGAAGGGAAGAGTGCGGATCGGATTGCTGGCTTCAAGGGGCACGAAAAGAAGCATGCGGCGGCGCGCATGGTGCGGAAGGCGGGGCTTCCTCTGACGGTGAATGCGGTGATGCATCGCCAGAACCTCGCCAACCTGCCTAGGATCATCGACATGGCTGTGGAAATGGATGCCGAGCGCCTGGAAGTGGCGCAGGTGCAGTACTACGGCTGGGCTCTCCGCAATCGACAGGCGTTTTTACCGACACGCGAACAACTCGATGAGGCGACGCGAACGGTTGAGGAAGCGCGCAAACGCCTCAAGGGCGTGCTGGTGATCGACTACGTGGTGCCGGACTACTACGCAAAGCGTCCGAAGTCGTGCATGGGCGGCTGGGGACGGCAGTTTCTGAACATAACGCCCGCGGGCAAGGTGCTCCCGTGCCATGCGGCGGAGACACTGGACTTTCTCGAGTTCGACAAGGTGACGGAGAAGTCACTGGCCTGGATCTGGGAGCATTCAAAGGCCTTCAACCGTTTCCGCGGGGTGGACTGGATGCCGGAGCCGTGCCGCTCATGCGATCGGCGGGAGATTGACTGGGGTGGCTGCCGTTGCCAAGCGTACGCGCTCACAGGTAACCCCGATACGACTGACCCTGCGTGCGAATTCGCACCCCACCGGGAGGTGCTGGAGATGCCGCTTGGCGAGGTGGGCGGCGACATCCCGGATTTCGTGTACCGCCGAATTGGAAATACATGAAATGCGCTGAGGCGGACGGTTTCGACACGCTACAGGTACGCGACGACTGGATCGGGCGATCGGCTGCTTGGAATCGGTGGTCGGAACATCTCGCCAAGACGAGCGCTCGTTTCAATGAACCGTTGCTGCTGGCCGCAGGTGCAGGCCCCGGCGTCACCACTCTTGACCTTGCCTCGGGAACTGGTGAGCCCGCCCTCACCGCCGCAACTATGGTGGGCAACGACGGGCTTGTAGTGGCAACCGACCTGGTGCCGGCGATGATCGAGGGTTGTCGCAGGCGCGCTCTCAATGCGGGTGCGACCGCCTTGGTGGCGGTCGGTGCTGATATGCAGCAATTGCCGTTTGGCGAGGGCATGTTCGAGGCCGTGACGTCACGCTTCGGGATCATGTTTGCACCGCGACCTGACGAAGCGGTGGCGGAAGCGTTGCGGGTACTCCGCCCCATGGGCAGGGCGGCGTTCATGTCATGGGGACCGGAGAAGGACACGACGATGTTCGAGGTGCTTCGCAGGGAGTTGCGAGGAAATCCAGAACTTGCGGAGGATCCGGGGTTGTCGAGGCCGTTCCGCTTCGGGGAAGAGGGCGGGCTTGCTGGCTTGCTGGGCCCGGCGGGCTTCATCGATATCGAAGAAGAGGGGTTCCACTACCAGACGGAAATAGAAATGAGGGAAGGGTTCTGGATGCCTCACTTGGAAATGGCACTCGGAGATCGCTTGGAAAGCATGCCAGAACAGGAGCGACGAAAGATTGAGCGTGGGATTGAGGAGAGTTTTAAAGTGCTTCAGGATGGAGATAGGATCAAATTAAAAGCCCATGTGAGGATAGGTTCAGGCGTCCGGCCGGGCTGACCGGTTCGCGAGTTGAGAATCGCTCGTTGCCGTTATTAAGTCGCCACAGAATACACCTCATGATGAGAGGAAAGAGTTGATGCCCACGCGCGCAGAGCAGATGCTTGCCAAGCTAAACAAGCGATTCGGTTCCGCGGAGATTGAGGTGAAGGATGAATCCCACCTTCATGTGGGGCACGCGGGTGCACCCGAAGGAGGCGAAAGTCACTACCGCGTCAGGATCCGGAGTGCGTCCTTCGAGGGAATGGGCAGGGTGGAGCGACATCGAATCGTTCACGAAATCTTGGCCGATGATCTGGCTGGTGGCGTGCACGCTTTGGCACTTGAACTCTCGATACCGGGAGAAGCTCCCGGTTCCTGATCCAGGGTATGACCTTGGGGAGAAGTGGTGCCCAGGGGCGGATTCGAACCACCGACACCGCGATTTTCAGTTTTCGTTATACCAGTTGCTGGATTTACGGAGCAGAACCGAAATCGCTGGAAACACTCGCGTATTGGACACAATAGCCCTCGCAGTCGATCTTTTGGCTTCCGCTCAAGACCGGAACATTCCGAGCACAATTACACAGGATTTCAACATCAGTTTCGTCTGCGGACTCTTGTAGTGACGTGGGACCATCATTCCCACTGCTTAACCCGCGCCTGTTTCAGGTGACAGCAATGTGGCAGCAGCTGATTTCTATCCTGGCAACTCAGCTAAAGCGTCCGACCTGCCAAGCAGGTCTTCGCCACTAGATTACTAGTGCACGCGTTCGACCCAACCTCTGGCAGTCAATTCTTCACGCGCGATAGCTATTTGCCGCTCCGAGAACTGCCTCTTACGATCACCCCATTCGTGCGTCTTCGCCACAAGGTCTTCTGCCGTTTCAATTTCCTCGTGAGTAAGTATCCAGTGAACTGTCGCCAGCAGTTCCAGACCGAAAGGAGATTCGAAACCCTCGACAAGTTCAGACACCCGATCGAATCGTTCCCGAGTATCGGGATGGTTTTCGAGATATGCAGACGCATCTTCGAAAGCACCTGGCACTAATTCGAGCTTCTTGCCCGGCGCATCCCCGCCGTCGGCATAGCCAGCAACTAAATGCCCTTTAATCGCACTTAGTACGTGTCGTAGGTTTTTCGCATAGGGACCGAAGGCAGCCTTCTCATATCTAAGCTTCAAAGGCTCGCCAGCCGCCTGCATAAAGTACATCAGCTTCTGGACTTCCAGCAGGGTGATAAGCGGATCTAGTAAACCTCGCAAATATCTGTCCATCAGCCCAACGAGTGCCGCTCGCCCCTTCGTCATATCCGGGACTTTGCGACGGCGAGTCATCTTATCTGCATCTGGGGCACCATTCGGTTCGAAGACTACAACTTCAAGGTCATTTAACCCTCTCAGCGCCTCCACAATCCGCTGGCGAACCTTCGACCAATCGAGCCCCCCCAAACCACTGCCCAGCGGCGGTATAGCTATCGATCGTATATCTCGGTTCCTAATCTCGACGACCAAATCCTGCAAACCAGACTCAATATCCGCCATTCGGCTATTGCCACGCCAATGTCGCTTGGTCGGAAAATTGATGATGTAACGTGGATTGGTTAGCTGCCCGGTTTCGAACACGAACATCTTTCCAGGCTGCACTTCGTCTCGTTTACAGGCGGCCGCATAAGCATCGAAGTTCTCAGGAAATGCATTTTTGAATTGTAGCGCAATCCCTCGACCCATAACGCCCACACAATTAACTGTGTTGACTAACGCTTCTGCATCTTCAGCGAGGATGTCACCAACTTTGCTTTCAATCATGTATGTCATCCTGGGTCTCAGTAGTACCAATCAGGCTTAATTTCGACGGCAGGTCGATGCGCTGCCAACTGAACTTGCTGACGCACCTGACCGTGCACAACAGACGACTGCACACCAATACGCGTTACTAAATGCCACGGGAACGAATGTTCGACAAGAAACTCCGCTTGCTTGCGCTCCTTGCATCCGGCCCAGTTCCTCGCATCAACTGCCTGCCAGTCAATCTCGTTCAAATGGTTTAAGTCGCAGTAATCTTCGAAATAGCTCGATCCCGCATTTGAGGAAGTAAATGCCCACCGACGCCCCTCTCCTTGCGCCCATTGGACGGTCTGACGAAGATCGGCTTCCAAATGAATAATCGGATCCTGTCCACCTCGGTATGCGAGTTCCGGATGGTTAGCTTGATGAATCACGTAAAGCATTATTGAGCGCGGGCAATAATAGAACGAAACACATCCCCCTACACGCAGACTGGGACGGCTCTGCAATGACAATTGTTCCAGCCGGCGACGTTTAATATTTCCCATGCCGATAGTTGTGCCGATGTCACCACGACGAGCAATCTCCGCATCGCAAAGCAAGGCGTCCATCTCAATGATGGAGGCCAGTTTATCTACATGTACGATGTGATAGATCTTCGGATTTGCGGGGACTGGCATAGCCAAGCTTTAGCGGTCAGCGTTCAAATAGATCACATGCCCCCCCCAGCGCAGAAGCCGCTAGAAGCGCACATGTTTCGAGAGATCATATGGTCGGGCAACCGCTGGCGTCCATTCCTCGATTGCAAATGAGTCAGATAGGACCCGCCACAATGCGTGCGGTAGACGTTGTCCGAAATCTATTTGCTCCCGTCCGCTCCAGGAACATATCCACCGTCCGGCCCACTACTCGACAAACCAACTTTGCCAAACCTGCCACCTCCTGAACGCCCGACACGCACCTGCTGCTGCAACTTTTCAAGCAATTTCTCCACACCAGCCATCTCGGAATCTGCCTGACCTACCGCACGTACCAACTCACCCTGCCGGTGCGTCGAGACTTTCCCGTAGCTGTTGAACGTCGTCAGAACCTGCTCATGGCCGAGGTTCTGGCTCCAAGCTTTGAACTCCTCAGGGGTCTGGCAAAGTTGCTCACCCAGATGGGTTAGCGTGTGCCGGAACGTGTGCGGGCTGAAATACTCGATCCCGGAAGCTTCGAACGCCGAACGGAAGATGGACCGGATCGGTGACGTAGTCTCCCAGAATATCGGCTCGACACCCTGAACCGCGAAAGCGGCGTCACCGTCATGACCGATCGCCGTGCGCGGGAACAACGGATCCTCGTGACCGAAAAGCTTCTCTACACGCAGAAAAGCAATCCAGTCCCCGACGATCTCCTCGAAGTCCTCGCCGACCGGGAAGAAGTAGGTGTCGATCCGCTTGCTGAACTTGGTGGCGACCTCCCTCGGGTCCTGCTTGACCAGCTTTCGCGTGAAATCGACATGCTTCAGCCGTAGCGAGGCGATGGCGCGGTCGCGCATACTTGTCAGAGCCGTGAATGCAATCAGCGCCTGGTCGCGTCGCTGGACCACTGTATCCGCCGGCATCGCCGTTACCACGTGCCGCACCTGTTCGATCGTCGGGAAATCACGATAGCGGGGCTCCTTGGCCGCACGCACGTCCTTTTCGGACAAGTTCAGATATTCGATGTCCGGCAGATGAATTTTCGACTTGTAGCCGGGCTGACAGGCCAGCCATTTAAAGAACCGCTTGAGCGCATTGATCGTTGAATGAATGGTCGCCTTGCTTTGTCCGTCGCCCGCCAGAGCGGTCTTGAACGCGACCGCCTGCGATGAGTTGTAAGTCGCGAAATCGGCAAACTCGGTGTGGCTTTCTAGGCGGTGGATCGCCTTTTCGATACCTCGAATAGTGGCGTCAGCTTTCTGATCTGCTTCACGCAGAAAGCGGAAATATGCTCGCTTGATGCGTTCGTTCTTCGGGTTAAACCGAGCCATCATGAATCTCCGTTGCTAAGTCACAGTTATCGAGGGGGCCCTGTCCCATTAGGTGTCGATGCTCTGTCGATGGCAGTCCGAAGGTTTCGCGAACCTTCGTTTCGTTCTTCGCCGCCGCCGCGGCCGCCGCGGAGAGAGTGCGGAGAGCCGTGGAGGTACTGCCGGCGGGATGGATCCGCAAAGCCAACGGCACCAAACTCAGGGTTGCGAGCCTCCCTCCTAGCGGACAGGTCATGGGCGGGTACCACCAACCCGCCTCGAACAGCAGGCGGATTCCAGGTAGAAAGAGGCGAATTCTTCCGGCCAAAGAAGCACTCGCACTCGTAGGCGACGATCCCGGAACCGCGTTGCACGAATACCTCCACCACGTTCAGTACGTCATGCCTGAACTCGACCGGATGTTCCAGGATCTGCATCGCCGACGAACCCGGACAGACCCCGTGCGCGTTCTCCCCGGATACGGTGGCGGCAACGTGGGCCGGAAGGATGATTACGTCGATAGCTACTTCGGCAAGGAATATGCGGGATTTCCCGCACCGGCCTTGGAGGTGATCACCGTCGCCCATCAGATTCTCTTTCATCCCCGGCATGGGGAGGAATTGCTCCGCCGCCTGGTTCGAAGAGACCCAGAGATGCTGGATTTAGTTCTGGGCGTGCTTTTCCGCTACGATCCGTGACATGGCTGTTCACACGATCATGCTCCCCGACATGCTGCGTGGCGATGAACCGCGTAGCGTGATCTGGGACGACGAGAAGGGCACCGTCACCGGTGAGCACTACGAGGTTCGGTGGATGCAGGAGATCCTCGCCAAGCCGACACCGGTTGATTTCAGCAACGACGAAATGGAAATCCATCTGCTTGATCCGGCCCACGACCCGCGCGATTTCTTATGGCTACTGCTCAGGGCTTACTGGCCCATCCTCGATGAGCCCCTCCGCCAAACGCTTCCTCCCGTCTTCCGGGACGTCGAGCTCCGCGAAGGCGTTCCGTATCCTGCACCAGTCATGTTCTACGAGGACGGAACGGAAGCTCCCATGGTCCCCGGACGCGACTACCTACGGTGATCACGATCCACGAGGTGGATCCAGAGTAGTCGCAGATCCGTCTCCGGGCCGGCAATGATGACGTGGCGAACTGCCTCACGCAGCATTGCAAGCAGCAAAGCCCTCGTCCCGCATGCAGGATCGACAATCCTCAACCTCTCGAGCTCCGGCCCGGCGACCGCGGTTGTCGCCCGGGCCGCCCCGGTTTCATTATTTCCCCCTGATGATGATCCCACCTTGGTCGCGATGCCGACGCTTGACAGCTCCGCCGACCGGGAAGAATTCCCCGACGAATCCATATCCGCAATCCGGGTGATTTTCCGGCCCAAAAACGACCTCTGAAACGCCCGTAAAAATCCGTTTTCGGAGCCATTCATGGCCTCTGAAGCGAGAATATCCAGTTATTTTTTTCCATCCGGATTTGGATGGGCGACATCCGCAAAGTCCTTGTTTTTATGGGCCCCAGCCCGGTTCTTCCCGCTTAGTCCCGGCTCTTCCCGATATCCAGTTATTTTCGGTTCCCCACAGCTAGGAGAGCCAAAAACGGTCGGTGAGGCCTACAGGCGAATGCAGTCAGAGCTCTACGCGAACTGATTTCAGGCCTTTGGGAACGCCGATTCTCCGACGCGCTTACACACGAACTACACAAACGAAACGGCCATCGGATGGTGGCCGCTGCTAAGCCATTGAGAAGAATGGTGCCCAGGGGCGGAATCGAACCACCGACACCGCGATTTTCAGTCGCGTGCTCTACCAACTGAGCTACCTGGGCACGCTGCTCGATATAGATTCCCAAAGCCCGATTGTCCAACAGGGACGATCCTACGACTTCTGCGAACCGCCTCGGCGTGCCTCTAATTCTCGTCGCTGCCGTCCGCGGAGGTGGGGATGGCATAACCTCCCGAGAACCAGCGATGAAGGTCAATCTGGCGGCAGCGAAGGCTACAGAAAGGCGCTTCGTCGGAGTTCGACGGCTTTTTGCAGACGGGGCAGGGTTGCTTTCGGGCTGGTGTGTCGATCATCGTCCCATCATGCGGCATCCCGGATGCCGAGGTCGAGATCCCCGAGCGAGGCGTCGGCGACGACTTTGAGAGATCGGCCGATTCGCTGTGCAGTTTCCGCGTTGGAGAGAAGGGTGGCGACCGGTGGCGAGGCCGTCGCCTCGATGGTGCCACGAAGGCCCGTTCGAGCGGCTCGTGCGAGTTTGAGTTCGGCAAGCAGGGTTGCGAACCGGAGGTCGACTCCTCCCCGGTTGGTCATCCCGAGCACCTCGTGAAGTGCTGGGCCCTCCCGCGCACGCACGATCTCCACGGTGCCCGATGGAGACATTCGCCCGACTCGGGTGACCCGCGGGTCCGTCCGGAACGCGCGCCGAACTGCAGCGACCACCTTGTTGCGGGCCGCCGCCGAGGACAGCCGCACGAAATCCACAACGATCAGGCCTGAAAAATTTCGGAGTGCCACCTGCTGGGCAATCGCAGGTGCCGTTGCAAGACCGAGGCGCGACGCTGCCTCATCGGCATCGACGTTTCCTCCGGGTCCGTCGACATCCACCGCTACGAGGGCAGTGGTGGGTTCCATGCAAAGCCGGAATTCTGCGCTTTCGACAACTTCCGCCTGGCAAAGCTTGGATATTTCCTCGAGAACCTCCAACGATTCGTCCCTCGTATCACCTCGGGCGAATCCGTGCTGCTCGTCCTCGCCATGGGCAGTCGGCGGCCAGGCTCGAGCCTTCTCTGTCGAATCTTCCCCTGCAAGTACCCAGGAAAGAAGACTCGGTGCCTTTTGGAGGCGCGCGGGCGGGCCCGGTGGCGTCCCGTCGATTTTCGCCATGCGAGCAAGGGCGAGCTTCCCCTCCCGGGCAGGTGCCACGATTCGAACGACGAGCGGATTCTCTCGTCGGAGAATCTCCTCCTTGTCCGGGCAGGGGAGGAATGCCTCGCCCGCTTTGCCAAGATCGAGAAATGCAGCACCGAGTCCCCGATTAAAAATTCGGACGCGGCCGCGGTGAATCTCATTCCAGTGAGGTCCCTCTGTGGTGATTCGCTCCGCTACGAGTGCCTCGAGTTTGCCCGCATTCGCACGGGCAGCGAGGCGAAAGGAACCGCCGTCGAAAACGTGAAGGCTCATGTGCCGACTGGAGGGAGACCAAGCCCCCGGAGCAGCATCTCGGTTTCGGAGAGAGGCAATCCGATGACGTTGGAATGTGAGCCGTTGAGGCTGGCTACGAAAGTCGCGGCGCGTCCCTGAATTGCGTAGCCGCCTGCCTTGCCTTCCCACTCCCGGGAAGCGACGTAGGTATCGATCTCATCCTGCTCGAGTCGTCGAAAACGGACTCTAGTAAGAACAGGTCGTTCGACGCAGCGCCCGTTGGGGGCACGCACCGCGACCGCTCCCCATACCCGATGGCTCCGTCCCGAAAGCGCAAGGAGGCCCGTAAGGGCTTCATCCGGACCCAAAGGTTTGGGGAGGATCCTGCGCCCGAGCCCGACCACGGTGTCGGCGGCGAGGACATACGCTCCTTTGTGCCTGGGGGCCACGGCGTTGAGTTTTTCTCGTGCGATCCGACGGGCGTGAGCTTTCGGGAGTTCGCCGGGAAGGGGAGTTTCGTCGATGTCTGCCGGATCGACCTCTGTTGGCCGTCGTTCCACCTGTCTGAGCAACGCACGCCTCTGGGGAGAGGCGGAAGCGAGCACGAAAGGCACTGCGCCTCGTGCGGACATGACGGTTCTAGTGTGGGGCGCTTACTTGTGGCGGTAAGTGATCCGGCCCTTGGTCAGGTCGTATGGAGTCATTTCGACGGTGACCTTGTCGCCGGCGAGCACCCGGATACGGTTCTTTCGCATCCGGCCAGAGGTATGAGCCAGTACCTGGTGATCGTTTTCAAGGGTGACGCGAAACATCGCGTTGGGGAGGATCTCGGTCACTGTACCGAGAAATTCCATCATTTCTTCTTTTTGCATCGATTCTCCTTTGTTGCAAGACGCAACCGAAGCGAATTTATACGCTCAAATGGAAATTTCTTCGCGCCTGCACGAAAAGTGCCGTCGATTTTGGTTATCCTCCGTGCCCCGGGGAGAAATTCTTCATGTATCAGGGAAGAAATTCGGGGTCATTCGAGAGGAGCATCACTGAAAGCACTGTGAAGAGACGCCGGGAGGTTCCCCGATCAATCCTGACCTGCTTTTCCATTCGTTCTGCGAGTATTTCCGCTCCCTCGTTGTGAACCGAACGCCGACCCATGTCGATTGCCTCAATTCGGGATGCCGGGGCGTGCGGGATCGCTTTCCCGTGGCTTCGACACAAGGCGTGGTAGTCACGCACGATCCTGCGGAGATCCCCTCCGACAGGCACAGAAAAGAGGGAGAGCATCTCTCCATCGTTGGCAGGTGAAACCTTGAACACCATGCGACCGTCAATGAGTGCGATGTGGGCCACATACGGACCGGAAGCAGTATTCCGGAGGGCGAAATGATTCTCCAAAACGAGATCGGAGACAGCTTGTTCCCGTTCCCGTGCAAGACCCGGTGTGCGCCGCACGACCCTCGATTCATCGAGGGTCACGTGAGCAAGGCGGTCTGAATCAGTTGTTGCCGAGTCGGACATCGATGGAGAGGCGGTGGGCGTCTAGTCCCTCGGCTTCTGCGAGCGTGGCGGCTGCCGGCCCGATAGCTTTGAGTGCGTTGGCGTCACACGAAATCACGGACCTCCTGCGGAGGAAATCAAGCACGGTGAGGCCCGATGAGAAGCGCGCGCTTCTGGAAGTCGGTAGGACGTGGCTCGGTCCGGCTACGTAATCCCCGACGGCCTCGGGCGTGTAGCGTCCGAGGAACACTGCGCCCGCCGCGGTGATCGCGTCTGCAAGGGCCGCAGGATCCTCGACGGCGAGTTCCACGTGCTCAGGTGCAAGCAGATTGACGACGGCGGGAGCGTCCTCGATACGAGGGACCACGATCATTGCCCCGTGTGTACCCCAGCTGGCTTCCGCGATCTCGCGACGAGGGAGATCCTTAAGACGTTGTTTGCATGCCTGTTCCACGGCATCGGCGAAGGCGGGATCGTCCGTTACCAGCACCGCTTGAGCATCTGGGTCGTGCTCGGCCTGCGAGAGCAGGTCGAGCGCGATCCAGTCTGGGTTGCTCATCGAATCGGACACCACGAGGATTTCACTCGGGCCGGCGACGAGGTCGATGCCGACGGTGCCGTAGACCTGTCGTTTGGCGGCGGCTACGTAGGCGTTGCCGGGACCGATGATTTTGTCGACTGCGCGGACGGATTCGGTGCCATGGGAGAGCGCGGCCACTGCTTGTGCGCCGCCCATCCGGTAAATCTCATCGACGCCGACGAGTGCTGCGGCTACGAGTACGAGAGGACGGACATTGCCACCGGGATGGGGAACGGCCATGGCGATGCGTTTCACGCCGGCCACTTTTGCAGGCAACGCGTTCATGAGCACCGAACTGGGATAACTCGCGGTGCCGCCGGGAACGTAGATGCCGACCGCGTCCAGCGAGGACCAGCGTTCACTGAGGACGACGCCTGCTTCGTCGACGTGGTGCATGTCCTTGGGCATCTGCCGTAGGTGGTGGGCTCGGATTCGATGAGCAGCGAGGGAGAGAGCGTCCAGCTCGTCTTGGCTGCAGGATTTGTGCGCTTGCTCGATTTCCTCCGGCGAGACGCGGATATTTTCGGGAGTGAGGTCGAAACCGTCGAACTTCTTGGTGTAGGCGGCGAGGGCGTCATTACCGCCTTCACGCACCTCGGCGACGATGGCGCGCACCGCCTGGTCGACTTCAGCATCCACCTGGCTACGGGCGGAAAGAAGGGGGACGAGGAGTTCGGCGGGATTGCCACTGCCGATCTCAATCCGCAGCGGCATCGATCGCTTCCTGGAATCGCTCGACAAACCTGCCCAGCGCTTGCGGGCGCAATTTCATCGCCGGGCGGTTGATTACCAGTCGGGAGGTCACGTCGGCGATTTTCTCGACTTCGACGAGCCCGTTGGCTTCTAGTGTTGCCCCGGTGTCGACGAGGTCGACGATCCGTCTACACAGCCCGAGGCGCGGTGCAAGCTCCAAGGCACCGTTGAGTTTCACACATTCGGCCTGCACGCCTCGTCTGGCGAAGTGACGTTGGGTTGTTTCGGGGTACTTGGTGGCGATGCGGATGTGGCTCCAGTGCCGAGGATCGTCTCCTTCGGCAACGTCGGCAGGCTCGGCAACTGCGAGTCGACACTTTCCGATTCCGAGGTCGAGAGGCAAATACAGGTCGGGATAGTCGAACTCGAGAAGGACATCGTAACCGACGATCCCGACGTCGGCCCCTCCGAAGGCGACAAAGGTGGCGGCATCAAAACTGCGGACACGGATGATGGAGAGGCCATCGACACTGGTTTGGAAAGAAAGTTTGCGCGAGTCCGGATCTGCGAACGCCTTCTCCGGCTCGATGCCTGCTCGTGCAAGCAGTGGCTGCAAGTCACGGGCGATCCGTCCTCGAGGGACGGCGAGCACAATGCTCTCGGGATCTCGTCCGCTCATGGGATTCTCCGACGGTGCGGGGGGGCCACGGGCGGCATCCGCCCAGAGCCGGTGTCTTCGAGACGGCAACGGAGTTCATCGACATCCAGGCGGATTGCCGCCCCTTCCGCGAACACGACGACGATGGCACCATCGTCATAGGTGAGCGCGAACAGACTGAGAAGTCTACCGCTTGCGTCCTCACCGAAACCGGTGCGACGTACCCGGCTGACGCTTTCGATCACGAGCTGGCAGGGAACCTGGCGGAGACGGCTGTCCTCACCTTGCGCTTCTTCCCAGGTAAATCGTTCCATGGCAAGGGCGAAACCCCGCGCCTCGGAATCATGACGCATGCCAGCGACCGGGGCCAGGGCCTCGAACAGGCACGCCGAAAGAACCTCGAGATCACCATCGTCCTCCACCCGAAGTCGGAGCAAGCGCTCACCTCCCGGTGCACTCACGGCAGGTTCTCCGCTAGTACTCGCTCGATCTGCCCCCCGGCCTTGCGAAGCTTCCGTTCAAGCCCGCCATAGCCCCGGTCCAGATGGTAGACGCGCCGCACGATGGTTTCTCCCTTGGCGGCGAGTCCTGCGAGCACAAGGGAAACCGATGCCCGCAAATCGGTCGCCATGACCGGTGCGGCGGCAAGGGTGGTCACGCCTTGGATGCGCGCTTCCGATCCGCTCACTTCGATCTGTGCACCCATGCGGGAAAGTTCGGGGACGTGCATGAAGCGGTTTTCGAAGATGGTCTCGATGATCCTAGATTTTCCCTTGGCAAGCGCGAGCAAAGACATCATCTGGGCCTGCATATCTGTGGGGAAACCCGGGTAGACCGAGGTTTTCACGTCGAGAGGTTGGAGAGGGGTGTTGGTCCGCCGCACGAAGAGCCCGTCGGCATTTTCCTCGATCTCGGCTCCGGCTTGGCGCAGAACATCGAGAGTCGTCCTCATTGTCTCACTTCCGATGTTTTCGAGGAGAACCTCCCCGCCGGTGATTGCCGCAGCGATTGCGTAGGTGCCCGCCTCAATTCGATCGGCGATGATTCGGTGCGTGCCGCCCTCAAGAGAATCACTGCCCTCGACAAGGAGGGTGGATTCACCGACTCCCTCGATCTTCGCTCCCATGGCAATGAGACAGCGAGTGAGGTCGATGACTTCGGGTTCGCGGGCTGCATTCTCGATGCGGGTTTCGCCCCGAGCCAAGCTCGCGGCCATGAGGATATTCTCCGTGGCCCCAACGGATACTTGGGGGAAGATGACTCGCCCGCCCCGCAGGCCTCCCTTCGGTGCGCGCGTCTTCACGTAGCCTCCCGATAGATCGATCTCTGCTCCAAGAGCGGTGAATCCGGCAAGGTGCAGGTCGATGGGACGCGTCCCGATGGCGCATCCGCCGGGCAGTGAGATGTCCGCACGTCCTTCGCGGGCGAGGAGCGGCCCGCATACTAGGACGGATGCCCGCATGCGGCGGACGAGGTCGTATTGGGCGCGCGTTGCCCGAATATCCTTTGCATCAAGATGGATGCGTCCTGACGGGATCTCCTCGATGTCCGTCTCGACGCCGAGCTGAGCCAGCAACAAGGCCATCGTTTTCGTGTCACCGAGGTCGGGTATGCGTTCGACTGTGAGTGGGCCTCTGGCGAGCAGTGCTGAAGCCATTACGGGAAGAGCGGCGTTTTTTGCCCCGTCGATTTTGATCGTACCGGAGAGGGGCCGTCCTCCCCGGACCTTGATGACGTCCACGTCGACTCAGACCCGGGGGAGGGTGACGCCCTGTTGGTTCATGTACTTGCCTTTGCGATCAGCGTACGAGACGGCGGGGGGGCTATCGCCTTTGAGGAAAAGGAACTGGCACGCACCTTCGTTGGCATAGATCCGGGCGGGAAGGGGTGTGGTGTTGGAAAACTCGAGGGTAACGTGCCCCTCCCACTCAGGCTCAAGGGGGGTGACGTTGACAATGATTCCGCAGCGGGCGTAGGTCGATTTGCCAAGACAGATCACCAGCACATCCCGGGGAATGCGGAAGAATTCCACCGTGCGAGCGAGAACAAAGCTGTTGGGCGGCACGATGCAGAAGTCACCACTTCGGGAAACGAGGCTTTTCTTGGAGAAATTCTTTGGGTCGATGATGGCACTATCAACGTTGGTGAAGACCCGAAACTCCGAGGCGACGCGAGAATCGTACCCGTAGGAACTCAGTCCGTAGGAGATTTTGTTCTCGGAGTTCTGGCTTCCCTCAAACGGCTCGATCATGCCGTGTTTTCGGGCCATGTGTTCGATCCAAGTATCCGGCATGATCGTCATGGTCATCTCCTGTCCGGCGGCAGGTCTATCTCTAGCAGACTATGGTTGGGGCCAGAGTTTTCTCCCGATGTGTCGCGCCTTTGAGGACGGCGACCTCGCTTGAAGAAAATCGATGAAGGTGCGATTTTCGAGAGCGCGAGGAGTTTCAGCGCGCGATGGTGTGGTATTCCGGGTTGGGCATCATCCCGGTGGCGGCGGCGATCCGGTTGGACATGTTGAAGAATCCAGCCACTTCCGCGATTTCAAGGATCGCCATGTCGTTGAAACCCACCTTGCGGAGGCTTTTCTGATCTTTCTCGTCCATCCGCGAGGGGGACTCGGTGAGCTTGGTGACGAAATCGAGCATCGCCTTGTGCTTGAGAGTGAGCGAAGCGGCTCGGTAGTTGAAGGCGATCGCTTCCGCCAGACCAGGATCGTTTGAAATCTCGCGCAGTGCCGCTCCATGGGCGACCAGACAGTAGAAGCAGCGATTCACGCTTGAGACTGTGACCGCGATCATCTCGCGCTCTCCCTTGGTTAGGCAACCTTTGCCAAGCATCAGGCGGTTGTAGCTGTCGATGAAGATGCGAAGTCTCTCTGAATCTAGGGCGTTGGCCATGATCACGTTGGGGACGAGACCGAGTTTTTCGGCGCACACTTCGACGTAACGGCGCAAGTCGTCATCGAGTTTTTTGACCTTGGGCGAAAGCGCAAGATCCCAGATCTTGGAAGGGCGTGCAGTGCCCCGGCTTGCGAATTTTTCCCGGGGAGCCGTTGTGGCGTGGGCCTCCGTCACCCCGACTTTGTCTTTGGTTTTTTGGGGAGCGGCTTTTTTAGGAGTCTTTCGTGTGCTCTTGGCCATTTCAGGTCCCTTTCATTTTAGGAGGGTTTGGGGAGCGCCACCTCGAGGTTCGTGGCAATTCGGTTGAGGAAGGGCTCTGTTTCCAGCCATTCCTGTTCGTGCCCGACCAGCAACGCAAGGTCGCGTGTCATCTCGCCCGATTCGACGGTTTCACGGCAGATTCGTTCTAGGGTGTCCGCGAACGCCTGCACCTCCGGTGCAGAATCGAACCGTCCCCGGTGCCAGAGGCCACGGGTCCAAGCGAAGATGGACGCGATTGGATTGGTGGAGGTCTTTTCGCCCCGTTGGTGGGCACGGTAGTGCCGTGTGACCGTTCCGTGAGCGGCTTCCGCTTCAATGGTCTTGCCGTCCGGCGTCATCAGGACCGAGGTCATCAGGCCGAGAGAGCCGAATCCTTGGGCCACCAGATCAGACTGCACGTCGCCGTCGTAGTTCTTGCATGCCCACACGAAGCCGCCCTCCCACTTGATTGCACCAGCGACAAGATCGTCGATCAGACGGTGCTCGTAGGTGAGAGACGTCTTCTTGAAATCTTTGGCGAATTCAGTGTCGAAGACTTCCTGGAAGATGTCGCGGAAGCGACCGTCATAGCTTTTTAGGATTGTGTTCTTCGTGGACAGGTAGACCGGCATGCCGCGATCGAGACCGTAACGCAGGCACGCTCGCGCGAACCCCCGGATCGATTCATCGAGGTTGTACATCCCGAGAGCGATGCCGGCTTCCTCGAAGGTGAACACTTCCTCTTCAGTGGTTTCTCCGCCATCGGCGGGCTCAAAACGCATGAGCAGTCGTCCCGCTCCGGGAAGCCGCATTTCGGTCGCGCGGTACTGATCGCCAAAGGCGTGACGGCCGATGATGATGGGTTGGGTCCAGCCAGGAACGTAACGAGGGATGTTGTGGCAAAGGATGGGCTCGCGGAATACGGTGCCACCGAGGATGTTGCGAATGGTGCCGTTGGGCGAGCGCCACATTTTCTTGAGCCCGAACTCCTCCACGCGAGCCTCGTCGGGAGTGATCGTCGCACACTTGACACCGACACCGTGCTCACGGATCGCGTGGGCAGCATCGATCGTTACCTGATCGTCGGTGGCATCCCGGCTCTCGACGTGGAGATCAAAGGAAACGAGGTCGACGTCGAGCCATGGCTTGATAAGTCGTTCGCGGATCATCTCCCAGATGACGCGCGTCATCTCGTCTCCTTCGATTTCAACGAGTGGGGTTGCGATTTTGATCTTTGGCACTGGTTTTTCTCCGGGGAGGGGTGTGGTGACCGGGATGGCCGTAATGAAAGAGTGGCTCAGGAAACGGCCTGGATCTGTTTCGGGGGGAACAGACGGCGAAGTTTTTCCATCAGCTCTTCAACGTCAGCGACCCGCACGACCAGATCCGAGGACAAGCTGTCCAGGAATTTTTCTTCAACCATGTGCTCGAACATCTGGAAGAGATGGTCCCAGTAGCCGTCGGTGTCGAGGAAGAACAGGGGTTTACGGTGCTGTTCGACCTGGCCAAGGACGGAGAAATCGCCGATCTCGTCAAGGGTTCCCATCCCTCCCGGCAGGGCGATTGCCGCCGAGGCTTCGGTCAGCATGATCCTCTTTCGCTCGAAAATATCGTCGACCGTCCGCAGGCAGTCCAAATCCTGCCGAGAGGGCTGAAGGGAGTTCAGGAAAGCAGGGACAACTCCCTCCGTCTTACCGCCGACCCCCTTGGCTCCTTCAACGACCGCGTTCATGAGTCCCACGCCGCCTCCCCCGGTGACGATCGTCCAGCCATCACGGGACAGCTCATATCCGAGGAGAGACGCGTTTTCAGCATGACGAGCATCGGCACCGGCCCGGGCACCTGCGAAGACAACCATTTTCTGCTCGGTGGAACGTGCGCCCTCGCTACTGGAATCTTCGGAGCCTCCGGGCGGAGCCGTCCTTGCGGACGGGGAGGGCTTTGTCATGGGTAAATCCTAGTTCTTTGCGCGCTTCCCAGAAAGAATCTACACCTGTCCAAGCCGCCTCAATCTAGTGTCGCCAAGGGGAGGTGTCCATGCGATGTCTGCGGTGCATTTCTGTTGGTTAGCTATAGACTGACGGCATGACCGCCGCTTTTCGATGGTTTGAGAACCTTCCTCCGCGCACGCGTCCGATTGTGTTCGCGTGCGGTGTCCTGTTCCTTGGACTCGTCGGGTGGGGAACCTATTCCTTGCTATTGGTGCCGGACGGTGCAGAGGAGACGGCTGGGACATCCCCGAACGCGGAGATGTCTTCAACCGATTCTTCCACAGATGATGCGGAAGTTAGGGCCGGAGCGGAAACCGCGGAAGAAGGAAACATAGAAGACGTCGCGAGTTTCGATGTTGTTCAGATCGATCCTACGGGTTCCGTGGTGATTGCCGGCCGTACCACACCCGGGGCCACGGTGCGTGTTCTTTCCGATAACCAGGTGTTGGCCGAAGAGCGGGCAGACGCACGTGGCGAGTTCGTGTTCGTTCCGGACACACAGCTTGAGCCCGGCGTGCACGAGCTTGAGCTCGCCGTCGACACCTCGGAGGGTGAGCGTAGGACGAGGAACAAGGTTGTCGTCACGGTACCCGAGCGGCCGCGACCCGGAGTGTCTGCCCCGGATGAACCCGTTGTCTCGGTCCTGGTCGCACCCGACGGAAGGCCGCTCAGGGTCCTCCAGGGCCCCGATGCTGCTGTTGCCGCGGACGGAGCACTTGCTCTTGAGACCATCACGCACGGTGAAGAGGGGGAAGTCACGCTTACCGGGCGTAGCGAGGTCGGAACCACTGTCACTGTCTATGCCGACGAAGAGGCGCTTGGGACAGTCACCACCGACAAGGAAGGTAATTGGCGGATTGACACCGACAAGATCGACGGACCCAACACCTACGAGTTACGCGTCGACCAGGTCGGCACGGATGGAACATTGACCGCACGTATTGAAGCGACCTTCGTGCATACGGGCACAGTGGCACCGGCAAGCAAAGTGGTGATGGTGCACCCCGGACAGAGCTTGTGGGCGATTTCGCGCAAGATTTACGGCAGGGGCATCCTCTACACGCTCATCTACGATTCCAACAACTACCAGATCGCCGATCCTGCTCTCATCTACCCCGGACAGCTCTTCATCGTTCCCGAGGGCGGTTGAGCACTTTCACGTAGCGTGTAATTTTCTTGCTATGCATTCTGTGCATGTCGGAATGCTTTTATTCTCAATAGAAAAATCTTGAAATCTTCTTTTCACAGTCCCATATTCTGAGGGAGACGGGCAACCCTCGCTGTCTCCTCCTTCCTGTTGAACCCCGCCTTCGAGCGGGGTTCTTCGTTTTTGGGCATGTATCTCGGCTCATGGATCGGCAGGGTGGTGCCGCTCTGTCCCTTGCGGAGAATTCCGCTTGTGCCACCATATCGGTGCTATGAAAGGACGCTCCGAACGCTCACTGCGCCGTCCACGTGCCCCACGGGAGAGGGACGCGCCAAGCCCCAGTGCGTGTTGTGAGTGGGATGGATGCGAGAGTGCCGGGTTCTATCCAGCCCCTAGATCCCGCAACGAACTCAGGGACTGGCATTGGCTCTGTCTTGAGCACGTCCGGGAGTACAACCGGCAATGGAGTTATTTCTCTGGCTGCGGGGAAAAGGAAATTCTTGCCGAGGTAGCGAGGGACAGGATTTGGAGTCGACCTTCCTGGCCGCTAGGGCAGGGACCCTTCCGGAGTGAAGAACCTGCGGGATTTGCAGCCCAGGATCCGTTCGAGTTGGGCCGGGCGGCGGGCGCACACCGTAGGAAGCGCAAGAATGCTGCCGAGGACACCACGCGCTTGCCGCAGAGTTACCGGGCAGCGCTCGCTCTTTTTGGCCTCGATGAGGGCACTACGTTGAAGGCTGTCAAGGCGCGCTATAAGATTCTCGTGAAGTCTCATCACCCGGACGCGAACGGCGGCGACACGAGGGCCTCCCGTCGCCTCGTCCGCATTAACGAAGCCTACGAGATGCTCGCGGCCTTTTTTGGCAAGGGTTGATTTCGGCGGCTCGGACAAGGTCGCTTTCCATGCCGCAGTCCCAGGTCGTGGGGATTCCCGCTCGCTCGCCTGAGCCCGACATCTTCATTTCCGTGCGCGAAGCTTTTGGCATCGACACCGATCTCGAAGTGCCGGCGTTCTCCTCCTCGGACGACCATGTGCCTGCGCTCGATGAGAGCTACCGGTTTGATCCGGAAACCACTCTCGCCATCCTCGCCGGCTTTCGCGAAAACCGCCGCGTGCTCATCCAGGGATTCCATGGGACCGGCAAGTCCACCCATATCGAGCAAGTCGCAGCCCGCCTCAACTGGCGGTGCGTACGCATTAACCTTGACAGCCACATCAGCCGCATCGATCTCGTAGGACGCGACGCCATCGTGCTACGCGACGGTCAACAGGTGACTGAGTTCCGCGAGGGCATGCTTCCCTGGGCGTTGCAGTCACCGACAGCCCTCGTTTTCGATGAGTACGACGCAGGCCGTCCCGACGTGATGTTCGTCATTCAGCGTGTTCTCGAGGTTGACGGGCGGCTCACTCTTCTTGACCAAAATCGCGTGATTCGTCCCCACCCGTCCTTTCGCCTCTTCGCTACTGCCAACACGGTCGGTCTTGGTGATGCAAGCGGCCTCTATCACGGCACCCAGCAGATCAATCAAGGCCAGATGGATCGCTGGAACGTCGTGGTCAGCCTTAACTACCTCGGCGAGGACGCCGAGGTCGAGATCATCCAGGCTAAGGTTCCTGCGTACGCCGGAAAGTCTCGTGAGGCTGAAGTTCGGGCGATGGTTGCTGTCGCCAACCTCACTCGGAAGGGACTGAGCGCGGGCGATGTTTCCACCGTCATGTCACCCAGGACGGTGATCACCTGGGCTGAGAACGCGACGATCTTTGCTACCGGTGGTTCCGATTCGGACGAGGAGGCGACAGCTCTCGGCTTCCGACTTACGTTCCTCAACAAATGCGATGAGGTAGAGCGTCCCATTGTGGCCGAATACTTCCAAAGGTGCTTCGCTCGAGATCTTCCGGAAAGCTGGGTTTCCGGCGCGACCAGGAAGTAGGACGATGTCGCCTTCCGGCCCGCTTGACGATTTCAAGCGCGCGATAGCTGGTGCCGTGCGTGCCCTCGCAGATGATGGCAACGCGAATGTTCAATTTGGCAATTCCTGGGACCGCGAGCGCAGCTTGGTCTCGCTCCCACTCCCGTCTCCGGAAAGAATCGAAGTCGACGCAGGCGTGATCCGGGGTCTTGCGGACGCCGCGGCACTTCGGCTCCGCTTCCATGATGAGGACGTTCACCAGCGCTGCAATCCCCGGGATTCTCTGGGACGCGAGCTACTCGACGCTGCCGAGCGTGCCCGTTACGAGGCTCTCGGTGAAAACCGTTTTATCGGTGTTGCGCAAAATCTCGAGAAGGCACTTGTGGAAGAATCCGGCCGCAAGCTCCCGCATCATTCGGAGGAGGATCCCCCGCTTGCCGATGCCCTGAGGCTGCTCGTGCGTGAGCGGCTCACGGGTCGCGCTTCTCCGCCGTCGGCAGAGGCCATTGCGGCTCCCTGGCGCAAGCTTCTGGAATCGAGGGGCGAGGCTCACCTCGATGCGCTGGGAGAGGTCATCGATAACCAGGAAGCTTTTGCCCGGCTGTTCCGAGAATTCCTCGACGAGGCGGACATCCGCTCGCTCGCCCAAGATACCGATGCCGAAGAAACACAAGAAGAAGGATCGGACGACGAGAGTCCGCCCGATAACGTCTCGGAAGAGGCCGAGGACGAATCGACGGACGCTGGCTCCAGCTTCGGAGGAGAAGGAGAAGAAGAGGACGGCGAGAAGGCCGAGGTCGAGACGGCAACAGGCGATCCCGGGGAAGATGGTTCCGACGAAGGAGACTCTCCGCCGGGGCAGTGGACGCACCCCCCCGATACAGGGGAGCACCTTGTTTACCGAGTGTACACTGACAGTTTTGATGAGACGGTGGGAGCGGAAGCCCTCTGCGACCCCGATGAGTTGACCCGTCTCAGGGCTGCTCTCGACGGTCACCTTTCTCAGTTCGAGGGCATGATTGCCCGTCTCGCCCATCGCTTGCAGCGCAAACTTCTCGCCCAGCAGGTGCGCTGGTGGGAATTCGATTTGGAGGAAGGGATTCTTGACTGTGCGCGACTCACGCGGACAGTGATCAATCCATCGGCAGCGCTTTCTTTCAAGCGCGAGGCGGCAACCTCGTTCCGGGACACGGTGGTCACTCTGCTTCTCGATAATTCGGGTTCGATGCGGGGCCGGCCGATCACCGTGGCGGCAGTCAGCGCCGATATTCTCGCCCGCACCCTTGAGCGCTGCGGGGTCAAAGTGGAGATTCTCGGATTTACCACCCGGTCCTGGAAGGGTGGCCGGGCTCGGGAAGAATGGGTGAAGGCAGGAAAGCCACCCGATCCGGGGCGTCTCAATGAGCTCCGGCACATCGTCTACAAGGCAGCCGATGTGCCGTGGCGGCGTTCACGGCGCAACTTGGGGCTCATGCTCCGCGAAGGATTGCTCAAGGAAAATATCGACGGCGAAGCACTGGACTGGGCGCATCGACGGCTACTCGCACGGCCCGAGCAGAGGCGCATTCTGATGGTGGTCTCCGACGGTGCACCCGTCGATGACAGCACACTCTCGGTCAATTCCGGGAATTATCTTGATCTTCACCTCCGCAAGGTCATCGAATGGATCGAAAAATCATCCCCCGTCGAACTCGTTTCCATCGGGATTGGGCACGACGTGACCCGCTATTACGCGCGCGCGGTAACCATCTTCGAGGCGACCCAACTGGGTGGCGCGATTACCGAGCAACTCGTCGAATTGTTCTCGGAGAAGACGGTTCCAGCGGTGCGGGGGCCGCTCGCGGCCTGAGTTTCAAGCGGAGGCTTGACGCTTCTCGATTAGGGAGCGGAGCTTTCGGATACGCGGGGAGAGTCCGGCCGGGTCTGCTTGCAGGAGGTAGCCATCGAGGCCGCCCTTGCGATCAACGGTCCGGATCGTCGAGGCGGCGATCCGGAGTCGCACGGTTCGCCCGAGGGACTCGCTGTGAAGCGAGACCTGCTGCAGGTTTGGAAGGAATCGTCTCCGGGTCTTGTTGTGGGCGTGGCTGACGTGATTGCCGCTCTGCACGCCCTTCCCGCTGAGTTCGCACCGCCTAGACATGGCTCCGTCTCTCTTCACGACTGGGTGGGGCCGGAAAACCCCAGTGTAGGATGAAACCTAGCGTTCGGGTGCGCCACGGGCAACCGTGAACACATCCGCTCCCGGCGGGAGTGGGCTGTGTGTTGAACTAGCACCAGAGACTGGCACCTGAAGGAGGAAGAGATGACGAGAGAGACCGTGACCGAGGCCAATCTCAAGACATTGCGGAAACTTGACACGCCGACCGCCTGCAATGCGTTGGAAACACTTGACGAGCACTGGAGGAGCTTTGGTTTCATCAGTGAACCCTTGGTCTGCGTTGATTCATCCATGGAACCGATGGTGGGTTATGCACGCACTGCCACGATCCGCGGGCTTTCACGCCCTCCGGAGAGCGCCGACGGGGTTCGCGCCAAGAGGCTCGCCTACTATCGGCACATCGGGGAAGGCCCGTCGCCCTCGGTTGCCGTGATTCAAGATCTCGATCCTCGTCCGGGGGTTCGGTGCGTCCTGGGGTGAAGTGCAGACGACTGTCCACAAGGGGCTTGGCTGCTTGGGACTGGTCACCAATGGAGGAGTCCGAGATCTCGACGACGTGGCACCAGGCTTTCAGATACTCGCTGGCAAGGTGGTTCCCAGCCACGCTTGGGTTCACCTGGTCGACATCGCAACGACGGTGACAGTGGCGGGGCTCACGGTGCGACCAGGGGATTTGGTTCATTCGGACCGCCATGGGGCCGTGGTAATTCCGCACGATCTTGCGCGCGAGGTGCCGAAGGCCGTCGCACTGATTGTGCGACGTGAAGCCGTGGTGCTTGAGGCAGCGCGCGCTCCGGGATTCAGCGTCGAAAAGCTCGCCGCCTGCTTCGAACAGCAGGACGACATCAACTAGTTGGGTACCAACACTCCAAGTGGCGGATGTACCACCCGGGTCTGGGATGAAGATGGGAAAGGTTCGGAACGCCCTCTGGGCCCCGGGCCTGTTCAGGATTCGCGAGCGGCTCGCTTACGCTGTAGCTTACGCCAGCGCCGAATGGCTTCAGACTTCTCTCGGGCCCTGCGTTCAGAGGGCTTTTCGTAAGCCCTACGCTTTTTCATTTCTCGGTACATGCCCTCGCGCTGCATCTTTTTTTTCAGCGCTTTGAGAGCCTGGTCGACGTTGTTGTCGCGAACGGTGACCTGCAAGGAATCAGCCCCTAGTTGATGGGAAACCCGCAACAAGCGAGTAAGCGAGGATAGCATAACCACACGAAATGAGGAAAGGGGAAGCGGCTTTCTGCTTTGACCGCTGTCACGGCGGCAATCATTATTGCGGCATGGCCATTCTAAAAGTCGCTCGAATGGGGCATCCCCTGCTCATGCGTCCTGCGGATTCCGTTGAGGATCCAGATTCGGCGGAAGTAAGTCGCATCGTTCAGGACATGCGCAACACCCTTGACGATTTTGCCGGCGGCGGGGTCGGGCTTGCTGCTCCCCAAGTGCACGTGCCGCTTCGCATTGCCATTTTCGCGCTGTCCGAGGAAGAGAGCGAGGGGGAGGGCGTTCCCCCGCCCGTGCTCATCAATCCCGGAATTGACCCGCTCGGTGACGAGATCGAGACGGGCTGGGAGGGATGCCTTTCGCTTCCGGGGCTGCGAGGGCTCGTTCCCCGCGCGGCCCGGATCCGTTACCGTGGTCTTACACTCGCCGGGGAAACTGTCGAGGTTGAGGCGGGAGGATTCCACGCCCGTCTCGTCCAGCACGAGTGCGACCACCTCGATGGAATCCTATATCCAATGCGAATGACCGATCTGTCGACCCTCCAGTATGTTTCGGAGGTTGCCCGGAGTGTGATCGCAAGTGGGGCAGGCCCAACATGAGCGTTTCGCGGGAAGCCATGCGTCGCCGTCTACTCACACACCTCCTAGAGGAGGCTGCGGAAAACGGCTGGAGAAGGAAGATATTTCCTGCTGCGGAGCGAGCTGCTGGGCTTGTTTCCGGTGAAGCATCCCTTCTTTTCCCCGGGGGTATCGCAGAAGCACTTGCCTTCTGCGAATCGGAAGCCGATCGGCGGATGCAGGCAAAGCTTGCCCGCTGTCGGATGGACGGCCAAGGCTTTCGCGAACGGATCGAGACGGTTTTTCGCGTGCGGCTTTCCATCCAAGCACCCCACCACGAAGCACTTCGTCGGGCAATACCTGTGCAGATGCTCGATCAAGTGGGTCTCTGGCGTAGCTTGCACGCCACCGCGGATGCGCTGGCGCGCGCGGCAGGCGATAGGTCCACGGGTATAGATTTTCATACTCGTCGTGCTGGACTTGCCGCGGTTTACCTGGCCACGATGCTCGTTTGGCTCCGCGATTCCGATGGCGATCCGGAGCAGGCCTGTGCCGTTCTTGCCCGCCGCCTGGACAGGCTGGCGGTCCTCAAACAAGCTTCCCGAAAAGCTCACCGCGGCCTTAAGGCTGTAGCCCCAGCGAGCCAATTTCTCCGTTTCGCTGGGCGACGGTTTGCGGGTTCTTGAGCCCGTCATATAGCCGGGATCTGAACGCTTTGCGCCCTCTCGGATCAGCGGGTCTTGTTGCGGCCGCCATTCTCGCCTGGGTCGCGGGATTAGTTGTTTTTTCCAATTCGCTTCTGTCGCCCGGCGATTTCGCAACCTCTCCTGCGAGCAAGGCGATCATCGTCCTTACAGGAGGGAAGGGACGTCTCGAGGCAGCGTTTAAGCTTCTGGAAAACAACCCCGATGCCCGTCTCTTGATTTCCGGAGTGGGAGCTGGTGTTCGTTTCCAGGATCTGGGTGCAAGAGCCCAGAGTTTCGCCGACCGGATCGACCTCGGGAGGGCCGCTACGGATACTTTCGGCAACGCCCGCGAGAGCCGCAAATGGGCGCAGGGTCTCGGGATCCATCGTACTCTCCTGGTCACGGGGAGTGCTCACATGCCAAGAAGTCTGCTTGCCTTCGAGAACCTGGCTCCCGATCTTGAGGCGATTCCCTATCCGGTTCCCGACCGAGACGAGGACGACCTTCGGGAAGCGAAAATCGAACCGCTTATCGCGCTCGCCACGGAGTACACGAAATACCTTCTGGCCTCGGGCTATTTCGCTTTCGGTGGTGCCCGGTAAGGCGACAGACGAGGTTCTCAGCGACGCCAGAACCCCGGGGCGAGAAGCGCGAGCACCATGAGAAACTCAAGTCTCCCGAGGAGCATTCCTGCCGACAGTACCCACTTGGCGGCGTCGGGAAGTGGCTGGAAGCTACCTGAGGGTCCGATCACTGGCCCTATACCGGGCCCGACGATCGACACCGCCGTGGCTGCGGCTGACAGGCTTGTAAGGCGATCAAGGCCGAGACCTGAGAGGATTCCTGCAAGGCCCGCGAATGTGACCGCATAAAGTCCGGCGAGCACAACCACCGAGACCGTCACCGCGTTGTTTAGAGGTTTGCCTGCGTAGTGAGGCGTGGCGACGAGGCGGGGGCGGGTCACCTTGCGGATCTGGGTGACAGCCAGAGCCCACATCACTTGCAGTCGGAACACCCGAAGCCCCCCGGTCGTGCTTCCGGTGCACCCGCCAATGAACATCAGAACGAACAGAAGAGCCACCGGCCCACCACCCCAGAGCGAGAAGTCCTCGGTGGTGTAACCCGTTCCCGTCATGACTGAGATCACGTTGAAGGAAGCACGCCGAAGCGCGCTAAGCGGTGTGTTTGCGTCTGTCGTTGTCCACAGCCAGATCGTCACCACGAGTACGGAAGCGCCGGCAATAACAAGGAACAGACGCACTTGGGAATCCCGCGCGATCGCGCGCCAGTCACCACGGAGTGCGTTGCGGTAGCCGATGAAGGGGAGTGAGGCGACCAACATGCCGACGATAACGACGATCTCGACGGCGAGACTGTTGAATGCACCGATGGAGCCGTCCCGGGTCGAGTAACCGCCGGTGGCGATGGTCGTCATTGCATGGCAGACGGCGTCGAACCAGCTCAGCCCTACAAGGCGCAGAAGAATTGCCCAGACGAGCGTGAAACTCACGTAGATCAGTGTCACCGCAAGGGTGAGGCGGGTCATTCCGGGGTTCAGGCTGCCGGATTGGTTGACGCGCTCGGCCTGGAAGATCTGCATGCCGCCGACCCGAAGGAACGGAAGCACCATGATCGCCATGAGGACGATACCGATACCTCCCAACCATTGCAGGAGCGCTCGCCACAGGAGTACGCCGGGCGAGAACTCCTCCAAGCTGACAAGCACCGTGGAGCCCGTCGTGGTCAGTCCCGATGTCGCCTCAAAAACGGCGTCGGCGTACGAGACCTCTGGATTGGCGATGTGGAAGGGCAGCGCCGCCAGCGCGATGGCGACAATCCAGCACAAGGTGGTAAGCGCGAACGTCTGGAGAATATCAAGCGGAGCAGCCGGTTTTCCGCAGGCCAATGCGAGGCTGATGCCGATGAAGGCGGTGGCGGCTCCGGTGCCTGCGAATGCAATCCACGTCTCGCGCCCCGCGTGAAGTTCAGCGAGCATTGGAAGAGCCATCGCTGCTCCCAGAGGGAGCATGACGATGCCGGTCAGGTAGCAGACAGGACGGATGTCAGTCATCCGCGTCGTGGAGGCGGCTCAGCCAGCCCCTTTGCTCTTGTCAATCATGTGCAGGAATTCTCGACGGGTCGCCTCCGTTTCTCGGAAGACACCGGTCATGCGACTTGTGACCATCAGCATGCCGCGCTTGTGGATGCCGCGTGTGGTCATGCAGAAGTGCTCGGCTTCGAGTACCACGGCGACTCCACGGGGGCGAAGCACTTCGTCGATAGTGTCGGCGATCTGAGTTGTCATTTTTTCTTGGATCTGCAGGCGTTTGGCGTAGAGGTCGACAATGCGGGCGAGCTTGCTCACTCCCACGATTCGGCGGTCCGGGAGATAGCCGACGTGGGCCTTTCCGATGATGGGTGTGAGGTGGTGCTCGCAGTGGGATTCGAACGGAATTCCTTGTAGGGCAACGATCTCGTCGTACCCTTCAGTTTCTTCGAAAGTCCGGCGTAGCGTTGCCCGCGGATCGCGTCCATAGCCGCTGAAATGTTCCCCATAGGAGCGGATCACGCGCGCCGGCGTCGCCTTGAGGCCTTCCCGGTCGGGATCCTCCCCGATCCATGCGAGCAGCGTACGGACTGCCGCTTCCGCCTTGGTTCGGTCGGGTCGGGTCGTCGCGGCGCGGGTGCGAGGCATCAGTTGAGCGTCCGGGGAGACCAGGGACTGTCGAGGGAAAAGGCCGGAATTTCGATCTCAAAGCTCTGTCCATCATGGTCGACCATCGAGTATGTCCCGCTCATGATGCCTGAAGGAGTCGGGAGAGGAGTTCCGCTGGTGTACTCGAATACCGTGCCAGGCTCGAGGACTGGCTGTTCGCCGATCACTCCTTCACCTTCGACTTCGATCACCTTGCCGATGCTGCTGACGATGCGCCAGTGGCGTCGCATGAGCTGCACCGCATCACCGCCGTCATTTTCGATTCGCACGTGGTAGGCCCAGATGTAGCGATCCTCGACGGAGGAAGAACGCTCCTCAAGGAACACGGGCCTTACCCGGACGGTGATTTTTCCGGTCTGCTTCGCGTAGGGATAGTCCCCAGCGTGCTCGACCTCTGCCATCGGTTCGACCGGCGTCAGGACGCCGAACAGCTCGCTCCGCCAAGGACGCAGAACTGCGCACAGAAGGGATGGTTGAGCAAAACGTCCCCTTTCGCCCCAGCCAGGGACGGGCCGAGGTCGAAATCCTCGTCATAGGGGAGAAGCGTGCAGGGAACGACGCTAGGAGCATCGGACCCTTTCCGCCGGACGATCATGCGGGAGGTTCCGCACATGATTTCCTTCGGATCTACATCAAGGATTCCCCAGCATGCCTCAGTGATTTCAGGAACGTCCGTTTCGGGGTCCATTTCTGGAAACAGCACGAGACGTCCGGGGTCGCTTGCATCGACATCGGTTCCGAGGGTGTCAAACAACTTGGCGAAGCCCGCCCGTGCCACCGCTTCGTCCTCACCGTTCCTGCGGCTGGCGATGTCGATTTGGAAACCGTTCTCGCTGAGCCAGCGGATGCCCTCGATGGCGGGATCCCATGAGCGCGGCCCCCGAATGTGTTCGTGACCTTCCTTATGGTGGTGGTCTAGAGAGACACGGATCGAGAGTTTTTTGTTGCTTGCGAGGGGTGCGAGTTTTTTGGCGTGTCGCGCCATCGGGCGCATGGCATTGGTGAGAACGAGGGTCGAAAAACCCCTGTCGAGCGAGAGCTCAATCATTTCCAGGATGTCGGGGTTCATGAACGGCTCGCCACCGGTGAAGCCGATTTCCTCGGTTTCGAAATATCCGTCACGAATCTGGTTCAAATAATCTTCGACCTCGGCCAGAGTGAGATACGAAAGTCGGTCATTTTTCGGGCTGGATTCGATGTAGCAGCCCTTGCAGGCAAGGTTGCAGAGGGTTCCCGTGTTGAACCAGAGCGTGCGTAACCGTTCAAGACCAATTGATGCCCTGGCACTGCCGTCGAGCGTTGTCGTGGGGTTCGAGAATTTCTCGTGCCTGATATCTGCTAAGGGATTGTCGGTCATGTTCAATGCCTCCGGAGCACTCCGTGCCCTTGGGCACGGAAACGAGCATATGAAACGGGTGATGGTAGTGGGCAAGCGAAAGTTTCTCCACCTTGGATATGCACAGGGGTATGCGCAGGGGCCTGCATAGAAAAGCTTTACGCTGTCCCTGTCGGGACATAACCTTCATGTATGGGGAATCCAGTGCACGGACCCGTGGCGGGCGTAGTTCAGTGGCAGAACGTCAGCTTCCCAAGCTGAATGTCGCCGGTTCGATCCCGGTCGCCCGCTCCATTCCCGGATCTCCACATGAGCGATTCTTTCCAGCCTGCCTACCGGATGACGATTTCCGGCCTTGTGCGCATGGAGAGCGGGGATTTCGGCAACCCGGACCACGTGATCTCGATTCTCGATCCCGGCTGGGAGGTTCCAGGACCGCTCGTTGATCGGGATAAGGACAGTCTCACGTCGCTACGTTTTCACGATGAAGTCCAGCCCGCACCGGGTGTCCAGCTACCATCCCGTGAAGACGTGGTTTCGCTTGTCCGGCTCGGTGAACACTTGGTGGGCAACGGCTGTAGCCATCTCCACGTCCACTGCCACATGGGGGTTTCCCGCTCCACTGCGGTCGCGGCGATTGTGAGAGTTGCCGCGGCACCCAACCAGATCCAGGAGGCATTCGATGAAATCGATCGTATTCGCATTCGCAACTGGCCGAACAGCTTGATGATCGGGTTTGCGGACGAAATCCTCGATCTGGGAGGTGCGATGACACAGGCACTCATCGCGCATCACCGCCGAGTCGCGGAACGTGACCCGGACCTTGCGGAGGTGATTATCGCGCACGGCCGGGGCCATGAGGTACTTGAGAGCTGAATAGCCGTCTTTAAAGTTTTGTGCCGTTGCTTTACCGGCAGGCGGAACGTGGGCTAGCCTCTCCTCTCCCCAGGCAGCCTTTCTGGGGATCCAACACAGTGTGGCAGGATGATGAACGAAGGACGTTCGCGCGAATTTACCGCCCGCCCGCCGGGCTGTCAGGGACTGTACGACCCCCGGAATGAGCATGATTCGTGTGGCATCGGGTTCGTTGCCGACATCAAGGGAAGGGCGAGCAATGGCATCGTGGCCCAGGGGCTCGAATTGCTTGTTAACCTCACCCACCGGGGTGCGGTGGGCGCCAATCCGACCGTGGGTGACGGCGCGGGCCTTCTTCTGCAGGTTCCTGACCGTTTGCTTCGCGAAAGCTGCGCCGAGACGGGCTTCGATCTCCCACCGAGGGGCGACTACGGCGTTGGGCAGGTATTCCTGCCTAGGGATCCCGGGGTACGGGCCCGGTGCGAGACGGCGTTCGAGGAGGGCCTCGCTCGCAACGGCCTGATATTTCTGGGTTGGCGGGACGTGCCCGTTGACCGTTCAGTGCTTTCCGAAGCCGTGCGCGCCTCCGAACCGGTGATCCGTCAGGTGTTCGCCGCACGTGATGCACATGCAGGCGATGCCTTCGAGAGAATCCTGTTTGTTGTCAGGAAGCAGGTCAGCAACCAATTGCGCGATGTCGAGGATTTCTATGTCGCCTCACTGTCTTCACGCACGCTCGTCTACAAGGGGATGATCCTCGCCTGCGATCTCGGCCCCTACTACGAAGACCTGTGCAATCCAAAGGTGGAAAGCGCGCTTGCGCTCGTCCACCAGCGTTTCTCAACCAACACCTTTCCTTCGTGGAAACTTGCACAGCCACTTCGGATGCTCTGCCACAACGGCGAAATCAACACCGTCCGGGGCAACCAGAACTGGATGGCGGCGCGACGCCAGGCGATGCGCTCCGAGCTTTTCGGGGACGACCTGGAAACCATTTGGCCTGTGATTGCCGAAGGGCAGTCCGATTCCGCCTGCCTCGACAACATCCTCGAGCTGTTGACGGCTGGCGGCTATCCGCTGGCCCACGCCCTGGCTCTTCTGATTCCGGAGGCTTGGCAGGGGCATCCAGGAATGGAATCTGCCCGCCGTTCTTTCTACGAGTACCACGCTGCCCTGATGGAACCATGGGATGGTCCGGCAGCACTTGCCTTCACTGACGGCCGCCAGATCGGCGGCGTACTTGACCGCAACGGCTTGCGTCCTTCCCGCTACGTCATCACCTCGGACGACCGAGTCATCCTCGCCTCCGAGGCCGGGGTGCTCGACATCCCTCCCGAACGGATTGTGGCCAGCCGGCGCCTGCAGCCCGGTCGCACGCTTCTCATTGACCTTGAGGAGGGGCGGATCATCTCGGACGAGGAGATCAAGGCGAATCTCGCTGCTACCCGAGATTGGGCGGGTGACGTGGCGCGTTCGACGCTGCGTTTGGCCGATCTGCCCGAAGCGGTCGACGAGGCTGCCCGTTCTAATGTTTCCCGTCTCGATCTTCAGCAGGCGTTCGGCTACACGCAGGAAGATCTCCGAAATCTCATGGTGCCGATGGCAACGACGGGGCAGGAAGCGATCGGATCGATGGGAACCGACACGCCTCTAGCGGCCCTTTCCGAACGGCCAAAGCTCCTTTTTCACTACTTCAAACAGAATTTTGCGCAAGTCACTAACCCTGCGATCGACCCGATCCGTGAGGAACTCGTGATGTCGCTGATGTCGTTCGTCGGCCCTCGCCCGAACCTCTTCGGCAATCCTGAAGATCCCTCTGCGCACCGTTTACGCCTCGATCAACCGATCCTCTCCGAGATTGATCTTGCTCGGGTTCGGGCCTGTGGACGAAATGGGAAGTTGGGTCTGGCAGTGGCCGAAATCGATATCGCTTTCGATGTCGCTCAAGGAGAGGAAGGGATGGCACCGGCAGTGGAGAGGATTTGCGCCGAGGCCGAGGAGCGGGTTCGTGCGGGTGACACCATTCTCATTCTCTCCGACCGGGCGGGCGCGGCAGATCGCGTGGCGTTGCCTTCGCTGCTTGCCACGAGTGCCGTGCATCACCATCTCGTGCGTGCCGGTTTGCGCACCTCAGCGAGCCTTGTTGTCGAGACGGGAGAAGCCCGGGAGGTTCACCATTTCTGCGTGCTGGCAGGCTACGGAGCCGAGGCGATCCACCCCTACCTCGCCTTTGAGACGATTGACGATCTGGGGCGGATGTTTCCAGGTGAAATCGATGCTTCGGAAGCTCGGGCGGCCTATACCAAGGCGATCGGAAAGGGCATTTTCAAGGTGATGTCGAAGATGGGCATTTCCACCTACCAGTCCTACTGCGGGGCGCAGATTTTCGATGCCGTGGGTCTGGCTACGCCGTTTGTCGACCGCTTCTTTACCGGTACCGCGACGACCATTGAGGGGATTGGTCTGGCCGAGGTCGCGGCTGAGACCGTGGCCCGTCACCGCCGCGCTTTTGGCGGTGCGGCCGAGCTCAGGAATGCCCTCGAGGCAGGGGGCGAGTACGCCTTCCGCCTGCGCGGCGAGGACCACATATGGACGCCAGACACGGTGGCCGATCTCCAGCATGCGGTGCGTTCGTCCGGGAAGGGTGCCGAGGAACGCTACCAGACGTTCGCTGCCGCCCTGAATGAGCAATCTGAGAGGTTGATGACTCCGCGTGGGCTGTTTGAGTTGCTTCCCGCAGGAACCTCGGTTTCTCTCGGTGAGGTCGAACCCGCTGAATCGATCGTCCGCCGGTTCGCCACCGGAGCAATGTCGTTCGGGTCGATCTCACGTGAGGCGCACACCACACTCGCCATTGCGATGAACCGCATCGGGGGCAAGTCCAACACCGGCGAGGGCGGCGAGGAATCGGATCGCTTCAAGCCACACCCCAACGGCGATTCCCTCCGTTCGGCAATCAAGCAGGTCGCTTCCGGACGTTTTGGGGTTACGGCCGAGTACCTAGCCAATGCCGACGATATCCAGATCAAGATCGCCCAGGGAGCGAAGCCCGGTGAGGGTGGGCAGCTTCCGGGGCATAAGGTCGATGAAACCATTGCGAAAGTGCGGCATTCAACCCCGGGGGTGGGATTGATCTCACCGCCTCCGCACCACGACATCTATTCGATTGAGGACTTGGCCCAGCTCATTTTCGATCTGAAGAACGTCAACCCCAAAGCCCGGATTAGCGTCAAGCTGGTGTCCGAGGTGGGGGTGGGAACCGTTGCCGCCGGGGTCTCCAAGGCGCGTGCCGATCACGTGACGATCGCAGGTTTCGAGGGCGGCACCGGTGCTAGCCCGTTGACCTCGATCAAGCACGCAGGCTCCCCTTGGGAAATTGGGCTCGCGGAAACCCAGCAGACACTCGTTCTCAACGGTCTGCGGGGACGGATCGCGATTCAGGTCGACGGCGGTCTTCGCACCGGTCGTGACGTAATTGTTGGTGCCCTACTCGGTGCTGATGAGTTCGGCTTCTCGACCGCACCGCTGATCGCGGCGGGCTGCGTGATGATGCGTAAGTGCCACCTCAACACTTGCCCGGTAGGTATCGCCACGCAGAATCCAGAACTCAGGAAGCGTTTTACCGGCACGCCTGAACACGTGATCCGCTACTTCTTCTTCGTTGCTGAGGAAATCCGCGGAATCATGGCGGAACTAGGCTTTCGCACCTTTGATGAGATGATCGGCCGTTCCGATCTTCTTGGTTCGCGTCGTGCACTCGACCACTGGAAGGCGAATGGCCTTGATTTTTCGCGTTTGTTCCACAGGCCCGACGTAGGACCTAAGATCGCGCGCCGGAACTCCGAGCGTCAGGAACATCCCATTGGCGACATTCTTGACAGGAAACTGATCAAGGCGGCGGCGCAGACCATCGAGGGAGGTTCTCCTGTGCAGCTCGAGTTCCCGGTTCGCAACACCGATCGCACGACCGGCGCGATGCTGTCGGGGGAGATCGCCCTTCGGCACGGCCACACCGGACTGCACGAAGATTCCATCAGTGTGCGTTTCCGCGGGACGGCGGGACAGAGTTTCGGAGCATTCCTGGCGAGAGGGGTTTCCTTTGAGTTGGTGGGAGATGCCAACGATTACACAGGCAAGGGGCTTTCAGGCGGGCGGATCGCTATTCGCCCCGATCCCGACAGCGGGATCGTGCCTGAAGAAAGTGTCATCGTAGGGAGTACGGTTCTCTACGGCGCGATCGAAGGGGAGTGTTATTTCCGCGGCGGGGCGGGCGAGCGTTTCGCAGTTCGTAACTCCGGCGCGATCACCGTCGTCGAGGGCGTGGGCGATCACGGTTGCGAGTACATGACGGGCGGCGTGGTGGTCTGTCTTGGGCCGACGGGACGGAATTTTGCCGCTGGTATGTCGGGCGGACTCGCTTATGTCCTAGACGAGGACGGTTCGTTTGCCGAGCGTTGCAACACCAGCATGGTCGAGATCGGGCCCGTCCCCCGTGGCGGTATCCCGGCCCGGACCGAAGATTCACTTGTCTCGCTTGCACAGGCGATGCAGGACATGCTCGGCGATGACGAGGCAAGGCTCCGTTGCTTGATTGAGCGCCACCTGCACTACACCGGCAGCGCCCGTGCAGCCTCCATTTTCAACGATTGGGACGAGGCGATTGGCAAGTTCGTGAAGGTACTTCCCGTAGATTACCGTAGGGCTCTTCTTGCTCGAGCCAGTTCTGTCACTAGTCCGAATCCGGAACCCGTCCGGACAGGGAGGCACTGAACGTGGGGAAAGTCACAGGCTTCCTCGACATTGAGCGTCACGAGCGCTCCTACCGCCCGGTCGAGGAGCGCATTGAGCATTGGCGCGAGTTCGTCGAACCCCTGAAAGACAACGAACTCGCGCTTCAGGGTGCCCGTTGTATGGACTGCGGCATTCCCTACTGCCATCAGGGGTGCCCAGTGAACAACATTATTCCGGACTGGAACGACCTTGTGTACCGCGACGACTGGCGTCAGGCGCACGAAGTGTTGCACTCGACCAACAACTTCCCCGAATTCACCGGACGGATATGCCCCGCCCCCTGCGAGGAGGCGTGCACGCTCAACCTTGAGGACGTTCCCGTGACCATCAAGACGATCGAGTGTGCGATTGTCGATCGAGCTTTCACGGAGGGTTGGGTAATCCCGGAACCACCTGCGAAGAAAACGGGCAAGCAGGTCGCAATCGTGGGCTCAGGTCCCGCCGGCCTTGCCGCTGCACAGCAGCTTGCCCGCGCCGGCCACGATGTGACTGTCTTCGAAAAGCAGGCAACTCCCGGCGGCCTGCTCCGTTACGGTATCCCCGACTTCAAAATGGAGAAGGGGATCATCGATCGGCGACTTGAACAGATGAGGGCCGAAGGCGTCGAGTTCCGGTGCGGAGTCCACGTAGGCGTGGACGAGCCTGCCCAGGCCCTTCTTGATTCCCACGATGTGGTTCTTCTCGCCGGTGGTGCCGAGAACCCTCGCGACCTTCCCATTCCCGGCCGCGAAATGGAAGGGGTTCATTTCGCGATGTCGTTTCTCCCGCAGCAGAATCAGCGCGTTTCCGGTGAACCCTTCAACACCAACCAGGAAATCCTGGCTAACGGAAGGCGGGTGGTGGTGATCGGGGGAGGTGACACAGGTTCGGATTGCATCGGCACGTCGTTCCGCCAGCATGCGGCTTCGGTGACGCAGTTCGAAATCCTACCAATGCCGCCTGAACACCCCGACAAGGAAACGACCTGGCCGCACTGGCCGCTTCGTCTCCGGACTTCCTCCTCACAGGCTGAGGGAGCGATGCGTGATTGGTCTGTGCAGACATCCGAAATCCTCGGCAATACCGAAGGCAGGGTGCGTGCTCTCAAGTGTGTACGGGTTGATGAAACCTTCACTCCGATTCCGGACTCTGAGTTCGAAATTGAGACGGATTTGGTGCTTCTTGCCATGGGTTTCCTAGGCCCGATTCACAAAGGAATGCTCGAAGAACTTGCAATCGATCTGGACGGTCGCGGTAATGCAAAGGCAAAGACGGACGATTATCGAACCTCGCTTGACAACGTGTTTGCCGCAGGCGACATGCGCAGGGGACAATCTCTCGTTGTGTGGGCAATTCGGGAAGGCAGACAGGCTGCGCGGGCGATTGACCTGCAGCTGCAGGGAAACACCGACCTTCCGCGCTAACCGCTCATTGAGAGTGGATACTTCCACTCCTTAATAGTCCGCTTAGTAGTTCGCGGTTTCAACCCGCTAGCGCAACATTTGGTAGTGCCTCACTTTGAAAATTCGTTGATTCCGGGGCCGATGACACTGTCGGGCAGGCGGACGTAGCCTAGCTTCAGGAACTGCTCCAGCAGGATGACTTCAATATCGGCTTCGGACAGGGTGGACATGAGTTTCTCGTTTCAGAAATATGCAGTGCTGTTATGGATCACTTGTTGATCTCAAGAGTTGTGGGTCAATTTTGCTGTAATTTCGATCCACAAAATGGGTTGTGGTGCAAAAGTAATCCTCAAACGCTGATTTCCCTTCGCAGATATTCAGCAACTCCGGAAACGCCAGAACCGCCGGTCGCCTGCCATTGGCGGGTCGTAACTCGTGCGGCAACCCATTGTCGCGCACGAGGCACAGAATGCGTTTGGCGGTTGGCACTGGGATGTCCGCCTGTGCCACAAAATCAGAGGAGCTGAAGATTGGACGGCTAAAGAACCAGTCCAGCGCTCGGCCACCGTATTGCGATTTTGTCGCCCCCAGTTTTTGCGCGCATTTAGGAAGTGTGAAAGAAAAGAAACTCCTCGGATACATCTTTTTATGGCTGTTCTCTCGAGGCGTTCCGTCTGGGGAAACACCTCGCAACAGGTGTTGTCGCCCAGACCACAGGAACCAATACTCACGTGCCGAATTTGCCCCCGAACGACTCATCGTAGAGCAACCGTGAGGATGGCGCGCCCGGAAGGATTCGAACCCTCAACCTCCTGATCCGTAGTCAGGTGCTCTATCCAGTTGAGCCACGGGCGCGACACCTGACTGATAGTCGGGCGCGGGCGTGCTGGCAAGCCCGGAAGCGCTTTTTTCGGGCCTAAAACGTAAGTGGAATGTTGTCGATGAGGCGTGTCGGGCCGAGCCATGCGGCACCCAGGAGTCGTGCTGGCTGACCCGTTCGGGCAGGCACTGGGGTCAGGGTTTCAGCATCTCGGAGTTCGACGTAATCAATCTTTCTGTAGCCTGCTTCGCCAATGGCCTGGCGGGCCTTCTCGATGTGCGGCTCAGGTTCAGCACCCGCAGCGATAGCACCACTGGCCTCGGCGAGTGCTGAATGGAGTGCGGGTGCGATACGTCGCTCCTCCTCGTTGAGGTAGATGTTTCGCGAGGAGCACGCGAAGCCGTCTGCCTCGCGCACGGTGGGAATGGCGGCGATCTCCGAGGGGATGTTGAGATCGAGGACCAGTCGCCGGACGACCAGAAGTTGTTGGTAATCTTTCTCACCGAACACGGCAACGTCAGGCTGGCACTGGAGGAGGAGTTTCGCGACGACTGTCGCTACGCCCTCGAAGTGCCAGGGTCGGGCATCACCGCAAAGCCCGAGAGCGGGGCCTGCGGGCACGATCGAGGTGGAAAATCCATCCGAGTACATTTCATTGGAGTCGGGTACAAAAACGAGATCGACCGAGGCACTCTGGAGCCGATGCAGGTCATTTTCCTCGTCCTGCGGGTAGCGGCCGAGATCCTCCTCCTCGCCGAACTGTCGCGGATTCACGAAGATTGAGACGACAGTTTGCGAGCCCAGCCGCCCAGCTTCCTTGATGAGCGCATCGTGCGCCGCGTGGAGTGCACCCATGGTCGGAACCAGGGCGATTCGCTTGCCCGACTGCCGCCAATCGGAAACCCGTTGGCGAAGCTCACGGACGGTTCGAACGACATCCATATCCGTGTTCCGAGGGTAGGTTGCAGGACGGTAACCGGAAGGTCAGAAGGTGGTCAACGAATGGTTCGTCGCCGTGGCCTGCTTCGCGTCGAGGAGCGCATCCCGGAAGCGGCTTTTCAGGAACGCCCCATCTCGAGGAGGGAGAGGATTCCCCGGGCTCGAGGTGGCACCAGGTGTCTTGATCGCGGCGAACAGCGGCCCCTGGCTCTCCGTGCCCAGACGGTTAAGGGAGTTTCGGAAATCAGCAAGCTCATCGGCATTGGTCACGATGCGCGAATCGTTGATTCCGGCAGCGCGCGCAATTCCCGCCAAGTCGCAACGTTCCGAGGTGTGAGAGGGCTGCCCTCCGGTCTCTCCGTAAAGCTCGTTATCCATTACCACCACGGCAAGGTTGGACGGCATTTTTCGGCCCACGGTTGCGAGGCTTCCCAGACCCATCAGCATTTCGCCGTCACCTGTGAGGACAAGAACCCGTCGGCGAGGTTGTGCGAGCGCAAGTCCGAGGCCCGTGGCGGTGGCGAGGCCCATACCTCCCCACATATAGAATGATAGGTCCCGGTCGCCGGCCGCCATGGCATCCCACACGGTTCCCCCGAGACCGAGGACGGCGAGCAAGTCCTCGCCGGAACCTAGGAGAACGCGTGCGGTTTCGCGTCGGTCGAGAGCAGTCTTGGTCATCACTGGAATGCCTTCGTGCCAATCAGGCGCTGCGGCAGGAGAAGTGCCACGCGCTGGTCCGAATCGAATGCCAAGGAGATCGCTGCGGTCGCTGTTTCGCCCGCCTCAAGGGCATTTTGGACTTCGATCGTTCGGCAGTCGAGTGCGTCGAGCACGCCCCTTGCAGCGCGAGCGGGAGGTACCTGCCACGGATTGAATTCGCCCCATTCGCCGCGCATTGTGATCGCCATCAGGAGGGGAAAGCGTCCCGAATCGGCGAGCGAGGAGATTGCGTTGACGCAGTTGCCAAGTCCGCTCGATTGCATGAGCAGAGCGGCTCGTGCGCCGCCGAGCCAAGCTCCAGCGGAAACCCCGACGCCTTCTTCCTCGCTAGTGAGACCGATGACGGTCATGGAAGGTTCAGCTTCGCAGAGAGAAATGAGCCGGGCGTGGCCTGCGTCGGGCACGTGGGAAATTCGACTCACATCGCCTGCCCGCAACGTTTCGAATAGCGCCAGCGACCAGTCTTCGCTGGTGCGCCCCTGAGAGATTGTCAAAGTTCGCGCTTGAGGCTCGCCGCGGAAACCCAGCCCGAGACCTTGCCGAGCTCAATCCGGAACCAGCCTGATTTCTCGGCCACAATGTGGAGTCGGAGATCACGCCCTACGACATGCCCTGCCGTGCAGTAGTGCTTGCCAGGACCAGCATGGATGGTTGCGTGGGGTCGGGAGGTGATAAGACGGGAGTCCATGAATCCGGCAGTACTTCCGTTCGCCGTGCTGAACGACCGGCAGCCGGGATCCCTTCGCTTCGATGGAACGAAATCTCTCGGAAGTGCATCCCGGACCGTCCCTCCCGAAGGTCCATCCATCAGCGTAGCGACCTTGATTCCCAGCGTATTGGGCCCGCCGATATCGACGGCACCGGCAACTGCCGGGAAGACGAGGAGTGCGAGGGTGAAAATTCCTGCGCGTCCGCGGACTGGAGTTGTCATGGCGTTTCTCCGTTCATTCCTTCCCGCAGTTTAGCTCGCAGAGGGGAGAAGCTTCCATGGTCTTGTTTCTTGTTGCGCTTGTTGCGCTTGCAAGGAAAGGAGGTACCCTGTCAAGTGGGAAGTCTGCGGGAGTCCCTTCTCGCGGACAGAGGAGGGTCCACAAGTGTCCCATACATGGCTTAGTGAGCGCGAACAGCGGCTTGTCGACGGAGCGGAAAAGCTCGACATCGACTTGCCAGTTCCGACGCAGATCGTTTCCAACGGAGAATATCTGCCTCCTAAACAAACCGAGACCCAGAGGCGCGTCGAAGCGCGCATTCTGGAACTCGCCGACGAGAACGCGAAGCATCTTGGCATGAGTCGCCGAGCGTTCCTGCAGACGAGTTGTGGCATGGCGGCTGCGTTCCTCGCCATGAATGAAATTCACGGCGGCGGCGTCTTCCAGGTGAGCGAGGCCGAGGCCCGCGATCCTGAAATGATGAAAGCCCGCACCGACGGACTGGCCGGTCAGTTCATCCTGGACGATCAGACCCATTTCTTGCGCGACGATTTCGCCCATGAGGCCATCCTCGGCCTCGGTGAGTTTGCCGCCGAGCATTGGAATCCCAAGCTCAAGGAAGAGGGGCTGTCGCTTGCGCGGTACAAGTTCGAAAACTACGTCCGCGAGCTTTGGTACACGAGTGACACGAAGATGGCGCTCCTGTCCGGTGCCCCGTTCGACGACCCGAGTTGGTGGTTGCTCCATAACCCGCAAATCACCGCGGCACGCGATCTGGTCAATGACTTCGCCGGTGCTACACGCATGCTCGGCCACAGCGTCATCACTCCTGGTCAGCCAGGGTGGATGGACGAAGTTGACCGTGCGATTGAAGATTACAAGCCCAATGCGTGGAAATCGTACACAATCGGTGATCCGCTTTCGCCGTCGCAGTACCCTTGGCGGCTCGACGATGAAAAGATCATGTACCCGTTCTACGAGAAGGCCATCAAAGCTGGCATCAACATTATTTGCATCCATAAAGGGCTGCTCCCGCCCGACTACGAGACCTCGTTCCCGGGCGTGTGGCAGCATGCAACCCTCGACGACGTTCCGCAGGCGGCAAAAGACTGGCCTGAAATGCGGTTCGTGATCTACCACTCTGGTCTCCGGCCGTTCCTTGAGCTTCCTGATCAAGCGTGGAAGGAATTCGAGCAGTCCGGTGGCGAGATCAAGTGGGTAACTGACCTTGGTCGCATCCCCGAAGAGCATGGAGTGGACAACGTCTACGGCGAGATCGGAACTTCGTTCGCGAATTCCGCCGTTGCGCACCCGCGCTTCTCGGCAGCCCTGGTTGGCAGCCTTGTTCGCGACATGGGTGCTGACCATGTGGTCTGGGGGACGGATACTGTCTGGTATGGATCGCCCCAGTGGCAGATTGAGGCGATGCGTCGCCTCGAGGTTCCTGAGGACATGCAGAAGAAGTACAATCTCCCGTCGCTGGGCGGGGCCAACAGCCTCACCAAACAGGCGATCTTCGGGCTCAATTCCGCGCGTCTCTACGACATTGGTGTCCAAGATGCCTCAGGGATGCCGGCGATGCCGAACTTCTCCGAGGACAAGATCGCCGCGTTGGCGCAGAAGTTCCGCGAGGAGGGTGGTTCGCCGTCCAACAAGCGGTACGGTTTCGTCCGCACGGCCTGACCGGAAACAGACAGGGTAGGTGCCTTCGGGCACCTACCTTTTCCGGAACGATGTTGCGGCGCTCAGGTGTGGCACGTCGTTCCGTCCGAATCAACACAGCGTTATTGGAGATCCAGCATGTATAGAATCATTGCAGCGACCGTGTTCCTTTCCGGATTGCTCCTCACGACAGCGGCTAACGCCGATGTCCTAACAGTGCGTGGAGAGCAGGCGCGCCTCTATTTCGGCGGGCTTTATCCTTCCTACATCCTCTATCTCAAGGGCGGAATCCCTGAGAGCGCAGAGGATGCATGGGTGGACAAGGAGTACTGGGGTGTGATTGACGTCCACGGCGGCCCGGAAGCGGGCAAGAGCGTGATCGTCAAGCTCCAGAAGAGTAGCAAGGCCAGTCCACAGCCTGAGTGGTGCGTGACCGAGGGTGCCGAGGGTTTTGGCGGCCACGGCCCTGCCTGCATTAATAGTGACAACCCAATGTCCATGAACCAGCTTCGGTTCAAAGTGAAGGTGCAGTACGCCAAGACTGCTGACATGCTTCCGTCCGAATTTCGGGATCGTGATTGGGCGGAATATCCCGAACTTCCGGGACGGCGTGAGAGCGAAGTGTTCGGCCCGGCCGAACTCCACGTAATCCGCGACTGACTGCCTGCGGTCTCGTGCCGAAAGGTTCTGGAAGTTGAGCCTTGAAGTTTTCGCGGATTCCGCTTCTTGGCTAGCAACGTGATCGGAGATCTTTCTGCCGACACCTTCCCAAGGGTGTTGCGTGCCAACGCGTCCAAGATCCACAAGTACCCCGCTTTCCGTGAGAAGGAGTTCGGGATCTGGCAAACGTGGACATGGGCCGAGGTTGCCGATGAAATTCGTGCATTCGCGCTTGGACTCAAGGAACTCGGCCTTGAACGCGGTGATCGTTACGCGATCATTGGTGACAACCGCCCCCAGTTGTATTGGGCGTTCACCGCAGGCCAGGCAATTGGCGCGATTCCGGTCCCGTGTTACCAAGATTCAATCGCTGACGAGATCGCTTACGTGCTTGAGCATGCTGGCGTCCAAGTTGCCGTGGTCGAAGACCAGGAGCAGGTAGACAAGCTTCTTGAGGTGCGCGATCGCCTGCCCGATCTCCGTTGCGTCGTTTATGAGGATGGCCGTGGGCTTGAGAACTACGAGGAAAACGGCAGTTTCCTGAAGGATATCGCCTCGGTGTTCGAGTCCGGACGCGAGGCCGACCGTATCGACCCCGCCCTGTATGACGCCGAGGTAGAGAAGGCGTCAGCGGATGACACGGCTGCCATCCTTTACACTTCGGGTACCACCGGCCGTCCCAAGGGGGTGGTGCTGAGTCATGCGACCCTAATGGGCCCGGCCGGCCGCGCGATCGAGCTGGAGGGCCTGACGCGCGATGATGAAGTGCTTGCGTACCTGCCGATGGCCTGGGTCGGGGACTACGTGTTCTCTGTGGCTCAGGCGTACCTTGCCGGTTTCTGCGTTAATTGTCCCGAGAGCCCGGAGACCGTGCTTTTCGACTTGCGCGAGATCGGTCCGACGTATTTTTTCGCCCCACCCCGAATCTTCGAGAACATGCTGACCAACCTCATGGTTCGCATTGAGGATGCAGGCCGGATCAAGCGCGGACTTTTCTCGTTTTTCATGAAAGTGGCTCGCCGCTACGGCGTTGACATCCTTGATCGCAAACCCGTTCCTTTTCACGCACGCATCCTCTATGCGGCGGGCAGGATTCTCATCTACGGACCGCTTTGCGACGTCCTTGGTCTTGGGCGCACCCGGATCGTCTACACTGCTGGCGAGGCGATGGGCGTTGATGTTTTTCGTTTTTTCCGCTCACTCGGTGTCAACCTCAAGCAGCTCTACGGAGCGACGGAAGCCTCGGTCTACATCAGTTTGCAAACCGACGGCGACGTTCGCGCGGACACGGTGGGACCGGCTTTCCCTGGGGTCCAGGTCAGGGTTCAGGATGGCGAAGTGCAGTTCCGCAGCGATGGTGTTTTCCTAGGCTACTACCGGAGTCCGGAGGCGACGTCCGAAGCCATGACTGAGGATGGCTTTGTGCGCACGGGAGATGCTGGCTATTTCGACGAGACGGAGCATCTGCACATCGTTGACCGGGCCAAGGACGTGGGGAAACTCACTAACGGGGCGATGTTTGCGCCCAAGTTCATCGAGAACAAGCTCAAGTTTCATTCCACGATTCGCGAGGCCGTTGCCTTTGGCGACGGACGCGATTGCGTATGCAGCATGATCAATATCGACCTTGAGGCAGTGGGAAGCTGGGCCGAACGGAACGGAATTTCTTACTCGGGCTATACTGACCTTGCTCGTCGTCCGGAGGTGTACGACCTCGTGCGCGACGCCATTGTCCAAGTGAATCTTGATCTCGCGGCAGATTCTGCCCTCGCGGATTCCCAGATTCGTCGCTTTCTCATTCTCCATAAGGAGCTTGATGCCGACGATGGCGAACTCACCCGCACCCGCAAGATCCGGCGCACGAAAATCCAGGAGAGTTACGGCGATCTTCTTACCGCTCTCTACGACGGTAGCGAGTCCTGCCGAGTTAAAGTCGATTTGACTTTCGAGGACGGGCGCACCGGTTCGATCGATGCGGACGTTCGGATCTGTGGTGTGGACGAGCCTGCTCTGGCGGCGGCGGCGTGAGCACAACCACGATCGGAACCGCCGAGTCGCCCCTACTTTCGCTGGAGGGGATCAATCTTTCGTTCGGGGGTCTGAAGGCGTTGGTTGATGTCAACGTCGAAGTGAGGAAGGGCGAGATCCTCGCGATCATCGGGCCCAACGGTGCTGGAAAGAGCTCACTTCTCAACCTGATTTGCGGCATCTACCGCCCGCAGTCGGGAACCGTTTCCTACAAGGGCGAGGTGCGCTCGCGCATGAAGCCCGATGAAGTGGCGCGCCAGGGAATTGCTCGCACCTTTCAGAACATCGCCCTGTTCCAGGGTATGACCGCGCTCGACAACATCATGGTCGGGCGCAATACGCTGATGCGCAAGGGAATTATCTCCGAGGCTTTTTACGCCGGTTGGACCCGCCGCCAGGAAATCCGGCACCGCCGCCGTGCTGAGGAGATCATTGATTTTCTGGAGATTCCGCAGATCAGGAAGATCCAGGCGGGTCGCCTTCCCTACGGCCTGCAGAAGCGTGTTGAGCTTGGCCGCGCGCTCGCCGCCGAACCGGAGATTCTCCTCCTTGATGAACCAATGGCGGGGATGAACCTCGAGGAGAAGGAAGACATGTGTCGTTTCATCATCGATGTGAACGAGTTGCTCGGCACGACGCTGGTTCTCATCGAACACGACATGGGTGTCGTCATGGACATTTCGAGCCGTGTTGTCGTGCTCGACTACGGCCGCAAAATCGCCGACGGCACCCCCGAAGAGGTTCGCCATGACCCGCAAGTGATCGAAGTCTATCTTGGCGCACCTGTAGAAGCGGTCTGAGACAGGACGATGCTCGAAAACGCCCTGTTCTTCACTGAGGTTCTCGTCGGCGGGCTCCTCTCTGGGACCTTATATTCGCTCGTTGCACTGGGCTTTGTCCTCATCTACAAGGCCTCAGGCGTATTTAATTTCGCGCAAGGAACGATGGTGCTGTTTGCCGCGCTCACGTTTGTGGGGATCCACGAGGCGGGAGTGCCGCTCTTTTTCGCCGGTGTAATCACGTTGGCGGTCATGTTTGTCCTTGCCGTCGCGGTCGAACGGTTGGTGTTGCGCCCTCTCGTCAACCAACCCCAGATCATCTTGTTCATGGTGACCATCGGACTTGCCTTCTTGCTGGAGGGTCTCGCGCAGACGGTGTGGGGAACTGAGGTTCATCCCCTCGATCTCGGCATCCCGGACCTACCTTTTGATGTTGCCGGAATCCGGATCAGCCAATTTGACGTTGTCGCTGCTGTCGTGGTGGCCGCCCTCGTGGGGCTCATCGCCGTCTTCTTCCGCTGGACGCAGATGGGACGAGCGCTCCGCGGCGTGGCCGACGACCACCAGGCAGCATTGTCGATCGGAATTCCGTTGCACCACGTTTGGATCTCGGTATGGGCGGTTGCAGGCCTGGTTGCCCTCGTTGCTGGGTTAGTTTGGGGTTCAAAACTGGGCGTGCAATTCTCGATCTCTCTGGTCGCCCTGAAAGCGATACCGGTCATGATTATCGGCGGCTTCACTTCGATTCCCGGTGCCATCGTCGGCGGCCTGATCGTGGGTGCCGGCGAGAAATTGGCCGAAGTCTACCTCGGCGGTTACGTCGGTGGCGGAATTGAAAATTGGTTCCCCTACATGCTCGCGATGCTGGTTCTTATGGTCCGGCCCGAAGGCCTGTTTGGAGAAAAAATCATCGAAAGGGTGTAGAGGATGATCTATCGGGAAACAGGGCAGTACAAGGCTTCGTATGAAGCGGACCAGGCGATTTTTCCGCTTCGCCAGGATCGCATCGCGGTTGCCGTCCTCCTGGTCATCGCCTTTGTAGTTGTGCCGCAGATGGCGAACGAGTATTGGCTCCGTTCCATTCTTACACCCTTCCTCGTGTTTTCCTTGGCAGCGATTGGGCTCAACATCCTCACCGGATACACGGGTCAGATCTCGCTGGGTACGGCGGGGTTCATGGCTGTGGGTGCGTTTGCCGCCTACAATCTCGAGGTTCGTGTGCCGGAGTTGCCATTCCTCGTCTCATTCGTGTTCGCAGGCATGGTCGCTGCCGGAGTTGGGATCCTGTTCGGGCTACCCTCGCTTCGCATCAAAGGCTTCTATCTCGCGGTGGCGACGCTTGCCGCGCAATTTTTTATCGAATGGCTGTTCACGCACGTTGCTTGGTTCACTAACTATTCGTCTTCGGGTGTCATTTCGGCACCGAAAATGACGCTACTCGGATACTCGCTCGACAGTGCGGTGAGCCGCTATTTGGTTACCCTCGTGATCGTTGTGGGTATGGCGTTGGCTGCCAAGAACCTGGTCCGCAGCCAGATCGGTCGTTCATGGATGGCGGTGCGTGACATGGACATTGCCGCGGAAGCAATTGGCATCAACTTGATGCGAACAAAACTCTCTGCATTTGCGGTGAGTTCGTTCTATTGCGGGGTTGCGGGTGCGTTGTGGGCCTATGTCTACTTGGGAACTGTGGAGCCGCAGGCATTCGATGTTCTGCGTTCTTTCGAGATTTTGTTCATGGTGATCATCGGTGGCTTGGGTAGCATCCTCGGATCATTCATGGGTGCCGCGTTCATTGTCCTCTTGCCTATTCTGATCACCAATTTCGGAAGCCTTTTCGCGTCCGTTGGGCCTGACATGGTGGCCCATCTCGAGTTCGTGGTGTTCGGCATTCTCATCATTACTTTCTTGATCCTCGAGCCGCTGGGCCTTGCGCGCTTGTGGCAAATCACCAAAGAGAAGCTGCGCTTGTGGCCCTTCCCGTATTAGGCGAGGTAGCACGGGAGGGAGACGATCTGGTTCCTTGCTTTTTAGGCGGTTCCCGCCCTAACTGCGCAATGGTATAAAGCGGAGTGGCTGGAGCTTCTGGATTATCTCTCCGCCAGATATGAAAGGCTCGAATCCCATGTCCTTGAAGATTTTCAGGAACGCCTGTTTCGCACTTGCGACGGGAACGCTCGTGGTTGGGGACGTTCTCGCCGCCGAGCAATTCATTCCGGTCACCAGCTACCGGACGGGGCCTTATGCCGTTGGTGGCATCCCTTCCTTCGAGGGTTTCGTTGACTATCTCACGATGATTAATACCCGTGACGGCGGCATTGAAGGCGTCACGCTCACCTGGGAAGAGTGCGAAACCGCCTACAAGCCGGATCGCTTCATCGAGTGCTACGAGCGCCTGAAGAACCAGGGAGTGACAGGTGCCTCGGTCTTTAATCCGATGGGCACGGGCCTTACCTATGCCGTGATCGATCGTCTGCCTGAGGACCGGATCCCGATTATTACGCTCGGTTATGGACGTACCGATACCACCGATGGGCGTGTGTTTCCGTATGTGTTCCCGCTGATGGTCAACTATTGGAGCCAAAATACGACCAAACTCCGCTACATCGGCTCGCTCGAAGGCGGCATGGACGGGCTGGAAGGCCTCAAAGTTGCCAACGTCCATCACGATTCCGCCTACGGCAAAGAGACCCAGAAGGTACTCGAGCGCCAGGCTGAGAATTTTGGGTTCGAGGTCAAGCACTTCCCCGTCTCGCACCCTGGCCTTGACCAGAAGGCGACTTGGCTCAACGTTCGACGTTACCGTCCGGACTACGTGATCTTGCGCGGCTGGGGCGTTATGAACCAAACGGCGCTCAAGGAGGCGGCGCGAGTCGGCTTCCCGAGTGAGAAGATCGTCGGCAATTGGTGGTCGTGTGCCGAGCAGGATACGATTCCTGCTGGTGATGCCGCGATTGGTTATACCTGCGCGACTTTCCACGATAACGGGGTGGACTTCCCGATTATGCAGGATGTCCTCGAACACGTACATGAAACTGACCAAGCAAGCGGTCATGTGGGCACTGCGCTCTACAACCGCGGTATCATCAACGGCTTTCTCGTTGTCGAGGCGATCCGCACGGCAATGAAGAACTACGGTGCCCGCCCACTCACCGGCGAAGAGGTGCGCTGGGGCATCGAGAACCTGAAGCTTGACGATGCGGCAATCGCTGAGGCGGGCGCGACGGGGCTGGTTCCACCAATTCACGTCACCTGTTCCGATCACGAAGGAGGCGGAAAGGTGCTCTTTGTCCGTTGGAACGGCACTGAGTTCGAACGAGCTTCCGATTGGATCGAACCTGATCACGGGCTGGTGCGCCCGATGATCGAGGAGTCGGCCGCCCGCTACGCTACTGAAAAGAACATTACACTTCGCGATTGCCCTTCCTAATGGAGACCCAGGCGGCCACCGGTACCCCGGTGAAGGCGCTTCTGTCCGCCAACAACATTGAAGTTGTTTACGATCGGGTGATCCTGGTTCTCAAGGGTGTTTCGCTTGAGGTGCCGGAGGGCGGCATCGTTGCCCTTCTCGGTGCCAACGGCGCAGGGAAAACCACTACCTTGAAAGCGATTTCCCGTTTGCTCAAGGGCGAGCGAGGGGAAGTCACGCAAGGTAGCATCATCTACGACGGTGTCCCGACTGAGCATCTGGAACCTTCCGACCTTGTCCGACGTGGCGTGGTCCAGGTCATGGAAGGACGTCACTGTTTTGAGCACCTAACGGTCGAGGAGAACCTCATTCTTGGAGCTTATACCGTCCGGGGCGGTGCTACCGCCGCACAGCTGGAGAAGACCTACAAATATTTCCCGCGTTTGCGCGATCGTCGCCACGCCCAGGCAGGTTACGTGTCTGGAGGCGAGCAGCAGATGACAGCCATCGGGCGGGCACTGATGGCCAACCCTAGGATGATTCTTCTTGACGAACCCTCGATGGGACTGGCACCGCAGCTTCTCGCCGAGATTTTTGAGATCGTCGATCGTCTCAACAAGGAGGAGGGAGTGAGTTTCCTGTTGGCCGAGCAAAACACTCACGCTGCCCTCGAACGGGCGAGCTACGGGTATATTCTCGAAAATGGCCGGGTTGTGATGGAGGGAACTTCCGAGCGACTCACGGAGAACGAGGATGTCAAGGAGTTCTATCTGGGGCTTGGCGAATCGGGACGAAAAGGTTTCCGGGACGTTAAGCGCTACCGCCGTCGGAAGCGTTGGCTTTCGTAAGAAATGGGTAGCGGCTTTTCTCGCCGCTACGTTTGCAGTTCTTGTCTCCTCTCCTGCTGCCGCGCAGGGGCCCACCATTCTTCAGAAGGTGACGGAAGACACTCCGGATGGGGCCCTCGCGGAAGCGGACTCGTGGCTCGAGACGTACCTCAACGATGAGATGCTGGCCTACGTGTTTCCGGAAGCGGATTCTTTCGTCATGGTCGAAGGGGATTACCCGTCGGCTGATGTTTTCCAGGCTGGTGAACTGGTGGGCTACGTGTTTGAAACCCATGACGTTGTCCAGGGTCTTGGCTATTCGCGGCGACCTTTCCATCTGCTGGTAGGCGTTCGCCCCGACGGAGTTCTTTCAGGCGTGCGTCTTCTCGCGCACGTGGAACCGATCGCCATCCTCGGCCGCACCGACGACGACTTCCACCAGTACCTCACGCAGTACGGTGGGATCGACATCCGCAAAGGCATCAGTATGGTGCTGGGCCTTTCCGATTCCGTGCTTGAGGGAGAGCAGATCGCTATGCGTGAAACCGCGGGCGATACGTCGGATCTCACGCCCGTCGATGCCATATCGAGAATTACCACGTCTTCGCTTTTGTTTATGGATTCCATCATGCGGGGCGCACGCAAGTTGGTCCGGGACCGAGGAACGTTGCTGGCGGCTGACGATCTGGGTCGCGTTCTCGATCTGGAAAGAAGATCGCCGCAGGATTGGGATTCTCTGCTCGCTGATGGATCGATTGCGGGTTTGCAACTGAATGTAGGAGATGTTGCTGCGGCATTTGCCGCCATTGAAGGAACGGACGCACCGCGCGCGATTCGTCTCTCGCCCGATGAGAATCCATGGACCGAAATGTATGCTGCCTTTGTCTCCCCTGCCGGGATCGGGGTGAACGTCCTGGGGCGACGTTGGTACGACCAGTACGTGGCCGCTGGACGGTCCGTCGGCGATCTGGTCATCTGGGTTGGTTTTGGGGGCCCTGGTGGATTTCGTGACACGAGCGCAACGGCTATCGCTCCTTCTGCCTACGAGACGCTCCGAATTGTCCAGGACGGGAGAGTGATCGAGCTTTCCCCCGATCTCTTCAAGCAACTTCCCTTCCATCACATTGATGGCGCACCGACTTTCGATGACCAAGGGCTGTTCTATTTCGTTCCGGGACAGGGTCCGGATCCGAGTCGGCCGTGGACGCTTGAGCTTTTCATTCCAGGTGCAGCCCCGAGAGATGCTCTGGAAGGTACCGAGCCCGCATCTGCGACCTTTTCCTTCGATTATCAACTTCCCCCGCTCTACGTTCGCGACGAGCCACTTGCCGCAGTATCCGATGTTGCTCTTGTCGGGACGGGCTTCGACTGGCGGCAGGGATGGCGTGATCAGTCAGACAGGGTGGTGCTTGCACTCGTGGGTATCCTTGCAGCCGTTCTGGTGCTGGTGTTCCAGAACAGGATCGTGCGCAACCGCCAATTGCACATGATTCTCCGCAACGGACTTCTTTTGTGGACGCTCGTTTGGCTTGGCTGGCTCGCCGGCGGACAGGTCACGGTTATTCACCTTATGAACCTCGCGCAGGCACCGGTACACGGAGGCGACCTTGCGGTATTCCTCGCTGAGCCTGTGGTCGTCGTGGTTGCCGTTGCCTCGATCGTCACCCTTCCCATTTGGGGGAGAGCACTTTTCTGCGGTTGGCTGTGCCCATTCGGAGCACTTCAAGAACTTCTCGGGCGTCTTGCCCGTGCATTTCGGGTGCGCCAGATCAGGATTCCTGACCGATGGGGACGTCCCGCCAACGCCATCAAGTACGCGATTCTTGTGGTGCTTCTCGTGTTGACGTTTGTAGATTTCGATCGTGCTGTACGGGTGAGTTCAATCGAACCGTTCAAGACGGCGATTACCTTCCGGTTCAATGCGCCTGCAGCAGCGATGATGTGGGCGGGTGCACTGATCCTGGCGGCTCTCTTTGTCGAGCGCTTCTACTGTCGATTTCTTTGCCCGCTCGGAGCGGGGTTCGCGGTGCTCGGGCGAATTCGGATGTTCTCTTTTCTCCGGCGGAGAAAGGAGTGCGGAAGTCCTTGCCAGGCCTGCCGTCCGACTTGCCCGACGGGTGCAATCCTGCAGTCGGGAAAAATTGATATGAACGAGTGTTTTTATTGCCTCGACTGTCAGGTCATGCACGACGACAAGACCCGTTGCCCGCCCCTGGTTTCGATGCTCAAGCAGCAGCCCCGGTCCGCGAACGCGTAAGGGAGAGGAGGTGCCCGTGCGTTTGTGTCCCCTGCCTGTTCTCTCGGTGGTCGCCCTCGTTTCGATGGTGTCTGCGTCCGCGGCTGAAACTCGGCGGGTCACGGAATTTTTGCTGTGCGATGACCGCGACATTCTGGTCAATGAACTTTCCCAAGAATACGGCGAGCGGCGCATCTGGTGGGGCATTGCCGGTGACGGTGACGCTGTGATCGAGTTGTATCTGGCTCCTGACACGAGTTCCTGGACGATCCTCAAGGTCGAGCCCTCTGGTACGGCATGCGCACTGGCGGGAGGGGATATGGGTTCTTTCGGCAAGGAAATTCCATGAGCAGAAACATCTCTTATGAGATGGATCTCCCGCGTCGGATCGAGAACCACCAACCGCTCAGCCCGCTGTGGTTCCTGTTCCGGAGTTCCGACGTTTTTCCAGAGAGAACTGCATGGATTCACGGAACTCGGAGTGCCACCTATGCCGAGTTTCTTACCCGTTGCCGTCGGGTCGCAGGCTGGCTCGAGGACAGGGGAGTGGGCCGTGGTGACACAATCGCGGTCCTTCTGCCCAACACGCCCGCGATGCTCGAATGCCATTTCGCGGTGCCCATGGCGGGAGCGGTCCTGAACGCAATCAACGTACGGCTTGATGCGGCGACAGTGGCCTATATCTTGCGCCACGGCGGTGCCAATATCCTGATCGCCGACGCAGAGTTTGCTGAACTTGCCCGTGGGGCCTGCGCAGAACTGCCAGAATCGGAGCGTCCCAAGATTCTTTGGTCGACGGATTCTGAGAACCCGAGCGCGGATACTCCTGCCGACGGACCTGAGTACGAGGGAATCGCTACAGGTGATGGCCGCGAGGGCGGACTGGATCTTCCCGATGACGAATGGGAAGCGATCTCTCTCAACTACACTTCGGGCACGACCGGGAAGCCGAAGGGAGTTGTCTACCACCATCGAGGGGCCTATCTGGCCGCGCTGAATAACCAGTTTGTCTGGGACATGCCACACGGAGCGAAATATCTGTGGACGTTGCCGATGTTCCACTGCAACGGATGGTGTTTTCCTTGGACAGTCACAGCTCTGGGTGGCACGCATGTCTGCCTCAGGAAGGTGGAAGGGGATGCGGTCGTGGCCGCGATTCGTGATAGGGGCGTGACCCATTTCTGCGGTGCGCCCATCGTGCTTGGCACAGTGATCGAAGTGGCGGCAAATCTGAAAGAGCCGCTTCCGCGCCAGGTCGATGTCATGACGGCTGCTGCCCCACCCCCGCCCTCGGTAATTGAGGCGATGGAAGAGGCGGGCTTTCGCATCTCTCATGTCTACGGGTTGACCGAGTGCTATGGCCCGGCGGTGGTCTCGGTCTGGCAGGGAGAGAAGTGGGATTCGCTTGGTGCTGAGGAGCGGGCCCGTCTCAAGGCCCGGCAGGGAGTCCGCTACCCGTCACTCGAAGGCCTCGACGTGTTGAATCCCGAAACACTGAAGCCGGTTGCCCGCGATGGAAAGGCTCTCGGGGAAGTAGTGATGCGCGGAAACATGGTCATGAAGGGCTACTACCGAGATGAGAAGGCGACTGAGGCTGCATTTTGCCACGACTGGTTCCACACAGGCGATCTCGCTGTCATGCATGCGGACGGCTATATCGAGCTTAAAGATCGCTCGAAGGACATCATCATCTCCGGTGGCGAGAACATTTCCTCGATCGAAATAGAGGACACGCTTTACCGGCATCCGGATGTTGTGGTAGCGGCAGTGGTTGCCCGTCCCGATGAGAAGTGGGGGGAGACGCCCTGCGCGTTCGTTGAGGTCCGTCCGGGAGGCAAAGTTTCGAAAGAGGAACTCGTTGGTTTTTGCCGAGAGCACATGGCCAGCTTCAAGGTACCGAGGACTGTCGTGTTCGGAGATTTACCGAAGACCTCGACTGGAAAAATCCAAAAATTCACCTTGCGTGCTCGCGCTCGCGCACTCTGAAACGTCGCGCATGCTTCGCTACCGGCTACTACTGGAGTACGATGGCGGGCCTTTTCGGGGTTGGCAACGCCAGGAAGAAGATCCGTCCGTGCAGGTCGCCATCGAAGAAGCCGTCAAGGCATTTTGCGGAGAGCGGGTGATCGTTGAGGGAAGCGGACGTACAGATACGGGCGTGCATGCTCTGGGTCAGGTTGCTCATTTTGACCTCACCAAACCTCGAGCCGCTCGCCAGATCCGCATGGGCCTCAACCACCACCTTGTCCGTAACGTGAACGGAAACGTTATCGTGCGTGACTGCGAGAAAGCAGAAGCAGATTTTCATGCCCGCTTCTCCGCAACCAAACGATGTTACCTCTACCGGATCCTCAACCGCTTCTCGCCGCCGGCCCTTGATCGGAACCGCGTCTGGTGGGTGCCTCAAGAACTTGATCTGAAGGCCATGAAAATCGCTGCTCGGACGCTTGAGGGAACGCACGACTTCACGAGTTTTCGCGCTTCGGGCTGTCAGGCGGACTCGCCAGTCCGCACCCTGGATGCCTTCAGCATCGAGCGCGAAGGGGAGACGTTCCTCGTTCGTGCCCGGTCGCGTTCGTTTCTCTACCGCCAGGTCCGCAACATGGTGGGATCCCTGGTGGAAGTGGGACGGGGGAAGGAGGGTACGGATTTTCTGGAAAAAGCCCTCTTCGCAAAAGATCGTATGGCCGCCGGTCCCGCTGCTCCGGCCCGGGGTTTGTACCTGGAGGCGGTGTCTTACGATCCTTCGGGCGACATTTCTTCGTGAACGAGGATTCGCTTTAGCGTGGGGCCCTTGCTGCTTGCACAGACGGCCGTATCGCTGTGCCGCGTCGCCGATAGGTGTAGATCCCGGCGAGCATGATCAAAACTCCTCCGACCAAGGTGTGGATCCCAGGGATCGTGTCGAAAAGGATGATCCCGTACACGGTCGCAAACAGCAGCTGGATATAGGTGAGGGGCCCAAGTGAGTTTGCCGGAACCCGAGCGAAGGCGAAGCCTGACAGGTACTGACCGAGCCCTCCGAGGCTGCCGAGCGTGACCAGCATGACCCATCCTGTGGCATCGGGTGTCTGCCATTGGAAGGGCACCATGACGTTTGTGGCGATCACGCCCGCGATCGCGGAATAGAGAAGCCCCGTTTCCGGTGAATCCACGACCGAGACTACTCGGCTCCAGGTCATGTAGAGGGCGAACATTACCGCGGCCACGCCACCGGTGGCGAAGCCGATGATCGTTTCGGGTGGGACGACATTCGTATCGCCAGTCAGCGCGGCGGCAAGGGAGAGGGGTTGGATGACGATGAGGACTCCGACGAATCCCACGAGGACGGCGCACCAAACACGCCAGTCAACCCGTTCTCCCAGCACTATTCTCGACAGTGCAGTCATGATGAGTGGAGCGGTGAAGATAATGGCGGTGGCGTCGACGATCGGGAGACGTGCGAGCGACTGGAAATAGAAAAACGTCATCCCGAAAAGGGCGAGCGAGCGGAGGATCTGCGTACCCAGGCGGCGGCTTCGGCGGATGCCGTGATCACGTCCGGCGAGGCGGATCAGGACGAGGACTGTGAGCCCGATGACTGCATGGAAGGTGTAGCGGGCCCAGACCGTCTGCACGATGGGATAGGTCTGCGAGACCAACTTTCCGAGCGCCTCCATGGTGGAGAACGAGAGCAGCATTCCGAGAAAGAAAGCAAACCCAGACGCCTCCACAACATGACGGGTGTCAGCGGGTGAAGTAGGCGACAAGGACTTCCTCATAGACGTCGGTTAGACGGATGATGTCCTCGACCGCGACGCTTTCATTGGCTTTGTGCATCGTCTTGCCAACCCCTCCGAATTCGACGACGGGGCACACGGCTTGGATATAGCGGGCGTCGGAAGTTCCGCCTGACGTCGACTCCATTGGTCGGTGTCCAGTTATCTTCTCGACGGCATCCGCTACGATTTTCCGGAGATCTCCCGGGGGTGTGAGGAAGGTGGGGCCACTCCAAGTGAGATCAAGATCGAAGGTACCGGAATTCGCGACTTTCAGCCGGTCGCGTATCCAACGCTCCAGGGAAGCAGAATCATGAGATGGACCGAATCGGATGTTGAAGCGAGCCTCGGCACGGGGAGGAGTGACGTTGGTCGCAGGATTGCCGACGTCTACGGACGTAATTCCAAGGTGCGAAGGTTGAAATTCTGTATCGCCCTCGTCGGGTGGCTCGGCGAGAAGCGAGGCCAACATCGCAATCAATCTTGGTATCGGGTTGTCAGCGTATTCGGGGTAGGCGACGTGTCCCTGGACTCCCTGCACCGAGAGAATGGCGTTGACGCTGCCGCGCCGACCGACCTTCATCATGTCTCCAAGGGTTTCGGGGTTAGTGGGTTCACCCACGAGACAGGCGTCGATGACCTCGCTTTGGGAGGCCATCCACTCGAGGATGCGCACGGTGCCGTGGCGCGATGGCCCTTCCTCGTCGCCCGTGATTAACAAGGAGATCGATCCATGCGGTCTTGCTTTGGAAATAAACCGTGCAGCCGCTGCAACGAAGGCCGCGATACTACCCTTCATGTCGGAGGCTCCCCGTCCGTACAGGACGCCATCCTGGATCTTTGCGGAGAAGGGATCGTGTTCCCACTCCTCTGCAGGGCCAGGCGGGACAACATCAGTGTGGCCGGCGAAACAGAAGTTGGGTGTTTTCGTGCCGAAGCGTGCGTAGAGGTTCTCCACACGGGCGTCAGGGCCTTGTGCACCCTCCTCGCCGAACGGGAGACGTTGGCAGACGAAGCCAATCTTCTCGAGTGAGTCCTCAAGGATTTTCAGGGCGCCGGCATCTGCAGGTGTAATGCTGGGACGACGGATGAGGGCTTGCGCCAGCCGAACAGGATCAACGGGTTCAGGTGGCACGGCACTGTCTCCAGTAGGTATGCGGACAAGTGTGGTTGCGTGCCCTGCACCGGTCAACGCACAGGCGGCACTCCGCCAGGACTCATCCTGACGCTTTCCCCGTGACCATCAACGCAAAAGCGTAAACGAGAGCGACCTCGTCGAGGCGCTCGAACCTTCCTGCTGAACCTCCGTGCCCGGCCTCGAGATTCGTCCAGAGGAGAGGAGCAATCTTCCCGGTCGTCATTTCGGCAATTCGGGCTACCCACTTGGCAGGTTCCCAATATCCGACCCGGGGGTCGGTGAGACCGGCGGTTGCCAGAATCGGCGGGTAGGGCTTTGCGGTCACGTTCGAATAGGGGCACCAGGAGGCGATGCGCTGGAAAGCTTCTTCGTTCAGGATCGGGTTGCCCCACTCGGACCATTCCGGCGGGGTGAGGGGGAGTGTCTCGTCCAGGATCGTGTTGAGGACATCGACGAACGGCACCTCAGCGATGATTCCACCGAATGCTGTGGGGGCCTTGTTGACGGACGCCCCCATGAGAAGTCCGCCAGCACTCCCTCCGTGTGCGACGATCCGCCCAGGCGCACAAAAGCCTTCCGAGGTCAGGTGGTGGGCGACGGCGACGAAGTCGTCGAAGGTGTTTTCCTTGTGCTCGAGCTTGCCATTCAGGTACCAGTGCCATCCCCTGTCCGTACCCCCCCGGACGTGGGCGATGGCGTAGACGAAACCTCGGTCGACGAGGCTCAGTCTGCGGGACGAGAACGCGGTCGGGACAGCGTATCCGTAGGCTCCGTATCCGTAGAGCAAGAGCGGGTTTGTGCCGTCAAGTTTTGTGTCTTTTCGGTGGAGCAGAGATACGGGAATTTCCTCTCCGTCGTCCGCCCGGACGCGCAGCCTTTTCGTTGTGTATTCGTCTGGATTGTGGCCGCCGGGAATCTTCTGTTTCTTGATTAGGCTGAGCGTCCGATCGGGCATTCCGTAGTCGAATGTTCGTTCCGGCGTTGTCATAGAGCTGTAGACGAGCCGGAGCTTATCGGTCTTGAACTCATAGCCTGGCACAAGCTGGAGGCTGCGGACTTTTTCAGCACCCGGATCGATCTCAGTACCCGGATCGACCTCGTGCTCCTCGCCGGTGTCGATCTCGCGGACGACGATTCGAGGCTGCGCGTCTTTGCGTTCGAGACGAACGAGCCAGTTTTGAAAGACGAGCATGCTGAGGATCAGCCGTCCTTCTTGGTGTGGGACGACGACCTCAGGGAAGGCGGAGGAGGCTCCTTCGCGGGGAAGTCGGACGATCTGGAAATCCACGGCACCATCAGCGTTCGTAAGCAGGAATAGATCTTCCCCCCTGTCTGCGACCGTGTAGCGGATGCCTTCTCTCCTTGGCAGCACCAAATTGGGAGTGCCGGGCCGGGATGCGTCGATCAGCCGGATTTCGGAGGTGTCCGAGTGCTCGTGAGCGTCGATGCAGACGAAGCGTCCGCTTTCAGTTGAGCTGACTCCGATGAAAATCTCAGGGCTGTCGTTCTGGAATACACATTCGTCTTGTTCGGCGGATTCTCCTACGTTGTGACACATCACTCGCCACGGCCGATGGCGCTTGTCGAGCGTGGTGTAGAAGAGTCGCTTTGAATCCAATGACCAAGCAAAATCTCCCTGCGCATCGCCGATGCATTCCTTGAGATCTTCTCCCGTTTTGAGGTCGCGGATACGGATCTCGTAGCGTTCTGAGCCGTTGCGGTCGGTGGCATAGGCGAAGAGGTGGTGGCCGGGAGCGTGGTGGGTACCGGCAATACGGAAAAAAGCGGACTCTTTTGCCTCCTGGTTACCGTCGAGAAGGACTTGCTCCGAGTCATCGTGGTCGGTGACGCAACGACAAAGGATAGGGTGTTCACCTCCCTCGATGAAACGGGCGTAGTAGGCCCAGGGACCATCAGGAGAGGGTGGGGTGGAATCTGCTTCTTGGATGCGCGTGCGCATTTCGCGCATTAGTTCCTTTCGCAGGCCGCGTACGGGAGCGAGGGTTTTCTCGAGACGCTCATTCTCCGCCTCGAGATGCTTGCGGATCTGGCTTTCCAAACATGAGGAGTCATGTAAGACCGCAGTCCAATCAGCGGTTCGCAACCAGGCGTGGGGATCATCTGGTTGCTGTTTTGTGCTTTGCGATTTGGGGCTTTCGCTCAAAGGATTTCCAGAACCTCTTCCGGGGGCCGCCCGATCGCGGCACGGTTTCCATGCACCACGATAGGTCGTTCGATCAGGATGGGATTCTCGATCATTGCACGGATGAGAACGTTCCGGTCGAGGGAAGTATCAGCGAGGTTTTGCTCCTTGTAGGGAGCCTCCCGGGTGCGCATGAGTTCGCGGGGCTCCATCCCGAGTTTTGCGAGAATGTCTTCGAGTGTCGTCGCATTGGGTGGCTCCTTCAGGTACTCGACAATGACAGGATTGATTCCGCGGTCCCGGAGAAGGGAGAGTGTGGCCCGCGATTTGTTGCACCTAGGGTTGTGATAGATCGCAGTTTGCATTGGATTTTCAGGATGGCCATCTGCGCGGTGGCACCATTCAGTTCTTCTCCTTCGATTCACCTTCCGGTGCATGGCTGACGACCATTTCGTCGATGATCCCAAAGTTTTTTGCCTCTTCCGGAGTCAAGAAACGGTCCCTCTCCAGGGCATCACGGACCGCTTCGATCTTCTGTCCCGTGTGTTTCCCGTAGATTTCGTTGATGCGTTCCTTGAGGGCAAGGATTTCACGGGCGTGAATCTCAATGTCGGTTGCTTGTCCCTGGAAGCCGCCTGACGGTTGGTGAAGCATGATGCGGGCGTTGGGCAACGCAAAGCGTCGTCCTGGCGTACCTCCAGCTAGCAGGAGTGAGCCCATCGACGCCGCCTGCCCAATGCATAGAGTCGACACGTCAGGGCGGATGTACTGCATGGTGTCGTAGACAGCTAAGCCTGAGGTCACCAGTCCACCCGGCGAGTTGATGTAGAAGGAAATTTCTTTCTTTGGGTTCTCCGCCTCAAGGAAAAGAAACTGGGCGATCACGAGCGAAGATACGTCGTCGTCGATCGGTCCCGTGAGGAACACAATCCGTTCCTTCAGAAGGCGTGAGTAAATATCGAAGGCTCGCTCCCCGCGACCAGTCAGTTCGACGACCATGGGAACGAGGCGGTTCATTTTCGTTGCATCAGGGTTTTGCATTGCCCTCTCCTTGGTTGTCGGCTGGAGCCATTGCGGTGTCTTCCTTGTCGCTCTCCGGGGAGCGTGGAACGATGGGAGGTTGGGGGAGTGATCGGGTCAGCGTCTGCAATTCTTCACGGCTCACGCCGACGGAATTACGAGTGATCTGCTCCAGTAGGAGGCCGAATGCTTTGCTCTCCAGGATGCGTCGGCGGGTGGCCATGAACGTATCGGCATCGGCGAGAAGTTTGTTGAACTCGGCTTGCGGATCCTTCGCATCATTGGGGACGAGCGTTGTGATTTCCCGTGCCGCCTCCTGGAAGGGAACTTCGAGTTTGTTTTCTTCTGCGATCGTTTCAAGCAGTAGGGTGAGGCGGATCCTGCGTTCTCCGGACTTACGCACTGTGTCCCGAAGTTCTGTGGCAACCTCCTCGGGGTTTTGTCCGGACTGTGTGAGGATCTGGTCGACTTTCCTCTCGAGGAATTTTTCCGGGAGTCGGAAAGAGTGTGCATCGACGAGCCCTTCGAGGGCACGGTGCCACAGGACGGTCTTGGATGCCTGCTCCGTTTCCTGAATCACCTGCTTGCGGACTGTGGGCAGGAGATCTCTTTCGTTTTTGAGGCCGATCCGCTGAGCGATTTCGGGGCGGGTTGCGGGAGTACGCTTGTGAACGTCTCGCACTCGGATCCCAAGGCGAAGTGTGCGTCCGGCATAAGGTCCGAGATCGGCGTCCGGCGAGGTCTCGACATCCAGCGTGCGTTCATCGTTTCGTTTGAGGCCGGCGATTTCCGCGCCCTTGCCCCATAGGCGGCGAAAACCAGGCGGGTCGAAAGACGCCGCGATGGCAAGCTCGCGTTCCTCTTCCCCGGTCCTATCGATGACGTCGATGTCGAGGACGTCCTTCTCGAGTGCGCCGTGGCTTTCGTCTGCCCGTTCTGTTTTTCCGCAAAGAAGGGAAAGGGTTTCGATCCCCTCCTCGATGTCGGCGTCCGTCACATCCGTCTCGGGAACTTCGATCTTGATGCGAGAAAATTTGATGAGCTTAACTTTCGGTGCCACGTCGACGAAGAACTCGATCTTCAGATCTTCCTCGGCGTTTCGCGGGGAAGGTTCGCCGTCGAGGCGGACATCGAGCGCGGCAATCTTGTGCTTACGCAGTGTCTCTCCGATGCAGTTTTGGGCGAATCCGTCGATGATGCCACGTTCGGCCTCGGCGCCGAAACGTTGGCGGGCGACTGCTACGGGCACCTTTCCCGGGCGAAACCCCGGGAATTTCGCTGTTTCAGCAAGCTCTTTGAGGCGCGCGGACAGGGCTTTTTCTACATCAGCTGCTGGGACTGTGACGCGGAAACTCTGCTCGGAGTTGCTGCGAGCAGTTCGTTCGATCTTCATGCGATTCCTCTGGCTAGAAGCTTGGAGCGTTCAAGTTGTTTGGTGCGGGCGGAGGGACTCGAACCCCCACGGCTTGCGCCACGGGCTCCTAAAGCCCGCGTGTCTACCGATTTCACCACGCCCGCACGACAAGGCGGGGAGGCGAGGCCTCCCTTTTGTGCCAGAGTTCGGATCAACGGCCTGCCAGTGCGCCGGCGGCGGCATCTAGGATCGCTTCGGCGTCCAGTCCGTAAGCTCGGTAGAGGCTTGGAATATCACCCGACTGGCCGAATTCCTCCACTCCGAGAGAGACCAATCGTTGCCCGCGCACCGCACCCAACCAGGAAAGCGTTGCTGGGTGCCCGTCGATGACGGTGACCAGATGCGCGTTCGGGGTGAGCTGGGAGAGGAGATGCTCAATGTGTGAATGCGCATCCTGGCCCGACCTTCGCCTCTCCTGGGCAACCCGCCAGGACGCGTGGAGTCGGTCAGCAGAGGTGACGGCCAGGAGTCCGGCACCGGGGATGTCTTCGAGAATCGTCTCGAACGCAGCTTTTGCCTCGGGCACGATGACGCCGGAATAGATGATTGCAAAGTCTGCCCCTTCGGCAGGAGGGTGGGCCCAGTAGCCACCAGCGATGACCGCTTTTTCAGCGACCTCGTCAAATGCGCGCGCGGGTTGGTCAAGGCTGCGAGTGGATAAACGGAGGTAAACCGAGCCGCCATCATCCGCCTGGAGATGGGAGAACGCCCAGCGAATCATCACTTCGAGCTCATCTACGTAGGCAGGTTCGAGTGCGGTTATTCCCGGCTGGCTGATGCCGATGAGAGGAGTGCCGATCGATTGGTGTGCGCCTCCCTCAGGCGCAAGGGTGATTCCCGAGGGCGTGGCGATGAGGAGGAACCGAGCGTCCTGGTAGGCGGCGTAGTTGAGGGCATCAAGACCGCGGGCAATGAAGGTGTCGTAAATGGTGCCAATGGGAATGAGGCGGGCATCGAACAACGAGTGCGAGAGTCCCGCTGCGGCGAGAAGCAGAAAAAGGTTGTTCTCGGCGATCCCGAGTTCGATGTGCTGGCCTCTAGGGGACATCGTCCAGCGCTGGGGAGACACGACACTCTCTTCTTGGAAGATGTCCGACTGCTGGGTGCGGCGATAGATCTGGCGTTGATTGACCCAACCACCGAGGCTGGTGGAGACGGTGACGTCGGGTGAGGTGGTGACGATCCGCTCGGCGAGCGGGGAGTCCCCGCGGCCGAGTTCGTGGAGAATGCGCCCGAACGCTTCCTGCGTGGAGGTGCGCCGTCTCGGCTCGGGTAACGACAGGCGTGCGGGTACTTCGATCCGGGGCGGCTCGTGCCTGCGTGATTCTTTGTTCCGGGCGAACGGAATCCCTGCAAGGAATCGGTTGAGATGCGCAGGCGGTACATCGAGCCCGGCCCGGGAATCCCACTCATCGCCCTCGTCGATTCCCATTGAAGCGCGGTAATTTTCCATCTGCTCGGAGTTCATGAGCCCGGCGTGGTTGTCCTTGTGGCCAGCGAGCGGCAGACCATGTCCCTTGATCGTGTAGGCGATGAAACAAGTCGGCGTTTCGTCGTTGGCCGCCGCCTCGAACGCCTCGATCACCGTTTCGAGATCGTGGCCGGCAAGGTTGGTCATCAGCGCATGCAGTGCCTCGTCATCGTGCTCGTCGAGCAGGGCCTTGACGCCCTTTTGGCCGGCAAGGTCACGCTCGAGATGCTTGCGCCAAGCGGCACCGCCCTTGAAGGTGAGAGCGGAGTAGAGGTCGTTCGGACAGCGGTCGATCCACTCAAGAACCGAGGTGCCGCCGGAGCGTTTGGCGACGGCCCTTAGGAGGGTGCCATATTTCAGGGTGACGACCCGCCACCCCATTGTTTCAAACAAATCGCCGATACGAACGAATGAACGATCGGCGGTCACCGCATCAAGGCTTTGGCGGTTGTAATCGATCACCCACCAGCAATTTCGCAAGCCGCTTTTCGCTCCGTCGAGGAGAGCCTCGTACACGTTGCCCTCGTCAAGTTCGGCGTCACCGAAAAGCGTCACCATCCGGCCCGGGCGATGGCTTTTCTCCGCTAGATCGTGGTCCACAATGTAGTCTTGGATGAGGGAAGAGAAGAGAGCCATCGCTCCACCGAGACCCACGGAACCTGTTGAAAAATCGACGTCGTCAACATCCTTCGTTCGTGAGGGGTACGATTGAGCACCGCCGAAGCCCCGGAACGCCTCAAGGCGTTCCCGGGTTTGCTGGCCGAGGAGGTATTGGATCGCATGGTAGACAGGACTGGCATGCGGCTTGACTGCCACACGGTCTTCGGGCCTCAGGATGCGGAAATAGAGAGCCGAGAGCAGGGTGACGACCGAGGCCGAAGAAGCCTGGTGGCCGCCCACTTTGAGGCCGTCATGGGCGAAGCGAATGTGGTTAGCGTGATGAATGATCCATGCGGACAGCCACGCCACTTTGCGCTCAAGGGCGCGCAGGCAAGCCAAATCGCGTGCCGTGATGGAACGACGCTTGCGGCGCGAATTGGTGGTTTCATTCGCGGTGCGGTGGCTTCGGGAAGAAGAAGGCTTCATTTTATGAATCCTAGAGGAACCGGCAGCCATCGGCGACTTATGGCAACACTGGTTGCCGTGTTTGCATTGACGGTCATGTGCGGTGATGTCCATGCCGAGAGAGGTACGGATTCGAACTCGAAGCGTAGGCTATGGGAAATCGCCAACCGGCACGTGGAGAGGATTGTAGAACGCAGGCACGGGACAGCGGCCAAGGTTCAGTCGATCCGTCTCGGCGAGGCTCCAATCGGTAAAGGTGAGGGGGATGGCGTGTACGTTTCCTTTCTGTACGCCCCGGATGCCCTTGAGCGCACCAACGAGCGCCTGATCGCGGCCGTGGTGGTGATGCCAACGAAAATCGTTGCCCGACCCCTGGACCTGCTTCCCGAGAGCCAAACCGAGGAGATATCCGCAGTACTCGAGACGGTGCTCCGTGAGCGTCTAGCCGGTAGGAATGATCCCCGCGTTGCGGAAGCCGCACGCTTAGCGGTGATGGGCGAGAGGTCAGTGGGAGGGATCCAACCATCTGCGCTCTGGACCTCTCATAAGGACGGACGTCCAACGCTCCACATCGCTTGGTCGTCCTGCACGTTTGAGCCGTGCGATTCCTATCCAATCGAAGTTACAATCCCGGCAACGTGGCTCGAAGGGCCGTAAGGTCCCAAGTCAGGCGATTTCGACGGTCGCGCCTGCTCCTTCGAGTTTTTTCTTTATCTCGTCGGCTTCTTCGCGGGCCACGTCTTCCTTGACGGGTTTCGGAGCGCCTTCGACGAGGTCTTTCGCCTCTTTCAAGCCGAGGCCGGTAATGGCCCGAACTTCCTTGATGACGTTGATTTTTTTGTCACCGAAGCTGGATAGAGTGACGGTGACATTGTCGTTTGCGCTATCCCCTCCGCTTCCGTCACCAGCGGCATTCGGTGCGGCCGCAGCAACTGCCACGGGAGCGGCGGCACTGACGCCCCACTTCTCCTCCAGCAACTTGGAGAGCTCCGCCGCCTCGATGACGGTGAGGGCGGACAAATCGTCCGCAAGTTTTTCGATATTAGCCATTGTGTATCACTCCCGTTTGCCTGCGGGTTCGCCCCGTCAGGATGGTGTGGTTTCGTTGGGTTGGGTTTGCGCGTAGGCACCGAAGACGCGTGCGAGCGTGCTTGCGGGGGCTTGTGCGACGGTTGCGATTTGTCGGGCCGGAGTTGCCAGCATACTGGCGATTGTTGCCCGAAGTTCGTTGAGAGGCGGTATGGCGGCGAAGGTCTTGACTTCCTTCGCATCGATCCGGCGCTCGCCGTAGCTGCCACCGAGGATGACGAGTGATTCGTGTGCCTTGGCGAATGATGTCAGAACTTTTGCGGGAATTACGGGATCGTCTGCATGAGCGATAGCCGTAGGCCCTTCGAAGAGGTCCGCGATTCCCTCGTGGGGCGTGCCTTTAAGGGCGCGCCGGACAAGCCGGTTTTTGGTTACTCGGAGGCCTGCGCCAGCTTCACGCATCTGACGCCGGAGGTCTGTCATCGCCTCCGCATTGAGTCCTGCATAGTGGGCGACGATGACCGTTTCCTTGGTCGCGAATAACCCCTTGAGGGAGGTAAGCACTCCCGTCTTGGCCTGTCGGTCCATGCTTTTCTCTCCACCGACGTTGTGCGACGGCTCAATCTCGCGAACCGAAGCCCGCGCATAAATCGTGTCTTGCCCGAGAAAAGCTCAAGGGTCGGCGCATAGGCCGACCGCGAGCCCTATCTGTGCAGGAGATTAAGGCCTTGCGCCACCTGCAGTCTCGGACAGGACTTGTTGTCCTACGGGTCCGACGAGTCCTGTCAGAGGACCCTGCCCGTTAATCACCTGTGCGGGAAGTCAACACAAACCCGACCGCGCACCGGCGGGCACCGCAGAACGAACGGTACCAGCCTATATTCTCCTCGTCACGGGGCGGATGTCAAGCCGTGAACGGCCCCGAAGAGGGATTCTTGAGCAGCAGGTTTTGCGAGTTGACGAAAGTCCGTTCAGTCGGAGGGGTCAGTCAGTTGCCGCTTGCATCTCGGCTTCGAGCTTGGTCACGTCAATGCGCACCGAAGGGCCCATAGTGGAGGCGAGCCAGAGCTTGTTGATGAAGGTTCCCTTTACGCCCGTAGGTCGGGCTTGGCGAATCGAATCAACGAAGGCGTGCACGTTTGCAACGAGGCTGTCCTCGTCAAAACTTGCCTTGCCGATGCCGGCGTGAATGATACCGCTCTTTTCTGCTCGGAACTCTACTTGGCCGCTTTTAGCTGCGGCAACGGCGCTAGCGACGTCGGGCGTGACGGTGCCGAGTTTGGGGTTGGGCATCAGGCCTCGAGGACCGAGAACCTTTCCCAGTTTGCCAACTACCGACATCATGTCGGGCGTGGAGATGGCGCGATCAAAATCGATCTTTCCTTTTCCCACGCGTTCGGCCAGATCTTCGCTGCCAACCACGTCCGCTCCGGCTTCCTTTGCCTTGTCGGCAGCGGCATCGCGGGCGAATACCGCAACTCGAATCTTCTTTCCGGTACCGGCCGGGAGCTGCACGGTGCCCCGTACCTGTTCATCGGCCTTGCGGGTGTCGATGTTGAGGTTTACCGCGATTTCGATGGTCTGATCAAAGTTTCCGGTGGCGCGTTCGCGCACTGCGGCGACGGCTTCCTTGAGAGGGAGAGGCGTTTCTCGATCGATGCCCTCGCGGGCCGTGCGCATCCGTTTTCCGTCCCGAGCCATCAGCGCACCTCAATGCCCATTGAGCGGGCGGTACCCTCAATGATTCGACATGCCTGCTCAATGCCGGAGGCATTGAGATCGGCCATCTTCTCTTCGGCGATTTTGCGCACATCAGCGGCGGAGACGTTTCCTACCGGTTCTTCCCGTCCAACCAACTTCGCACCCTTGTCGAGTTTGGCTGCGCGTTTGAGATAGTAGGACGCGGGCGGCTTCTTCACCGTGAAGGTGAAGCTTTTGTCGACGTAAGCAGTGATCACCACGGGGATCGGGGCACCGGGCTCGGATGATCCCTGCGTCTCGGCGTTGAACGCCTTGCAGAAGTCCATGATGTTGAGACCGGCTTGGCCGAGCGCGGGGCCGATCGGCGGCGAGGGATTGGCCTGCCCGGCTGGCACCTGGATCCGCACGTAGCCTTCGATTTTCTTTGCCATCTTCGTTTACGTCCTTTCGTCGACGTCAGATCTTCTCGACCTGAGAGTACTCGAGTTCCACGGGGGTCGCCCGTCCGAAAATCGATACTGCGACCTTGACTCGGGAACGTTCCTCGTCAACTTCTTCAACGATTCCGTTGAACGAGGTGAAGGGGCCATCGCCCACGCGCACGTTCTCGCCTACCTCGAAAATAACTGCGGGTCGTGGTCGCTCGACACCCTCTTGGATCTGGTGGCGGACTTGACCCGCCTCTTCATCGGTGATGGGAATGGGTTCCCCGTCAGCCTCGATAAAGCCCATCACTCGCGGAACGTCAAGCACGATACGACGCGCGCGGTCGGTCATTGCCATGTTGACCAGCACGTAGCCAGGGAAAAACTTTCTCTGGCTCTTAACCTTCCGGCCTCGCCGAAACTCGACGACATTTTCAGTCGGGACGATGGCCTCGCCGATTTCATCCTCGATTTTGGCTCGCTTGGCGTCGGTGAGGATGTTGTCGGCAACTCGTGTCTCGAACCCGGAGTGGGCGTGGACGACGTACCAGAGCCGCTCCAACGTCTCGGTATTCATCGGCCAAGTCCCAGGATTGACTGCACGCCGAAAGCGATGATTTGGTCGACTCCGAGGAAGAAAAGTGACAGCAGGGTCACCATCACGAACACCATGCCGGTGGTGACGGCGGTTTCCTTGCGGGTGGGCCAAGTGACTCGGCCTAATTCTTGCCTGACCTCGCGTAAGAACGCGACGGGCGATGTTTTGGCCATCAGACGCTCCCTCGTAGGCGCACGCAAATCCGCCCCGCATCCTGCTGCCTCGTCCGCACGGAGGGTAGGGGGCACGGAAATCTCTACCGGAAAAGCGAGAATGGGGAAGATAGCGGAACCGGTGCGTTTCGCCAACTGTCGGGAGGCGATTCCTTATCCTTAATGCGAGCTGGCAGGAGTGGAGGGACTCGAACCCCCAACCCCCGGTTTTGGAGACCGGTGCTCTAGCCAGTTGAGCTACACTCCTCAGCTCGCAGACACACCGAGGCTAGGCTCCTCCGCCCCTCTCGGCAAAGAACGCGTGGCGTCCGTGGGCCTTTCGGCCCGGGCTGGAGCGGGTGATGGGAATCGAACCCACGTAACCAGCTTGGAAGGCTGGGGCTCTACCATTGAGCTACACCCGCGCAACTGACGACGGCACCTACCGGAAGCGGGATGGAGGGCCAGATGGTGCAGGGGGTAGGATTCGAACCCACGTAGACTTACGTCGCCAGATTTACAGTCTGGTGCCTTTAACCACTCGGCCACCCCTGCATCGCCTCGCCGGTGTGTGCGCATCGTCGGAAAGCATTGACTTTATCCCGCCAGGTGCCTGGTGTGTCAAGGAATCGGTGCGTTTTAATTCCGGCGGGTAGGGAAGTTTGTGGTAGGATTGGCTGTCCAAAGATCCATACCCGGGGGATAACGGTGCTCCTTGATGTCCGCACGTATACTTGCCGTCCAGCGATGATTCGCAAGCACTTGGAACTCTACGAGCGCCTTGGCAAGGAGCCCCAGACTAGGCATCTCGGTCCGCCCCTCGTCTATATGACTTGCGAGACTCCCAACCCGAACCAGTACACTCACATATGGGTGTACGAGAACGCAGGCGACAGGGAAGCCAAACGTGCGGCGATGTGGAAGGATCCGGATTGGAATACTTACATCGCGGAAAGTAAGAAACTCGGCGCGCTACTTGAACAGGAGAATCGGCTGATGGTCGCTGTTGATTTCTTCCCCGAGCCGAAGCCGGTGGAGGGATAGGGTGCACATTGAGTTGACACCTCCTTCCGGGAAAGAAACCCCACCCCTTCAGGTTGTCTGGGACGAACATGTCCCTGGCGGGAGCGGATTGGAGTTTCGCCACGCCTGGTTCTCGACCCAGTTTGGTGATGCGTTCGCGCTGTGCTCGGAGAAGGGTGTTGCCGGTCTTGGTTTCGCAAATGAGAGAAGCCGAGAGAAAGCTCAATCGCATTTCGTGAAGGAACTCTGGCCAGAGGCTCGCTGGACTGAGGACGAGGACGCGGTCGCCCTTGCCATGGGAGAATCCGGGCCTTCGCAGATACATCTTCGTGGCACGCCATTTCAGCATCGTGTGTGGGATGCGTTGCTGGCATGTCCCTCCGGCGAGACGTGTTCCTACGCCGACCTTGCCCGGGCTGTCGGCGGCAAATCGGGCACTTCGCGTGCTGTGGGCGGTGCGTTGTCGGCCAATCCGGTCTCATGGTTTGTTCCCTGCCATCGCGTGGTCGGGAGTGACGGAGAGATGACTGGCTATCTCTGGGGAATCCCGGTCAAGCAATCAATGATTCTTTGGGAGTCGAAGGCACGCGAGTCGAAGATTTCTTCCGAGTGAAGACAAGGGCTCCAGGGAAGAAGCACACGAAGTATCGCCGCCGCCGAAGCGGAAATCGCTCCTCCGAACCAGTCTGGCTTTACGGCCACCACACCATTCGTGCTGCTCTGGCCAATCCTGCCCGTCGCATCCGCCGTCTGCTCATCGCCCAGGAAATCGGCGATTCTCTTGCCGGGGCGTTTGCCCATGGATTGCGCCGGAGGGTTTCCTCGCTGGAGATCGAACGGGTTCCCCGGGATGACATCGACCGTAGGTTCGGAGCGGGTGCAGTGCACCAGGGGGTGGCTCTTGAGGTGGAACCGCTCGCCGAGGTTGGTTTCGGGGACGCTTGCAATGGCATTCGCAAGGGCTCTGTCGCGGTGTGTCTCGACCAGGTGAGCGATCCGCAGAACGTGGGTGCTGTTCTACGCTCAGCCTCGGCGTTCGGGGCTGCTTTCCTGCTGATGCCTGCCCGTCATACTCCGGGCGGAAGTGCGGCACTTGCCAAAGCGGCTTCAGGCGGACTTGAGACGGTTCCCATGGTGCGGGTTGTCAACCTTGCTTCAGCCCTGGAGAGGCTTCGAGAGGCGGGCATGGCCTGTATCGGCTTTGACCCTGAATCTCCGCACAGCCTTGGCGATGTTCGCGACCGCCATGCCGATCGCCATGCCTTCGCACTGGTGCTCGGTGCCGAAGGTGCAGGACTTCGCAAGCGAACCCGGGAGAGTTGTGATGCTCTTGCTTCCATCCCGATTCTGTCCCGACAGGGGAGCCTCAACGTGTCGGTGAGTTGCGCGATCGGGCTCTACGAGTTTGCTTCTGGACAACGGAAAAAGTCTGGCGGGGAGAAGGCGAAGAAAACCTGACGGCCCGAGGGAGGCCCACGTCTTGTCGCGGTTCGGGACAGCCTCTACCTTGCGCTCTTGCGGGGCGCATAGCTCAGTCGGTAGAGCAGCTGACTCTTAATCAGCGGGTCCTGGGTTCGAGTCCCAGTGCGCCCTCCACCTGACTCGTTGAAGGGGGCTGGGCCTTGGGGTTTTATGCCCTAGTTTTCCGCTGTCTCGAGTGTCCGCCGTTCCTCGTGCATCTCATAACACTCGATCATGTCATTCTCACGCAGGTCGTCATACTTCTCGAGCGACATGCCGCACTCGGTGCCGGAACGCACTTCTTTGACGTCGTCTTTGAAGCGCTTGAGCGTTGAGAGGGAACCCTCGTAGATGACGATGGCGTCCCGGAGCAAGCGCACCTTGGCGCCTCGTTTGACCGTCCCCTCGGTGATTTCGCATCCGGCAACATTCCCGAGCTTGCTCACGCGGAACACCTGCTTCACGCGGGCGTAACCGAGGAACTCCTCGCGGACTGCCGGTGCAAGGAGGTCCGACAGCATGGAGCGCACGTCGTCGATCAGGTCGTGGATCAAGGCGTAGTAGCGGACGTCGACGCCCTGCGAGCGGGCCTGTTGGCGGGATACCGCGTCGGCGCGGACATTGAAACCGATGACCAGCGCTGGTGTTGCGGCGGCAAGTGTCACGTCCGATTCGGTTATAGCGCCCACTCCTTCGAGCAGGATCTGGCAGCCGACTTCCTCGGTGCCGAGAGCGCCGAGCGCGCTGGCGATTGCTTGCAGTGAGCCGTGGGCGTCCGCCTTGATGATGACGGAGAGCTGGCGCTTCTGCTCGGTGCCGATATTGCGGATCAAATCCTCGACGCTGGAACTCTTGGCGAGGATGGCGGCGCGCTTTTGTTTCTCAAGACGCTCGCGGTACTCGCTCACCTCGCGGGCTCGTGCTTCGTTGTGTACGACGACGAACTCGTCTCCAGCACTCGGAACCTGGCTTAACCCCAGCATTTCGACGGGCATCGAGGGGAAGGCTTCTTGTGCCTTGCGACCACGATCGTCAGAGAGAGCACGCACGCGCCCCCACTTCGAGCCGGCGACGACGATGTCGCCCACGCGGAGGGTTCCGCGTTGGACCATGAGCGTGGCGACAACCCCACGTCCTCGATCGAGGCGAGCCTCGATCACCACGCCTTCGGCGCTTCGGTCGGGGTTGGCTTTGAGATCAGCGATTTCCGCCTGCAGGAGGATCGCTTCTTCGAGACGGTCGATGTTGGTCTTTTTCGTTGCTGAGACTTCAATGGCAATGATGTCTCCGCCCATGTCTTCGGTTACAAGTTCATGCTGGACAAGCTGTTGCTTGACCTTGTTCGGGTCCGCATTGGGCATGTCGGTTTTGTTGATGGCAAGGACGATGGGCTTGCCTGCGGCACGGGCGTGCTGTGCCGCCTCAATGGTTTGGGCCATGACCCCGTCATCTGCGGCCACCACAAGCACGACGATGTCGGTGACGTCTGCCCCGCGTGCACGCATGGCAGTAAACGCTGAGTGGCCGGGTGTGTCGATGAACGTGATCTTGCCGCCGGCCTTAGTTTCGACTTGGTAGGCACCGACGTGTTGGGTGATCCCGCCGGCCTCTTTCGCCGCCACGTCGGCTTCGCGAATCGCATCGAGCAGGGAAGTCTTGCCATGGTCGACGTGGCCCATGACCGTCACCACGGGCCATCGCGCCTGGAGATCTCCCTCGTCGTCTTGCTCGGCCTTCAACCCAATTTCCACGTCGGCGGCCGAGACTCGTTTTACGGGATGGCCTAGCTCGGTTGCCACGAGTTCGGCCGTCTCGGCGTCGATGGCTTGGGTGACTGTAGCCATGATGTCGAGTGACATCAGGGTTTTCACCACTTCCGCGCTTCGGATCGCCATGCGATTGGCGAGATCCTGAACGGTGATCGCTTCAGGAATCACGACCTCTCGCACCACCTTTTGCGGTGTGCCACCGTCGGCCTTCTTCTGGGCCTGGCGTTCTTTTTCCCGCGCCCGGCGGACGGAAGCGAGACTTCTCTGGCGTTCGGTGTCGTCGAGTGCCTGCTGGACGGTGATCTTTCCGGAGCGCCGTCGTTGTTGTTCGGGGCGGCCCTGCTGTTGTTTGCGGTTATCGCGCTTGGTCTTGCGTGGTTTGCGTGCCCGTTCGGGTGTCTCGGTCGGACCGGAAGGAGCCGGCCTCGGATGCGACGTGGGTGCTCGGGCGCGGGCTTCCCTCGGCGGTCTCCCGCCGGATGGTGCAGGCGCATCGGCTCGCGGACGAGGTGGTGTGCGTCGTGCGGGCGGCCGTTCCGTTTCGGTAACTTTTTTAGGCGGTAGCGGCGTGGGTGGGACAGGCGGCGGAGCAATGCTCGCCTCCTCGCCTCCTTGCGAGGCTTTCTCGATGGCTTCCGAGCGCACAGAACGTTCAACTTCCGAGAGTCCCTCCTTGACGGTCTGGATGGACGATTTTGATGGCGCGGAAGGTGTTGTCGGTAGAGGCGGAAGATCGATTCCGGGGAGCTTGGCCTTCACTTCAGCAATTTTCCCTTCGGCACCACGTTTGAAGACGCGCTTCTTCTTGACCTCGACCTCGACTGATTTGAGGCGACCGTGAGAGAATTGCTGGCTGACGGTGCCGCCACTCGTTGTGCGACGAAGCTCAAACTGGTTTGGCTGGTCAGACTTGCCGTTGTCGGATGAGGCTTTTGTCATGCCGGGTCTCTTGGCTCTGTGTTTCTCAGGCCCGTGAATCGCTGGATCTCTCGCAGCGTCCGCTCGGCGAGTGCGCCGGGTGCGACTGCAATGAAGGAGGCGCAGGTTACGCCAAAAAGATTGCCAAGCACTTCTCCTTCGGGGCCGGTTCCAGAAGAGATGCTGAGTTTGTCGGCGACGGACTTCATGCGCTTCGATTCCGTACCTGCATCTTCGGCAACGACGAGTACGCCCGCATTACCATTTTTCATGGCGGCAAGACACCGATCGCGTCCGTAGGTCGCTTGGCCGGCTTTGCGCGCGATCCCGATGCCCTCGAGAAGCCGCCGTTCGACAAGGGTGGAAGTCTGGTTGGAGAGATTTTCAGGGGCTTCGCAGCGTCGTCCAAAGGAACGGGGGAAGAGGCCTGTGCGGACGGCTTTGTCGATGTGACGACGGGATGCACCGACCCAGGCCCCTCGTCCGGGGAGACGTTCGGCCACGTCCGGGATCACGGATCCTTCGAAGACCACGAAGCGCACTAGGCCCTCGCGCGGTTCGGGCTCGCGGGTAACGAGGCAGCAGCGCATCCCATCGTGAGTATGGGGAATTACAGGTTCGGTTTGCGTCACGTCGAATTTTCGTCCTTAGATTCATTGCTGGATTCGCTGGCGTTTTCTTCAGCCTTGACAGAAGATTCGCCCCCCGTTTCGGCTTTGTTGGACACAATGGGTGTGTCGATCGCATCAGCCCCAAGCTTTGCATTGCCCGTGTCTGCCGTCGTTTCAGCGGAACTCTCGGAGTCCGCGGGATTTTGTTCTTCGTCGGCGAACCAGTGAGCCCTTGCGGTCATGATAACCGTTCCAACTTCCTCTTCGGACAGTGCCACGTCGACGAGCTGCATGCCTGCGCTCATGACCTCATCGTTGGCAAGAAAGAAAACACGAAGTTTCTCAAGGGCAGTTTTGTCTTTGAGAATCTCCATGAGCTCGTCGACAGCAAGTTCGGCCACGTCGTCACGGGTGCGCACGGCGTTCAGTCCAAGGACCACGAGCATCGCCGGTGTCAGGCCTTCGATGGTGGCCGTTTCCTCGGTCACTCCAAGCCTTTTCCAGAGTTCAAGCAGTTTCTCGTTGCGTTCGGCGATGACCGTGGCAGCACGTTCGCGCAATTCCTGGGCGACCTCCTCACGGAGCCCCTCGATCTCGGCGAGTTCCTCAAAGGGAACGTAGGCGACAGCCTCGAGGGAATCGAAACCCTCGGTGACCAGAAGGTGAGCGACCACTTCGTCTACGTCGAGCGTCTGGACGAATATGCGGATGAGTTTTTTCAGTTCTTCCTGGCGACGTTCGGAAGCCATTTTCTCGGTGAGGATATCGATATCCCAGCCGGTGAGTTTGGAGGCGAGACGGACGTTCTGTCCTCGTCGTCCGATCGCGAAGCTCTGCTGCTCCTCGGGAACTATTACCTCGACGCGGGAAGCTTCCTCGTCGAGGACGACTTTTGTCACTTCGGCGGGGACGAGGGCATTGACGATGAAAGTTGCGGTGTCGGGCGACCATTGAATGATGTCGATGCGCTCGCCTTGGAGCTCGCCTACCACCGCCTGGACGCGGCTTCCCCTCATGCCGACACAGGCTCCTACTGGATCAATGCTGGGGTCGCTGGACACGACGGCGATTTTGGCCCGGCTACCGGGATCACGGGCCGCGGCACGAATTTCAACGATGCCGTCGTAGATCTCTGGAACTTCTTGGGCGAACAATTTAATGAGGAATTCGTTGCAGGCGCGGGAAAGTAAGATCTGTGGTCCTTTGGCTTCCTCGCGCACGTCCAAGATGTAAGAGCGAACCCGGTCGCCCGGACGGTAGCTCTCTTTGGCGAGCGTCTGGTCGCGGCGCATGAAGCCTTCGGCCCGACCGAGGTCGACAATGACGTTGCCGTATTCGAACTGCTTGACGATTCCGTTGATGATCTCGCCGACGCGGTCCTTGAATTCTTCGTACTGGCGCTCCCGCTCGGCTTCTCGGATCTTTTGATAAACGACCTGCTTGGCGGTCTGGGCGGAGAGTCGTTCCACATCGACAGGGGGGAGAGGCTCGTAGATGAGGTCACCGACCTTGGCATCGGGGGCATCGGGATCGCGTGTTTTTGCTTCTTCGATGGTGATCTGTTTTGCGCGGTCTTCGACGGGGTTAGCGATCTCAAGGACGCGTTTGAGCGCAATGGCACCCGATGCGCGGTCGATTTCAGCTTGGATTTCGAGATCCTGCCCGTACTTGCGCAAGGCTGCCGTCTGCACTGCCTGCTCCATCGCCCCGAGGACGACGGACGTATCGATAAGTCGCTCGCGCGCGATCGATTCCGCGAACTCTAGAAGTTCCGGTCTCCCCAGTTCGGGGAGCGTGTTGCTCGGTGCGATCGTGTCCGTGTCGGACGTCAAGTGTTCGGCTCCCTATTTTCTGTTTGGACGGGCGGTCAACCCATATGGTGCACCGCTATCTCTGTGCGGTATACGCACCCGGCTCCGGGGCACCAGAGACAAACCGGAAGAGAAGCGATTGTGTAACAATCGCAGACGCAATGTAGAGGGAACTCGCTGTGTCTTCAAGCATCCGCACGCGTACTCTCCCGCGGCTTGCGTCGGAAAGAGAAGAAAAGAGACTGGTTCCCTTCCTGATCGGCACGCTCTTCGTAGCGGGTGGAAGGCCAGTCCTTGGGGCGGGAAAAGAAGTCGTCAGGCCTGCGTGCGTCCCATTCAAAGGCCGAATGGTTGAGAAGCAAGCGGAGCATCCAACTCTGGTAGGACGAATGATCACTTGCTAAGCGGAATTCCGCACCGTCGGCAAGGATTCGTGCGAGCGAATTGAGCCAGCGTGGTTGGATGAGGCGACGATTGGCATGTCGACGTTTCGGCCATGGATCCGGGAACAGGAGGAAGGTGCGGGAGATGCTGGCAGGTGCAAGAGCGTCGATCAGCGGTCGGGCATCATCCATCAGCACCCGGACCCGCCCCAGACTTTCGTCTGCAAGGCCGGCCAGCAGTGTGGAGACACCGTTGGTGAACGGCTCGCAACCGAGAATTCCTACGCGAGGGTTCTGCGCAAGCTGCCAGAGAAGGTGTTCGCCGCTTCCGAATCCGATCTCCAGCCAGGTTTCACCGACGGGATCGGCGAACAATGTCGCAGGATCAAGAGCTCCCGGGGTGATGTCGATGTCCGGCGTGAGCTGCGGAAGCAAGTTGCGGATTAACGCCGCACGCCCGGGTCGGAGGCGACCTCGTTGGCGTCGGCCGTGGAGGCGGTAGCTCTGCTTTTCAGTCGACGGCAGCACGGATCGCATCGACGAGATCGATTCGTTCCCAAGAGAACCCGCCGTCATTCTCGGGAGCGCGCCCGAAGTGACCATAAGTGGCACTGCGGCGATAAATGGACCGGAGAAGCCCAAGCCTCTCGCGGATGCTTCCGGGACGCAAGGAAAAGACTTCGGGAAGTGCTTTTTCGAGTGCACGATCGAGATCGCTGGAATCGCTCCGGTGGCTGGAGCCGTCGGTGAGGACACGCACCGAAACCGGATCCGCCTCGCCGATGGCGTAGGCAACTTGGATGGTGCAGGTGTTGGCAAGCCCGGCGGCGACAACGTTTTTGGCGAGGTAGCGGACGGCATAGGCGGCCGAGCGGTCGACTTTGGTCGGATCCTTACCCGAGAAGGCACCACCACCGTGAGGGCACGAGCCTCCGTAGGTGTCAACGATGATTTTTCGTCCGGTGAGTCCAGTATCGGAAGCGGGGCCACCCTCCACGAAGCGTCCGGTGGGATTGACGAGGATTCTTTCCTCTGCCGGCATCCATCCCTTGGGCAGAACCGCTTCGACAATAGGAAGGACGATCATGCGGACATCGTCGGTCCCGAGATTCTCGTCGTGCTGGCTTGACACAACGACGGCATCGGCCCCCTTCGGCTTGCCATTCTCGTAGCGGAGCGTCACTTGGGACTTGGCGTCGGGGCCGAGGCCTTTCGCTTTGCCGTTTTTGCGAGCCCTGGAGAGTTGGCGGAGAATTTCATGGCTGTAGTGAATGGCTGCCGGCATGAGGGATTCGGTTTCGCGGCAGGCATATCCGAACATGAGGCCCTGGTCACCTGCACCCTCGCCGCCGCTGTCGCCCACGGTGGCATCCACGCCACGGGCGATGTCGGGTGACTGCTGCTGGAAGCGACAGTCGAAGTCGAGACTCTCCCAGTGAAAGCCCTCGCTCTCATAGCCAATGTCGCGAACTGTGTCGCGCACCGCCTGTTCGATTTCGGCCGATGAGATTTTCGCGTCTGTTTCGTGACTCTCTCGCACCTCGCCCGCCACTATGACAAGATTCTTGGTGGCAAGGGTTTCGCAGGCGACACGGATATTCTCCGGGTCCCGGGACCGGGAGAGGAACAGGTCCACGACTGTATCGGAAATCTGGTCGCAGACCTTGTCAGGATGTCCTTCCGAGACGGATTCGCTGGTGAAAAGGTGCTCGTTCACGGAATCCCTCCAGAGGACCGGTGAAATGTCGGGACGATCCGCATCCTGTCGCAAGAGATCGCATCAGGGAACGGACGCAAGTCTTCAGCATAGGCGATCGACATGATGGAATCATGTCTGCGCACCCGGATTTGACTGAGGGTCGCCGATCAATCCGGATGCCTCGCCCGCCTGCGTAAGCCTGGGGCGAGCAGGCCGACCAGGATCAGTGCCAGAAGTGCAAACAGAGGGCCATCCCCGGTTCTTGCGTGCAGTGGCGCAGGGATTGCTGTGGGAAGCAGCGCATCGATCACGCCGTGCTCTTCGAGACCGAGCCGGGCGAGCAGGCGTCCGTGCGGGTTGATCACAGCCGAAATTCCGGTGTTGGTGGCGCGGATCACAGGCACGCCTTCTTCGACCGCGCGCGCACGTGCGTGCGCAAGGTGTTGATAGGGGCCGGAGGTACGCCCGAACCATCCGTCGTTCGAGATGTTAAGTATCCAGCCTGGGCGTCTACGCCCGTTGGTATCGGCGGAAAAAATCACCTCGTAGCAAATGAGTGGAAGGAAGGGGGGAAATCCTGGGATTTCAATCGGGGACGAATCCCGACCGGGACTGAGGCCACGTCCACCGAAGGGTCGGGCGAGTCCGGGGGCGTGCTCGGCAAGTGGCAGGAACTCGCCGAAGGGGACGAGGTGGACCTTGTCATAGACCTCGGCCACGTTCCCAGCAGGATCAAGGAAATAGAAGCTGTTGTAGATCCTGCCTCCTTGTGCGGCTGTTTCGATGCGGAACGCGCCAGTGGCAAGCCATGCATCCGCAGGTATCGAATCGAGAAGTTTTCGCCGCAAGACCGGATCGCTTGTTGGATCGAGGGGGAGGGCTGTTTCGGGCCAGATCACGAGGGTGGGAGATTTGCCGTCTGCGCGCCTGCTGGATGCCTGCATGTAAGTGATGACACCCTCGGAGAAACGTGCGGGATCGACTTTCACTTCCTGGGGAATGTTTCCCTGAACGATGCGGATTATGGCTGCGTCCGTGGTAACGGGATCGGTGCGATCACGGCTGAACCCAAGTGTGAGAACGATGCCGAGGGGAAGGAGAAAAAGCGCACCCGCAGCCTTCCCCCGCAAGGCGAGTGCCGCAGGAGCGAGTGCTGCAAGTGCAGTGAGGGCACCGAGCCCGTGGACCCCGATCCAGGCTACGGGCTGGAGGGTCTCTTCGGAAAATGCCCAGGCAAGACCGAGCAGATTCCAGGGGAAACCCCAGAGGAGATGGCTTCTGAGCGCCTCGGCCAGCGGCCAGGCGACGGCCAGGGCCAGCAATCGTGGGAATCCTTGCGGCGCGAGCCGCGATGCTAAGGCGGCGATGGCGGGAAAGAGGGCAAGGCCGGCGGCGATGCCGGCGACAGCGGGTACTCCTGCCCACCAGCCTCCCTGTCCGGCGGGTCCAAAGGAGGCACCAATCCAATAAAGCCCGGTTGCGAAGTGTCCGAAGCCGAAAGCCCAACCGACGGTGAAGGCACCGCCCGGACTGCTTTTGTGGAGGAGAAAAGCGAACGCCGGGAACGAAATCCACAGGACGAGGACCGCATGAACGGGGGCGAACGAAAGCGCAGAAATCCCCCCGGTGGCGAAAGCCAGGATCAGGGAACGTGGTGGACGGAGGAAAGGATGCGGAGGTGCCGTCGGAGGCACGAGAAATTCTGTCACGGGCGATCATCTGCCGATGGAGATTGAGGGGAATGATACCGAGATCTGGAGGATGCGGTGGCACTGGGATCAGTACCCGGGCATTTCCTTGTGTTGGCGGTAGGTTTTGTTTGCATAAATAAAGTCTTTGCCTATGATGCCGTCACTTCTGTGCTAACCACTCAATCTGCTTGCCAGCAGGGAGTTTCTTGGAGGTTGTTGCCATGCAGAATCATCTTTCCCGCACCAGTTTGGTGGCGGTTTTCGTTTCCAGTGTCTTTGTTCTTTCAGCTTGTGCCGACAAAAAGGGCATGCGCAAAATGCACATGGAGATGCAAACAAGAGAACAAGCACAGTCGGATGCCATTTCGCGTGCTCAAAAAAGTTCTGATGCTGCTCAGGCTGCTGCCGAGGCCGCCATGGCAGCTTCCCAGAAGGCTTCTGCCGACGCCGAGAGCGTCCGCCGGAGCGCCGAGCATGCAGCGGCTATGGCTGAGCAGAATCAGGCCGCTTTGCGTATCCTGAACGACAAGATTGATCGCATGTTTGCGACAATGTCGCGGAAATAGCGGAACGGCTTAATGAAACGGTGTGCGTGCCGTTCATGACCCCGGCCGTCTCATTGCCTTGACAGGCACTCCGGTTGCTTCCTGAACGGCGCGCCGCACCGCGTCCCAGTCTACCATTCCCACATCGACCCCCGCCGCTCGTTGCAGAACCTTAGCGGCGAGAGGGTAGAGGGACTTGCGGGGCAGTGGGTCGGACGAGTTCTCCTCCGGCGCATAATCTGGTTCCGCGTGGACCTCCACGTAGATCTCCCCGTTGTTCCATCCGGCCTTGACCGGCTGGTCGACGATCTGCACTTTCGTTCCCGGTCCGACCTGCTCGTAGAGGGATGCCACGTCCTCCGGGTAGAGCCGGATGCACCCGTGCGTCACCCTGAGGCCGATCCCCCACGGTTTGTTTGTTCCGTGCAGCAGGTAGCCCGGAATATTTAGGTAGATCGCATGTCCGCCGAGCGGGTTGTTCGGGCCTGGAGGCACTACCGCAGGAAGCTTGGGATTTTCCTCGCGGATCGACTGCGGAACATACCAGGCGGGATCTTTCTGTTTGCGGATCACCTTCGAGCGTCCGAGCGGCGTGGCCCATTCGTAACGACCGATTCCGATTGGAAAGGACTGCGCCGGGCTTCCGTCTTCAGGAAAGTGGTAAAGGCGCATTTCGGCGAGATTGATCAGCAGTCCTTCTCGTTTTCCCTCAGGGATGATGTAGCGGGTGGGCAGGAGGAGTTTCTTGCCCGGTGGGGGAACCCAGGGATCAATGCCGGGGTTGGCACCCATGATCTCGGAGAAGGCGAGCGAATGAGGCCTCGCGATCTTGTAGAGGGTCTCATCGTCCGCGACCACGTGATGGCGTAGGGTGCCGATGATGTCGCTGTCGCCCCGTGCTGCGAATGCGGGTGCGTCCACCAGCAACAACTCCAGAAATAACGGAAGCAGTCCGATGAAAAACAATCGCAAGGGGAGCCACGATCTAGTTTCGCTCATTCGTTCCATTCCCGATTATCCGAAGCCCGGGGTCCTGTTCCGCGACATTACGCCGCTCCTGCAGGATAAATCGGGATTGCGCAAGACTACTGAAATGCTGGCTTCACGTCATCATTCTCTCGAGCTGGACAAGGTGGCTGGCATCGAGGCGCGTGGCCTGATTTTCGGTGCTGCTCTTGCCTACGAGATTGGATGCGGGTTTGTTGTCATCCGCAAACCCGGTCGTCTGCCCGCCAAAACCGTTTCCGAGAACTACGAACTGGAATACGGGAATGACACCCTCGAGATGCACGCCGATGCCGTGGATTCCGGAGAAAGGGTCCTGCTCGTGGATGACCTGCTTGCGACCGGAGGGACAGCGAGTGCAAGTGCGCGACTGCTCGGGCAATGCGGTGCGCAGGTGGTGGGGTGCGCGTTCGTGATCGAGCTTTTGGGCCTTCCCGGTCGGCGGAAACTCGAAGACGAGGGTCTCGACGTGCATGCGATCATGGAACTTGAGGCAGGCTGAACCCCGCCCGTTTTCAGTTTTACCCTTCGGCGGTCTCGTGTTCATCCTTTGCTTTCGTCACGCACGGGACGGCTGAAGAGTGCGCGGGCAGTCTTTCGGATATCCGCACCTTCGTGGACGATGGCGACAACGGCTTCCGTGATCGGCATCTCAACGGAGAGTTTTTGGCTGAGGTTCCGCACGGCGAGTGAACTCTCGACTCCTTCCGCCACGGTCCGTCGCCCGGCGAGAAGATCCTCGAGCCGGGCTCCCTCGCCGAGGGCACGGCCAAGCGCGTAGTTGCGGGAGGTTGCGCTTGTGCACGTAAGGACAATATCGCCGGTTCCCGAGAGACCATCCAGAGTTTCGCCCCTTCCGCCGCAGGCGATGCCCAGTCGGCGAATTTCCGCGATTCCGCGTGTGATCAAGGCGGCGCGGACGTTCTCTCCGTAGCCAGCACCATCAGCGATGCCGCAACCAATGGCGAGTACGTTTTTTGCGGCACCACCGATTTGGGCACCGATGACATCGTCGGTTCGGTAGGGACGGAGCGACGTTCCTTCCAGAGCACTGAGGATCACTTCTGCGAAGGGCCTATCGGCGGTCGCAAGAGTCAGCGCCGTGGGAAGCCCCTCAGCTACTTCGCCTGCGAAAGACGGACCGGAGAGGACGGCGCAGGCCACGTCAGGGATCGTTTCGGCGACGATCTCGCTCATGAGGTATCCGGTGTCGCGCTCGATCCCTTTCGCACAGATGACGATTCCACCGTTTGACGGGACGTGGCGAGCGAGAAGGCTGACGACGCCTCGAAAATTCTGAGCTGGTACGGCGACGAATATGACGTTTGCTCCTGATTTCGAGATGACGGAAGTAGCTTGGATGGATCCGGGAAGCGTAATTCCAGGAAGGAAATTGTGGTTCCGTGAAGTGCGGTTGATCTCCTTGGCAAGTTCCGCTTTGCGTGTCCACAGGACGGTTTCATTTGTTCGGGCTTGTGCCAGAACGGCGGCGAGTGCGGTTCCCCAGGCACCTGCCCCGATCACCGAGAGTGTTGTCACGCGTTTGTTTCTCCCAGAGGCCAACGTGCCCGCGCGGGGTCGTCGAGGGATGATTCCACACCGATTTTGAGATGCTCGATTCCGGCCCACGCGACCATCGCCGCATTGTCCGTGCATAGCCGTGCCGGGGGTGCAGCGAATTCGAGGCCGTATTCCCGGACGGTTGCCTCGAGCCGCTTCCGAAGGACTGCGTTTGCCGCAACACCTCCGGCGAGAACGAAGTTTTCCCCCTGGGGATAGTGCTGCCGGAAAGAATGGGCGGCGTTGGCGAGTCGATCAGAGAGCACGTCTGCGACCGCCGCTTGAAAGCAGGCCGCAAGGTCTGAGATTGTCTGCTCGTCCAATCCTTCCTCGTTTAGGATTTCAGCGGTGTGCAGGAGAGCGGTTTTGAGGCCGCTGAACGAGAGGTTGGCTCCTTCGCGTCCCAACAGGGGGCGGGGGAGGGCAAAGCGGTTCGGATCGCCTGCAACGGCGCGTCGCTCGATGGCGGGACCGCCCGGAAAGCCCAATCCGAGCAAGCGAGCCGCCTTGTCGAAAGCCTCGCCGGCCGCATCGTCGAGAGTTGCGCCCAATACCTTGTGGTGCCCAACCCCTTCGATGGCTACGAACATGCTGTGTCCGCCCGAGACCAGGAGTGCGAGGAACGGGAACTCGACGCCGTTGGTGAGGCGGGCGACGAGAGTGTGAGCCTCTAGGTGGTTTACGCCGACATAGGGAAGTCCATGGACGAGCGCGACACTTTTTGCGGTGACGGTGCCAACGAGAACGCCGCCGAGAAGTCCAGGACCCGCGGTGGCAACCACACCGCTGAGTTCCGCAAAGCCTGTCCCTGCCCTTTTCATGGCAGTTTGAATCGCCCCGTCAAGACGGTCGGCGTGGCTCCTCGCGGCGATCTCGGGCACGATGCCGTGGTAAGGAGCGTGTTCGTCGTCCTGCGAGATGATGACGTCGGAGAGGATCCCGGATTCAGAATCGACGATCGCTGCTGCCGTTTCGTCGCAGCTTGTCTCGATTCCGAGCACGGTGAGAGAATCCGCCATGTTGGGGTTCCGTTTTTCCGGCAGGATTTGGTGTTTCGCAAGGTAAAGGGTTTTGGCCTTCTGCGAAGAGCGCGAAGCGAGCCGGCGCTTCAAGCCGTATCCTTGCATTATTCGCATCCGCGATGGGAGGCGCGCGTCAGGCCAGGACGGGCAAGGTATTTCGATGGACTGCACGAAGCTGAGGATTGGATCCCGTGCAAGTCCGCTTGCACAACGGCAGGCTGGTATTGTCCAGGAGGTGCTTGCGACTGCAGGCGTGCACCTGCGTTGCAGCATTCTTCCCATCCGTACCCGCGGCGATAGCATCCAAGACCGCTCGCTTGTCGAATTGGGTGGCCAAGGGGTATTCACCCGCGAGCTTGACGATGCCGTCCTTGATGGCCGGATTGACCTCGCCGTTCACTCGATGAAGGACATGCCGACGGCGGTCCACAGTGGCATTACCGTCGCCGCCGTGCTTTCGCGGGAGGACCCTCGCGACGTTCTGGTGACCGTCGAGGGATCTGCCGGTTCCCTGAGAGATCTTCCCGTGGGTGCTGTCATCGGCACATCCAGTCCGCGTCGGGCGGCACAGGTGCTCCGGTTTCGTTCAGATGTTGAGGTTTGCCCGCTTCGTGGCAATGTCGGTACACGCCTGCAAAAAATTCAGGAGGGGCGGGCAAGTGCGACGCTCCTTGCTGCAGCGGGTCTTGTCCGGTTGGGAGAGATTGAGCTCGCTTCGGAACCGCTTGCCGTCGAGGAGATGCTTCCTGCGCCGGCACAAGGTGCGATCGCGGTCACGTGCCGGGAAAAGGATGAAGAGATGCAGGCTCTGCTGACCCGTATTGACAATGCTGCGGCTCGCAGTGAAACCGGTGCCGAGCGTTCCCTGCTTGCTGCACTCGAGGGCGGTTGTCGTTCCCCGATTGCGGCGCTTGCCCGTGTGAAGAACGGAAACCTTTCCCTGGCTGCGCGGCTTTTGGAACTGGATGGAAGCGGTGTTCTCGAGGTTCATAAATCTGGAGGGTTGGCCGATGCGGCGGAAATGGGCAGAGATGCAGCCGAAGAGCTTCTCGGTGCACGAAAAACAAACGCCGGAGGGGAATCATGAGTGGCCCCTCCCAACCTGTCGCCATCGTTGTCCAGACCGCTCCCGGTGCCGAAGAGACCGCAGCGGAGCTCAAAGGCGTGGGATGGCAGGGTGTGCCTGCTTCGGTACTCGAGATCAATCCAACGGGGGAAGGGCCGATCTCGCTCGCTCGGTTCCAGGCGGTGTTCATGACCTCTGCTGCTGCTGCCCCCATTCTGGGCAAACGGACCGAGGAGCGTGCCGTCCCGGTACTTGCGGTTGGAGACCGGACGGCAAGCGCATGCATTGAGATAGGTTTTACGGACGTGATCTCGGCGGAAGGAGATGTGGAAGATCTCCGGAAGATGGTGATGGCGGATCTCGATCCCGGGAACGGTCCACTTCTTCACGTCTCAGGTCGGGATACGGCAGGAGATATCGTCTCGGTATTGCGCAGGGGTGGTTTCCAGATCGAGCAGGAAATTCTTTACGAGGCGAACTCTGCGTCCTCCTTACCGGGAGACGTACGTGCCGCTCTTGGTGGTGACGATGCAGCGTGCGCCCTTTTCTTTTCCGCGCGTGGGGCTGATGTTTTCATGCGCCTTGTGCGGCAGGCAGGGTTGGATGCGTCTCTCTCCCGGCTTTTTGCGATTTGCATGAGCTCGAGGGTGGCGGACATCCTTGATCCCGGCGCATGGCTTGAGATTCGGACGGCGAAGCGTCCTGACACGAAATCCATGGTCGCGATGTTGCCTGCGATCGCGGGGAACGACTCCAGGGAGGGCAACGTGACCGATTCTGACATCCACCCCCCCGATACCTCCTCCGGCAATACGGAATTGCCGCTAGGGCGACGGCACCACCGTTCTTTTCTTTTCCGTGCCACCGCGGTTGCGCTCTTCCTGGTGGTGCTGGCCGTCGGTGGTGGTGGGATGGTTTTTCTGCTTTCCCGCGTCACCGTTCTGGAGGAGCTACTTGTTGCGGAGGTCGAGGACCGAAAAGCTTTTGAGAATGAGGTTCGGGCGGACCGGGTGGAGACGGGAAGTGCTGTCGACAGGCTTGGTAGCAGGGTCGCTCGCATCGAACGTGAGCTGGAGATGCTTTCTCGCCAGAGCGAAGTTGCGGCACTGGAAGGACGTTTTGTCCGGGAGCTCGACGCCATCCGAAGAGAGGTCGGCGAACTGACGCTTTCCACTGGCTCCGAGCCGGCGATAGAGGAAATTCTTGGACGCATAGAAGCAGTCACCTGGAACGGAGAGGAGCACAGGAGCAGGAATCGCAAGAAGTTGCACGCGCTTACGCTCACGGTGGTGGCGGAGTGGATTCAACACCACGCCCGGAACGGGCTTCCTTTTAATCGGGAGATTGAACTCGCCACGATTCTCAGAGCGGGAGACGACGAGGCAATGGCGGTGCCCCTCGAGATATTGAAGCTGCATGCTCTTTCTTTCTCGTCTCCAAAAACGCTTCTGCTTGCATTGCCCAAATTTGCCCATCCCGCCTCACCCGATGGTCCGGACAACACGCCGACAGGACTTCTGGATGGCCTGCGCGTATGGCTTGAGAAGGCGGTCGTGATCCGCAGGGTTTCGTTGCCGCAGGGCGATTCGCCGGAGGCGGTGCTGGCACGTGCTGTTGATGCGGCGGAGCGGGGTGATCTACGTGGGACGGTTGAGGTTTTGAGCGAGTTGTCCGAACCCGTGCCGGTCGGGATCGCGGCTTGGCAGGAGAGGGCCGCCACGACGCTTGCAGTACTGGATGCGTCGATGGCGTTTGAAGAGGCTGCGAACGCCCTGCTTACGGCACGTTTCACGGAGACGGAGGTGCAATGATCCGACTTCTCGGACTGTTTGCGGTGCTCACGTTGGCAGGTTTTGTTGCGGCGTGGGTAGCCGACGAGCCTGGGGAGCTTGTCTTCGCATGGCGCGACTGGGAGATGCGCGCTTCGTTTGGGGTGTCCGTTTTCGCACTCGCTGCTGTCGTGCTGCTCGCCTTGGGTTTCGGGGCCTTGTTGCGTGAGGTGAGCGCCGTGCCCGGACGGTTCCGGCGCGGGCGCATGGAACGAAACCGGCGAAAGGGTTGGCGGGCGCTGGAGGCAGGACTCTCGGCGGCGGCGGGTGGAGATACGCGCCAGGTGCACCGTGCACTGCGGGGCGCGCGCCGCCTTCCGGAGGATGCACCGCTCCGTCTTCTCCTGGAGGCCGAGGCAGCAAGGCTTGATGGAGACGCGTTGGCCCGGCATCGGGTGTTCGATCGTATGGCGAAGCACGGAATGACAGAAACCGTCGCCCTGCGTGGTCTGGTGGCGGAACTCCGTGGGCAGGAAGCATATAAGGAGGCGATGGAGCTGGTACGCCGCGCGCTCAAGCACAAGCCGGCTCCGGAATGGGCACTCAGGGAAAGTTTGGCACTCGCGTTTCGCCTCCGGTTATGGGAACTCGCCGCGGAAACATTTTCGGAGATGCGCGGGCAAGGACTTGTCGCTCGGGACGAGGCAGACAGGAGTCTCGGGCTCATCGCCATCGAGCGGGCGAGGTCGTACCGGGAACAGGGAGTATTGAACAAGGCGGTGCGCACGGCGGGTGAGGCTATCTCGGCGCTGCCAGGCGTTGTGCCCGTAGCAATCGTCGCAGGTGAGATTTATCTCGAGGCGGGCAAAACGAAGCGGGCAGCAAAAATTGCGTCTGCCGCCTGGCAGAAGGATCCGCATCCGGCCCTTGCAGAGATTATTCTGAGCACACAAGGGAGCGGAGATGAGCTGGAGGAAATGAAGGCATTGGAGGACCTGACGGTGTCGAATTCTGCCGACCCCACCGAACGGCACGTGGCACTCGCCCGGGCGGCTCTGAAAGCGAAGCTGTGGGGCCTTGCCGGGGAGCATCTCCGTGCTGCGATGACGCAAGGGGGCGATGCACGCGCCTTCCGGCTTCGTGCGGAGCTCGAGCGTTCCGAGCACGGTGACAGGGGTGCCGAGACACGCTGGCTTGAACGCGCCCTTGATGCGCCTTCCGCTCCGGCGTGGGTTTGCGGTAGTTGCGGAAAGGAGTGCGAGGAATGGTCTGCGGTCTGCGGTAGGTGCTACTCGTTCGATGGTATGGAATGGCGCTCCGTACCTGCGAGTGGAACGGAGGAGAAAGCGGGTGGGCTCGCCGAGGTGGAGGCCGTTGCGATATGAATCGTCGTAATTTTCTTCTCGCCGTGCCGCTCCTGGCTGTCATGGCGCGCATATCACAGGCTGCGGAAAGAGCGGACCTGGTGGTTGTGGAGAAGGGTGCCAGGCGGCTTCTCCTGCTTCGTGAAGGGCGAACGCTTCGCAGCTACTCGATCGCGCTTGGATTTGATCCGGCAGGCCACAAAATGCGCGAGGGGGACGGACGCACGCCTGAGGGACTGTACGAGATCGATTTCCATGTTCTAGAAAGCGATTTCCATCGTGCGCTGAAGATCTCTTACCCCAACGCTTGGGATCGGAGACGAGCGGAAATGGCGGGTGAGAACCCGGGCGGGGGGATCATGATTCATGGTCTTCCGGACGGAAAGACGGCGGCGGAGGTGGAACATGGCCTGACCGACTGGACGAATGGATGCATTGCCGTGATAGATCGAGAAATTGAGGAATTGATGGCACTTGTGCCGGTGGGAACGCCGGTGGTTATCCGGAAATAGGCGATTTTTGCTGGGCAGATTTCACGAAAAGGACAAGAAGGGGGATTGTATACCTAAGTGCCCAAAATCCGTGGGACCGATTGGCATGAAAAGCTCAGTCACAGGTATTACCTTTTTGTTCGGAAAGAGCGTTGCAGTGCCTTCTCCGCAAGCCAAATTTTTCGCCAGGTATTCTACCGGCTTTTACTGAACGGCAAGGCTAAAGCGCAGAAGTTCGCAGGCGTTGCCGAGGCAGGACGTTACGTGTGGAACCGTTTCACGTGTGGAACTATTTCCGCGATGGATAAAGCTGGTATGCGGTCGTCGCCAAAGTATACGTAGGAGAAGCACCTCACCCGTTCTTTTCCTATTCGTGTTATTCGCGTTGCCAGCCATGGGGGCTTTCTTCGGAAAATCGTTTAGTTGGTGGAAATAATTTTAAAAGGGTATTTCTTCCGAGCTTTCAACAAATGTTTGTCATTTACATTGAGTGACTAGGCACTCAGGTCGGCGCACGACTGATGTAATATTGAGCTTAGACAGAACCGATACAAGATAGAGACCTTATCGAGCAGGCTATCTTCGGTTGCGCCGATTATTGCCAATAGACTCCGGTCGTGCTACCCTCCGTGTGATCACGAAAGTTAACTGTGGTCAGGATCTTCTGGCTGTGCGCGAGTAGCCCGGTCAGGAGGCGTAATATCCGTTTTTTTTGCATTTCCCCGAGGTGTCCGTTTCGGGGTTTGCCGGGTTTCCCCATGCACTTCTCACCTACGCGCCTTTTGGCACACTTTATAGCTATCAGTTGCGCCTGTTTTTTGGTTAGTGGAGCTCCTGCATTTGCCCAAAATTCCGACCTTGCACTGAAGTTTGAGGAACAGGAGAAAATCATCCAAACGCAGGAGGAAAGAATCCGACGCCTTGAGGCGCTGGTCGAGGAGTTGGTGGGTTCCACCGCATCGGAACGTGCATCGACGGAAGGGATGCAAGTTGGAATCGAGGACGTGACCCTCCCGATCGGGCACTCGTTCAGCATTGATCTCGACAAGGTGTTCGTCGATGTGGACATGGGCAGCATGGGAGCAATGACTTACAGCGTTAGCGGCAATCCATCGTGGATGACTCTCGACTGGGCGACAGGGATTCTTGGCGGTACGCCGCGCTCTGCTACTCCCGGAGTGACGGTGACGGTGACGGCGACGGACGAAGGCGGCATGGCGAGCTCGGACGAATTCGTGGTCACAGTCTCAGACAACCAACCTCCGCAGTTTGAGCAATCTCCAAGTGATCTCGTGGTGGCGGAAGGTGCATCAGGGAGCTTTGGATCTCCCTTGAGAGCCGTAGACCCTGATGGCGACGAGGTGACGTTCTCTCTCAAGAATGATCTTTTCACCATTAGCCCGGGTGGTCAGTTGTCGGCAAAGAGCGGCGCGCAGATTGACCATGAGATTGCACGCGTTCACTCGCTGAGGGTGACGGCGACGGATTCTCAGGGAGCCAGCACGGCACAGACAGTGCGGGTCGCGGTGGCCGACATGAACGAGCCGCCGAGGCTGTCGGCGGGGTTGTTTGAGGGCGCGGGCGGCCCGTTCGGAGGAAACGGAAAATACGATCCGGAGAATTCGTTTTTCGGACCGACAGCACGCCTCGTCTCTGCGGACGGTCGCTACTCCACGGGAATCAATGGGCTTCTTCAGTTGGAAGCGGGAAGTTTCGATTCAAAAGGGTTCAACGGACAGGACTTCAGTTCGGGCAGCAAGGTCCGGCGGGGCAATTTAACGCTCAGTAGCGTTATCGACAGGGACTGGATCATGTTTCTTTCGTACGCATTTGGCGATGGAGGTGAAAGTCCCCGGAACGGACTCAGGGCCGCTGCGGCTCTCTATCGCGGGTACAGCCCATTGTGGTTGGTGGCGGGACTTTTCGGTGTGTCCGTGGGGCTCGAATCCTCCACGTTCTCTTCGGCGACGTCGATGGCTGAACGCCCGATGATCTCGAATGCTTTTGCCTACGCTCCGGGTGCTCCACTGTTGGGAGCAGTTGCTACCCATCGCGGCCAACAGCACTACGCACGGCTTGGACTCTACGGGAAGGGGGCCGCCGCCTCGAGCACCAACGATGAAGGTTGGGGTGTGCACGGACGTTTCCTGTGGCAGCCGATGAAGGCACGCGGACGAAGCACTGCGATTGGTGTCAGTGGCTACTGGAGAAAGCCAAATAACGAAGACCAAAGACCGGCAGAGGCGGGAGTGAATGTGAATTCAGCCGATTATGATTTTTGCGATGGCTCAGCTGCTAATGCGCCTGGACCCGCTTTGGCAACCAACGTCAGGTTCAAGACTTCTGGCACATCCACCATTGATGGGATGAATCTGGTTGATACTGGACAGCTTTGCGAAGTTGACAGTTACAGTTATGTGGCACTTGAAGGCATCGCCACCATTGGACCGCTCTCGTTCCAGACGGAATGGGGACAGGCGCAGGTCAACAGAAAATCTGACCGCAACGATTACACATTCGACGGTGGATATGTTCAAGGCAGTTATTTCCTGACGGGAGAATCCAAGAACTACAATGCTTATTTCGGACAGTTTTGGCGTGTCAATCCCAAAAGGACGCTTGCCCAAGGAGGAATCGGGGCATGGGAGGTGGTCGCGCGTTGGCAGACCATCGACCTCAACGACAAGGACGTGTCCGGGGGAGAAGCTTCCGGCTACACGCTCGGTATCAATTGGTATGTCAACTCTTTTGTCAAGGTTTTGCTCAGTTACGGAGACTTGAAGGTCAAGGGAGGAAAACAGTGCTGTGTGCTCAATGAGGTATCGGCTGAGACGGAGTTCCAGAATTACGCTGGGGATGTCAGCGAATACCTTCTTAGAGTTCAACTAGAATTTTAACTCCGATCTCCTGAGAGATAACCACACCAAGTTGAAAATTTCTGCCTGGGGCTTTTGAAACCGGGAAGCCTTACGGCCCAAGCTCCCTTACGAGTGGTTGTGGAACTCATCCTTGAGCGAATCGACTCGTTCTGCCGGTTGTTTCTTCTGATGTTTCTCTTTCCATTCCGAATAGGGCATGCCGTACAAGCTCTCGCGAGCATTCTCGTAGGGGATTTCTTCGCCGTTTTCCTTGGCTGCGGCACTGTACCACTTCGATAAACAGTTTCGGCAAAAGCCGGCAAGTTCCATCAGATCGATGTTTTGCAGGTCGGGGTTCTCTCGGAGGTGCGAGACGAGGCGTCTATAGACAGCCGCTTCGATTTCGGTGCGAGTGCTTTTGTCCATGGGTAATTTTTCCTTTCCTCGTCAACTCTTACAAAGAATTACGAGCATTGGGTTCACGTGTGCAAGAAAAGCCCCCCCCCCCCGCCGGAACGATCCAGCGAGGGATTGAAAGGGCAAGGCGACCGTCAGGAGATATCTCTTACCATTTATACTGCCAGCGGACACCGTAGATCCAGTATTTCCCCGTGTACAGGGGCCTGTAACTTTGCGGATTTTCTTTGTCATCCGGTGTGTCTGTGTCATTCACGACATCGTTGAATTGGCCGTGGCCATTTTTTACGTCCGTCCGAATCACGTTAAACATGAGCCGGCTGTTATTGCTGAGATACCAGTTGAGACCCGCTGTGATGTTTTCCATTTTCCCGGAATGCCTAGTCGATTCGGCCGCTGAAAGCTCGCTGGAGTAGGCCACCAACGTCGGGGCCTGAATGGCCATGTTCGTGGTGGGGTCGTCTGGCACGCATTCTCCATTGATTAGCGTGAATTTGTAGGTTGTACAATCCATGCTCGGATCGCCCAGGTTGGTCACGCTGTAGCGAAGTGCAAGCTCGAAGAGACCTGCGCCTTTGCCAGGAAACGGGTTTGCAACCTTCGGTGCAGACCAAGCTCCTTTTTTCATGTTGTAGTGCTTGGCACCACCGATCACGTAACCGATTTGGGCGTACCAGCCGTCGGCGTCGAAGTCCTTGGCGATGCCTTGGCGGTCAAACTTACCCCGAATGTATTCGGCCTGTGCCCAGAAGGGGCCGGATAGGTAAGCGAGTTCCGCACCCCAGTGGAGCATTGAGTCCAAAGGGGCGACAGTATCTCCGTACAGAGGCCTTCCGCCCGCGACGTTGAACTCGCTGCGGTAACCCCATCTTGCTTCGTTGGTTGCCCCCTCGGATCTGTCGGCCCAGCCACCGATATGAAGAGTGTGTGCTTTTGTTTTTATGGGGGCGAAGGCGGCCCGGCCCGTGAAGCCAAGGTCTTCATTTCCGCCGCTCTCGCCTGAGGTTTTGGTATCGCCTCGGACGTGAATTGCGGTTTCCACGAGATAATTCGAGCCATAAACCCACATCTGAGCGTTGACAGCACTTGGCCCCAGCGTTCTGTCCGTGAACATGTCGATGGGCGATGAGCGCTCAATGAAACTGATGTCGTTCGCGGAAATACTCTCCTCGAACGTCACAGGAAGCTTCATTTTTCCGAAACCAAATTTTAGGCTCTTCGAAGGTGCATAGTAGATCCCCGCTTCGTCGATTTTCGCCCCGCTGTCGCTGTTCGCCGAGCCGCCGAGATCAATTATGAAGCTGTAAGAAAAGCCATTGAATGTTCCTTTTACACCCAGGCGGCCACGACGAAGATTGGCACCACTTTCGAGAGGATTGTCAGCCTTTATGTCCGAGTAGGCACCCAGATCCCAGTGCAGACGGCCGGTCAGTTGGATCGTTTTCTTGCCGTCGGGCGAGGAGATTTTGAGCCCGGGACCGACCTTGATCTTTGGCTGTTCTTCACTCGTCTTGGCCGCCGCTGACTCGATCTTCTTAACCTTGATTTTTAGATCCTGGAGCTCGTTCTCAAGCGCCTCGATCTGGCGCTGCAAATCATCGGTGGACTGCGCCGCTACCTGTCCTGTGAAAAAGGTACCCAGAGCCAGAGCGACAATGGGTGAAAGCACGTGTTTGACGGGTTTCATGAAGGAATTTCTTCCTTAGGAGGTGATGAAGATCATCCGATGAGGGATACCCCAATAGAATGGAGCAGTTTGTATCGGGAGGATGTTGCAGTTTTTTGTAGGTTTGTCGATAGATTCCAATTCAGGAATTTCTCCCCGTACCGTACGCTGCCCGGACTGGCGCAATTGTCACGCGAGGCAGGGTTTGCCATGCAGCCTCTCTCCACACACGGTCCCTTTCCGACAGAGCTTCTCGCGGTAACGCAGATGGTCGAAGCTGACCGCGCCACGATCCTTGCAGGCACGTCCGGGTCATCTCTCATGGAGGCTGCGGGGCGCGCCGTGGCGGATGCCATCTTGGCGGTGTCACGCAATGTACCCGTCACGGTGCTTGCCGGTCCGGGTAACAACGGCGGTGATGGTTTTGTTGCGGCCCGACGGCTTGCGCGCGAGGGAATGGAAGTGCGGGTTGCGCTTCTCGGTACGCAGGACTCTCTTCACGGCGATGCCGCCCTTGCCGCGTCGCGCTGGGAGGGAGAGGTCGTACCCCTCGAACCAGAGGCGCTCGATGGCGCGGGCATCGTGGTTGATGCGGTCTTCGGGGCGGGTTTGTCCCGCCCGGTGGAGGGTTCGGTGCGCGCCACACTCGAGGCGGCGGATGAACAGGATGCCTATGTCGTGTCCGTCGATATTCCGAGCGGAGTCGATGGTAACACCGGCGAGGTACGCGGTTGCGCGCTCACTGCAGACATGACTGTCACATTTTTCCGATTGAAGCCGGGACATATCCTTCAGCCCGGAAGGTCACTCGTTGGTGAGATCGTTCTCGCTGACATAGGAATCCCGGCTTCGACCCTCGACTCCCTCGGCGTGAACACGTTCCTCAACGTGCCTGCTCTTTGGCGGGAGGCCCTCCCGAGGCCGAGATGGAGCGACCACAAGTATTCCCGGGGCCACATTGTCGTGCTCGGCGGCTCCGCTCGTCGTTCCGGTGCGGCTAAGCTTGCAGCCCATGCAGCTCTTCGCGCAGGAGCAGGCTTGGTGACCCTTGCTGTGCCGACGGGTGCTGAGGGCGCATACGCGGCACGGCTCGATGCGCTGATGCTTGAGACCGCGGCTGCGCCAGCCAAGTTTGCGCACCTGCTTTCCGATGAGCGCATCACCGCTGTCGTCATCGGTCCCGGCAGCGGAACGGGTGCCGTCACACGGCGTCGGGTGCTCGCGGCTGCCCGAGCGGGTAAACGCATGGTTCTGGATGCCGATGCGCTTTCAAGCTTCGCGGGCAAAGAATCCGAGCTCGCCCGCCACTGTGCCGGGTCAGGCGGTGCCGTGTTGACGCCGCATGAAGGAGAGTTCCGCCGCCTTTTCGGAAGTGCTGAGGGGGCGCGTATCAACCGAGCCCGCGAGGCCGCTGTCGCGGTGAAGGCTGTCGTGATGCTCAAGGGTGCTGACACCGTCGTCGCCGCCACGGATGGTCGTGTCGCCATCAACGTGAATGCTCCTCCTGAACTTGCGACCGCGGGTGCAGGAGATGTGCTTTCCGGGATTGTGGGTGGCTTGCTTGCGACCGGAGCAGATTCTTTTGCGGCGGCGGCGGCGGGAGCGTGGCTACACGGAGAAGCGGCGTCTGAGTTCGGTGGTCCGGGCCTTATCGCGGACGATCTTCCCTCCCTTCTTCCGTACGCTTTGGCAAAGGCTTTTTCTTAGAAATGAATTGGAACCGGACGGCTCACTGGAGATGGTTCGAAGGACGAAAAGTGCAGCGTCTGCACAGTCTGCGACAATATTCATCCGATTGCGCCGACGCTCTCCGTACACTAGCCTTTCGCGCGACGGAACCGTCCATCTCGGGACAGGATATCTTCATGTCTTTTCGCACCATTCTGGGGCGCGGCGGGTTCGTGTTGCCCGTGTTGGCTGTGGCCCTCTCAACTACTACATCGCCTTCCCTAGCTCAGGATTCCCACACCCAGGAAGAGCTCAATCCCATCGTGATCATCGGCGTGACACCGATGCCCGGAACCGGAGTCCCACAGGACAGTATTCCTGCCTCGGTGCAAAGCTTGGAGGATTCTGACTTCGAGGTCTTCGTGCCGCGGAATCTCACCGACTTGATGGAGCAACGTCTCACGGGCGTTACCATCAAGGATGTCCAGAACAGCCCTTATCAGCAGAACGTCGACTACCGGGGTTTCACCCTTTCGCCGCTTCTTGGCGAGCCCCAGGGACTTGCCGTTTACCTCGACGGCGTGCGCATCAACGAGGCTTTTGGAGACTCCCTGCAATGGGACCTGATACCGGAGGCTGCGATCAAGAGAATTGATCTCGTTTCCGGCAATCCCGTGTTCGGGCTCAATGCCCTTGGCGGGGCACTTGTGATCCAGACCAAGCGGGGCCTAGGCTGGAAGGGTGGAGAAGCCGATCTTTTGTACGGCTCGTTTGGTCGCGTCGAGGGCTCGATCGAGGCTGGTGCAAGCACTGACGACACCGGTGCCTACATAGCGATCGAACGGGGCGAAGATGACGGCTGGAGGGACTTCAGCGACGGAGAAATCCTACGCTTCTTCGGGGACATCGGGCACCAGGGGGACACGTTTGAGATTGGCCTGAGTCTCCTTAAGGCGGATACGAAACTCATCGGCAACGGCACCACACCCGAAGATCTTCTCAAGGTCCGTCGGAAATCGGTTTTCACCTGGCCCGACATCACGGAAAACGATCTGGTGATGGGGACCGCGCGTGGCTCCTTCGAGATAGACGACGGTTTCGTGATTTCGGCACTTGCCTACGGACGGGATATCGAACGCGACACCGTCAACGGTGATGAATTCGATGGTGAATTTATCGAGGCAGCAGAGGGCGGCGACTTCGCATGCTCTGGGTCTGCCCCCTGCACTGCTACAGATTACGAAGGTTACTTGGTCGTAGGGGAGGTCGAGGGGAATGAAGACGAGAGGGTCGTTCTTTTTGACACGGGTGGCGACGCTATTCAGCTCGGAGGTGACCAGGGCGGAATCACACCCGGTGCTCGTAACTTGAGTTTCACAAGTACCGAGACACGTGGAGGATCCTTTCAACTTGATGGCGAGATGGCGGGGCACCTGTTTGTCTTTGGGGCTTCATATGACCAATCCGACACCACCTACAGGGGACACACTCTTGTCGGTGCTATCGACGCTGACAGTCGAAATGTTCCGGCTGCGGTGGTCGACGGCGCGCAGAGGACCATTGAGCGGTTGTGTGCACTCGAAAATTTTGATCCCAGTGATGGGACGTGTGATGAGAATCTCATGGACTACGAGGACGCAAATCCTCTCGTCGTCTCCTCGGAGACAACGAGTCTGGGTTTTTATGCCTCGGGAACTTTTAGCGCTTCCGATACGACCGATATCACGCTGAGTGGTCGCTACGACGACCTGGACCTGAACCTGGATCTTCATGACGAGGCGGGCAGAACTTCGCATTCTTTTAGTCGTTTCAACCCCGCAATCGGGATTAGTCATGCATTGACAAGAGAATTCATTCTGTTTGGGGGGTACCGGGAAGCTTCTCGCGCTCCGACGGCGGCGGAGCTTTCATGTGCCGATGAGAATGCTCCTTGCAGGCTGCCTAACGCATTCGTCGCCGATCCTCCACTCGAGAAAGTGGTCGCCCGCACGATCGAGGTTGGAGCCCGTGGTCGTCTAGGATCCGTCGAGCGGGGGATGGCCTGGGAGACCAGCCTCTACGGCACCGTGAACCGGGATGACATCATTTTTATCGCGGTTCCCGGCGACCAGCCCGGCCTAGGTTATTTCGACAATTTCGGGAAAACGAGACGTCTTGGTCTTGACTTCGCGGCATCGGGCCAGAACGGCAAATTCGACTGGTTCGCCAGTTACAGCTGGTTGCGGGCGACGTACGAGGCGGCGAGCGAGCTTCCGGGTGCCAATCACCCGTTGGCGATAAATGCAGGGGAGGACAACGCTCGAATCGAGGTGCGGTCTGGCGATCGAATTCCCGGCCTTCCTGATCACACCCTCAAGGCTGGCCTGGGCTACAGGCCGTTCGAGGGATTTCGGGTTGGAATCGGTGGGGTCGCGCGCTCTGGCGTGTATCTCCGCGGTGACGAGTCGAATCAGCTTGCCAGAACATCGGGTTACACGATCTTCAACCTAACGGCGGAATACCGGATCGGCCCTCTCGCGATTTTCGGCCGGGTCGACAATCTTTTTGACACCGATTACGAGACTTTCGGCATTCTTGGCGAGTGTGAATTGGAAGATGGTGAGGAGCAGTGTGCGGGGGAAGTGACGATTAACGGGCACGGCCTCGAGGGTAACGTCCATCACACCAATCGGTTTCTCTCGCCAGGAGCACCGAGGGGCGTGTTTGTGGGTCTAAGGTACAGCTTTTAGTCCCGGTGCCGCTATCTGCCTCGGCACCGCAGTTACTTGTGCAAATGCCAGCTGTTTCTCCGGTTGAATTCTTGAAGTGTAGCCAGGCCTTGGCTAGGCTCGGCTGCGAAGGGACCACCAATGTGACAGTTTCCGCCGGACGGGCGAGGGCTTCTGGCAGGAGCGTGGGTGTGGTTCACGCCCTTTGCTCCCGCACCTGACGGCAGGGGGAGCGGATGGGAGCTGTTCTCGGAGAATTTGAGGCGGTTTTTGACCTTCTCGAAAAGGGCGGCGCGGTCATGTACGTGTTGCTGGTTCTCTCGGTTGCCTCGCTGGCCATTATTTTGTTCAAGTTCTGGCAGTTCTACCGGTGTGGGCTACACCGAACAGGACTATTCGAAAGTCTGGGGATTGGTGACGATTCTAGCACGAGCTTGCGTGAGCAGATAGCGAAGTCGCGTCATCCTGCAGCCCGCGTAGTCGAAGTGTCGTTCGCTACGACTCATCTTCCTCACGATCGTCGTGAAGCGGAAATGGAACGTGTCGGCGCAACCGAGATTCGGGAGGTCGGAACCTACCTTCGCGCTCTCGAGGTGATCTCTAACGTCAGTCCCCTGCTTGGGCTTCTCGGCACGGTCATTGGCATGATCAACGCCTTCGCCCAGCTCCAGGCGGGTGGGAACCAAGTTGATCCCTCGATTCTCGCCGGCGGCATCTGGGAAGCCCTCCTCACGACTGCATTCGGCTTGATTGTTGCCATTCCGGCGCTTGCCGCGCTCCACTATTTCGAGAGGAAAATCGAGATCGTGCGGGGCGTGATGAGGGATTCGGCCGCCTGGGCGCTTCCCTCGGCAAACTGATCCCGTCGGCTCCGCGCGCGATCCCGGCGAGCAATTTCGTGAACTTCGGGGAGCAAGGGCGGCAGCCGAGCGAAATTCCGATCGCACCCTTGGTGGACATTGTTTTCCTGCTGGTCTTGTTTTTCATGCTCGCGGGAAGCTTTTTCCATGTTGAGAGCATCGACCTAGCGATTCCTGAGCCTTCTGTTGCGGAGGCAGTGTCGCCGGTTAAGCCTCTAGTCGTCCGCCTGCATGGGGATGGGGCGACGAGTCTTGATGGCGTGGTTGTGGGGGCCTTGCGCGAGACAATCGTTGCACGTCTCAACGCCGGTTTTGAGGGTTCCGTCATTGTCGTGGCTCCCGATGGAACTTCAATCGATCGTTTCGTGGACGCTCTCGACAAGATTCGCCAGGGCGGGATTGACGATGTGGCCATGGCGGTGGGAGAGGGACCGTGAACTTTTCCGACCAACCACAGCGGAAGCCCCGTGGAATCAACATGGTTCCGCTGATCAACATCGTTTTTCTGCTCCTTGTCTTCTTCATGCTTACCAGCACCATCCGTGTCATCGATCCCGTCGATTCGCTTCTTCCCACGGCCGAAAGCGGTTCTCGTGCAGATCCGCCCCGGGCCACACTCGCCGTTTCTGCTGCCGGCGGTTACTTCCTTGATGGAGACGAAATACCCGCGGGTGCGCTCGGTGTCACTCTCGAAACCCTTGTGGTCGGGGGCATTGAGGAGATCCTGCTCAAGGTCGACGGGAGTGGCACCATCGGCGTTCTTCGTTCGGTCATGGAAGTCGCCCGCTCCGCTGGCGTTAAGCGTGTGGCACTCGCCACTCGGCCTGAGGGGAACTGACGAAAATGGTGGCGCAAGCCTCGAAAACGGGTGGCGGTTCCGCAGGACTAACGCTCGCCCTGGCAGGAGCACTTGCAGCCCATGTCGGTATCGCTTACGTCACCGGCTTGGTGGTCGAGGTGGCACCAGAGGAGTCTGAAGAGACGTTCGTCACCATCACGCTTCAGGATGACCTGTCGTCAATTTTCAAGGTAGAAGTCCCGCCGGTTGTGGAGACTGACACTGCTCCGCCGCTTCCGTTTCCCGACGAGCCACCCCCGTCTGCCCCGAACCTGGAGCCGTCGCTATTGCCTGAGGTTGTTGAATCGCCGCCCATTGCCAAACCTCCGCCGCTCGAGGTGGCAGCACCGGCGGAAATACCTCTTTCCCTAGCCTCCCAGACTCCGCCGACAGCTCTCAGTGTCCCGGTTCCGATCCAGGAGATCCTGGGCGAGATTGCTCCACTCCGACAAGAGCCTCCTCTGCTAGCTACACAGGTCGTTGCCGCGGATTCACCATCTCTACCGCCGGACGTCGAGAGAGAGCTCAAGCGCACGGCCTCGCCTCCTCCCGCTACCCCCAGACAACAAGGCGTGGAAGTAGTGAGCAACGAGATTCAGGTGCCCAAGGATTATTACAATCAGCTACGTCGGCGTGTGGAGCGCCTTGCCGTGCAGAGGTATCCGCGGCGTGCCCAGGTCCGCGAGGAGGAGGGCACGGTGACGCTCAAACTCGTCATAACTGAGGCTGGCGATCTCGTTGACGTGATGGTTCTTGCAGAGCGCAGTGACGCAGGTCGGCTTCTTCGAAGAGCGGCGGTCAGGGTCGTAAAGAACGCAGCCCCCTTCGGCGCGTTGCCCAAAGGGGTCGGTGACAGGGTGGTGATCCTTCCCATCACGTATCGCCTACCCTGATTCTTTACCATCCGTCCTTCTTTATCTCATTGCAGGATCTGGGTGGTTTCGGCCCGTGTACCCGGCTCCTTGCGAATACGAGGACCGGGCTTGTCTCGAGGGGAGGGCGATCTGACTACTTGCGAATGATATTCACTCGCATATAATAACGGGACAACCATCCACCTTTAGGAGAAAGCCATGCTCACGAATGGGTCGAACCTCTCGCGTCTTTTTCGTCTCGCGCCGCTGGGCGTTTTCTTCGCTACATTTCTTGTGGTGTCGCTTTCAGATGCCCGTGCCAATGCGGTGGGGAGAAATTACGCGGATATCGCCGCAGCCGGCTATGCCGATTCCCTCGAGAAGGCCGTAAATCTGCGCAAAGCGATCGACACACTGGTTGTTCGACCCTCCGCCAGGACTCTTGAGGCCGCTCGCGAGGCGTGGCGGCAGGCGCGAATCCCCTATCAGCAGACTGAAGTGTTCCGGTTCGGGAACGCGATTGTCGATGACTGGGAAGGAAAGGTTAACTCCTGGCCACTTGACGAGGGGCTGATCGACTACGTGGAAGGTCCAGTCACGGGCGAAGAAAACATGTCGGCAGGCTTGAACGTGATCTCGAATCCGCAACTCGAGATTGGTGGCCGGCTGGTTAATGCGAATCGCATTACGAAGACCCTTCTCCGGGATACGCTACACGAAGCAAGTGGTATCGAGGCGAACGTGGCCACCGGCTACCACGCAATCGAGTTTCTCCTGTGGGGTCAGGACTTGAACGGTACGGGGCCTGGCGCAGGTGCGCGTCCCGCTTCCGATTTTAATCTTTCTTCCTGCACCGGCGGCAACTGTGATCGCAGGATCGAGTACCTGAAGGCCGTAGCTGATTTGCTTGTTGATGATCTCAAGTGGATGGCTTCCGCCTGGGCTACCGACGGAGATGCCAGGAACGAGATAGAGAATGGCGGTCAGGGTGGAGCACTCAGGGCCATGTTCACGGGCCTGGGGAGCCTTGCTTATGGCGAGCTTGCCGGCGAGCGGATGAATCTCGGACTTCTTCTCCACGATCCCGAGGAGGAACACGACTGCTTTTCCGACGAGACAACCGAATCTCACTACTGGGACGTGGTGGGTATCCGGAACGTCTATCTCGGTCGCTACATCCGTACCGATGGCTCTGTTGTGGAAGGTGCAGCACTCTCTGGTGTTGTGGCCGCATTGGATGAGGGTCTCAATGCTGAGATTCGTTCCCGGATTGATGTGGCACTTGTCGCGCTGCAGGTCCTTCGTGATCGCAGAGCCGAAGGCAAGGCCTATGACCAGATGCTCGCCGAAGGCGATGTGGAAGGCGAGAGGCTAATCACGGCAGTCGTGGATGCCCTTGTGGCCGTGGCCAATTCGTTTGGCAGGGCCGGGCGCTTATTGGGGATGACCGACATTGCGTTTGAAGGGTCGGATTCCCTCGACGAACCTGAGGCTGTTTTTCGATGAATGCGGACCTTTCGCGAAAAGCGTGGGCTTGAAGCTGCCGGGGTCGGGCGGGTATCTCCTCCCTCGCTCGACCCCGCTTCCCTGTGCATCTGTCGCGTTTTTTCTGTGTGTCGTAGCAGGTGTCCAGGCCCTTGCGGGTGATTCGTATCTAGATCCGGTTTCTCGCACGGCAGATGAGAGAGCACGCATCAAGGTCGTAACTTCCGTCCCTGGCGATTTCTCGGAGGCACAGCCCTTCGAACGACGTTCGGGTGGTGAGGGGACGGACTTCCATAACCCATCCCGCAATTCGTTCTCTTACCCCTCGGCGAACCTGCAGCCCGCCAGGAGGATGGACTTCCTCCTGGGAGATGGATTTTTTCGAAAAATTTGGGTCAGCACTCCTGCTTCCACCCGCGCCTCAGACGGTCTTGGTCCCCTCTACAACGTGCGATCGTGTCAGGGCTGTCACCGCAAGGACGGTCGCGGGCGACCGCCATTCCACGACGGGGACGATGACGCAAATCTCCTTCTTCGCATCAGGGCTCCCGGTGGAGGTGGGGATCCCGTTTACGGCGAACAACTCCAGACCGCGGCGGTTCCGGGTCTTCTCGCAGAGGGCAGGATCAAGACCCGGTACGAATTTCTCCCGATTGAGCTTTCAGGCGAGATTGTTGTCCTCCGAAGGCCTCTCTACCGAGTGTCGGACCTTGCCTATGGTCCTCTCGAGCCGGGGACCGGCCTCTCCCCTCGGATCGCACCGCCGATGATCGGTATGGGTCTTCTCGAGGCTATTCCCGAGGCGGACATTCTCGCCCATGTCGATCCGGTTGACGCCGATGCTGACGGCGTTTCGGGAAGACCGCGTTGGCTCCCTGCCGAAGGCGGAAATGATCTCGTGCTTGGACGTTTCGGCTGGAAGGGCGATGCCCCTCACGTGCCCGCGCAAGTCGCGAAAGCCTTCCTGGAAGACATTGGACTCGGCACACCGATGCACCCTTCCGCCTCGGGTGGCTGCACGGAGACGCAGGTCGACTGCCTTGCCATGCCGCACGGAGACACTCCCGCAGGTGACGGGGTCGAGATTCCTGCGGAGGCGTTCGACCTTGTGGTTTTCTACGCTCGCAACCTCGCCGTTCCGGCTCGTCGTTCTGTGGATGATCCGAAAGTACTTCGAGGCAAGGAGATTTTTCACGAAGCAGGGTGCGGGAGCTGTCATGTGCCAGCGTTCGTAACTCATCGCCTTCCCGATCGTCCCGGGCAGAATTTCCAGCTCATCTGGCCGTACACAGACCTTCTTCTTCATGACATGGGAGAACGCCTCGCCGATGATGGGCCGGAGGAAGATTCCTTGCGCCGGGAATGGCGGACGCCCCCGCTTTGGGGGATCGGTCTCACGGAAAAGGTAGGCGGACATTTCCGCCTGCTTCACGATGGTCGGGCGGATGGCCTGCTCGAGGCGATTCTCTGGCACGGAGGTGAGGGGGAGAAATCCAGGAATGCGGTTGCGAAAATGGACCCTGCCGATAGGGAAGCCTTACTTGTCTTTCTCAGATCCCTATAGGTTAGGGTTGCTGATCTGGCGGCATAGGGCTATCTCCTCTGCGGTTGTCGGAAATAGCATTCCTTATCGTAGCCCCGACCCACATGGAGGCATTTGGTGCCAAATCTTTGGAGATTCCGCTGGACAGCCCTGCCTGCCGTAGTGGTCCTGTTCGTTGTTTCAGGTCAAGCTTTTGCCGTGGACGAGGAAATGCGTGTCCGCGCTGAGGCTGCTGGCATCGTAATTGAGCACGAGCACGATCCGAGATATCCCTACCAGAGCACCGACTATCTCCTGCGTGACACCAACGTTCGATATATGCAGGCACTTCGCTATTCCTCGGTTTTCCAGTACGAAGATGCGTTCGAGCTCTACCTTCTATGTGCGAACCGGGGGCACGCGCTTTCGCAGATCCACCTCGGAAAATTCTACGCCAATGGACAGGGAACCGAGGTCGACTTTGTCGAGGCGTACAAGTGGTTTCGGCTTTCCGAGGAACCCAACACGCCTTACTACCTGGAGGTGATCTCGGAGGAGATGACTCCTGAGGAAGTCTCCAGGGCTGAGCGCCTCGCCGCCGAATTCATCGGTTCCTACGAGTGAATCCCGGCCGGGGGCCGGCCGGGATGTGAGGTTTCAGGCTGCTTTTGAAGTGAAGTAGCGCTTCGCCGCTGAACGCTGATTCTCGAAAATCGATCCCTGATGGGGTGCGGGTGGGAAAGGCATCCGCACCGGGATATCGACGAGTCTTGGCATGATCGAGGGCTCGCCCTGTACCACTTGTGCACTGAATTCTTCGAAATCTCCAACGCCCATGAGCGGCCAGGCGTCGCACGCCGCGTACTCCCACAGGAGAAGTCGTCGCGGGCGGCCTGAACGGTTGGCAGCCGAGCCGTGGACGAGGCGAACGTGGTGGATACTGATCGAGCCTGCTTTTCCGGTTACGGTTCTTGCCTTTCCGAAGTCGATTCCGCACGACTTGATATCCATTGCACCTGCAAACGCTCCTTCGACGTGGTGGTCGTGCACCGGGCCAGTGTGGGTGCCCGGAAGCATGAGGACGGGACCATTATCCTTGTCCATGTCGTCAAGCATGACGCCGACGGCAAGCATGTCATCGTTGGTGTGCGGATAGAAAGCCCAGTCTTGGTGCCACTCGACGGCGTCCCCGCCAGCACCGGACTTGAGGTTGATCTTGCCGCCGTGAAGGCGGACGTTTGGCCCGAGAAGCGACGACACCGGATCGACGACCGAAGGGTGCCCAGCGAAGGCACGAAATCCCAGATGCGCCTTGTGGGGAAGTTTGATCCGGCGTACCTGCGGGGTGTCGGGGGTATGTCCATCGCCCAGGTCGTAGACGCTCGTGTGTGCTTCCACACCTGCGGCACCGGCGACCATTTCATCAGTGAATCTCTGCAGGCGGGCAAGGGTTTCGGAAGGAACGGCATTTTCAAGGACGATGTAGCCATCCTTGCGGTACGTCTCGATCTGGGTCAGCGAGAGCATTTTCCACCTCTTTTTTTGGGGCGAGGTCTTTGAAGGAAGGCACCCCGCTCTCCGTAGATTAGCAGGGCAGGCAACGTAGGCTGTACCTGTCCCTTGGAAATCCGATGCTCCTTTCTAGACTTGCCTAGGGAAAGGCAAGCAGGAGGGGTATGAGATGAGCGGAGGTGTTGGCACACGCTGTGCTGCCCTCATAGGGCCGTTCGGTGCTGGAAAAACGACGCTTCTGCGTGCTCTTGCCGCCCGTTGCGACAACGCCTCGGGTGAAATTGCAAAGGAAGTTGGGCCTGGCACCACGCGCTATTTGCGGTGTGATTTCCTGGGCGAGAGGTGGGCCTTCGCCGACTGTCCAGGGTCCGTCGAGTTCCTGCAGAAGACAATGGATGTCCTCATCGGTGCCGACGTGGCCGTTGTCGTGGTCGAGGCCAGGCAGGAAGCGGCGGTCACCGCGATGCCATACATCCGGGCCGCCACGGAAGCAGGCGTTCCCTGCACGCTTTTCGTGAACAAGGTCGACCAGGCTTCCGAACCCATCGCGGACATTATCGATTCCTACCGGGAGACGTTCCCCAGCCCGGTGTTTCTTCGCCAGTTTCCCCTCCTTGAGGACGGGAAAGTGATGGGGAGCGTCGATCTTATCGGTAACCGCGCCTTCCGCTTCCGGGAGGGGACCGTCTCGGAGGTGGTGGAGATTCCCGAGGGCGTGCGCGATGAAGTGGCCCTGATGCGCCAAACGCTACTCGAGAACTTGGCTGACTTTGATGACCAACTCCTTGAGAGACTACTCGAGGAGGAGGAGCCCGCGGTCGAGGACGTATTCAAAACGGGACAGGATGCCTTCGCCGGATCGCAGTACGCGCCCGCGCTCATCGGTGCCGCCGAACACGGGAACGGGGTGACACGCTTGCTTAAGGCACTCCGTCACGATGCTCCTGGGTCGGATGTGACCGCAGCACGCCACGGGATTCCAGACTCGACCAGCCCTTCCGCAAGCGTCACCGGCGTCATACACCTTTCGCACGTCGGCCGGGTCAGCACGCTTCGGATCTGGCGAGGGAGTTTGACACCGGCTGATTCTCTCGCCGGGCAACGCCTCGCGGGGTTTTCGTTTTTCGACGGAATCTCGACTTCGAAACTCGGGAACTCAGGCCCTGGCGACATCGTTGCCCTTACCCGGAGCGAGATGATGGCGACTGGCCAGGCAGTGAACGCCGAGGGGACGATCGAAGGAGTTTCGCATCAGGGTTGGCGCGCCCTTGAGCCCATTTATGCACTCACGGTTCGAGTTGAAAAGAGAGAGGACGACGTAAAACTCGGGACGGCCCTCGGGCGCATGGTCCAGGAGGATGCCTCGCTCGTCATGGGGCATGCCGAGGGGGGAAGCATCGTTCTCTCTGGACAGGGCGAAATGCATATCCGTGACGTGATTCAGCGCCTTGAGAAGGAAAGCGACCTTACAGTCGAGACGGGCGAGGTTTCTGCGTCTTGGCGAGAGACCATCACTAAGCCTGCTGACGTGCATGCCCGCCATAAAAAGCAAACCGGCGGGGCGGGGCAGTTTGCCGACGTGAAGGTGAAAATCGTACCGGTCGCGCGCGGGAAGGGATTCAACTTTGTGAACAAAATCTCGGGTGGCGTGGTACCCCGGAAGTACGTTCCCGCCGTGGAGGCGGGTCTCAGGGAAGCACTTGAGCGCGGGCCACTCGGCTTCAACGTGATCGACGTTGAAGCGACGTTGTATGACGGCCAGCACCATTCCGTCGATAGTTCAGAAATGGCATTCAAGATGGCGGGGCGCATGGCCATGTCGGATGCTTTCACCCAGAGCGGTTCCGTGCTCCTCGAGCCCATCCACCAGGTCTTCTTCGAAACCCCGACGGTCTTCTCCGGCAAGCTCAACGCCGTGATCAGTGCACGAAGGGGAAGGATTCTCGGTTTCGATACCCTCGATGACACGCCCGGATGGAGTGAAGTCCAGGCGATGCTCCCAGAAGCGGTTCTCAGCGACATCATTCTCGAAATTCGCGCGCTTACACAAGGAGTGGCCCGTTTCCGCCGTGAATTCGATCACTACCAAGAGCTTCGGGGGCGGGACGCCGAGGTGGTCGTGGAAGCACGACGCCGGGAACTGGGGAAGGGTTAGTCGCCCGATTCCAGACAGGGCAGGACTGTTCCCCTCTCGATCAATAGCGTGGAATCGGCGAGATCTCGTAGCAGCGCAGGGTTCGATTCCGTGACGAGGATTGCGGGCGATGATGGACGTTCGCGGATCGCGCGGAGTGCGCTGGCGTAACGGCCGACAAGTGCAGGTGCCAGTCCCTGAAAAGGCTCGTCCAGAATCACCAGGCTTTCCCCCATCATGAGTGCCCGTGCGAGCGCAACCATCTTCCCTTGTCCGCCTGACACCCTGCCGGCGGGACGGAGAAGGAGATCCCCTACCTCCGGGACCAATGCCATCGTTTCTGCAAGTCGTCGCTCGATCTCGTGGCGAGGAAGTCCCGCCACCTCGCAGGGCAAGGTAACGTTCTCCTTCACCGACAGGGAGGAAAACAGACGTCGGTCTTCGGGCGCGTAGCCAATGCCCCTGAGTGCGCGTTTGTGGGCGGGAACCTCGCCGATGTCCTCACCGCCAATCCGGATCGTCCCTTCCGTGGGCGTTACCCCCATGACGGCCCGGAGCGTGGTCGTCTTTCCTGCTCCGTTGCGCCCGACGAGGGCGACGGTGCTTCCTGCCTCGACCCGGAAGTTCATGTTCCGCAACACGGGTATGCCTGCGATTGCCGCGCTGACGTTGGAGAATTCCAGCATCGCTTAAAGCCCCGTCACCTGGGCACGGATTTCCGAATCCTGGAGGATTTCTCCGGGTGGACCGTCGCGGGAGATCCGTCCTGCGTCCCACACGGCGACGCGGTCGGCATAACGTTCGACCACCGCCATGTCATGTTCGACGAAAATGCTGGTGACGCTGCGTTGAGCGAGAGCCTGCGCGATGGTGTTCATCACTGAAAATTTCTCCTCTGAGGAAACCCCCGAGGTGGGTTCGTCGAGGAGCAGGAGGCGGGGTCGGAGCGCTAGCGCTAGTGCGATATCGATGAGCTTGCGCGTACCTTCTGCAAGTTCACCGACGAGATGGTCGTGCGTGTCGGTGCATCCCATCAACTCGAGGATCTCCATCATCTCGTCGCGCTCGGGGATAGCATCCAGGGGTATGAATGGCGATCGCCGTCGGCCGTGCGCGGCACCGGCAAGCAGTAGGTTTTCGAGTGCGGTGTGCTCGAGGAAGAGCTGAGGAATTTGGAATGCGCGCGCGATTCCCATGCGCGTGATTGTGCGTGGTGTCTGGGTGGTGATTTCCTGGCCTTCGAATCGGACCGATCCGTGCTCGGGGCGGAGATAGCCCGTGCAGAGATTGAGAAATGTTGTCTTGCCCGCCCCGTTGGGCCCGATGATTGCAAGGTGCTCGCCCGCGAGGACGGAAAGGTCCACGCCTGCGGCCGCGATGACACCGCCGAAGCGGATGTGAAGATCGTTTGCTTCCAGGAGCGGCGCGTTCACGAGCGCTTCCAGGCCCTACGCCGCAGGTGCTCGGCGATGCGCACTCCCATCCCGACAATGCCGGTCGGCGAGAATAGGATGACCAGTAACATGATCGTACCCAGTCCCAGCTGCCAGACTTCGGAGAACGCCGCTGCGGCATAAGCGCGGACCGTCTCGTAGAGGAAGCTTCCTGCGAAGGCACCGACGACGTGCCCAGCACCGCCGAGGATGGCGATGAAGACGAGCTCCCCCGAGCGGATCCAGTAGGAGAATTCCGGCGTTGCCAGCCCCTGTGCAATCCCCACCAGCCCGCCAGAGAGTCCACCAAGAGCGGCAGAAAGGATGTAGCCGGCGAGCAGCGTGCGCTGGGCTGATATCCCGAGGTACTCGAGGCGCGTTTCGTTGGTCTTGATGGCTTGGAGTGCCTGGCCCGGTGCCGATGCGAGATAGCGTGAGACTCCCCATGCAGTCACGAGCGCAAGTGCCAAGGTTCCCCACAGAAGGCCGAGTTCGAAGGGAGCACGTTCGAGTTCAAATCCAAACACTGTCGGTCGCTCGATTCTGATCCCGTCAGAGCCGCCGGTGATATGGAAAAATTTTTCCAATACTGAGAACATCACCATTGAGAGGGCGAGGTTCAGCATCCCGAAAAAGATGTAGCGGTAGCGGGCGACAAAGCTCCCGATGATTATCCCAAGCAGCGTCGCAACTAGGATGGCGGCCGCCAATGTAAAGGCCACATCGATCGGCCCCAGGGTACGCTGGACGAAGGCTACGGTGTAGGCCCCGGCGGCGAAGTACATCGCATGTCCGAAGCTCACCTGCCCCGCCCGAAGCAGCACTGCAATCCCCAATACAGCGATTCCCTTGGCGAGTGCCACCGTAAGCAGCGAAGTCGACCAAGGGGCAAGGAAGGGAAGTGCGACGAGAACGAGCGCGCTGCCGCCGATCCACATGGTACTTGGCCTGCAAAAGAGTGCCGGCATCAGATCCGCCTGCTCTCGCGTCGTCCGAAAATTCCGTCCGGGCGGATGATCAGAACGGCCGTCATGACGAGATAGGGAACCAGCACCTCAAATTCGGGAAAGACGTATATGGCGAGCGATCTTCCAAGCCCGATGAGAAGGGCAGTGGCCGCGGCCCCCTCGATGCGGCCAAGACCTGCTGCTGCGGCAACTGCAAACGAAAGTACGATCGTTTCGGCTCCCATCCCGGGAACCACCGAGGTGGTCGAGGAGGCGAGCGCGCCAGCAAGAGCTGCAAGCGAAGTTCCAATGGCGAAAGTGATGAGAGAGATCCGGCTCGTGTCGATCCCAATCACGGTCGCGGCTTCCCGGTCTTCGGCCACGCAGAGCACGAGACGTCCTGAGAGAGTTCGTCGGAGAAAGAGTCTCAGACCGATGAGGACCAGGAGAGCCACCGCGGGGAGCAGAAGAACCTGGTAGCGGGTATAGGGAATTCCCAAGACGTTGACGGTGCCGAGAAGTTCCAAGGGAGTGCTCTGGAAGTACGGTTGCACGCCCCAAACGAGACGTTGCACGTCTTCTAGCACCATGAAAGCGGCGAAGGTGACGAGCAACTGGAGGACGTCTTCCTTTCCGTAGACCCGTTGCAGGAGAAGGCGTTCCAAGCTCCCGCCAAGGACGATACCGACGAGTGCTGCCGAAATGAACATCGCCGGATACGCAAGCCACGGAGATAGGCCCCAAGCGGTTAGTGCGATGCCGGCGCTACAGGTCAGGTATGCACCGATTGCGAAGAAACTGCCGTGCGCCACATTGAGGATGCGCAAGACTCCGAACACCAGGCTGAGGCCGGCAGCGACCAGAAAAAGGAGTGCCGCATAGGAGATCCCGTCGAGGGTAGCGAGGAAGAGAACGTGGGGCATCGATGTCGTACGGTCCGGGCGGGCGCGAGGTGCTGGTGGTTGGGAATTCGCCGAGGAAGGGGAGACTATAATGAGAGGAGGGCCTCCCGCCCTCACCGGAAAAAGCCATGTACCAAGGATCGTTCTGTGCCCTCATCACGCCGTTCAAGGACGACGGGGTGGACGAACGCAGCCTACGCGTTTTCGTCGAGTGGCAGATCTCCGAAGGAACCCAGGGGCTCGTCCCGTGCGGGACTACCGGCGAATCTCCCGTGCTTTCCCACGAGGAGCACGATCGGGTGATCGACATCGTCGTCGAGGCGGCAGCTGGGAAAGTGCCCGTCATGGCGGGCACCGGCTCCAACTCGACGGAGGAGGCGATCCGTCTTACGCGGCACGCCAGGGAGGCGGGTGCGGATGCAGCGCTCCTAGTGATGCCCTACTACAACAAGCCAACTCAAGAAGGGATGTACGCGCACTTCAAGGCGGTGCATGATGCTACTGATATTCCCCTTTACATCTACAACATTCCTGGCCGCTCCGTGGTCGACATGAGCGTGGACACCATGGCCCACCTTGCCGAGCTTCCTCGCATTGCCGGCGTGAAGGATGCGAGCAACGATCCGGTTCGCCCCCACCAACTGCGTGGTGCCTTGAAGGGGCGACCCTTCAACCAGCTCTCCGGAGAAGACGCATCCCAACTTTCCTTCCTTGCCTGCGGTGGGGATGGGGCGATTTCTGTGACCTCCAACGTGGCCCCCCGAGCCATGGCCGAATTCCACGGTGCATGGAAGGCAAGGGATCCGAACACAGCCCTCGAGATACACGAGAGACTGATGCCTCTTCACGATGCCTTGTTTCTCGAGACTAGCCCCGCTCCGGTGAAGTATGCTGCCCATCTGCTCGGGATGTGCTCCCCAGATGTTCGCTTGCCGCTCGTTACGTCCGGCAAGGCAACTCAGAAAGCTGTTCGCGAGGCGATGGCCTTCGCGGGAATCAATCTACCGGACGAAGGCTGAGATCATGTCTCGCATAGTGGCGGCCAATCGCCGGGCTCGCCGCGATTACGAATTTCAGGATACGCTGGAGGCGGGTCTCGTTCTCCAGGGAACGGAAGTGAGGTCGCTTCGCGAGGGCGGCGTCAGTCTAGGCGAGGCTTATGCCGAACCGAGGGAGGGCGAGATCTGGCTGGTGAACGCACACATCCCTCCCTACAAGAACGCTCCTCGTGGTTCCCAGCATGATCCCAAGCGTCCCCGCAAACTCCTGCTCAAGCGTCGAGAGGTGATCCGACTGGCTGTTGCGGTCCAGCAGAAAGGGCTGACCGTTGTGCCAGTCTCGATCTACTTCAATGATTCAGGAATCGCCAAGGCGCAGATTGCCTTGGCACGAGGAAAGAACGTCCGTGATCGGCGACAAGATATCAAAGACCGGGAGTGGAGGCGGGAGAAGCAGCGGGTCATGCGGAACGCCCGTTGAGCGGCGAGATCTGAGCTTTACCGTCTATTCGTTGACGGACGGTCCGGATCACCGAGGAAAATCCTTTTTCGGTTAGGCGACCAGTATTCGTGTTCAGTCGCGAGCAGTGGTAGCTGTCGGCGAGCACGAACGTGGTCGGCAACTCGTGCAACGCACCGTGCGTGAAGGGATGCACAGAAAGTTTCAAGCCGAGGGCGCGGAGCGTCGCCTCGTGTGCGATGCGGCCAAGGGCGAGAATCACCTTGAGTTTCGGCATGGCCCGAATTTCGGCGGCGAGAAAGTCTCTGCACGCTCTTGTTTCGGGCCCGGTGGGCTTGTTTTGCGGTGGTACGCAGCGGACCGCATTGGTGACCCGACAGTCTGCGAGGCGAAATCTGTCCCCTCGGTGCCTTTCGTACGTCCCCTGTGCAAATGCCCATTTCGCGAGCATGGAATAGAGAAGATCGCCGGCATGATCGCCCGTGAATGGTCGCCCGGTGCAGTTGGCACCGCGCAGGCCTGGTGCCAATCCCACCACCAGAAGCTGCGCCGAAAGCAATCCGAACGAGGGAACGGGTGCGTTGTGCCAGTCGGGATGAGCGATGCGTTGTGCGGTACGAAATTCGGCGAGGCGCTCGCATAGATTGCAATCCTTGCCGGGCTCGGGTGGCTTGACGCGGGTGCGTCGCGCCGGGGCGTTCGTGAGTAGGGGTTGCATGTAAGGTTCCCTCATGCGCCTCGGCTTGGTAGCGGGTGCGCTTCCGCTGGGAGGAAGAGTATGCGCAGGCGCAACCGCCCGGGCGAATTTGGAGGATCTTCGAAGGCCATCCTGATTGGAATTGGAACGAACCTGCGCCGACCGGGACTGGGCTCGCTTGCTCGTGTGACGGGGATTGCTCTCATTCGCATGGCGCGCGAAGGGCTACGTCCGCTGAGACTTTCCCGCCTCTACCGATCGGCACCAGCACCTCGAGGGCTTGGTCCCTTCTTCACGAATGCCGTTGTCGTGGTCGCAACGAAAAAATCCCCAGGAGAGATTCTTCCGCTTCTTCACCGAGTCGAGGGATTGTTTGGCCGCCGCCGTCGTGTCCGCAATGCACCGCGCCCGCTGGATCTGGACCTGCTTGCCGTCGGACTATCAGTCCGAACCGAGGGCGCACCTGTTCTTCCCCACCCTGGAATGGCAGAGCGGCCCTTCGTGCTTTGCCCGTTGCTTGATGTGGTGCCCGGCTGGCGTCATCCGGAGAGCAGAATCCCTGCCGCAACGCTTCTCGCTGGGATTCGGAAGGCGCGTACTGCGCGTCCATATGCCCGAGAACGGAACCGCGTGCCCCGTAAAGGCTTGAATTCTGCTGTCTGCAGGAGTACTTGGAAGCATAGAGGATCCCGCCCTTGGGGGAGCCTGCTTGCAGGGAGAAAGATGCCTTGGCACGTGTAACCGTTGAAGATTGCACCGCGGTTGTTGAAAACCGATTTGAGCTCGTTCTGCTCGCTGCAGAGCGTGCGCGGGCGATATCGCGTGGATCTGACCCTGTCGTAGAGCAGGACAACGACAAGAATCCGGTCGTCGCACTCCGAGAGATCGCGGAGGAGAAGGTTGTTCTCGATTTCCTCAGAGAGGGGATCGTGCGTTCTCTTCAGCACCACCACGAGAGCGACGATGTAGAAGACGAAGATCCTGTGGAGATGTACGCAAAGAGTCTGGGGCTGGATGGCGTGCCGCCGGCACCGGAGGAGGAACTCGCCGTTGCAGAGGTGGAATCTGCAAGCGACTCCAGCGTGCAGATTGCCGAAGCGGCTGACCTGGCTGAAGCGAGTACGGACGTCGGGTCCGGAGACGTAGGTGAGCAAGCGGTAACAGCACCTGGCGAAGCCGAAAAAGCCACCGATGGAGGCTTTGTCGAGAGCGGTGTGGATCCAATCACGGACGAAGCCGGGGAAGATGGCGGCGAAGAGAACTTTGGCTAAGGCCGCACACGGGCGTTCCGAGGTCTCATAAGGGAGCGCGAAATCCGCCAGCAGGAACTGATCGAGCGGGTACGGGCTTACGATTCCTCGGTCAACGAGGAAACTCTTAACCTCGCCTACAACTTTTCCATGAACCGCCACGGATCGCAGGTGCGCGATTCGGGTGCGCCTTACTTTTCCCATCCGCTCGAAGTGGCAGGAATCCTTGCCAATTACCGTCTTGATTCGGCAACCATTGCCACGGGACTGCTCCACGACACCATCGAGGACGGAGTAGCCTCGGCAAGTGAAATCCACGAGCTTTTCGGCTCAGAAGTTGCGATTCTCGTCGATGGGGTGACCAAGCTTTCGAAGATCCGTCGCGGGACAGCTCCGGGGCGTGGTAACGATCTGCGCAAGTTCGTCCTGGCCATGACCGAGGACATTCGGGTCCTTTTCGTCAAGCTCGCTGACCGCCTTCACAACATGCGGACCCTCAGCCACATCCGCAAACCCGAGCGACGTCGCCGCATCGCCGAAGAAACACTCGACATCTACGCACCACTCGCCCGGCGTGTGGGCATCATTGAGATTTGTGAGGAGCTTGAGGATCTCGCTTTCGCCGAGATCCATCCCGAGGCGCATGAAAGTGTTCGCAAACGGGTCGCATTCCTTCACGAGAGCGCTCCTCGGCAGATGGAGCGGACTGAAATGGCACTCAGGAAGATGCTCGAGAAAGCTGGCATCAAGGCCGAGGTGAGTGGTCGCGAGAAGCGGCCCTACTCGATCTGGAGAAAAATGAAACGCAAACAGATCTCTGTCGGCGGTGTGAATGACTTCCACGCTTTTCGGGTGGTCGTGAAAGAACTTTTCGATTGCTACCGAATCCTCGGTGCTATCCACGAAACTTGGCGTTTCGTGCCGGGACGTTTCAAGGATCACATCAGCGTGCCGAAGCCGAACGGCTACCGCTCGCTCCACACGGCGGTGATCGGGCCGCACAATCATCGCATCGAAGTCCAGATCCGCACCGAGGAGATGCACCAGATCGCCGAACGCGGCCTTGCCGCTCATTGGCTCTACAAGGACCGTGGCAGCGGTCCGGCTGCGCTCCACGAGGCGGGACAATGGCTCCGGGGATTGCGGGAGATCTTCGAGGGAGCCGCTGACCATGAGGAAGGTCTCGAGGACACCAAGCTTGAGATGTACAGCGACCTTGTGTTCTGCTTTACGCCGGATGGCGATGTGATTTCCTTGCCGTACAACGCGACGCCGGTGGATTTTGCCTATGCAGTCCACACACGGATCGGTGAAACTTGCGTCGGCTGCACCGTCAATGGTGTCGCTGCACCTCTCAACACGTCGCTTGCCAACGGCGACCAGGTCGAGATTCTCCGTTCCAGGGGCCAGAAACCGCAATCCAACTGGGAGAGTTTCGTGCGTACCGGGCGAGCGCGGAGCCACATCCGCCGTTTCCTGCGTGCCGAGCGGCGTAAGGAATTTGCCAAGCTCGGACAGCGGATCGTTGAGAAAGCTTTCGAGGAGGCGGGACACCCCTTCACGCCGAAGGCGCTTGATCCGGCCTTACGCCAGCTTGGTTTCCGAAGCCGCAAGGGACTGTTCGTCTCCGTCGGCTCCGGTGAATTCGCAAGCACGCCGGTGCTCCAGGCGGTGCATCCGGACGCACGTCGCCCGCGCGCTCGTGCGCAGCGCAAGGGACAGGCGGTCGAAGGCGCATCTGTCGGAATTCGCGGTCTCGTTCCGGGTGTAGCTGTCCATTTGGCCGAATGCTGTTCACCTCTTCCAGGAGAGAGAATCGTCGGAATTTTGATCGAAGGAAAAGGTGCGAGTGTCCACACTATCGACTGCGAATCACTGGAAAGGTTCGTTGCCGAGCCTGAGCGCTGGCTTGACCTAAAGTGGGCCGAGGAAGCGGTAGGACAGGTGGCGAGGATGCGCGCGCGCGTCACCAACAAGCCTGGCAGTCTCAACGCACTTGCTGAGGGGATTGCTGGCACCGGGGCCAACGTCACTAACCTGCGCATCCTTCGCCGCTCGGTCGATGTCTTCGAGTTGGAAGTAGGGATCGAAGTTGAGGATGTGCGCCACTTCCGAGACATCCTCACCGTGCTTCACGCCCGTCCGGAGATTTTCGATGTCGAACGAATCCGAGACTAAGGCGTTCATGACCTACGACGAGGCACTCAACGAATTTCGCGAGGCGGAGGCCTACCTCGAGGGACACTTCGTGCTCACCTCAGGTCTTCACAGTCCGGCTTACCTGCAGGCGGCACGGGTGATGATGGATCCGCGCCGAGGAGAGCGGTTGTGCGCGGCACTGGCCAAGCTTGTTCACGAGAAGCTGGGATCTGATCCTGCCGATGTTGTGGTCTCGCCGGCCATGGGCGGAATTATTGTCGGTCACGAGATCGGCCGCCAGCTCGGAATTTCTGCGATGTTCGTCGAACGCAAGGAAGGCGTTTTTGCACTCAGACGCGGGTTTGCGCTTACGCAGGGACAGCGCGTACTTATTGTTGAGGACGTGGTAACGACCGCGACGTCCTCGCGCGAGTGCATTGCCTGCGTCGAAGCCGCGGGAGGCACCGTCGTTGGCGAGGCGGCCCTCGTTGATCGAAGCGGTGGCATCGCTGATCCCGGTGTTGCGTTCGTCGCGCTTCTGCGACTTTCCCTCCCGACTTATTCGTCGGACGAGATTCCTTTGGAGCTCTCCCGCATTCCGGCCGTCAAACCGGGAAGCAGGCCTCCCACTTGATGCATTTTTTCTTGCGCACGTTCTCCTACGTGTGGCCTCGGATTGGATTCCGTCGCATGGGGCGTTACTACAAGCTGCGTCTCCAGAGGATTCCTGGCACCCCTCACAGGTTGGCTGTGGGTTTTGCTTGGGGGGCGGCCCTCTCGATGACACCATTCGTCGGTCTGCATGCCCTGCTCGCGATCGTGCTGGCTTGGGTCATGCGTGGAAGTTGGGTCACCGCGCTGATCGGCACGCTCGTGGGCAATCCCTGGACCTTCCCCCTGATCTGGGTCGGCACGTACAAGGTTGGCACAATGTGGTTGCCAGGCGTCGAGGGTGATGGTGTTTCGTTTTCGACGGAGGCTGGACTGCTTTTTTCCGCCGCCAAGGAATTGGTGATCGGCTGGGATGTCGATGCCGCCCTTGGTGCTCTCCAAGGCTTACGTTTCTTGCCGGTGATGGCGGTGGGCTCGATCCCGTTCGTCATTGTCGTCTGGGTGTTCAGTTATTTTAGCGTGCGTTCCTTTGTCAAATTGTCCCGTAAACTCAAAGCCAAGCGGACGGCGCACAAGCGGGCCACTGCTCTGTGAGTGCCCGCAGGGTTCGCCTTGGGGTCAATATTGATCACGTCGCGACCATCAGGAATGCCCGCGGCGGTTGCCATCCTGACCCTCTCCGCGCCGCCCGGATTGCCGCAGATGCCGGTGCCGACGGAATCACCGCACACCTGCGCGAGGACCGTCGCCACATCTCCGACCACGATATCCGTCTTCTCCGCTCGGAGATTCCGCTTCCGCTCAATCTCGAGATGGCGGCGACGCCTGAGATGCTTGAGATCGCTCGCGCCACGCGCCCTTCACGTGTCTGTCTCGTGCCCGAAAAACGAACTGAACTCACCACGGAGGGTGGCCTTGACCTCGATGTTGCTGGAGATTCGGTGCGTGATGCGGCCCTCGTGCTTGCCGCTGCTGGCATCCCGCTCACCCTTTTTCTCGTCCCGGATGCATCCCTGATGGCACGCGCGGTTGCGATTGGGGCACAAGCCGTCGAGCTACACGTCGGAAAGTTCGCTGAGGCACCCGAGAATGACAGGGAAGATCTTCTCGCCGCCATCCGGGAAGCGGCTGCGGAGGCGGCCCGGCTCGGACTTGAAGTTCATGCAGGCCATGGCCTGTCGTTCAACAGCGCCGGCCGGGTTGCCGCTGTTCCGGAGGTGGTCGAGCTCAACATCGGGCACTTCCTCGTGGGAGAGGCAGTTTTTGAAGGGCTGACGACGAGCGTGCGCCGGATGCGCGAGGTCATAGACCAGGCCGCGGTGGAAGCAGGCCGATGATCGTCGGGATCGGACATGATTCGTGTGATGTCGGGCGCATCGAGCGGACTCTTGCCCGTTTCGGTGATCGGTTTCTACAACGTTGTTTCACTGATGGCGAGCGCAGGCGTTGCGATCGCAGGGTGACGCGTGCGGCAGGATATGCTCGCCGGTTCGCCGCAAAGGAGGCGTGCTCGAAGGCACTCGGGACGGGGATGCGCAGAGGTGTGCGCTGGCAAGATATGGAGGTGGTGACCCTGAAGAGCGGACAGCCCACGCTTTCGCTTTCCGGGCCGGCGCTCGAACGACTTGCCTCGCTTCTTCCTGCGGGAATGAAGCCCGACATCCACCTAACTCTTTCCGATGACCGTGGGCTTGCGTTCGCAGTCGTCCTACTTGCTGCGTGCACTTTCGAGGAAGGAAAAACATCATGAACTGGCTTCTCGGATGGGTTGTCCGAATTTTTGGTTCAAGCATCGGCACGCTGTTGATTGCGATTTTCGTGGCCCTTGTGGTGCGCAGCCTTGCTTTTGAGCCGTTCAACATCCCTTCAGGTTCGATGAAACCCAACCTGCTTGTCGGCGACTACCTGTTCGTCTCGAAATATTCCTATGGCTACAGCCGTTATTCCTTCCCGTTCAAGATGATCCCTTTGTCCGGGCGGATTTTTGAGGACATACCCGAGCGTGGCGACATCGCGGTCTTCAAGTACCCACCTGATCCGAGCACTGACTACATCAAGAGAATCGTCGGCCTCCCTGGAGATAGCATCCAGGTCATTAACGAAGTTCTGTACATCAACGGCGAGCCGGTTCTCCGCGAAATGATTGGCGAACGTCGTGATCGCGATCATCGTGGCGTTACGCACACGTTTGAGGTTTGGCGGGAGAAACTCCCCGACGGTACATCGTGGGATGTCTATGAGTCGACCCCGAGAGGTCCGCTCGACAACACCGATGTCTACCAAGTGCCCGAGGGAAACTATTTCGCGATGGGAGACAACCGCGACCATTCTGCCGACAGTCGCCTCCTTTCTGGGGTTGGCTACATCCCAGCCGAGAATCTCGTCGGACGTGCCAAGGTTCTGTTTCTCTCCGTCGACGGGGACGCCAGCCTGTGGGAATTCTGGCGGTGGCCTTGGACGATCCGTTTCTCCCGGATCGGCGATTCCTTGTGAACGTGTCTTTCACGCCGGCGGAGGAAATTCTCGCGTACGTTTTCCGGGATCGAACGCTTGCCCGCGCTGTCGTTTCGCCCATCGGCATTAGTGCCGATGTTAAGGCGTTCGAGCGCCTCGAATTTCTCGGTGACCGGGTATTGGGTCTGCTTCTGGCGGAAACTCTGCGGAGCTCATTCCCCGACGATCAAGAGGGAGGCCTGGCCGAACGTCTTGCGGTGCTGGCGAGTGGGGAAGTTCTTGCAGATGTTGCTAGGGAATCGGGCCTTGAACGGGCGGCCGGAATCGAGGAGTTGGTCGAGAGTGCTCGCCTGCGGGCGGCCATCGTCGAGGCCTCACTCGCTGCCCTTTACCTCGATGGAGGCATGGACGCTGCCCGCGCCTTTTTCGAGCGCTTTTTCCTCGCGCGTCTCATGGCGATGGATGAACCTCCCCGCGATCCGAAGATGGATCTCCAGGAATGGGCCGATCGACACGCTCCCAACCCACCGGATTACGAGATCGTAGAGAGGGATGGCCCAGCTCACCGTCCCGTTTTTCGCGTCCGGGTATCCGTCGGGGGATGCGTGCCCGAAGAGGGAGTTTCCACCACTAGGCGCGGTGCCGAGAAGGCGGCGGCGGCGGCGATGCTGTTCCAGATCCGGGCGTCATGACGGAAGAAGCGCGCTGTTTCGGAGTGGTTGCGCTCCTTGGTGCTCCGAATGCGGGCAAGTCAACGATGGTCAACGCTCTTGTCGGGCAAAAGGTCGCGATTGTCACCCGCAAGGCGCAAACGACGCGGGCCCGTCTTCGGGGAATCGCCTTTCAGGGCGCTACCCAGATCTTGCTTATCGATACGCCCGGCGTGTTCGAGCCGAAGCGCCGCCTTGATCGTGCCATGACACGTGCCGCCTGGCGCGGAAGTCGGGAAGCGGACGCGCGCTGCTTCCTTCTCGATGCGGCCCGTGGGCTTGATGACAATTCCCGGCTTGTTCTCCAGGGTTTACGAAAAGATTCGACGCCCGCCATCTGCGTCATTAACAAGATTGATCTGGTGCGACGTGACCGCCTTCTCGGACTCGTGGATTCGCTCCGGGGAGAGGAAATTCTGACGGATTTTTTCCTCGTCTCGGCACTCAAGGGTGACGGTCTCGGTGACCTTGCCAATGCGCTTGCTGCGCGATGTCCCGAAGGCCCGTGGCATTACCCCGAGGATCAGGCTGCTGACGTTCCTCTTCGCATGATCGCTGCCGAGTGCGTCCGCGAGCAGCTCTATCTCCATCTCCATCAGGAACTTCCCTACGATCTTGCGGCTGAAACCATCTCCTGGAAGGACCTTCCCGACGGCTCGGCTCGGGTCGATGTACAGGTGAGTGTCCGTCGGGAGAGTCAGAAGCCGATTGTTCTCGGCGCGGGAGGATCGCGCATTCGCTCGATTGGTACGGCCGCGCGCATTTCGCTTTCCTCCATGGTCGGTGCCAAGGTGCATCTCTTCTTGCATGTGAAGGTGGAACCCGCTTGGGCGGAGAGGAAAGACCACTACGAAGCCATCGGTCTCGAGTACGTCGCATGAACGCAGGCAAGCCCGGATGCTGAGATGGACGGATGATGCCATCGTGCTGTCGACGCGCCCCTGGGGGGAGACTTCACTGTTGGCCACAGTCCTTACCCACGAGCATGGACGTCAGACGGGGCTCGTCAAAGGAGGTGCTCAATCCCGTCGTCGGGTTGCGTATTCTCCTGGCAATCGTGTTCGCGCTACTTGGCGCGCGCGCCTACCCGAGCACCTGGGCAATCTCGACTGCGAACTCGTTGAGGCCCGGGCGGCGCGCGTTCTCTTCGACCCATTCCGGCTGGCAGGCGTCTCTTCGGTGTGCGCACTTGTCGAATCTCTGCTCGCTGAGCGTGAACCGGTACCGGAGATCCACACTGCAAGTAACGTCATGATCGACGCTATCGTTTCTGGCGCTGACTGGAGTGGGACTTACGTGCACTGGGAGCTCGGGCTTCTTCGTGCCACCGGTGCGGGTCTCGACTTGGGACACTGTGCCCTCACAGGCGAGACGGAAGATCTCGCCTACGTCTCGCCTAGAACCGGTCGTGCCGCCTCGCGCGATGCGGCGAAACCATGGGCAAAGCGGCTGCTGGGACTTCCGGCCTTTCTCGTGGACGGCGGCCCGGCGACACCGGACGAGGTTGCCGAGGGACTTGCGCTCACAGGCCATTTCCTTTCCCGTCAGGCCCTGACGGTGGGTCGTCGTTTGCCGGCTGCACGTGAGCGTCTCATCGGCGCTTTTGGCCGAACTGCAGGAGGCAGTGCATGAGCCGCGATGAGGTGATCGCCCGCGAGATCCGTGAAGTTCCTTTCGTCGAAGTGTTGGGAGAGCGCTACGTCACCTACGCGCTATCAACGATTATGTCGCGCTCGCTTCCCGACGTGCGAGATGGACTGAAGCCGGTTCATCGTCGGCTTCTTCACGCCATGCGGGTGCTCCGGCTTGATCCGGGATCCGGATTCAAGAAGTGCGCTCGCGTGGTGGGCGACGTGATCGGCAAATACCACCCCCACGGTGACAAGGCGGTCTACGACACGATGGTTCGCTTGGCCCAGGACTTCGCAATTCGCTACCCGTTGGTTGATGGGCAAGGGAATTTCGGCAACGTTGACGGCGACGGGGCTGCAGCCATGCGCTATACGGAAGCTCGCCTCACCGCCGTTGCCGAGGCGATGCTTGAGGGTCTCGACGAAGACGCAGTCGACTTCAAGGAAACCTACGACGGCGAAGACGAGGAGCCGGTGGTGCTTCCGGCTGCGTTCCCGAACCTGCTGGCCAACGGTGCGCAAGGGATCGCGGTCGGCATGGCCTGCTCGATCCCGCCGCATAACGCCGATGAACTATGCGGTGCGCTGCTTCATCTTCTGAGAACCCCCGGAGCTCGGGTCGAGAACCTGCTCGGGTACGTCACTGGGCCGGACTTCCCGACCGGAGGCATCGTTCTTGAGACGCCCGAGGCCATTGCTGAAGCGTACCGCACCGGGCGCGGGCGCTTTCGGCTCCGCGCTTCCTGGACCGAGGAAAAGGTGGGAAGGGGCAAGATCCAGATTGTGGTCAGCGAAATCCCGTGGGGCATTCCCAAGGCGCGTATCGTTAGCCAGGTCGACGGAATTCTTCAGAAAAAATCATTTCCCTGGCTCGCTGGGGTTCGGGACGAATCTGCGGATGACATTCGCCTTGTCCTTGAGCTCAAGGACAAGGCGGGGGATCCCGGTCCTTTCATGGAGGCACTGTTCCAGGCGAGCGATCTCGAGACGCGAGTGCAGCTCAATATGAACGTTCTCGATGCAGGTCGTGCACCCAGGGTAATGGGACTTAACGAGGTCCTTCTCGCCTGGCTCGATCATCGCCGCGAGGTGCTGGTCCGCAGGAGTCAGCACCGACTGGCTGCCCTCGACAAGAGAATCCACATCCTTGAGGGCCATCTCATCGCGCATGAAAACCTCGATGAGGTGATCGCGACCATTCGCGAAGCGGATAACCCTAAGGTTGAACTTAGCAAGAAATTTTCCATGTCCGAGACACAGGCTGAAGCTGTTCTCGACATGCGGTTGCGGGCGCTCAAACGCCTGGAGGGAGAGCGTCTTGCCACAGAGTTGAAAAATCTCTCGAAGGAACGAACGACGCTACGTAAGCTTGTAAGGTCGAATTCCGAGCAGACCAAGTGTCTCGACGCCGAAATTCGTGACGTGCGCTCACGCTTTGGCGGCAAAAAAGGAGATGGTGCACGCCGGACCCGCATCGAGCACGGGGCTCCCACGGAGGCATCATCGCTTGCCGAGGTAGCTCCTGAAGAGCCGTTGACCTTCATTTGTTCGGAGCGCGGATGGATCCGGGCGGTACGTGGGCAGCCGGAAGCGAAATCATTCCGTTACCGGGAAGGGGATTCGGAACGTTTCGTGATCATGGCTTCGAGTTCTGACCGAATCCTGCTGGCGACGACAGAGGGTCGTTTCTATACCCTAACGCTTGCGAGCCTGCCCCAAGGGAGGGGTTTCGGGGAGCCCGTGCGCATGTTTGCCGGTATCGGCCGTGACGAGGGGATCGTTTCTGCCTTGGTGGCGAAAGAGAATGCGCTGATGCTGCTGGCCTCCGACGATGGCCGTGGATTCTTGGCAAAAATGAAGGACACGCTGGGATCGAGGCGCGCAGGTAGGCAGGTGATGACGTTGGGGGCGGGCCAGAAACTTGTGGTCTGTCGTCTCGTGAAGGGTGAATATGTGGCCTGCATGGGAACAGGGCGCAAGCTCCTCGTTTTTTCGCGTGCCGAGATTCCGGAGCGCGGGCAGGGAAGGGGTGTGATCCTTCAGCGCCATACCAAGGGAGGGTTTGCAGATGCGAAGACGTTCGACGGGACCGAAGGGCTCGCTTGCAAAACGGGTCCACGCACCCGGACTTACACGCTCGCCGAACTTCGCTCTTGGATTGGCAAGCGCGGGCAGGCAGGGCGTATCGCCCCGAAAGGTTTTCCTGTCTCGAATCGGTTTGATTGAAGCACAGCTGAGAGCGGAGTGAGGTGCTTTTCCCTGCGACCCGCATCGCGGATCTCATCGACCGTCTGAACGAATACGTCGGCCGTACGGTCTCCTGGCTCACTCTTGCCATGGTACTGGTGACGGTGATGGTAGTGGTCCTCCGTTATGGCTTTAACGTTGGCTTTATCTGGATGCAGGAATCGGTTCGGTTCATGTATGCAGCCGTCTTCTTGCTTGGTGCCGGCTACACCCTGCTCAGGGATGATCACGTGCGCGTGGATGTGATCTACTCGAACCTTTCGGACGATAGGAAGGCACTGGTGGATCTTGTCGGCACGTTTCTTTTCCTCTTCCCCGTGTGTGCTGCGATTCTCATCTTCTCCTGGGACTACGTGCTCAACTCGTGGGTAGATCTCGAAGGCTCGCTCGAGGAGAGGGGACTGCACGCGGTCTATCTCCTCAAGACCTGTATCTGGCTGTTTGCGGCCCTTCTCGTACTGCAAGGCATCTCCACGGTGATCCGTTCGGCAGTGACGCTCATTGATCGCAGGGAGGAGAGGTGATGGCTGGGGGCTTCGTCATTGGAATGCTGATCGCGCTGATGTTTGCGCTTCTCGCAGGATTCCCGGTCGCGCTTACGCTGTCTGGCGTTGCGTTGCTGACCGCCATTCTTGGCGCCGTCGTCGGCATTTTCGATATGTCGTTTGTTGCTGCGTTCCCTAATCGCATCTACGGGATCATGACCAATGATCTCCTGATCGCGGTTCCGCTTTTCGTGTTTATGGGAGTGATGCTTGAGCGCTCCCGGATCGCCGAAGAACTCCTTGAGACCGCAGGTCTGTTGCTCGGAGGCCTGCGCGGTGGACTCGGAATCGCGGTGAGCTGTGTCGGAGCTCTGCTTGCCGCCTCAACCGGGATCGTGGGGGCAACTGTCGTCACGATGGGGCTCCTCTCCCTGCCGACGATGCTCCGGCGGGGCTACGACCCTTCGATCGCTTGCGGTTCGATCTGTGCGGCGGGGACGCTGGGGCAGATCATTCCACCCTCAATTGTTCTTATCTTATTGGGAGATCAGATTTCGGCCGCTTACCAACAGGCGCAGTTGGCACAGGGAAATTTTGCTCCTGAGGCGGTCTCGGTCACCGACTTGTTTGTCGGTGCGTTGTTGCCAGGTCTCGTCTTGGTCGGGCTTTATATCGTCTGGCAGTTCACTTACGCATCGATCTATCCCGATCGGATGCCGCCCATTCCGGAGGAGGAGCGCAGGCAAATCGCAGGTAGTTCTCTCGCTCGTCGGGCGATGAGCGCACTCCTCCCGCCACTTCTCCTCATCGTTGCGGTTCTCGGCTCTATCCTGATAGGTCTTGCCACGCCCACCGAATCAGCCGGCGTGGGGGCCATCGGGGCAATCCTGCTTGCCATGCAGCGCCGTCGGCTTCGCCTTGACGTTCTCAAGGATGTCGTGCGCACGACAGCTCGAACCACGTCGATGGTGTTCACTATTCTGGTGGGGGCGGCGCTTTTCTCCCTTGTGTTTCGGGGATTCGGCGGTGACGAGATGGTGGCCGAATTCCTCACGGGGCTTTCCGGCGGCGTAGTCGCCGCGCTCATTCTCACAATGGCCTTGATGTTCCTGCTCGGATTTTTTCTCGATTTCATCGAGATCACCTACGTGGTGGTTCCCATTGTCGGGCCTGCGATCTTGATGCTCGGTGTGGACCCTCTGTGGCTTGCGATCATGATCGCAGTCAACCTCCAAACGTCCTTTCTCACTCCCCCGTTTGGGTTCTCGCTTTTCTATCTGAGAGGCGTGGCACCGAAGGAAGTGCCGACGTGGGCAATCTATCGGGGTGCTGTTCCGTTTGTCCTGATCCAGCTTCTGATGTTGGGTGTGCTGAGCTTCTTCCCGGCCCTTGCTACTTGGCTTCCGAAGACTCTCTACGGTTAGGCTTACCGCATGAGATGAAACCTTGGAGGCGACCCAGAGGTGTCGCCTCCGGAAGGAACGATTAGCTGCGCTGGCTCATGTAGCCCTGTTCGGCGTAAGGAGCTCGTTCCCGAGCTTCCGATCGGAACCGACTCCAGCTTTCGTAGATCTTCTTGGCGAGGGCGTTCTCACTCGCGGTTTCAGCCACGACGTCATTGCTGTGCCGCAGCATTTCCTTGAAGAGGTCCTCAGGAAATCGCCGGAGTGAGACACCATGTTTTTCTACCAGCGCCCGCTGCGCCTCGTTGTTGGCGGCGGTGAATTCGGCGAGCATTTCCGAGTTCTGGGCAGCGGCGCACGCGGTGATAATTGCTTGAAGATCAGGTTCGAGGGAATCCCATTCCTGTTTGTTTACCATCAATTCAGTTGTGGTTCCGGGTTCATGGAAGCCCGGTCCGTAGTAATTGGTCGTGACTTTGTAAAAACCGAAGGCTAGGTCATTCCAGGGTCCCACCCACTCGGTGGCATCGATCACGCCGGACTGGAGGGCAGGCATGATCTCGCCGCCGGGAAGGTTTACCGCCGTTCCGCCGAGGCGGTTAATGACTTCCGCTCCGAGCCCGGGCATGCGCATTTTGAGTCCTTGAAAATCCTCGATGCTGTTGATTTCCTTTTGGAACCAGCCGCCCATTTGGGTGCCAGAATTGCCAGCGAGGAACCCCTTCAGTCCGAACTCGGCGTAGAGCTCGTCCCATAGTTGCTGGCCGCCTCCCCAGTGCACCCATCCATCCTGCTCCTGGGCGGTGAGCCCACCCGGCACGGCGGCAAAGAACGGCGTGGAGCGGTGTTTATTGATCCAGTAGTAGGAGGCGTCATGGCTCATATGAGCCCTGCCCTCGCGTACAGCGTCAAACGACTCGAACGGGGGAACGAGTTCTCCGGCGGCGTAAAGCTTGACGGTAAGGCGTCCGTCTGAACAGGCGGTGATATCGTCGGCTAGCCTTTGTGCTCCGGTTCCAAGACCGGGGAAATTCTTCGGCCAGGTGGTGACGAGCCTCCATTCCCGGAGGTTTTTTGTTACCGCTGGTGCCTGTCCGGGTTGGTCGGGAGTTCCGGCATCAGTGCGCTTGTTCTCGTCGCTTGCCTCGCCGCATGCAGTGAGAGCTGCGCCGACGCCGGTGAGAGCGGCTCCGGCAATAAAAGTCCTTCGATCCAAGAGTAAATCTCCCGTAATGGTGAATGAGAGGCCGAAGATGCAGCCCGGAGAGCATACCGGAAAACGAGAGGATTATATACCTAGGTATATAATCCCTATTATCTTTTGCGGTTCTGCGGGCAGGCGGACACGGTTGGCGTCTCTCGACCTAGTGAACCCCGTAATACGCTGGCACGAACAGCCGAGGCACTGGCCATTTTGCACCTGCAGAGACCTAGTGAACCCCGTAATACGCTGGCACGAACAGGGTGAAAACCGTCCAGCAGATGAGGGTGAGCGGAGGACCGCTTCTGAGGTAATCGAGTGCCCGGTAGTCGCCGGGTTTCATGACAAGAAGGTTTGTCTGGTAGCCGAACGGGGTCGAGAACGACATGTTGGCGGCGAAGATGACAGTCACCGCAAACGGGAACGGATCGACGCCCAAAATTTGAGCCATGCCGATAGCGACCGGCATGAAGAGGACTGCGGCGGCGTTGTTGGTGAGCATGTCGGTCGTCAGGGCTACCATCAGGAAGAGTGCCGACATCATGGCAGCAGGGCCCAGCCCAAAACTTTCCATCGTCTCGATGGCATTCCCTGCAAGCCACGCGGCGGCCCCTGTTATTTGCATTGCCTGGCTGAGGCCGAGCATTGCCACCACCGGAATGATGACGCGACTATCGAGGGAAGAGAGGGCTTTCTCGATCGAGAGGGTTCCGGTGGCGAGCATGAGAAATGCGCCTACCAGAGCAGCCGTGGTGATCGATATCATGCCGCTTGATGCGGCAAGGATCACGCTTACAAAAATTCCCACGGCAAGGCTCAGGTAGCGGGGATTAGGCAGTTCCGTTGCGGACCATTCAAGCGGGATGACATCGTTTCCTCTGCGGAGGTTCTGGATGTTGTCCTCAGACCCTTGGATTATGAGTACGTCGCCCGTCTGCAACGGCATTTCCACCGGACGAAGATTGCGATCGCCGTTCTGGGTGCGGCGGATTCCAACGATGGTGCAGTCCGTGCGGAACCGAAACGATTCCGTAGAGAAGTTGGGAATTCCAGTAAGGGTGGATTTGGGTGCCACCATCACCTCGGACAGGAATTGCGCCACGTTGCTCTTGCGGGTGACGGGAGGGAGTTGTGTTCTACGGAACGAACCTCCGAGGTGCTCTCGCATGGACTCGAGGTGCTTACGCAAAAGGGAAACGACAAGTACGTCACCAGGATGGAGGGTGACGTCCTCAAAAGGTGGAAGCAAGGTCTTTAAACCTCGCCGGACGGAAAAAACCGTCACTTCGGGAAGTGCCGGGAACATGTTTCCGTCCGCCTGCTCGCCGACGAGAGGAGAATCGGCACGAACCTCGAATTCGGTGACGAACTTGTGTGCCTTGAAGTCGTTATCGAGAGGACGAGCGCGGCGCGGCAGGAGCCAGGGGAGAATTGCGACGACGTAGACGATGCCCGCGCCAGCGATGATCAGTCCTGGGATCGTGAAGGAGAAGAGGGAAAACGGCCCGACCCCGAGATCGGTTGCGACGCCCGCCGCCACGAGGTTGGTACTTGAGCCGACGAGAGTGGTCATGCCTCCGAGGATGCTCGCGTAACTCAATGGAATCAGCGTGCGGTTCGGGGGCATACGTTCGGAATCGACCAACAGGAGGACGGGAATAAACATCAGTACAATCGGTGTGTTGTTGATGAAGCTCGAGCCGATCCCAGCGACGAGAAGGATGAACAGGAGGACGGGCCCGTGCTTGTCTCTCGTCTTCCGATTCAGCATGCTGGCGACTTTGCCAAGGGCACCGGTCTCGGTGAGGCCCTTGGCGACGATGAGAAGTCCAGCAAGGGCAAGTAAGCCGGTATTGGCGAAACCAGAGAGCAGAACTTCCGGCCCGAGGAGGTTGCGTCCGTCCGATCCGAGAAGTGGCATCACTTGGAAGAACAAAAGTAGGACGGCGAGAACACCCACGCCGACGATTTCGATGCGGACCCGATCGGAGATGAACAGGACCACAGCGCCAAGGGCGACGGCCATGGTTGCGGCGATTGGAAACGTCATGTCTGGGAGAGCCGTCTAGGCTCAGGTTTTTGCCTTGCTCAGCATTCCGCGCTCGGCGAGGCGCTGGCGGAGATCGTCGGGAATCGGGAGACTCGTCTCGGCGACGCGGTCCGCGAACGCGATCACGGCTCGCGATGTTGCTGCACAATGGCCGTTCTGGAAGATGGCCTGTTCGAAATGAACGGAGGAACGTCCGATCTTCGTGATCCGTGTGCCCACGTCCACGACCTGCGGGTAATGGAGTTGTGCCTGGTAGTCGATCGCCATGTGGACCAGCATGAAAAGTGGATTATCCGTCGGCTCGCTCATTCCGCGCAGCAGGGCAAGCCGCCCTTCTTCGAAGTAACGGGCGAACGAGACGTTGTTGGCGTGTCCCACGCCGTCCACGTCGCCCCAACGGACCCTGTCCTGGATTTGGATCGGGAACTCGTTAAGCGCAGGCTTGATGCGGTCGGGGAGTGTGGGCGTGGTGTCCATGCACAAACTATGGGGAGCGGCAGGATGAGGTGCAACCCGAACAGAAAGGGGCTACGAATCCAGGGTAGGTAGGTTCTAAAAAAGTCGTGTTATTTGTGAACAAATGCAATTATTTTGGCTAAATTGCTATTCGCTTGATGGTTAGAATAGGAAAATGTTGCCGAAAGGAGGAATTTTTAGAACATTACCGTTTTAGGGGATAACCCTCTAAATTATCTAAGAAAAACCTCGTTAACTAGGCATAATCCTATATCAATTCTGCGAATCTTAGATCAAGAAAACATATTCTGCCATGTGCTTTGAAAAATCTGGGTGATGTGCCTTAATTTTAGGACTGCCTTGACATGCGCCCTTAATTGCCATCATTTTAGATGATGGCTGTTCCTCAAATATCACCCTCCATAAACCTCACCCCCCGGGCGCTTGACCGGCTTGCTCTTGTTCTCGGACAGGCGGATGGAAAATTCGTACGCGTTCAGGTGCAGGGCGGGGGATGTTCGGGTTTTTCTTACGATTTCTCCCTTGATGGAGATCTGGATCTGAAAGAGGACGTGGTTGTCGCTTCTGGATCTGGGACGGACGATGCGGGTCTCGTCATTGATTCGACTTCGCTCGTGTATCTCGCCGGGAGCGAAATCGACTGGCTAGAAAACCCAGGCGGCTCAATGTTCACCATTGAGAACCCGAATGCCACGGCGAGTTGCGGCTGCGGAACCTCATTCGCCATCGGCTGAGTTTATGAAACTTGCTACTTGGAACGTGAACTCGATCCGGGCGCGGATTGAGCACGTGACTGATTGGCTTGAGCAAGCAAGGCCTGACGTGGTTGCCTTGCAGGAACTCAAAGCCGTCGAGGAGAACGTCCCAGTTGAGAAACTGGAGAGTGCTGGTTACCAGATCCAAATTGCAGGTCAGAAGGCTTACAACGGGGTCGCGATCCTCTCTCGCCACCCTCTGGAAAGCGTCCAGATAGGTCTTCCCGGTAACGAGGAAGATGCGGCGGCCCGCTACATCGAGGCTTGGGTGGATGCGGGTGCCAAAGGGTTTCGTTTCGCTTCCATTTATCTCCCGAACGGTAACCCGACGGATGGACCGAAATTCTCCTACAAGCTCGAATGGATGGAGCATCTTCGTGCGCATGCACAAGGCCTGTTGCGCCACGAGGAGGCCGTGGTCCTGGCTGGGGATTTCAACGTATGTCCTACCGATGAGGATGCTCACGATGCATCAGGAATGGTCGATGATGCGCTTTGCCGTCCCGAAACCCGAAGCCGTTTCCGCTCGATTTTGAATTTGGGCTACACGGACGCCTACCGAGGAATGCGCCCTGACGAACACGAGTACACCTACTGGGATTACGGTCGGGCCTTTGCCCAAGATCGAGGGCTCCGTATCGATCACATGTTGCTTTCGCCGCAGGCGGCCGACAGGCTGAAAGACTGCGGGGTGGATAAAGAGCCGAGGAAGAAACTCAAGCCGTCGGACCACACTCCGTTCTGGTGCGAGCTCAACTGAAGGCACCCGCTCGGCTTAGGTATCAGATTGCCTGTTCTTTCCGAAGTCGGGAAATTTCCATTTCGGACATGCCCAAGACCGATGAAAGCACCTCCTCGGTATGCTCGCCAAGAACCGGGGCCGCGGACGTGTAACTGACCGGCGTCCGGGAAAGCTTGATTGGGTTGGCGGGGCCGGGGACGGAGCCTCCGGTCCCATGTGGAAGGTCAATCCGCATTCCCCGTTCTTGAATCTGCTCGTGTTGAAAAACTTCTGGGATGGTATTGACGGGGGCGAACGGAATCTCGGCTTTGCAAAAGGCGGTTTCCCAGTGTCGGAATGGCTGTTCTTGAATTTTCTCCTCGATCATCTGGTCAAGCTGATCCCGGTTGGCGATGCGCAGTTTGTTGGTCGCGAAGCGAGCATCATTTGCGAGTTTCGGTTCCTTGATGGCTTCGGCAAAGCGCGCAAACTGCTGGTCGTTCCCCACGGTGACGACAATCGGGCGGTCGGAGCACCGATAGAGTCGGTAGGGAACGACATGCGGGTGTGCATTCCCCATGCGTGGAGGCGGTTTGCCGCTTACCAGGCTTGAGACGGCCATCATCGACAGTATTGCCACGGTCGAATCGAAGAGGGCGAGGTCGACGTACTGTCCTTCACCGCTCTTCTCGCGCTCGAAAAGTGCGGCAAGGATCGCCTGTACGGCATACATACCGGTAAACAGGTCGCTCACCGCGATTCCGCTCTTGAGCGGGCCACCGCCGGGGCGGTCGTCTGGTTCACCAGTCAAGCTCATCATCCCGCCCTCGGCCTGGATCATGAAGTCGTAGCCGGGGCGGTTCCTGGCCGGGCCTGTCTGCCCGAAGCCCGTGATCGAACAATAGATGAGACCAGGGTGCACGGCGTGAAGTGATTTCCAGTCGAGGCCATAGCGGGCAAGGGCCCCGACTTTGAAATTCTCGATGAAGACGTCAGAAGTGCGAACGAGTTCCCTGATGATCTTCTGCCCTTCGGGATGGGCAAGATTTACAGTGATCGACTTCTTCCCCCTGTTGGCGGCAAGAAAGTAAGCGGTTTCGTCGGTTTCGCTGCCGTCTGTTTCAGAGAGGAAGGGTGGCCCCCACTTGCGCGTATCATCGCCAGAGTCTGGGCGTTCTACCTTGATGATCTCTGCACCGAGATCAGCGAGGCATTGGGAGCACCAGGGACCTGCGAGGATGCGGCTTAGGTCTAGTACCCGAATTCCCTTCAGCGTCGCCACGGCAGTTCTCCCAGAAGGCCGTGCGGTTTCGCGCGGCAAATTTTTTATCTATTTTCCCACCTATATAGCTTGCGTGTGGCAAACGTGCCTGCGGCCCCGGAGCGTCCTTCGTGTCCCTTGAGCTTCACAATTATCCTGCGCTCATTCTGAACGCGGACTACCGGCCGCTCCGTTATTTTCCTCTATCGCTCGCGAATTGGCCGGACGCAGTCCGCGCCGTGTTCCTCGGCAGGGTCAACACCGTTGCTGAGTACGACCGCGAAATTCACTCGGTTCGCTATACGATGCGGCTGCCGAGCGTGATCGCGCTTAAGCGTTACGTCTCAGGTGATAGGAGGCCTGCCTTTACACGCTTCAACCTGTTCCTGCGGGATCGCTTCATCTGTCAGTACTGCGGAGCGCGCAAGGCGGCCGCGGATCTCACGTTTGATCACGTATGCCCGCGCTCCCGCGGCGGGCGCACCACCTGGGAGAACGTCGTTGCGGCCTGTGCGGCCTGCAACTTCGCGAAGGGGAATAGTCTGCTCGAGGAGATCGGCATGCGCCTGGTGCGGGAGCCGGGTGTGCCTACCGCACGTTCGTTGCAGGGTGGAGAGCCGAGGTTCCCCCCGAACTACTTGCACGAGAGTTGGCACGACTACCTCTACTGGGATTCCGAGCTCGAGTCCGACTGAGCGTCGTCTTCTCCGTTGTTACTCAAGATGGTCAACCTCTCCAGTACTGTTTCTCGCTCCTGGCTTTCCTCGGGCAATCGCTCAAGGAGCCGCTTGAAGAGGGAGCGTGCCACTTCCGGATCACCTCGAAGGACCTCGTCCTCGGCAAGGACGAAGAGTGCGAGCGCATGGTCGGGCTGGATTTCGAGGAGGCGGCGGAAAAGTGCGAGTGCCTCATCGGGAGCGCCCTCCGATTCGACGGCTTCGAAGATTCTGGCTTCGGCGGCACCTGCGAGCGCATCGGGATCGCCAGGATTAATTTCGAGTGCTTTTTCATAAGCCTCGTAGGCAGCTCTGTTCTCGCCGAGTACCCGCCGCGACCGACCGAGTCGTTTCCATCCTTTGATGTCGTCAGGATTCTCTGCAAGCCGTGCAGCGAGTCCATCAACCATCATTCGAATCTGTTCGTCCTCGGGCGAGGCTTGCGTTTCGAGCAGAGGGGAAACGATTCCTGCCTCCGTGGCCGCTTCACGGATTCCCACCTCGATCATTGAGCGATAGGGAGCATCGGCAGGTGCATCCTGCAGGAGGGACATCCACATCTGGATTGCCTCTTCCGGTTTACCTTTTCGAAGTGTTGCAAGCCCCTTGTAGAAGCGGCCAGGAACGTGTTCCGGATTTTTGGCGAGTGCCCGTCCCACGAGGTTGTGTGCTTCGTCTGACACGTCTCCATTGGCGGCAAGGATGAGGGATTCGGCTGCATGGACGAGCGTGGCGGCGTCATCACCGCCGGGGAGTTCGCTTGCCCGCAGCCAGGCCCTGGCGGCCTCGACGTGTTGACTCTCTTCGCCAAGGGCGGCGGCGAGTTGACGCCATCCGTCGATGTTTTCGGGGTTCTTTTCGAGCGCTTTCTCTAGGGAAGTAACGTCTACCACTCCCGGATCGAGCGGCGGTGAGGCGAGATCAGGGCGTCCAATGAGGAGGTAGACACCCATGGCGAGGACGGGCACGAAGATTCCTGCGAGCAAGCGTCCTGCGAAGGTCCAGCGATCATCAGGAGCGGGCGGGCGCCCACGCAGGAAACGGAAACCTACGAGGAGAGAGCTAGCGACAACGAAGATGAGAAGGGCCGCAACGGCGGCGAAGATCACGAGGGGGAGCCGGAGTGCGTGCTGACGTCGGCACGACGTCTGCGGATGCGGGTGACGGCGAGCAGGATCGCCAGTGCCAGGAAGAATGCAGGCCCTCCCCACAGGATCCACGTGGAAGGCTTGAGCGGTGGTTTCAGGAGGATGAAATCTCCATAGCGTTCGACGAGGAATGCCCGGATCTCCTCGTTGCTATCGCCAAGTTTTATGCGCTTACGGATGAGTCCTCTCATGTCGCGTGCCAGGTCGGCGTCCGAATCGAGGAGCGACTGATTCTGGCAGACCACGCACCGAAGCTCGCTCGCAAGTCCGCGCTCCCGCTCGGTGGTACTCGTGGTGTCCTCGGCTGCTGCTGCGAACCCGAGAAGGAACGTGCAAATGGTGACGGCGATGAGTAGGGATTTCTTCACTTAGAGGTGTCCCTCGCGAGCCGTTCGAGAAGGGGGAGGAGAACTTTCTCAAGGCCGTGTTCAGAGATGGGTCCGGCAATGCGGTGACGGATCTTTCCCCGGGCATCGACCACGAAGGTTTCGGGAACCCCATAGATGCCAAGCTCAAGGCCCGCGTGTCCCTCCCGGTCGGCACCGATGATGCGAAACGGGTTTCCCTCTTTTGCAAGGAACTCTAAAGCTCGATCATCCTTGTCTTTGTAGTTGATTCCGTAGACAGCGATACCGTCGTTGGCAAGTTTCATCAGGCGGGGATGCTCGATTTTGCAGGGGCCGCACCATTCCGCCCAGATATTGATGAGGAATGGTTCACCTTGAAGTGTGTCGGTTCTGAGCCCGGGTCCGCCGGTCTGGAGCGAGGGCAAATCGAGAGAGGGGAGCGGCTCCCCGATACGGGCTGATGGCGGCACTGCCGATCCGACCTCGGGCGTGACAAGTCTTGATGCAAACACGGCAACCAGTACCACGGTTGCGAACATGGGCACGGCGCAGAGCAGGAGGGTTCGGATCCTCATGTTGCCGTCGGTTTGGGGGCGTTTCCCCGGACTGTCCGGGTGCGGCTTTTTCCTGCAATCGAAATCACCCCGCCTGCGACGGCGAGAAAAACTCCACCCCATATCCACCAAATGAGAGGGTTGAATGTAAGACGCACCGCTCGCATCTCCTCTCCGACATCCTCGCCAATGGTGATGTAGATGTCTCCCAAGAGGGTCTCGAGAATTGCTGCCTCGGTCGTTGCGGTTGCGCTGACTGGGTAGAAACGCCTCTCGGGCAGAAGCGTTTCCGTTCCGCCCCCCGCCCGGATTACGGAGAACCGACCCTGTTCCGCAGCGTAGTTAGGGCCGTCTATCTGCTCCACGCCGAGAAACGTGATCCTGTGGCCTGCGAGGGTTTGGGTGGTATCGGCGGCCATAGTTTGTTCAATGTCGATTCGCCCGGTACTGGAGGCGGTGACACCCACGACGAGAACTGCCACGCCAAGGTGGGCAAGGGTCATGCCATGGACAGGGGCCGGGAGCGAAATCAAGCGGCGGAACATACTCGCTGCTGATCCACCTCTTTCGCGCAAGCGCCGGACCCAGGCCGAGAATGTGCTGCTTGCGAGGAAGGCGGCCAGGGCAAAGCCCCCGAGTGCTACCGGCGAGGGGTCATCGTGGAGAACCGTTCCGAGCAACGTCGCCCCGAGCGCGACCACGACGGCGAAACGCATGCGCGAGAGGATGCCTGCAAGGTCAGCCCGTTTCCAGGGAATGTGCGGACCGAGAGCGGCGAGCATCAGGGCAGGAACCGCCAGAGGCAGAAACACGGCGTTGTAGTAAGGCGGCCCCACGCTCACCGGGCTTGCTCCCGCCGCATCAACGAAGATCGGATAGAGGGTGCCGAGCAGAACGGTGGCCGCCGCCGCACAGAAGAAGACGTTGTTGAGGAGGAGTGCTCCTTCCCGGCTCACGGGGTCGAAGAGGCTCTCATCGCGGATTGCGGGAGCACGCACGGCGAAGAGTGTGAATGCCGCACCCGTCGTGCCGAGGAGGAAAGCGAGGATGAAGAGGCCCCGGGCGGGGTCACTGGCGAATGCATGCACCGAGGTGATGATCCCGGAGCGAACAAGGAAGGTACCGAGAAGCGAGAGCGAGAATCCGATAATGGCAAGCAGCAGGGTCCATGCCTTGAGGGAATCGCGTACCTCGGCGACCCGAAGCGAGTGAAGGAGTGCGGTCGCCACCAGCCAAGGGATGAACGAAGCGTTCTCGACCGGATCCCAGAACCACCACCCGCCCCAGCCGAGTTCGTAGTAAGCCCACCAACTTCCAAGTGCGATTCCTGCGGTGAGGAAACACCATGCGAGCAGCACCCACGGGCGGGCCCAGCGTGCCCATTCGCGATCGACCTTGCCGTCGATGAGTGCCGCTATTGCGAAGGAAAATGCGACCGAGAGACCGACATAACCCATGTAGAGGCAAGGCGGGTGGAACGCGAGGCCGGGGTCCTGAAGAATTGGATTGAGACCCGCCCCTTCGAGTGGGGCCGGAAAGAGACGCTCGAACGGGTTCGAGGTGAAAAGGGAAAAGGCGAGGAAGCCTGCGGCGATGAGCCCCTGCACGGCGAGCGCCCGGGCGCGCAACGCAGGCGGTACCGAACCGCCGAACAGTGCGAGACATGCTCCGTAGATGGCAAGGATCAGCACCCATAGCACGAGCGAGCCCTCGTGATTCCCCCACACGCCCGTCAATTTGTAGAGGAACGGTTTCAGAGTGTGGGAGTTCTGGGCGACGTTGAGGACGGAAAAATCCGAGAGTACGTAAGCCCTTCCGAGGGCACCGATGGCAATCGCTACGAGTCCCAGCAGCACGAGGGCGGAAGTATCTGCAGCCGCCATGAGCCTAGGATTTCCGCGGGCGGCTCCGATCAATGGGACAGTTCCCTGGAAGAGGGAGACCGCGAAGGCGAGCGCGAGCGCGAGAAGTCCCGTTTCAGCAGTCACTCTGGGTTTTCGTCACCACGCCAGAAGCCGCTCTTGCGAAGCGATTCGGCAACCTCTTTGGGCATGTAGTTTTCATCATGGCGGGCGAGTACCTCGTGGGCCTTGAAGCGACCACCGCCGTCAAAGCTTCCTTCCACGACGACACCCTGTCCTTCCCGGAAAAGGTCGGGGAGCAGTCCTCGGTAGGCGACATCGACGTTGTTGGCTCCATCGGTGATCACGAAATGCACCGTAAGCCCGTCCTCATTGTCACGAACAATGCTTCCTTCTTCAACAAGCCCCCCGAGGCGGACGGGCTCACCAGAGGTGGTACCGCGCTCGGCGACATCGCTCGGGCTGTAGAAAAAAACGAGAGTGTCATCAAGGGCTCGAAGCGCAATGAAGGTTGCCGCCCCGAGAGTTCCCATCACCAGCAGAAGGCCCAAGAGTCGGCGATGTTTCGGCTTCATGGACGTCTGCTCCTTCCCGAATGTGCCTCTGCTTCCCGAAGCGCAATGCGGGCCCGTCGCCGCGATAGCAGGCCCCATGCGAGCAGGAACACCGTAACCGTGGAGGCTACCGCGTATGCAGACCAGACGAAGATGCCATGCTCGCCCATTGCGAGAAATCCTTCGAACATTGTCACATCTCCCCGGAAGTTTCGGTGAGCTGGATCCGTTGCAGGCTCTGAGCTTTCCGCACTGTGAGAACGGCCTGCATGCGGACGAGAACGATGAACGCGAATACAAAGGTGAAGCCCCCTGCCATCAGGAAAAGGGGAAGAAGCATGTCAGGATGGATCGCAGGCCCTCCAGTGCGCAGGATGCTCGCGGGCTGATGGAGCGTGTTCCACCAGTCGACCGAGAATTTGATCACGGGAAGGTTGATTGCGCCTGCGAGGGCCAAGATTGAAGCCGCTCGCTCGCCAGTTGTCGGCTCATCGAAGGCTTCGATGAGGGCGATATGTCCGAAATAGAGGAAAAAAAGCACGAGCACTGAGGTGAGACGAGCATCCCACACCCACCATGTGCCCCACATAGGCTGTCCCCAAAGCGAGCCGGTCGCCAGTGCAACGGCTGTGAAGGCCGCACCTATGGGTGCGATGCAACGTCCAGCGATGCCTGCCAGAGGGTGTTTCCAAATGAGAAACACTGCTCCTGCGATCGCCATTGCGGCCCAGCCGCTGAGCGCAAGCCAAGCGGCCGGCACGTGGACGTACATGATCCGGACTGTCTCGCCCTGTTGGTAATCAGCAGGGGATGTGGCCAGTGCGGTCCACAGTCCCGGGATCATGCAGGCGATGGCGCCGGCACCGATCCAGGGAAGGAGCGTGTCCGTTAGGCGGAGAAAGCGACCGGGATTTGCAAATCTATGCAGGAAAGTCGCCATCGAGAGTGTCCGTTGGTGAAGTTGGCCTTGTTTGCCCGGTCCCGAAAGGCAAGTGGGAACGAATTCGATGGGAATCGCCGACCGCTACCAAATATATAGGGCCGGTAAGAAAAGAGTCAGCCGGGATTTGCGAGAATCATTCCGGTTTTTCGTTGCGAAACAGCCTCGGGACTATCCGCGTACGGCCCGAAGCGCACCGACAGCGGCAAAGGGTGCGAGGGCGGCAAGTGCGAGCGTGAAAGCAAAAATAAGTGCCAAGTGAGGATTGGGACTTCGGTCCGCCACGGCCTCGCTCGCAGCCGCTGCTCCGAAGATCACCACCGGCACCGTCTGGGGAAGCACGAGAAGCGATGTCAGCATGCCACCGCGCCGAAGGGGTACGGTGAGCGCGGCTCCGACCGCCCCGATCAGGGAGAATGCGGGGGTGCCAACAAGCATTCCCAGCGCAAGAGGGAGCGCCCCGCTTCCGGGCATGCCCAGGGCTAGTGCCGCCACAGGAGCGAGGAACGTAAGGGGAAGTCCCGTAACGAGCCAGTGAGCCAGACATTTTGCGAGCACCAACACCCGAGGATCGAGACTTGAGAGAAACATTTGCTCGAGGGAACCGTCCTCGTGGTCGGTGACGAAGATTCGCTCAAGCGAGAGCATGGAGGCGAGCAGGGCTACGACCCATGCGGCACCTGGAGCGATACGGGCAAGGGTGTTCGCATCCGTGCCGATCCCGAGCGGCAGGAGTGCCACCGCGATAGTGAAGAAAACCAGCACGCCCGTTGCATCGGCCGCTGATCGGACTGCGAGCCGGAGATCGCGCGCGACAAGGGTGAAGAGAGGTTTTACGTCTTCCCCAGTTCGATTCTCTGTGCCTCGTCTGCCTCCATTGCCGCGGGGGATGCGACGACGGCTATTCCGCCTTGTGTCCGGTGGATGGCGATCGAGGAGCGGACGAGGGCTACGCCCTCTGTGTCGAGGTTGGCCTCCGGTTCATCAAGCAGCCATAAGTCGGCGTTTGTTGCGAGGATTCTGGCAAGCCCAAGCCTGCGCCGCTGTCCTGCCGACAGCCATTCTGCCGGTGCGTTCGCAATTCGCTCGAGGTTGACCTGTTTGAGCGTTCCGTCGACGTCGACGACGTCGTCGGTAAAGCGACTCCAGAAGACGAGATTCTCGCGCACGGTGAGCCTCTCCTTGAGTGCATTGCGGTGGCCAAGGTAGGCGATTCGTGTTCGCGTTTGCACCGTCCCGGCGGACGCAGGTAGAAGACCTGCAAGCACCCGAAGGAGGGAAGATTTTCCCGCTCCGTTGGGCCCCGAGGCGATGAGTAGGCCGCCCGGGGAGACATCGAACGAGAGTTCCTCGAAGAGAAGTCGATCCCCGCGGAGGCAGGCTAGGTTTGTGACTCTGACCGAGGTTTGTCCTTCCGCCTCGACCGTTTCAGCCATGCGAGCGTGTGTCCTCGATCAGCGTTCCATCATCGGGGAGAGTTCCCTGGGGGGCAAACTCAACGTTGGCGCGAAGTCGCAGGACCTCGCGCGCAGAGGTCGCAAGTGCCTGGGCGAGATCCTCACCGCCTTCCGCCTCGCAACGTAAGAAAAGCGTGTCCTGATCATTTTTGCTCCCGATCACGAGGCGGATCCGGGCAAGTTCGGGGTGACGTTTCGCGATCCGGTCAACCTGTGCCGGATGGACGAAGAGCCCTCGCACCTTGGTGGCTTGGTTGGCGCGCCCAAGCCAGCCTGCGATTCGCCTGGCCGTGCGCCCGCAGGGGCTTGCGCCCTCCATGAAGCGGGAGAGATCGCCGGTCGCAAAGCGGATCAACGGGTAGTCCGGGTTAAGGGAAGTGACCACCACCTCGCCGGTCTCGTCAGGTCCGATAGGCTGCACACCGCCCGGTTCGACAATTTCCACGATCACGTCCTCGTCGAGAATCATGCCTTCACCGGAGACGGTTTCATAAGCAATCTGACCCACGTCGGCAGTACCGTAGCCTTGGAGAACCTTCACTCCGTGGCCCTCGATCCGCTTGAGGAGAGATGGTGTAAGTGCTTCACCTCCGACGATGCCGGTCTTTATGGAGGAGACATCGATGCCGCGCTCCTTGCCCGTCTCAAGAAGGATGACGAGGAATGACGGGGTTCCCACGTAGCGGTTGGGGCGGATTGCGGCGATGGTATCGAGTTGAAGGTCGGTGTTGCCGGTGCCTGCCGGGATCACGGCGCAGCCGAGCGCACGGGCACCCTGCTCCATCATGAATCCTGCTGGTGTGAAGTGGTAGGAAAAGGTGTTGTGGACAACGTCACCCTTGCGGAAGCCCGCTGCGTGCATGGATCGGGCCATGCGCCCGAAGTCTCCCTCGCCGCCTGGCTCGTGGATCGGGCCGGGCGAGGTGAAGAGATGAATAAACTCGCCCGGCTCGCGGGTTGCAAGACCACCTAAGGGTGGATTCTTCTTCTGAAGTTCAACGAATTCGGATTTTCGCAGCACCGGGAGATCGGCGAGTGCCTTGCGATCTCTGATCGTTTCGGGAGCAACTCCCGTGAGCCTTTTTTTCCATGCTGCGGATGCATCAATCGCGTGGCGTAGGATGTTTCTCAGAGTTTCGAACTGCTCCCTTTCGCGGACCTCGGGGTCGCGGGTCTCGAGTTCGTCGAGGAAATCTCTGGCCATGCGGTTTTCCTTTCTTTTGCGGCCTCAAAGGCCGGGGATGATCCCACCATACATAAGCATGGCGGTGATACCGCCGATCGCTCCCACGGCGGTAGTGACTTCGCCGGCGCGAAGGAACACGCGGGCCCGTTTAAGGAGGTGATCTGCGAGTGTAAAACCCTCCTGATCGTCCGGGTCTTTGGGGATGCGCATACGCTGGATATCGGTAGTCCCCTGTACCATCAGGAGCACCCCGATCACAATCACGACGCCACTTGCGATGGCAAACGTGTGCGTCGTCAGGCTGGCAAACATGCTTTCTCCTTGGGGAAGGGCAAAACCTCCGTCCTCCATGGCAGAGCGGGAGAGGGCGGAAGGACCACCAATCCGCCCATTATAGCGGAGCAGTTTTTCTTTATGAGTCTTTCCGAAAGGCGGTGGGGAGTATGAATCTGATCAGAACCCCTGCGCCATCTTCCCAAATCTCGGTATCGGATGATTTCCTGGACCTGGTGCGGAAATTCGATGAATTCGGACGGCGTACGGAGGAGCTGAAGGATGCAGGAAACGCAAGGATCAGCCTCCTCGTCAACGAGTTCTGGACCGCACGGCAGCGACGGGGGCATCCCCTTCACGAAATTTCCTACCGAGCTTGTTTCAAGGCGGAATTGCCTGCGTTCTTCATCGAACATCTCTCGCAACCCGGCGAGATTGTCCACGATCCCTTCATGGGCCGCGGGACGAGCCCGGTGCAGGCTGCCCTCATGGGCCGCGTGGCCTTCGGAAGCGACATCAGCCCGCTGTCGGAGATGCTGGCACGCCCGCGTCTGTGTCCGGTGGATGCGGGTGCGGTGGAGGCGGCTCTTGCGACGGTGAACTGGCAGGCCAGATGCGTGATGCGCGAGGATCTCTTGGTTTTCTACCATCCCCGCACCTTGAAATGCCTGGAGGCACTTCGTTCGTGGATCGCGGAACGGATGTCTGCCAATGGATTGCCGGATCCAGTGGCGGATTGGATACGCATGGTCGCTCTTAGTCGGCTTTCAGGTCATTCCTCCGGCTTTTTCTCCGGGCGATCCATGCCACCCAACCAGGCGGTTTCAGTGAAGGCGCAGCGTCGCATCAACGCGCAACAGGGTGTCTTCCCGCCCGAACGGGACGTGCCCGGAATTATTCTTCGCAAGACGAAATCCTTGCTTCGGTCTGGTGGCCTGCCAGCAGGTACCAGTTTCGAAGTCCGGACAGGTTTGGCGTGGAGTTCGCCTTGGATCAAGGACGCCTCTGTCGCGTTGGTCGTGACGTCGCCACCGTTTCTCGACGTTGTCCAGTACGCGGCTGACAACTGGCTCCGGTGCTGGTTTGCTGGCATTGATGCGGAAGGAGTCACGCTTTCCATCTGCCGGAATGAGAAGGCATGGACGGAAATGGTGCGCAAGGTTTTCATCGAGCAAGCACGCATCCTTCGCAGCGGCGGATACGTCGCCTTCGAGGTGGGAGAGGTACGGGGCGGCAAGGTTCTTCTTGAGCGGCTTGTGTGGCAGGCAGCTGAGGGTCTCCCTTTTGAGAGGCTCGGGGTTATGGTCAACGATCAAGAGTTCACCAAGACCTCGCACACTTGGGGAATCGCCAACGGAGCCAGAGGAACTAACACCAACCGTATTGTCTTGCTGCGTCGTCACTGACGGGGTTGTGAAGGATGGTATGGATCTCAAGGGATTTGAGGTCTTGCGTCCCGGCTCGAATTGCATCAAGGAAAGACATTTAAAGACATTTGAGTTTGGCGGTCTTCACGTCTGCACCTTTCGAGAACTGCTCGGATGGACTTGAGCGCTTTCGCAGGCTGTCTTTGCATCGTGTCTGATTTCGGCCCGTTGCCGACCGGGTGGAAGTTCGTGCGTTGATGCGCTAGCGTTTCGAGCAGGGAAGAATGGGGGTTCGCGAGTTGCCATGTGCGCCCGCGGGCCTGTGTCGGTGGAGAACGATGAGGGAAATGGGGGCGAGTTTCGCCCGAATTTTTGTTTTTACGCTCGGGGCGGGATTGTTCAGCGTGGGGCCTGCGCTTGCTGGTGATGCGGGGTTTGAGCCACTCCACCTGATCGTGCCGGCCGAGGTGCCGTGCCCGCAGCCTTCGTTGTCGATTTCCCTGGATACCATCCCGCTCGTCGGGGTCTCCCCACCCATCGGATGCCTCTCTTACGGTGCCCTTGCCGACATGGATGCTGCCGCGCTCAATGAAGCGTTGGCATGGAATGGCACTTACCTCGGCGTTGATTTCACTGTCGGTCTCGGTCGCTCCATGTTCCAGGACGAATTTGGAACGGTGGCAGTCCTGGACGACACGCCTCTCAGAGGTTCGCTTGACTACCGTGGCTTTACTCTCGGAGCTACCTATTTCGGTGATCCAGACGAAGACCTCGAGCACAACTACAATATCGACCTTTCGTACCGAATCGGCTCTTTCGAGATCGGTGCCGGGTACCTTCATTCTGAGGCCGACATAAATGGTGTGGATCTCGTCGAAGGGGAGGCATCGCAAGCTCATGTCGATGCTTTTGCGCTCAATCTCGACTATGCCTTCACATCAACGCTCTGGGCTTTTGCCAAGTACCTCAAGTCCGTGCAGGAAGTTGGATCCGCGATCAATTCGGCTGGCGGAGAGAGCGCTTGGTCGATCGGCTTTTCCCTAGGCTTTTAAAGCCTTTTTGCGCAGTTTCAGCGTTCGGCAGTGACGACAACACCTGGTGCTGGTGCCGGTTTGGCCCGCGACGGCACCCAAGAGGTTCCCTGGGGCGACATTCGCGAGGCGGTGCGCAAGCTTTGCGCACGTTTCCCCGGCGAGTACTGGCGGGATCGGGACCGTGAGCGTGCCTATCCGAAAGAGTTTGTCGATGCACTCACCGAAGCGGGCTACCTCGCCTGCTTGATTCCGGAGCGTTACGGGGGCTCGGGTTTGCCCCTTTCCGCTGCCTGCGCCGTACTCGAGGAGATCCATCGTTCCGGATCCAACGGTGCGGCGTGCCATGCACAGATGTACACTATGGGCGCTCTCCTGCGTTACGGCTCGGACGAGCAGAAGGAGAGGTACCTGCCCGGAATTGTTGAGGGCACGCTTCGTCTCCAGGCGTTCGGCGTGACCGAGCCCACCGCCGGTAGCGACACGCTTTCGATGCAGACTCGGGCCGAGTTCGATGGCAACGGGTATGTGATCAACGGGCAGAAGGTATGGACGAGCCGGGCGGAGCACTCCGATCTTCTGCTTTTGCTGGCTCGAACCACTCCTCTTGACCAGGTCAAGAAGAGAAATGAAGGTCTGTCGCTTTTTCTTGTCGACATGCGCGAGGCACTGGGTGCCGGACTCGAGATTCGACCGATTCGCACCATGCTCAACCACGCCACTACTGAACTATTTTTCGAAAATCTGAAAATCCCGAGCGATGCTCGAATCGGCGAAGAGGGGAAAGGGTTTCGCTATGTCATTGACGGCCTTAATGCTGAACGCATCCTGGTTGCTACCGAGTGCATAGGCGATGCTCGTTTCTTCACTGACCGTGCCTCGATCTATGCCCAGGAACGCGTGGTGTTTGGCCGCCCCATCGGCCAGAATCAGGGAGTGCAGTTTCCGATTGCCCGTGCCTATGCCGAGACAGAGGCGGCGGCATTGATGGTCGACAAGGCGGTTTCGTTGTTTGATGCCGAAATGTCGTGTGGTGCCGAGGCGAACATGGCCAAGCTACTGGCAGCGGATGCCTCGTGGCATGCCGCCGAGAGTTGTTTGCAGACTCATGGAGGCTTCGGCTTCGCCGAGGACTACGACATCGAGCGCAAGTTCCGTGAGACGAGGCTCTATCAGGTAGCACCGATCTCCACCAACCTCGTTCTCGCTTACCTCGCTCAGCACGTGTTGGGACTTCCCCGTTCCTACTGAAGGCTCATGCGCGATCTAGAAAACATCCTCGTTCTGTCCCTTGAGCAGGCGGTGGCTGCACCCTTGTGTTCGTGTCGTCTCGCCGAATCGGGTGCTCGCGTGATCAAGGTCGAGCGCGAAAGTGGTGATTTTGCCCGCCACTATGACGGTGTTGCTCTCGGCGAGAGCGCGTACTTTGTTTGGCTCAACCGGGGGAAAGAGTCTCTCATTGCCGACATCAAAAATCCGGAGGATGCGGCGCTGCTCCGTCGCATCGCCGCGCAGGCCGATGTCTTCATCCAGAATCTTGCCCCTGGCGCGGCGGCGCGTGCTGGCCTCGGCTCGAGCGATCTTCGCAGGGCGAATCCCAAACTAATCACGGTGGACATCTCCGGTTATGGAGAGGGTCCCTATGCTGACATGAAAGCCTACGATCTTCTCGTGCAGGCCGAGACCGGCTTGTGCACGTTCACCGGCACGCCTGATGGGCCTGGACGGGTCGGTGTCTCGGTGTGCGATATCGCGTGCGGTATGAACGCCCATACGGCGGTGCTTCGCGCGCTCTACCGTCGAGAAAGAACGGGGGAGGGGACCTCGATCCGAACCTCTCTGTTCAGCGGCATGGCCGACTGGATGACGGTTCCCTACCTGCATCGTCGCTACGGGGGGACGGTCTTGCCCCGTCTCGGTCTCAACCACCCCTCGATCGCTCCTTACGGGGCGTATCCTGCCCGTTGCGGGCGTATGGTCCTGATCTCCATCCAGAACGAGCGAGAATGGAAGTCCCTATGCGAAAACGTGCTTGACAATGCCCATCTTGTCGAGGATTCACGTTTTTGCTCTCCCGATGCGAGGCAAGCCAACCGGGCCGAGCTCGACCAAATTGTGGTGGAGGCGTTCTCGCACCGCAACCGCCCGGAGCTCATGGACATTCTCAGAAAAGCCAAGATCGCATGCGGAGCCCTCAACGATATCGACGACTTCATCGCTCATCCTCATCTCAAGACAGTTTCTTATGAAACTCCTGGCGGCGTCCTAGAAACGGTGGCACCGCCGGTCGAGACAGAGCAGGAGCTTTCAATCCTCGGAACTGTGCCGGAACTTGGTGCCCATAGTGACGCACTCCGGAAAGAATTCCTCGGGTGAAGGCTTTCGAGGGTTGGACCCCGAAGCAGGACGTCCGCGAGGACAGAATCGCCCACTGGCCTGCGGCGGCACTTGCAGCGACCTTGGGGAGTGAGGCACCATGCGTGGGTGACCCGCTGCCGCCCGGCTGGCACTGGCTGTACTTCCTCGAAGCGGTAGCGGCGGACCGGGTGGGCCCCGACGGCCATCCCCTGCGGGGGAACTTTCTTCCTCCCGTCGAGCTTCCCCGTCGCATGTACGCAGGCGGAAATCTCCGATGGTTTGCCCCGCTCCGGATAGGGGAGGCCGCACGGCGGACATCGGAGATCAGAAACGTCGAGGAAAAACAGGGCCGTACTGGCCCGCTCATGTTCGTGAATGTCTTCCATCGGATCGAATCGGAAGGGAAGACGTGCATCGAAGAGGAGCAGAATCTCGTCTATCGAGAACTGCGCGACATCGCAGCGACGGAACTTGAGGCTGCTCCGGATGATCCTGCGTGGTCGCGTGAAACGCATCCCGATCCGGTGATGTTGTTTCGCTATTCTGCGCTTACTTTCAACGGACACCGCATTCACTACGACGCTCCGTACGTTCGGGAGGTCGAGGGGTATCCCGACATTGTGGTGCACGGGCCTCTCATGGCTGTTCTGTTGCTGGAGCTATTCCGAGCCGAAAATGACGGCACATTTCCCTCCTCGTTTCGGTTTCGCTCCCGACGTCCCGTGTTTGCGAACGCCCCCTTGCGGGCCGAGGGGAGACCCCGGGCGGACGGGGCTGATCTTTGGATTCGCGACCAGGACGGATACCTCGCGATGCGGGCGGAAGCTTTGCCCTGAGCCATTTTTTGGCTGTGCGGCATCTTCTCGTTGCGGCCGGCCCGTGCTACAAATACTCGGAACGGGCGCGCCCACTTTCATGTATTCCGAGAATCCTCATGCCTTTCCGTTTTTCGGTTCCCATCACTTCGCTCACTTTTGCGCTGGTTTTGCCAGTGTTCGCCGGGGGAGGCGTCTTTTTGCTGTCCGGATGTGAAGGGGTAAGCAAAAAACCAGCGACATCTCCGGAGGTTCCTATCGACCGAAAGAGAAGAGAGGCCCTTGAACGTCAGGGTGTCGACGCAATTCAACTCTTCGACTTCGGTGGGGATGACGAGGACAATCAGGGCGGCGGAATGACGGTGAACCGCCATCTCTGGCACGCTTCTCTCCAGGTTCTGTCATTTCTTCCGCTCGATTCGGTCGATGCTGAAGGTGGCGTGATCATCACTGAATGGTCGACCCTTGCCGACGCGCCGGGCGAGCTTATGAAGGTTGTAGCGCGGATCCAGACGCAGGATCTTCGCATCGACGGGATCAAGGTGAAGGTCTTTCGCAGGATGCAGGACGACAGCGGAAATCTTCAGGATGTGCCGGTCGACCCGGCCACTGAAAGAGCTTTGGAGGACAGGATTCTCACGGAAGCCCGCAGGCTTTTGGTGAGCGAATCCTGACGGGGAATTTCAGTCGGCTTGACCGACCCTCTCCCCTTCCCTAGTGAATCGGGGCACCTTGGCGAGTGTAGCTCAGCTGGTTAGAGCATCGGTTTGTGGTACCGGGGGTCGTGGGTTCAAGTCCCATCACTCGCCCCAAGCCTCCGGCGACGGGGGACGGTCCCCCCGCTCTCGCGCCTTCTTGAGCCAGGGCATCCCCTGCTCGTTACATCCCTGCATAAGTTCTGAGCGCTGAGCCCCTGTCCCTCCGTATTTCACGTCGGGGAGTTTGAAGCCTTCCACGTATTTCCTCGCGGCGGCGAGGATCTTTTTTCCATCCTGGATGTTCCGAAGCTCCCAGGCTGCCCAGCAATCCACTTTCAGCTCGTCACCCGTTTGCAGTGCGATGTGACCATATTCGTGCAGGAAGAAAAACCGCGTGGCACTCGGGAACCTGCGTTCGATGGCGACCACCCGCTGCAAGCAGTAATAGACCGTGCCGTCAGGCTTTGCGATGGCAATACCTCCTCTCGTGCGAGAGCAGCTTGGTTTCAGGAGGATATCGGGACGCTTCACAATATCGGACTGTGCGGCACTCGGTGAGCTAATAAGCGCTGCTGTTGCGGCGGCCGCGCCCATAACGCCCATAAGGAGTACAAACCTTGCTTGCGCTCGGAGCGCGTTTATCAGAGTTCGACGAGAGATCAGCGCACTCCGGCACGCCCCTTTCCGCTATCGGGCAACAGCGGCTACGCAGGGTCAATTCCATTGACAGGGTAGCGATATCTCCTGATCGGGGTACTTTCGCGCGTCCGACTATGACTGGGTTACGATGGTCAGCTCTGGGTGGTCTGAACGCTTCGCTCTCTGGCGGGCGCTTCCCTCAAAGGAGATTCTCGGCATGTACGAGTTCCCCCCGCGCGTGCTGGAATTGCAAGAACGCCTTAACGCGTTCATGGACGAGCACATTTATCCGAACGAACCTGTGATCGAGGAGGAGATTGCCTCTGGTGATCGCTGGGCACCTCTCGAGACGATCGACAAATTGAAGGAGATCGCGAAGGAGGAGAAACTCTGGAATTTGTTTTTACCCGAGAGTGAGCACGGCCCTGGTCTTTCCAACTTCGAGTACGCACCGCTTTGCGAGATCATGGGTCGCTCCGCGCACGCGCCGGAGGTGTTCAACTGTTCCGCTCCCGACACGGGCAACATGGAGGTGCTGGCTCGTTACGGCACTGAGGAGCAGAAGAAGGAATGGCTTGAGCCTCTGCTCGAGGGAAAGATCCGCTCCGCTTTTGCCATGACCGAACCCGACGTCGCCTCTTCGGATGCGACCAACATTGAGTGCCGGATTGAACGTGCTGGCGATGATTACGTCATCAACGGTCGCAAGTGGTGGATCACGGGTGCTCCCTCTCCGCGATGCAAGATCATGATCGTCATGGGCAAGTCCGATCCACAAAACCCTGACCGCCATCGCCAGCAATCAATGATCCTGGTGCCTCGGGATACGCCGGGCGTTACCGTGGTCCGTGCGCTTCCCGTGTTCGGCTTTGACGACGCCCCGCACGGCCATGCCGAGGTCCTGTTCGAGAATGTGCGAGTGCCGGCGAGCAACATGCTGCTCGGCGAGGGTCGTGGTTTTGAAATCGCCCAGGGACGTCTCGGGCCTGGCCGAATTCACCACTGCATGCGACTCATCGGCCTTGCGGAGCGGGCACTGGAGAAGATGTGCAAACGGACGAAGTCCCGCATCGCTTTTGGGAAGCCCATCTCCGAGCAGACCGTGACCCAGGAGCGCATTGCCGAATCACGGATTATGATCGACCAGACGCGACTCCTGGTTCTCCATACCGCATGGCGGATGGATGCCGTTGGCAACAAGGAGGCGCGCAAGGAAATCGGCATGATCAAAGTGGCTGCACCGGTCATGGCCTGCAAGATTGTTGACTGGGCGATCCAGGCGCACGGTGGTGGTGGGCTCACGACCGATTTCGGCCTGGGAGAGGCCTACGCGAACACACGTCTTCTGCGGCTTGCCGATGGACCGGATGAGGTTCACCGTAATCAGATCGCTCGCCTCGAGCTTCGGCAGTACAACTGACGGGCTCCCAACGAGGCATGCTTCGTCCGTCTTGGCTTTTCCTCGCCGCCGGCGTTGTCCTCGGCGTGGCGGCGGTGTTGGCGCACCAGTTGCTCTTCACCTTGGCCTGCACCGTCGAAGGGGAGAGCGCTTTTCGGCGCGATCTGATGGAGCGCATTCACATGCTTGCGCTCGAGCGTGCTGACAGGACGGCGAGCTTTCACGTCGCCGCGGGGAGATCTTTAGTTGAGGGCTCTTCCGTGGTGGACGTTGCGTCCCGGGAAATATCAGCCGGGGCGAGAGCCCTCGCTCGCCGCGCTGATGACTTGAATTCCCTACTGCGCAACGAAGGAGAAGCTCTCCCCAATGCTGATCGAGAACGAATAGAGATCACGATCAAAGCCGTACTCGCCAGTATCACGGAGATTGAACAGATGGCCCGCGATCTTGGCGAGGATCCACTTTCGGTTGAGGCTTTGGAGGCAACCGATGGTGCGGCACGGGGTCTCGATAAAACGCTGGCGGCCGCACGCGAAGAAGCGGAAGGCCTGGCTCTTCGTGCCGAGGCCCGAATGCGTTCCTCGGTTCGCCAAGGAGGCTGGATTGGTATTGTATTGGGAGCGTTCGCGGGCGTGCTTGCGGGTCTCGGCATCGTGGTTGCAGTGCGCAATCGGAGAGCGGTGTGAACGCTGCGCCTGAATTGGCTCCCGTCAGGGAAGCCCACCGCTTCGATGAAAAATCCCTGGAAGCTCATCTCAGGACTGCCCTCCTGGGTTTCGAAGGTCTGGATGCGATCAGCCAGTTTCACGGCGGGCAATCGAACCCGACGTTTATGATCGAGAGCGGGGAGAGGCGTTGGGTGCTCCGGAAGAAGCCGCCGGGAGAGTTGCTTCCGTCGGCGCACGCTGTCGAGCGCGAGTATCGCGTTCAGGAGGCCTTGCGAGATCACGGGGTCCCGGTTCCAGAGATGATGTTTCTCTGCGAGGACGATTCGGTTATCGGCACTCCGTTCTATGTGATGGAGCACCTCGAAGGTAGGATTTTTGAGCACCCGCTGCTGATGGAGCTTTCTCCGGCTGAGCGGACGAAGATCTTTGATTCTATGAACTGGACGCTTGTAGCTCTCCATTCGGTCGATTATCGCGCTGCCGGACTCGAGGACTTCGGTCGTTCGGGAAACTATTTCGCTCGCCAAATATCGCGCTGGACCAGGCAATGGGAGCTCAGCAAACAGCGGGACATTCCGGCGATGGATGAGCTCGTGCGCTGGCTGCCGAACAACATTCCGCCCGGTGATGAAACTTCCGTCGTGCATGGCGATTTCCGCCTTGGAAACCTGGTTTACGCCCCAGATCGTCCAGAAGTGATCGGCGTCCTGGACTGGGAACTTTCCACCTTGGGGCACCCGCTGGGCGATCTCGGCTACAACGTTTCCGGTTACTGGATTCCACACACTGTCCGTCACGGGATGGGAGGTGCAGACCTCGAAGGGCTTGGCATCCCGTCGGGGGAAGACTACGTGCGCGATTACTGCCGCCGTACGGGACGCGAGCCCCTGGATGTCCGCTTTCACGTGGTCTTTTCTATGTTCCGGTTTGCGGCCATCGTGGAGGGAGTGCTGGCACGAGGGCGCGCCGGCAACGCAAGCTCCACCAATGCCGAGGAGGTAGGCGCACAGACAGAACCCTACGCCGAGGCTGCTTGGGAACTCGTGAAGAGAAGGTTGTCTTGACCCGGAAGAGTTGGCGCAACCTTAATGTTTGTGATTTGCGCACTGAGGAGCACTTTGGCCGCTCGTTAACTTGCTTTTCGGACCGTCCTTCCATGATGACGACGATGTTCGCCGATTCCGTCCGCCGCCATCCCGACAGAGAGGCGATCGTGGACGGAGACGAGCGGATCAGTTATCGCGTTCTTGCCAAACGGGCAGATCAGGCGGCAGCAGGCCTTACAAACCTCGGTATTAAACCGGGCGATAGGATCGGAATCTGGTCGGGCAACCGTGGGGATGCGCTTTGCGCGGTGATGGCATGCCTCCGCCTCGGCGCCGTTGCAGTGCCGTTGGGGCACCGCCTCCAGACACCTGAGGTTGCTTACATGCTGCATGACAGCGGTGCCCGCATTCTCGTGGTTGAGGATGCGCTTGCACCCCGTGTTCCCGAATACAACACCGTGCCCTCGCTGGAGCAAGTTTTTATTCTTGGCGAGGTGACATCAGGGGGCCGTTCTTACTCGGAACTGGAAAACGAAGAAGGGGAGGTAGCGCCTCCAGGCGATGACGAGGAGGCACTCGCTTTTCTCATGTACACCTCCGGCACAACCGGAAAACCGAAGGGCGCGATGATCACCCATGTCAATCTGGTCCACAGCGTGCTTCATTACACCTACGCCATGCGGCTCACTTTCGTCGAGCGCTCGTTGCTGGCGGTTCCGTTCACCCACATCACAGGGCTTGTCGCTCAGACTCTGACCATGCTTGGCATCGGCGGAAAGATCGTCGTGCTTCGGGAATTCAAAGCGGATGCCGCCGCCGCGCTTCTTCACGGGGAGGCGGTTACGCATTCGGTGATGGTGCCCGCGATGTACAACCTCATTCTTCGCTTGGAGACTTTGCCTAAACTTCCAAACTTTCGCGTCGCTGCCTACGGTGGCGCCCCGGTTCCTGAGGCAATCGTCACTGAACTTGTCCAGAAATTTCCGAACGCTCAGCCGATGAATGCCTATGGCTCAACCGAGACTACATCGCCGGCGACACTCCTCCCGCCAGCGCGTGCCCGGGAGAAGCGTGCAAGCGTTGGTCTGCCCGTTCACTGTGCCGATATCAGGGTCTGCGATGAGGGCGGAGATGAACTTCCCTCCGGTAGCGAGGGGGAGATCTGCATCGGCGGGCCGATGGTGGTTCCCGGGTACTGGAATCTCGAGGAAGCTACGCGTAAGGGTTTTCGGAACGGAATGTGGCTCTCGGGCGATATTGGCCGCATGGACGAGGAGGGTTTCGTCGAGGTGCTCGACCGCAGCAAGGACATGATCAACCGCGGCGGCTACAAAATCTTTTCGGCTGAGGTGGAGAGCCTGCTCGCCGAATGCGACGGGGTTCTCGAGGCGGCGGTGGTAGCCCGTCCGTGTCCAGTTCTGGGTGAGCGTGTGCACGCGTTCGTAACGCCTGGGGAAAACATACCGACAGAAGAGGGCGTTCGGGCATTTCTCGCTGAGCGTCTGGCCGACTACAAGGTTCCTGAGAGCGTCACCTTCCTGCCCGATCCGCTCCCGCGGAACTCGAATGGAAAGATTATGAAATCGACACTGCGTGAGAAGGTGAAAGCCGCAGACAATGGGTTGAGACTCAGTCGAGGAAGAGGTCCGTCCTAAGCTCAGCGTCAGGGTTTACCGCGTAGGCGTCGAAGTCGGTTGTTCCTTCTTCACGGAGCACGTCCTCGTCGATAAAGGTGTGGCCTGTGCAGGAACGCGAGGGGCGCATGAAGATGGCGTAGGCGGCATCCGCCATGATTTCGGGCTTCCGGCTCTGCTGCATGACCTCCTTGCCAATCACGAACTCGACCGCTGCCGTGGCGATGGTGGTCCGTGGCCACAGAGTGTTCGAAGCGATGCCGTCCTTGCCGAGTTCGCCTGCCATGCCAATGGCCAGCATCGACATGACCTGCTTAGCGGCGGTGTAGGGGGCGTGGGGTGCCAGCCATTTCGCATCAAGCGCAAGCGGCGGGGAGAGCGTGAGAATGTGTGGGTTCTCGGCTTTACGAAGGTGGGGGATTGCCATTTTTGAGGCAAGGAACGTGCCGCGTGCGTTGATCTCAAACATGAGATCCCAGCGTTTGGCCGGGGTACCTTCGATGCCTTCGAGGTGAATGGCACTCGCATTGTTAACAAGGACGTCGATGCCGCCGAATGCCTCCAAGGTTTTTTCAATGCAGGCCGCTATCTGACTTTCCTCGCGAACGTCGAGAGAAACAGCAATCGCTTTGCCGCCTGCTTGTTCTACCTCTTTAGCGGCGGTGTGAATCGTTCCTGGAAGCTTGGGATGAGGTTCTTTGGTCTTACCGGTAATGACGACATTGGCACCGTTTCTGGCACACCGGAGTGCGATTGCCTTCCCGATTCCCCGGCTAGCACCAGTGATGAGGACGGTCCTGCCCGCAAGGGTGCCCATCGTTTTTCTAGCGTGGCGCCAGTCGGACGGATCCGTCGAGGCGAATGGTTTCACCGTTCAGCATGGTGTTTTCGTAGATGTGATGAACAAGCTTGGCGTATTCGTCAGATTGGCCGAGGCGGTGAGGGTGCAAGGTCGAAGCGATCAGGGATTCTTTCGCCTCCTCTGGTAGCCCGGCGAGCATTGGCGTCTCGAAGAGCCCTGGTGCCACCGTCACCACGCGGATTGCGTGACGGGCGAGCTCCCGGGCGGCGGGCAGCGTGAGGCCGATGACGCCTCCCTTTGATGAGGCGTAGGCAGCCTGCCCGATTTGCCCATCGGTCCCGGCGACTGAGGAGGTGTTGACGATGACCCCACGCTCCTCGCCCTTTAGTTCGTTGTTCTGCATTGAATCTGCAGCTGCTTTCAGCAGGTTAAAAGTTCCGATTAAGTTGATTCGGATCACCCGCGCATAGTCCGCGAGTGCGAGTACTCCCTCGCGCCCCAAAATCTTGCCTGGCGTGGCCACGCCCGCGCAGTTGACGGCGAGGGTCAGCGGCCCGAAGGCATCAACGGACTCGCTTACGGCCGTCTGGACGGCTTTCTCATCGGTTACGTCGGCCTTGATCGCCAGGCAACGCTCCCCGAGCCGTTTGTTTACTGCGCCGAGGCCCTTGTCGTCGACGTCGACGATGCTCGCAAATCCGCCCGCCTGAACGACGGCTTCCGCCGTCGCCTCGCCGAGTCCGGATCCGCCGCCACTGATGATCGCGTGCACCTTGCTGAAGTCCATGGGCTCTCTCTCGTGTTTCTCGGGTTCTGCTTTTCGAGGGGAGTGCCTAGTGGCGCACTGTGTCTTCGCCGCCGGCAGGCTTTAGGGGCGGACCGGCGGGAATATCGAGGGATCCCGGAGGAAGGGTCCAATCCGTCTTCTGTAGGTCGGGAAGGACGTGGGGGAGAACATCGTCGACTTCGGTGACGGGAATGATTTTGACCTTCTTCCGGACCTCTGCCGGAATTTCCTCAAGGTCCTTTTCATTGTCCCGCGGGATGAGGACGGTTTGGATGTTTCCCCGAAGGGCGGCAAGGAGTTTTTCCTTAAGGCCACCGATTGGGAGGACACGTCCGCGCAGGGTGATTTCTCCTGTCATTGCGACCCGTGCTGAGGCGGTCACGCCGGTCAGTGCCGACAGAATTGCCGTCGCGATGGCGACGCCCGCAGACGGGCCGTCCTTGGGTGTCGCTCCTTCGGGGACGTGGACATGGATGTCCCGTGTCTCGAAGACCTGCGGATCGATGCCGAGGCTCGGTGCGCGTGAGCGGATGTACGAGACCGCAGCCTTGACCGATTCCTTCATCACGTCACCAAGCTGCCCGGTGATCTGGCGTCGTCCCTTTCCGGGCATCGTGACTGCTTCGATGGACAGCAGGTCGCCGCCGGTCTCGGTGTAAGCAAGACCGGTAACCACGCCGGTCATGCGCTCGTTTTCCACTTCACCGAAACGGAAACGGTTGGCTCCAAGGAAATCGCTGAGGTTGCGTCCAGTCACGGAGACCTTTTTGGTTTCTCCCATCACGATGAGCCGAGCTGCCTTGCGGCAGAGGCGGGCGATCTCGCGTTCAAGACTCCGCACGCCGGCCTCTCGTGTGTGGTGGCGGATAAGGTTGCGCAAGCCCGTCGCCGAGAGACCCCACTCCGTTTTGTCCAAGCCGTTCCGTTTCATTTGCTTGCGAATCAGGTGGCGGGTTGCGATCTCAACCTTCTCGTTCTCAGTGTAGCCCGGGATCGGGATGATCTCCATTCGGTCGAGGAGCGCTTGCGGCATTGAGCGAGTGTTCGCAGTGGTCAGGAAGAACACGTCCGAGAGGTCGTAGTCGACCTCAAGGTAGTGGTCATTGAAAGTCTTGTTCTGCTCAGGATCAAGCACTTCAAGGAGTGCGGAAGCGGGATCTCCCCGCCAGTCTGCACCGATCTTGTCCACCTCATCAAGCAGGAACAGCGGGTTCGAGACCCCCGCCTTCTTCATGCCCTGGACGATCCGTCCGGGCATTGAGCCGATGTAGGTGCGCCGGTGGCCGCGGATCTCGGACTCGTCACGGACTCCGCCGAGCGAGATGCGCACGAACTTCCGGCCCGTGGCCCGCGCCACGGATTCACCGAGCGAAGTTTTTCCGACACCGGGAGGGCCCACGAGACAGAGAATCTGTCCCCGGGCGCTGCGGGTGCGTTGTTGTACGGCCAAGTATTCGAGGATGCGTTCCTTGACTTTTTCAAGGCCGTAGTGGTCCTCGTTGAGAATTTTCTCAGCCTTGCGAAGGTCACGATTGATCCGTGTGCGTTTCTTCCATGGAACCCCGAGGAGCCAATCGAGGTAGCCTCGCACTACTGTTGATTCGGCAGACATGGGGCTCATCGAGCGGAGTTTTTTCAATTCGGCGACGGCTTTTTCTTGCGCTTCCTTGCTGAGTTTGACCTTGGCGAGGCGTTCCTCGAACTCTTCGCCCTCGTCCTTGTTTTCACCACCGTCGCCGAGCTCGCGCTGGATCGCTTTGAGTTGTTCGTTGAGGTAGTAATCCCTCTGGGTCTTCTCCATTTGGGTTTTGACGCGCGAACGGATCTTCCGCTCGACCCGCATTACGCCGATTTCGGCACCGATGAGAACGAGCAACGCCTCGATCCTTTTGGTGATGTTCACCGTCTCGAGAAGCTTCTGTCGATCCTCGATCCGCCCTCCGATTTGAGCTGCAACCGTGTCAGTGAGACGGCCGGGTTCCTCGATCTGGACAACCGAGGAAAACACATCATTAGGGATTTTTTTGCTCAGCTTCGCGTACTCTTCGAAACGCCCTGCAACTGCCCGCACTGAGGCTTGGAGCGTCTCGGAGGTTTTCGGTTCCGTCTCCGTAACGATTTGAATATTGGCCTGGAGGAAGGATTCCTCGGTGGTGAGGCCCGAAACCTCTGCTCGATCATTGCCCTCGACGAGTAGTTTGACAGCTCCATCGGGCAGCTTGAGGATCTGGAGGATCTTTCCCAGAACACCCATGCCGTGAATGTCGGCGGCCCCGGGATCATCCTCACCCGGTTCGCGCTGCGTTACGAGCAGAATCTCCTTGTCGTGCGCTATCGCCTCTTCCAAGGCCCGAACCGATTTCACTCTTCCTACGAAGAGCGGAACGATCATGTGGGGGAAAACGACAATGTCGCGCAAAGGCAGGACAGGAACGATTCGTGCCTCTCCCCGTTGGGGGGGGGTCGTGCTCATAGCGTGCGTGATCTCCAGCTTGGGAACTTAACTTAGTTGGGCATGAAGGGGCACGTCTTCAAGGCGGGGTCGGTTCCCATCAGGAGCCCATGCGCCTCGTCGAAAGAGTCTGGTCCATTGCAGCGGGCACCGCCTTATCTGCGTAAATGACTAGAGGTGGGCGCTTCCCTTCCACCACCTCGGCGTCGACGACGACTTCCTCAATTCCCTCGTGAGAGGGAAGGTCGAACATGATGTCGAGAAGGATTCCCTCGAGAATTGAGCGCAGGCCTCGTGCACCGGTCTTGCGGGTGAGCGCATGTTTCGAAATCAGGCGAATCGCATCTTCGGTGATTGTGAGTTTCACATCCTCCATTTCGAATAGGCGGACGTACTGCTTGATGAGAGCGTTTTTTGGTTCGGTCAGGATTTCAACGAGTGCATTTTCGTCGAGATCCTGGAGCGTAGCGACCACCGGAAGTCTTCCGATGAATTCCGGAATCAGCCCGTAGCGGAGGAGGTCTTCGACCTCGACTTTTTTCAGGATGTCTCCCTTGCGCGCTTCCTCAGGTGTGCGCACCTCGGCACCGAAACCAATTCCGGTGCCCGTTTCTCGCTCGGAGATAATCCTCTCCAGCCCGCCGAAGGCACCGCCGCAGATGAACAGGATGTTGGTCGTATCGACCTGGAGGAACTCCTGCTGGGGGTGTTTGCGACCTCCCTGTGGCGGCACGCTGGCGATTGTTCCCTCCATGATTTTGAGCAGTGCTTGTTGCACTCCCTCGCCTGACACATCACGCGTGATTGAAGGGTTGTCTGATTTGCGGCCGATCTTGTCGATCTCGTCCACGTAGACGATTCCTCTCTGTGCCCGCTCAATGTTGTACTCGGCGGTCTGGAGGAGATTGAGGATGATGTTTTCGACGTCCTCGCCGACGTAACCCGCCTCGGTAAGGGTGGTGGCATCCGCCATCGTGAACGGCACGTCGAGAATCCGGGCCAGGGTCTGGGCAAGGAGCGTCTTGCCGCTTCCCGTCGGACCGATAAGCAGGATGTTGGACTTCGCCAGTTCCACATCGGATGTCTTGAGGCCGTGCGCGAGGCGTTTGTAGTGGTTGTGTACGGCGACCGAGAGAACCCGCTTAGCGTGGTCCTGGCCCACGACGTATTCATCAAGAACTGTGCAAATCTTAGCCGGAGCCGGAACCCCGTCACGGCTTTTCACGAGGCTTGTTTTGTTATCCTCACGGAGGATGTCCATGCACAACTCGACGCATTCATCGCAGATGAACACCGTCGGGCCCGCAATAAGCTTGCGAACCTCGTGCTGGCTTTTGCCGCAGAACGAGCAGAACAGGCTGTTGCCCTTCTCGTCTTTGTTCTCGGATTTACTCATGGTTCTTTGTGCACGGGAATAAAAGGGAAACAGAGAGAACGTTGCACGCGCCAATCCTAGCCGTGGGCGTTGGCCGTGCCAAGCGGGAGGTAAGCTCCGGATTCAGAATTACCCGGTATGGAAAATATCGGGCAGATTCGCGAAATTTGTTGCAGGATCAGGAGGTGTCAGGACGTGAGCGGGTGACCCGCACCCTGTGAATCCTGCGGTTATCCGCCTCCACTACAAGGAATCGAAGACCGGAGGGATGGCTTACCCACTCTCCGGACACGGGCACCCTGCCTGCGGTTGTTACGACCAGGCCCCCGACGCTCTCCACCTCACTTGCATGGCCTGTCTGCAATGTGATACCTGCGGCCTTTTCGAGCTCGTTGAGCGCGACGCGGGCATCGACGTGGAGATCACCGTCCCCCATCTTTCTGAGGACCGGGGATGAATCTCGGTCGTGCTCGTCCTCAATATCTCCCACAATCTCTTCGACAAGATCCTCAATGGTCACCAGCCCGTCGGTGCCGCCCTGCTCGTCGACAACGATCGCCATGTGGCTCGTCGAGCGCATTCGGAACAGCAACTCGCTCACCGGTGACGAGGGAGCCACGAACAAGACGTCCCGGCGAACTCCGGAGATGTGGAAGTTCTTTCCGTTAGACCAGAACGGCAGAAGGTCTTTCACGTGTACCATGCCGGTAACGTCATCCAAGTGGCTTCGGTAGATCGGAAGTCGCGAGTGTCCGGCTTCGCGGAAGATCCGGAGCAATTCCTCGATGGAGACGTTGTCGGGAACCGCGACGATGTCGGCGCGCGGCACCATCACGTCTGACACGTTGACCTCTTCGAGTGCGAGAAGATTCGCCAGCATTGACCGCTGTCCCTCGGAAAGCGGGTGCGACCTTCCGATCCCGGCGACGGTGTCGGCGATCTGTCGCCGCCGGTCCGAGGGTTTGCCGAGGACACGGCGCAATCTCTCGACGGCACGGAAAAGGAAAGGCCGGGAAGGCATGGTGTCTGGAGTATCAACCATCGCTGCCATCGCTTTCGTAAGGACTGGCGATCCCGATCTTTGCGAGTCGTTCCCGCTCGATCGCTTCCATGCGCACGGCTTCGGTCTCGATCTCGTGATCATGCCCTGCGAGGTGGAGGATCCCGTGGATGATCAGGTGCGCAAGGTGGTGGGCGCATGGGATTCCCCGTTCCATGGCCTCTCGAGTCACAGTTTCGAACCCGATCGCAACGTCGCCGAGTTCGCCCTGTTGGATGTCGGGAGCGGTTGATGCCGAGGGGAAGGCCAGCACATTGGTAGGTTGGTCAACGCTCCGCCAGACGCGGTTGAGTTCACGCATTTCGGCATCGTCAGTGAGCCGGAGTGATGCTCTGGCACCATCGTGCCCTTCGAGTGCCGCTGCCGCCGCTGTGCGCGCGGTTTCAACGAGACCCTCTTCGTGCCAGCGTTTGTCGGCCACGTCTATGTCGGTGGCACTCACTAACCCTTTCCTTTCGCATGGGGCCGTTTATTGCTGTTTCGTTCGTAGCTACGGACGATGTCGCCGACGAGGCGGGGGCGGACCACGTCCGTGTCGTTGAAATGGACGTGCGCCACTCCCTCAATCTCCGCGGTGACTCTGAGAGCTTCGTCGAGACCCGAAGAAGAGGGGGTGGGAAGATCGACCTGTGAGAGATCTCCCGTAACCGCCATTCGTGCGCCTTCGCCAAGCCGGGTGAGGAACATCTTCATCTGTACGGGCGTTGCGTTCTGCGCTTCGTCCAGGATGACGAAGGCGTTGGCGAGCGTTCTGCCGCGCATGAAGGCCAGCGGTGCGATTTCGATCACGCCGTTGTCCATGCGCCGCGATACCCAGTCGCGTGGAAGCAAGTCGTCGAGGGCATCGTGCAGGGGGCGCAGGTAGGGGTCGATTTTGTTTCGGAGGTCGCCTGGCAGGAAACCCAGGTGCTCGCCGGCCTCGACCGCGGGGCGCGACAGAACGATGCGTTCAATGGCACCCGCCTTGAGCTCGGATGCTGCCGCCGCCACGGCGAGATAGGTCTTGCCAGTTCCGGCGGGGCCGATCCCGAAGGTAAGGGGATGGGTCTGGAGAGCGGTGATGTATTCGGCCTGACGTATGGAGCGGGCGCGAACCTGACGTTTGGGTGTTTGGATGATGGGGTCAGCATCTTCGATCCCGGCCATCCTGAGGGCCGCTTCAACTTCAGACTCGCCTATCGGCTGTCCTGATTCGAGCATGTGGTAGAGGCCCGAAAGTGCCTTGCGCGCCGCCGGTGCCGATTCGCCGGCGATGGACAGTGTGTTTCCGCGTCCCGTAACGGCTACGTCGAGTATTCGCTCGATCTGGTGAAGGTTACGATTGTGTTCCCCGAAAAGCTCGGTAAGCAACGCGTTGTCCTGGAACGAGACCTGCACGGCACGGCTTTCTCCGCTCATGCACTTTCCGTGGGGGCACCGCTGAGGATACCACCGAGCCCGTGGGGGCCGGTGCGTCGTACTTGTACGTCGGCCACCGTCCCGAGCAGGGTTTCACCCGCTTCGACGTGCACTGCCTGCATCCAGGGGCTGCGCCCTGAGAGTTGGCCAGGGTTGCGTCCCTGGCGCTCGAACAGTACCGGCATGGTAAGTCCTTCGAAGCTCTGGTTGAATGCTTTTTGCTGTCCGGCGAGCAGCTCCTGAAGGATTTCGAGGCGTAGCGCCTTCTCGGTTTCGGGCACCTGTCCGGGAAGGATCGCGGCAGGAGTTCCGGGGCGGCGGCTGTAACGGAAGGAGTAGGCGGCTGCGAAGCCCGTCTCTTCGACGAGGCGGAGGGTTTTCTCGAAATCAGTCCCCGTCTCGCCTGGGAAGCCGACGATGAAGTCCGAGGAAAGCGCGATGTCGGGGCAAGCAGTGCGGAGGCTGTCGACGATGCGGTGGTAATCGTCGGCGGTATAGGTGCGGTTCATTGCCTGGAGCACGCTGTCTGAACCGGACTGCACCGGAAGGTGCAGGTAAGGCATCAACCGGTCCACTTCACCGTGGGCACGAATGAGATCGTCGGTCATGTTGGCGGGGTGCGAGGTGGTATAGCGAATGCGCACCAAGGCATCGATGTCCGCAAGCTCACGAACGAGACGGGCAAGCGTCCATGCTGACCCGTCGAGGCCTTCGCCGTGCCAGGCGTTGACGTTCTGGCCGAGAAGACAGATTTCGCGGGCTCCGTTGGCGACCAGAGCGTTCGCTTCTGCGATCACATCGCTGGCCGGGCGGGAAAACTCCGCGCCACGAGTGTAGGGAACGACGCAGAACGTGCAGAATCGGTCGCACCCCTCCTGGATGGAGAGAAAAGCCGAGGGCCCCTGCGCAGTTCTCGCGGGAAGTTCATCGAATTTGCTTTCGGGCGGGAAGTCCGTGTCGATTACACCCTGTCCACGTGCGCGGTCGGCACGGGCGAGAAGTTCCGGTAGGCGGTGGTAAGTCTGGGGGCCAACGACAATGTCCACCTCGGGCCGACGCCGACGGATCTCGGTTCCCTCGGCCTGGGCCACGCAACCCGCCACGACGAGGCGCATCTCGCGCCCTTCGGCTTGTGCACGCCGCCGGAGCGGTACGAGACGACCAAGGTCGGAATAGACTTTCTCTGCCGCTTTTTCACGGATGTGACAGGTGTTGAGGATGACGAGGTCGGCCTCTTCGGGGGAGGCGATCGTGCTGTAGCCAAGGGGCGCGAGGATCTCCGCCATGCGCTCGGAATCGTAGACGTTCATCTGGCATCCGTAGGTGCGGATGTGGACTCGGCGCACAGAGCGTTCAGAGGCGGTCGAAGTGCTCAATTCACATCTCTGCTGTCGCGGGCCGGGGTCTGCCCGAGAGCGAGTGCGAGAGTCCCAGAGCAACGTGCCGTTGGGCGAGTGCTGCGGTCGTTTTGCGATTGTCCTCTGGCGGACAGGGTGGATGGAACGTGACCATGACCTCGATGCGCCCGAGCCCGAGGGCCTTCCAGAGATGAGGCACGAGATCCATTTCCCCGAACCAAGTGAGCAACGGTCGGTTACGGCGCTCGAGAGGAAGTCCATTGAGACCGCTGTAGCAAATCGTGAATGGTTGCACGGTCACTCGCCTTCCACCCTCGAGAGAGGGCAGGGCGAACATGCTGGAACGAAATTTCCGCACGTAGTTGCCACTTCCGGTGGTGCCCTCCGGAAAGACGATGATGTTATCTCCGGTCTCAAGGCGTTTGGAAAGATCCCGGGTATGCCGGGCACTGTGCGAGCGACGTCGATTGATGAAGATGCTTCGCTGCAGGCGCGCGAGCCAGCCGAAGAAGGGCCAGCTTTCGATCTCCTGTTTGGCAACGAATGACACCGGCGCGAGCGACGACAGCGCCACGATGTCGAGCCAGGAGGAATGGTTGCCGACGAACATAATCGGCCCTTTCTCGCAGATCGTGCCGATGCGTCGGACGCGCAGACCGAGGATGCGCACGAGCCCCCGGTGAAAGGTTACCGGAAAGGTTTTTGCGATTTGCGAACGCGTGGCCAGTGCGATGAGCTGGATCGGCAGGGCCAGCAGAAACCAGCCCAGGCACAGAGCCGTTCGTATGGCGGAGCGGACAGGCCAACTCCTTATCGGTCCCGAATCCACTCAGATCAGCCCGCTTGGATATGTCTCGCGCTGGTAGTGGGCACGGTAGCGCTCCGGCACGAGGTCGGTTTTGACCACCATGCAGACGTCAACGGTTCCGAATTGCCGGTCGATGACAGCACCGTCACCGACGAAGCCACCGAGGCGGAGATAGCCTTTGACGAGTGGCGGCAACGAACGGAGCGCACCCTGCTGTGTATAGCTTCCGGGTGCAAGACGATTCATCGGAACGCGGTATTCGGACAGCGCCTGTGGACGGATTTCTTCGGGCGCGAGGTGGGAGTGGTGGAGATAGGACAGCGGCAAGGAAAGTGTGTCGGGGTCGGTGCCGGCAAGGCTTGCACAACCGAACATCATCGTGACCCCATAGTGGAAAACGTAGCTCGCCACGCCTCTCCACAGGAGCTGCAGCGTCGTTCCATTGCGATACTCGGGGTCGATGCACATGCGCCCGAGCTCGAGCAATGTGCCGGGCTGGGCGAGAATGGAATCGATGTTGTACTCGTCCACCGTGTAAAGGTCGCTTCGTAGCGTTTTCGAGGTACAGCGGTGAAGACGATAGGTGGCGACGATGGCATGTTCGGTGTCGTCGCGCCCATGGTCAATGATTAGTAGGTGGTCCCAGATGGGATCAAACCTGTCGAAGTCCTGCCGTTTGCGGCGCATTTCCTCAGAAGGGATTGCCGACATTTCCTCGTAAAAGACCCGGTATCGGAGCGCCTGAGCGGCGTTGATTTCGCGGGCATTGAGGGCGGGACGCACCTCAAGCGTCCCGGCGTGTGCGCCGGGAAAGAAATCTCCTAGGTGTTCGGCGGCCGCCATATCGAATCGGGGGCTAGCTTCCCCGTTGTTTGCTCCTCTTGGCGTTTTTCTCGTTCCTGAACTTGAGCGGAACCCCGTAGAGCTCGTGGCGGTGTCCGGTAAGGCGATAGCCCAGTTTGCGTGCGACCTTCTCCTGAAGCACCTCAATTTCGGGGCTCATGAACTCGATCACGGTTCCATTGTCGACGTCGATCAAGTGGTCGTGGTGCTCTCGATGTGCTTCCTCATAGCGGGCCCGCCCGTCGCCGAAATCTCGTTTTTCCAGTACTTCGGCTTCTTCAAGCAGCCTCATGGTGCGATAGACGGTCGCCATGCTGATTCGCGGGTCCAAGACCGCCGCTCGTTGGTGGACATCAATCGCGTCGGGATGGTCGTTCGATTCCGACAGCACGCGAACGATCACGCGACGCTGTTGCGTCATCTTCAGGCCTTTTTCCCGACAACGCCTCTCGAGTGAGATCTCGGGGGCGTTCAAATTTCGGGACTTGCGTTCGGAGTGGTTTCTCATGCCGTATTGGGGGAAGTATAGGATGTCGGTCCGTGCGCGGCAAAACAGATTGGCGCTGGCGGTTATCGTCGACTAGGGGAGGCATGTTTGGCCCAGCAGTTACGGGAAGATTCGTCCGGAGCGGACGCGGGTGACGTCAGCCTGGACATTACCGGCGAGATCTGTCCGATGACGTTCGTGCGAACGAAGTTGGCACTTGAGCGTCTGCCACCCGCGGCCACGCTGCGCGTGCGCCTTTCGGGAGATGAGCCGCTGGAAAACGTTCCTCGCTCGGCTCGTGAGTGCGGCTATCTCGTCTCAGAAGCGGAGGAAGAATCGCCCGGCTCGGGAGTCTGGATTCTCTCCATTCGCCACGACGGAGGTTAGGTCCGCACTGCGGGCGGGCGACGCCACCGTTCTGGTGGTGTGGCGTCCGGAGGCCTCAGGTAGAGAGGACGCAGGTGCTCCTTGTCGTTCGTTCCTGCAGATCTTCTGACTTCGGCGGCCCTGGTTTCCACGACTCGCGCGAGTGCCTCGGGTCTAGGTGCTTCGCCGTCCGCAACGATCCGCCCTCGTCCCAAGACTTCTCTGACCAGTGCGGCACCGCTTCCGACGAGGGTTGGTTCTTCGTCCGGTGTGGCCGGTGTGGATTGCCTCACTTCGACAACGGGGATTCGGACGGGCTTCCCGAGTGGAGTTGCTTTTGGACCGAAGCACTGGAGATAGAGCTCGTCCCTCCCTGCATCAATGGCTGCAATCACGGGGTTGCCGTCGGGGCTACAGGCTGCGAGGGAAAGGAGGGTGGTGACACCGACGAGGGGAAGGCTGGCGGCGAGGCCCAGGGCGCGAGCAGCGGCCACACCTGTGCGAACTCCGGTGAAGGTTCCTGGTCCCACAGTGCAGCCGATGGTATCGAGATCAGGAAACGAGGTGCCCGTCCGTTGCATCACCTCGCGGATGGCAGGGACAAGCCTATCGGCGTGCCCCTTGGCGCGGTCCTCGGAGATCGATGCGAGAATGGCATCGCCGTCGGCGACACCCACTGTCAGTCGGGAGAGAGCAGTGTCGAAGAAAAGGGTCCGCATGGGCCCCCTTCCTCGGTGGCGAAGGCCTCAGGCGACCTCGCGCACCTCTTGCACCGCAGGGATGTAATGGCGGAGCATGTTCTCGACGCCCATCTTCAGTGTGGTCATTGAACTCGGGCAACCTGAACACGCTCCGTGCAGCTCCAACATCACCACGCCGTCTCGGTAGCCGTGGAAGATGATGTCGCCGCCATGGCCGGCGACGGCAGGGCGCACCCGTGTGTCGATGAGGTCACGGATTTCGGTGACGACAGACTCGTCTTCGGGGCGTGTTTCGGCTTCTTCCCTGCCTCCCTCGGATGGGACCGCGATTACAGGATCGCCGGAGGAGTAGTGCCGGAGGATGGCAGCGAGCAACAACGGTTTGATGGGCTGCCAGTCGGTCTTGGGGTCCTTGGTGACGGTGATGAAGTCGCGTCCGAAGAAAACGCCACGCACACCCTCCACGCTGAAAATTCGCGAGGCGAGCGGTGAGCGGGCGGCTGTTTCGGCATCAGCAAACGATGCGGTGCCGTCCTCAAGTACGTCTTTCCCGGGGAGGAACTTCAGTGTCTCGGGATTCGGCGTACCTTCTGTCTGAATAAACATGTGGACCTTATAGGCTATTGCGCTGTTTTAGGCAAGGAACGCACCAATTTCCATCTGCCCGGGTCAGGGTTTCGGGCCCGATCCCTCGCTGTTTTCGCGTATGCCGTACAGCTGTTCTGCCCTGTTCTCGAAGGCTTGCACCATGCGGCGGATGGCGACGAGGAAAAGCGGTGCCATGAGGGTTTCGAGCACGGGGGAGCGGAACTTGAAGTCCACTTCGAATGAGAGTCGGCAACGTCCCCCGTTCAAATCCTCGAACCGCCAAGCGTTGCTCATTCTCCGAAAAGGTCCATGCGTGGGCGTAACATTGACCCGGCAGGGTCGTTCAAAGGAGACGCGACTGCCGTACGTTTCCCGAAGGGAGCCGAAACCGATGACCAGGTCCGCGTGAAATGCTTTGTCCTCGTGGGAAGTGATTCGAGCGTCGAGACACCACGGCAGGAATTCCGGGTAGCGTTTGACCGCATGCACCAGGTCGAACAACTGAGCAGCGGTGTAAATGAGGACGCGCTGCTCAGCGTGGCGTGGCATGCCGCGTTCTCCAGGATCTCTGATTCAATCTAGAATCACGTTGATCCCTGCAAAGAACCGTATACAGCCCCCTTCCGTAATTATGTTCGGGTTCTGTGAAGAACTGCCGAATGATGATGCCAGAGACCATGGAGGAGGCAAATCGTTTGTCGCAGGGTCCCCGATCTTACCCGCCGGTCTGTCGTAACCAGTCCGAGATCAGCGGTGCCATCCGTCGCACCAGGACCCGCACACCCTTGGCGTTCGGATGGGTGCCGTCGTCCTGGTTGAGTTCCGGCACGTTCGCTACCCCCTCCAGGAAGAAACCCAGATAGGGTGTTTTCGTCGTTCCCGCGAGATCGGGGAACAGGCTGTTGAACGCCTCGACGTAGCGTCGGCCGAGGTTGGGTGGTGCCTGCATGCCGGCCAGTATCGTGTGCACGCCGGCTTTTTGTAGTGCTGCGAGGATTGCTTCGAGGTTGTTCCGTGTGAGCTCGGGATCAAGTCCGCGGAGTGCATCATTCGCGCCGAGTTCGACAAGCACGTGCGTGGGTTTTTCGGAGAGCATCCACTCGATGCGAGCAAGGCCGCCATGGGTGGTGTCCCCGGAAATGCCGTGGTCGAGAATCTCTCCCTCGAGCCCTTCCGCGGCGAGGGCCTCGGCCAACCTGGCAGGGAAGGCGTCACCGGCATCGAGGCCGTAGCCGACCGTCAGGCTGTCGCCGAGCAGGGCGAGACGGAACCCGTCTCCGGCACTCGCGGGCAGGGCGGCTGTGGCAATAAGAAGTGCTGTCACTTGAAGGAGAAGGCGGAGTATCCCATGTTTCTGCATAGCTCTGTCCTCCTTGAGACCTTCTGATGAACCCGCCCACGGAGCCTGATTTCACCGCTCCGATGGTCGAGATCAAGAACCTCAAGCTCACCCTGAACAACGATGCAGGTGCCGTCAACGTTCTTCGAGGTTTGGATCTGGAGGTGGGGCGTGGCGAGACGCTTGCAATTGTGGGCCCCTCCGGGTCGGGTAAATCCAGCACACTTGCCGTGATCGCAGGACTTGAGAGGCCGACTGGCGGTACGGTGCGTGTCGACGGCATCGATCTTGACGGTCTCGACGAGGACGCCCTCGCGCGCTTCCGTCGGGGGCGCATCGGAATCGTTTTCCAGGCGTTTCACCTCATTCCGACGATGTCGGCGCTCGAGAATGTCGCCGTTCCTCTCGCACTTGAGAGACGGGGCGATGCGGAAGAACGAGCGCACGAAGCACTTGCCTCGGTGGGGCTTGCCGAGCGGGAAGCTCATTATCCGTCGCAGTTGTCCGGCGGTGAGCAGCAACGTGTCGCCATTGCCCGGGCAAGTGTCGTACGCCCACGCCTGCTTCTGGCCGACGAGCCCACCGGCAACCTCGACAGCGAATCCGGTACGCTCGCCATAGACCTCATGTTCAGGCTTTGTCGTGATACGGGCGCAAGTCTTGTCCTCATCACGCACGACCATGTTCTGGCTCAACGTTGCGGGCGCGTCGCCACGCTTCGCGAGGGACGGATTAAGGATTCGAGCGAGATGGTACGGCCGTGATGCGTCTCATGTTCCGTCTCGCCATCGGGGATCTCCGGGGTGGTTTTCGTGGCTTACCCGTACTTTTTGCGTGCATCGTTCTTGGCACCGCAGGCGTTGCGGGCGTAGGTTCCCTCTCGACCTCGCTTTCCGAGGGGCTTGGCGCGGATGCGCGTGCGAACCTGGGTGGCGATGTGGAAGTGAGGATCACGCACCGCCCGGCCGAGGCGATTGAGCGAACCGCTTTTGAACGGGAAAGCGAGCGGCTTGGCATGGTCGCCACCCTACGGGGGATGGCACACGACAGGAACGATACACGAATTTTAGTTGAAATTAAGGCGGTCGATGAAGCCTATCCCTTGTTCGGTGCCGTGCGGCTTTCGCCTTCCATGTCGCTGACTGATGCCCTGGCTGACGCCGGTGCGGTGGTCGACGCTTCTCTCGCCCGCCGTCTTGGCCTTGATCCTGGTGACGTTCTGGAGATCGGGGCCGTTCCCCTGACAGTCAGGGGCGTGATCGAGGAGGAGCCGGACCGGCTGGCTTCCCTTTTCGAGGTAGGACCGCGGGTCATGATGTCACACGAGACCCTGGCGCGTACGGAACTGGTGTTGCCCGGAAGTCTTGTCCGCTATCGCTATCGGCTTGATTTTCCCCCGGAGCTCAGCCCCGAAGGTTTCCAAAACAGGATGGCGAGGGAGTTCCCAGAGGCAGACTGGGAGATTCGCAGTTATCGATCTGCGGGTGAGCGCACGGGGAACTTCATTCGCACCCTTGAACTTCATCTCACGCTAGTGAGCTTGGCTGCGCTGCTTGTGGGTGGCATCGGAATCGGTGGTGCCGTGCGAGGTCACGTCGAATCCCGTCTGTCCACTATTGCCACGCTCAAGTGTTTGGGCGCATCGCATCGGCTCGTGCTCGGGGCGTGGACCATCCAGGTTCTGCTGATTGCTCTTGTGGGAACGGCAGTGGGTCTTGCGCTCGGGGCGTTGGCACCGTGGCTGGCGGGCCCCGCACTAACCGAACACCTGCGCACCTCACTGCCATTGGGACCGCACGCCCTTCCCCTTGTGCGTGCAGGCGCGTTCGGACTTCTTACCGCCGTTGCATTCACGCTTGGTCCTGTTTCGCGCGCGGCCGACACCCCTCCCGCGGGTCTGTTCCGTGTTCGGATCTCGCCGTCGACTTCCCCCGTTCGCCGGGGCGTGGTCCTTACCGTCACGGCTTCCTTCGCGCTGATTAGTGCGCTTGCTCTTGTTGGCAGTCCCCAACCCGTGATCGTGATTGGTTTCGCTGTAGCAGCAGTGGCCACTGCACTCACATTTCAGGGACTCGCTCATGTTCTGGGACGAGGTCTGCGGAGTCTGCCCCGGCTTCGTTATTTCGCTCTGGCGCAGGCTGTTGGCAGTCTTGCTCGAGCCGGCGCGCCGACCTCGGCGCGCCTTCTCGCCATTGGTGTGGGGCTAAGTGTTCTCGTCGCGACGGCACTCATTGAGTCGAATCTTTCTGGCTATCTGGAGAGTGACCGTTCCGGGGACACGCCTACGCACTTCCTCATCGACATTCAGCCCGACCAGGTGGATTCATTCGCTGCATCGCTCGAGGAGATCGAAGGGGTGGAGCTCGTTGACACAGCGCCGATGATCCGGGGACGGATTGCTGTCGTGGACGGAGAGCCTGCAGGAAAGCGGGCCGTGGCTCCAGAAGTTGAGTGGATGGCCCGTCGAGATATCGGTTTTTCAGTTGCGAAGTGGCCCCCCCGTCCCGGAGAAGTTGTCGCTGGTGCGTGGTGGCCCGAAGACTACGAAGGTCCTCCGTTGGTTTCGTTCACCGAGGAAGGAGCCCTGGGAATGGGGCTCGAGGTGGGCGATTTGATGACGTTTCGAATTCTTGGACGAACGATCGAAGCGCGGATTGCCAACCTCCGCCGCATCGAATGGGAGTCGTTCCGCATGAATTTCGTCGCGGTGCTGAATCCGGGCGCGTTTGTCGGTGCGCCGCGTACCCACATTGCCACCGTGCGGACGGACGGCGAGGCGGCGGCGGATGCTCTTCACCGTTCCTTGGGAGAGTTCTTTCCCAATGTCTCGGTTCTGTCTGTCGATGCCATCGCTGCCAATCTTGAACGTCTCGTCGGTGCTATTGCCACGGCGGTTCGGGTCACGGGCCTGGCCACTCTCGGTGTCGGCATCCTGGTGCTGGTCGGGGTTGCGCTTGCCGACCATCGCCGCCGAGTTGGGGAATGGGTGGTTTTCAAAGTGCTTGGCGCAACCCGGCGCAATGCGAGGAATGCGTTCCTTGCGGAAAACGTGATTCTCGGGACGGCAGCTATGTCGCTTGCCATCGTCGCAGGATCGCTTGAGGCTTGGGTGTTTCTCGTCTGGGTGATGGAGGTGGAGTTCCATCTCGATGCGGTCGCGCTTGGCAGAACTCTGCTCCTCGCGAGCGTGGCCATGGCGGGTGTAGGGCTGTGGGCGATGCGGCGCATGCTCGGTGAGCCAGCCTCAAAACACCTCAGGAACGAGTAGATCGCTGCCCGTGAAAGATTCCTTGCGAATCCCGATCATCTACAACCCGGTGGCCGGGCGCAGGAAGTTTCGGCGACTTCGGAAGGTGGTGGAGGCTCTCGAGGCAAAGGGCTTCAATCCCGTCGTTTGGGAGACGGAAAGGAGCGGAGATGCAGAGCGCCTCGCCCGCAAAGTATCGGTGAGCAATGCTTACTCCATTGTTGCGGCTGGTGGTGATGGAACCATTAATGAGGTGGTCAATGGTCTTGATTCGGAACCGCCACCGTTTGGCGTCATTCCGCTCGGGACGGCCAACGTGTTTGCTTCTGAGATAGGTATCCCGCTTTCCTCGGAGGGTGTTGCCTCGGTCATAGCCGCCGGGCGGACGCGGCGGATTTCCCTCGGCGCAGTGAACGATCGAATGTTCTTGCAGATGGCAAGTGTCGGGTTTGATTCACACGTTGTTGCCAATGTGAATCTACGCATCAAGCGAAGAGTCGGCAGAGGTGCCTATATCTTGAGCGCGTTTCGGTCGCTCTTCAGTTACGGCTATCCGGTGCTGGAGGGAGCTGTTGACGATGCTCCTTTTGATGCCCGCTGGGTGGTGGTCTGCAATGGCCGTCTCTATGGCGGGCGCTTTGTCCTGGCGCCCGATGCCGACCCGGAGCGCGAATCGCTTGAAATAATCCTGTTCCCCCGACCCGGTGCTTGGAATGCATTCCGCTACGGTGTGGCCCTTCGCCGGACGCGGATCCTCAATCTTCCCGATGCCCGCCATCTTGCCGCGCCGCAAATTACCGTTGATTGTCCCGAGGGAATACCGGTACATGCGGACGGCGATGTTGTTTCTCGTACGCCTGCCGTCATTCGAGTTTCAGAAACGTGGCTTGATGTGTTGGCGCCATCAAAATCAAAACAAGACTGAAGAAATTCTCGAGATGTTGTTGTTAAGGTTCCTAAGCGGGCGTTTCAGATATTTAGAAACCGCCAGTGGGAGATTATTCGATCGGCTTAGCCGCCGTGCAATTATCCAAGCGACCACCCCGTAAAGACTGAGGCAAGAAGCGTAGCCAGGCACGGAGAGGAACAGCGTTAGCCGATCCTGTGAACCGTGAACACGATATACGGGTGCCTGCATGAAGGAGGCACTTGAGTATATAAATCCCTATATACAGATTTACGATCTTCCGGCCCACCCCAGGAGTGCACGACAATGCCGAGAGCGTTCTCCGGGGTCCAGCCAACAGGCAACCTTCATCTCGGTAACTATCTCGGTGCGATTCGCAATTTCGTTGGTCTTCAAGACCAGTACGAGTGCCTCTACTGCGTCGTCGACATGCATGCGATCACGACGCGCCAGGACCCGGAAGAGCTACGCGAACAGATCCTGGAGGTGGCGGCGGCTTTTGTTGCGGCCGGGATTGATCCGCAGCGTAGCGTCATTTTCAACCAGTCTCGGGTTTGCGCACACGCCGAGCTCGCATGGATCTTCACCTGCGTTGCGCGCCTAGGCTGGCTCAATCGGATGACCCAGTTCAAAGAAAAGGCAGGAAAGGACAGGGAGAACGCCTCGGCGGGTCTTTACGTGTACCCCTGTTTGATGGCGGCCGACATTCTCGCCTACCAGGCCGACCGGGTGCCTGTGGGTGATGATCAGCGTCAGCATCTCGAACTCGCCCGCGACATCGCTCAGAAATTTAATCACGACTTCGGAGTCGATTTTTTCCCTGAGATCCAGCCCATCGTCCAGGGGGAGGCGACGCGGGTGATGAGTCTGCGCGACGGCACCCGGAAGATGTCGAAATCGGACCCTTCGGATCAGTCACGAATCAACCTGACCGATGATGTCGACACCATCGCGCGAAAGATCCGCAGAGCTCGAACCGATTCCGAGCCACTTCCGGGTGAGGACTGGATCAGCGGCGACGGAAGAATTGATTCCGAGAAGGCACAATCTCGTCCCGAAGCGTTGAACCTTCTTTTGATTCATGCGGCACTCACCGGTGAATCAGCGCGGGATACGGTGCTACGTTTTGCAGGTTTCCCCTTCAGAGAATTCAAGGAAAACCTAACCGAACTTGCCGTGGAGAAGATCGGTCCTCTAGGTGCGGAAACCGTTCGTCTTCTTGATGACCGTACGGAAATCGAAGCAATTCTCGAACGCGGCACAGAGCGCGCCGCTGCGCTGTCGGAGCCGATCCTGGCGGAGGTGAAGAGGATCGTCGGGTTTTTCTGAACCTGCCTGCCTGAGGAGCCGGATCTGGAGATTTATCTGCCCATTGCTGGCATGTCCGCGAACGTCTTTGTGCTACTCGCGGTGGGTTTCGGGGCGGGGATCCTCTCTGGGATGTTCGGCCTTGGAGGTGGGTTTTTGACCACTCCGATCCTCATTTTGCTGGGCATTCCCCCGACGGTAGCGGTGGGCTCGGAGGCGAGCCACATCGCCGCCTCCTCGCTCTCCGGGTTTCTTGCCCACGCCCGGCGCGGCAATGTCGACATCCGGATGGGCCTGGTCCTGCTAACAGGCGGTACAGTCGGCTCCGGTGCCGGTCTCGTGATCTTCCGCTTGCTCAGCCGTGCAGGCCAAATCGACGATGCGATATCGCTCGTCTACGTGGTCGTGCTGGGCACCGTGGGTTTTCTTATGGGGATCGAGAGCGTGCTAGCACTTTCCCGCAATCGAGGCGAAGGCGTGCGGATGCGCGTGCACACCTTCCTCCACCGCCTTCCGTTCCGTATCTCCTTTCGGCGTTCGCGGCGCTACATGAGTGTCGTGCTGCCACTCCTTGTCGGCTTCGGAGTGGGGGTTCTTGCCACGCTTATGGGGGTCGGCGGCGGTTTTATCCTGGTTCCTGCCATGATTTACCTGTTGGGTGTTCCGACCCAGGTGGTGGTGGGCACCTCGCTTCTCCAGATTGCGGCCGTCACCACGGTGGCGACCTTTCTACACGCGGTTTTCAACCACAACGTCGACATCCTGCTCGCGGTTCTGCTGCTTCTCGGTGCGGTGATCGGCGCACAGGTCGGGACACGCCTTACAGGGCTGCTTCGGGGTGAACAGATCCGCCTACTCATGGCGGCCTTGGTGCTGCTGGTCGTCGCCATGCTGGCTTTCAACATGGTCATTGCGCCAGCCGATCCCTTCGTTATCGAGAGACTGTCATGAAGAGGCTCGTCGCCGGCCTCGTGTTGATGCTGGCGAGCGCATCGGGCGTGGATGCCCGTGAGCCGCTTTACGTCGACCTCGCCCGTAACGAGATACTCATTCACGCCTCTTTCACCGGGGCGGAACTGCTTCTGTTCGGTACCATTGATGGTCCTGGCGACGTGGCGATCACGGTGTCCGGTCCTCTAGAGAATTCAGGCGTGCGACGGAAGGTCCGCGTCGGGGGGATTTGGCTCAATGGGGAACGCGTGATCTTTCGGAGTGTTCCTTCCTATTACGCGTTCGCCACAACTCGTCCACTCAAGGCCATCGCTCCTGCGTGGCTGCGCCGCGAATTGGGGATTGGTCTTGACACGCGCATCGCCGATGCAGGCCAGGCCGGACACCGCGCGGGGCTGGTGCGCGAGTACGTCCGCCGCGGCCTTTATGCCGTCGAACCCTCCCGGGTACAGATTCAGGATGAAGCACTTTTTCGGGCTTCCTTCCGGCTGCCTGCCGAGACGCCGACGGGCGAGTACGTGGTGGAGGCGTTCTTGTTCCGGGATGGCGAAGTGCAGGCTCACCAGGTTCGCTCGGTGCGCGTCGAGCGTGCGGGGTTTGACGCTCTCGTCCATGATCTTGCCCACCAGAATCCAATTTCCTACGGTCTACTTGCGATCTTTGTTGCACTGGCGACAGGGTTCTCGGCGGCCGAGATTTTTCGCAGGGTGTGAGGGAGGAAACGATGGCCACTCCACGCAACCCGGACCGGATCAAGTTCCTCGTCTGCGTTTCGGAAGGTGCCGATTCGGAGGTTGCACTCCGGTTTGCATGTCTGCGTGCTCGGCGCACGGGCGGGTCTCTATCCCTGGTCTACGTGATCGAACCATCCGGTTTCCACCACTGGGGAGCGGTCGAAGAGAAGATGCTCGAGGATGCCCGCCGTGAGGCGCAAGGGACGCTGGAGAAGCTTGCTGCCCAGATGCACGATGAGTTCGGAGTGCGACCCGAATTCGACGTCCGCGAAGGAGAGATGGCAGAATCGATTCTCGCTACCACTGAAGATGACAAGCGCATCAACGTTGTCGTTGTGGGAGCAGCTCCCGAGGGCGAGGGCACGAACCGCCTGATGACGGAGCTTGTCAGCGAGCTCACACGAAGGCTGCGGATTCCCCTGACGATCGTGCCTGGAAACCTTACCGATGAGCAACTTCGCTCAATCACTTAAATGTACTTAGTGCCGCGGCAGGTTTTTTCATTCACGATTTTGTGATGCACAATCGCGTGTACTTTCGCCCGGGAGCTCCCCAGCGCGCCTAGCCTTCTCCAAGACGGGACGCAGGATGCGGTTTCCCTGAAGTCGCTTTTCTCGCAAAAGGAGAGGACGGCTTTATGAAATACGTTGGTACCACTCTCAAGAGAGGACCGAAGCGAACGCAGCGGAACGCGGGCGGTGTTCCCCTGCTCACACCGGAACGTGAACTTGAACTCGCCCGCTGCTGGCGCGACAACGGCGATGTCGAGGCCATGCACGAACTTGTCGAGTCGCACTCACGTCTGGCTCTGTCCGTCGCCAACCGCTTCCGCCGCTATGGGGTCCCGGTGACGGATCTCGTGCAGGAAGCCCACATCGGGCTCATCCAGGCTGCCGACCGGTTCGATCCCGAACGTGGGGTCCGTTTCTCGACTTGCGCGATCTGGTGGATCCGGGCCGCGGTCCAAGACTATGTGCTCCGCAACTGGTCGGTGGTGCGGACCAGCACGACTGCTTCACAGAAATCGCTCTTCTTCGGGTTGGCCCGCTACCGCGCACGCCTCGCCCGGAAAGGCGAAAGCGCCATGACGTCTGAACAGCGGGGCATCATCGCTCGCTCGCTGGGGATCTCGGCACACGAGGTCGAGAAGATGGAACACAGACTGGGCGCGAACGACCAGTCCTTGCATGCACCGCTTTACGAGGACGGCACTGGCGAGCGCCAAGACTTCATTGTTGACGGACGTCCCGGGCCTGAGGAGGAGACTCTCGAATCCCGGGAGCGAGAATCGCAACTTGGGCGCGTGCGTCGGGCGTTGCGCTCGCTCAACCCCCGCGAACGGCGGATCATCCGTGCCCGCCATCTTGCCAAAACACCGCTTACTCTCGCGCAGCTGGGCTCAGAAATGGGCGTCAGCAAGGAGCGCGTGCGGCAGATCGAACACCGCGCTCTCGACAAACTTCGCGCGAAGGTACTGGCCCGGGACAGGGCGTTCACGGTTCCCGCGTAGGCTCTTCGCGGATCAGTATCCGCGTCTCGGGCGTGGGCGACTTGATGTAGGATGAACATTCCGTTCGCGGGAAGCTGCAGGGGCCCTCATGATGAATTATGTTCTGGCCCTTCTCCTTTTCATGTATCTAGCCCTTATCGGTCTTATTTCAGCCAACGCTTTTTTCGTAATTGGCGGTCCCTTGTGGCTCTCGACTATCCCGCTTGTGGGGGTGCTGGTGGTCGCTGCTGTCGTATGGCGTGTCTCTGCTAGGGGAGACGCACTGCTTCGCTCCCTTCTTCTGCTGGGGCAGGTCGGGCTTGTCGTCGTTGCGGCCATGCTCGTCTGGCCAGCCTGGCAAGTGGTGTGGGCGGGCCAAAATGGGATTGGTGTAGGCCACATGGCCCCGATGTTTGCCTCAGCGCTGACTCTGTACGGTGCCAACCTCTGGATCGAATCGATGCGCGTGCGCGATTCGGAAACCGGTGAACGGATTGCTCGTTTTCTCGCCGGCCCTCGTCTTTTCCCGGCTCTCATGGCGGCCGTTATTCTCTGTTCAGCGACGGTGCTCGCCCTGGAGTGGGTTTCCCTCGCTGGCCTCGGGGCCGAATCGGTAACGGGCCGCGTCCTCAATCGAGGGATCATCCCGCCGACGACGGTACTGCTGTTCTTCTGGGGACTGCTGCTGTTGCTCGGCAAGTGGTGGAATGTCGCTCGCTTCGGGCGCGCACTCCAGACTGGCATAAGAACACACTCGTTCCTCGCCCGCAGGATTGCCGATTTCGTTGACGGGCGCGACGAGGGGAGCGAGCGGATGCGCTATCTGTGGCGTAGTCACGACGAATCGTACCTGCTCCCGCGCTACCTCTGTTGGGCACTTCCAGTACTTGGGTTCATCGGCACGGTGCTTGGCATTTCATTGGCTGCTGAAGGGATCCGCCGCATTATCGCTTCCGAATCGGGGGTAACGGGGCTTTCCGCCGATCTCGGACTCGCTATCGCCCCGCTCGGGATTGCATTCGACACTACTTTGATCGCCCTGACGCTCAGCATTTTCCTGACCTTGACGCTTGCGTTGGTACAGAAAGGTGAGGCGCGCGCACTTACGACCCTGGAGAGACGGCTGCGGAGTGCCGACAATGCGTTCTGAGGAACGCGATTTCGCACGTATCGAGAGCGACGAGGAGGACAGCAACGCGCCAATGATGGCGATTTTCGGTGGCATGTTCGCCTTGATGCTGGTATTCCTTCTGCTGGTGAATCTCGCGCCCTCAGCGGCCCTGCGCGAACGCCTGGAACGCGGTGCTGATGACGGACAGTACCGCATTGAGCGCGCAGATGGCGGCTCAGGCTTCGTGGTGATCGCATTTCCGGAACTGCTGCGGATTGTCGAAACGGGGGAGAGCATCTCACGGGGGAGCATCTGCAACCCAGGAAGTCCGTTTTTCGATTACGCCCGGCGGATCTACGCGGTCGAGAACGACCAGTTGTTGTGGTTCATCCTCGAAGGCGGTGTGCCGACGATGGCAGAAGCGCGGGAGTGTCTGCGCGGTCTGTGGCCGGAGCACAGCCTCTCCATTGGCTGGGTGATTGCCGATGACGACCTGCTGAAGTCGGTGGTGCTGGATGACGTGCCAAGCTACATCCGCGACTATGTCGAGTCTCCGCAGTGACAGGGAGCCGTCTTTCCGGTCTCGGGGGAATCGCACTTGCTGACATTCTGGCAAACGGCGTGGCTGTTCTAATTATCTCTGTCGTGGTGAGCATTGCTGTGCGGGTGGAGCAGGAGCAGCGTTACGCTGAGCAGTCCGAGGATTTGACAGCGGTGATGACCCGCGAATTCAGTACCAAGCTGGTGCTCAATCGCCTCGCGGCTGGCCCGCCGGCCGTTCTTCACGACTATGAAACATCCGAGTTGGACCAAATCCTGGATCCGGACCTGCTTCCGATCCTTGAGATGCATGGGGATTACGTGCGCGAATACTACTCGGGCACCGTGTGGCCGAGATCCGTTCTGTTGCAAAAACCCAATGAGATGGACGCCTGGCTTGCGGGGTTCGACGAGGAAAAGCGCCAACGTCTGCGCATCGATGTTTACGACGTGGGTCAGTTCTACCTGACAATGTCGATCCTTCGGGAGCATGGAATTCAGGTGTTGCATTGGCATTTCTTGCCCGGGTTCCTTGGACTCGCCGAGGCGCGGAACTGTCCTCCCGGCGTTCCCGCCTCGGACTGCACTGATCTAGTCGTGGGAGAAGGACAGACACCGCTGCCGATTTCTGAACGGGAAATCGCCGCAGAGCGTTTGCTCTCCGAGGATCCTGATTGGCCGCCGCCAGGACTGGAGGCAGATCTGAGAACGGAAGATCAGAGTGCCGGCGCACTGCCCGAAGGTGTGGTTTCCGGCGGTGGGGTTTCGGGAACCGGAAGGTCCGGAGGGTTTGGCGGCGAGGGCAATGCGCTAGGTGCCAATGGCTTGGGAAGTTTCCCCTCGGCCAGTACGAGCGATGGAGGCGGGCGGTGGGAAGGCGGCCAGGGTCAGGGCCGAGGCGAAGGTGAAGGCGGCACGCGGTTTCGGATGGCCCTTCCAGGCAATGTTGCCCCGGACACGGCACTCCCCAACGTGGTGGAAACCGAAGAGGGCATCGAGGTTTATCTGCGGACTCTCATGCAATATCTGCTGGAGTTGCAGGAACTTTATGACGGGGATATCTCTCCTGCCCGGTTGGTTGTTGGGTTCGGTCCCCGGATACAGGAGCTACTGCTTTCGCCTCCTACCCTCCCGGGTGCGGAAGGTGAGGCATTGCGGAGTCTCGCCGGCAGGCTTCTCCTCGGGCGTACGGTCGCGCGCATGGCGGACCGGTCGGTGAATGTGCTCGTGACGGCACTTGATTTCGAACAGGCTTCCGGTGCGCTCCTGGCGGTGCCGACCAATGAGCTAGTCGTTGAGGTGGCCAGCGAGGCGGTTGGCGAAGGTCGCCTCGTGCAGCGTGGAGAGATGCCTGTCTCGCTTAGTCTCAACGCTTTTCCAGGCATCTGGCAGGGCCTCCAGGTTCGCATCGAAGCGGGATCAGCGCTCCTGATTCCTCTGGTTCAGGAAGCACCGGAAGATCTTCGCTGGCGGGCTGTCGCTTACGTTTCCCCTCGGCTTAACGATTTTATCGTCGGCTTCGTGCACGCGCGTTTTCACCCGACGGGGATCCTTTTAGCGGAGCCGGAGAGCAACCGGATTCGTCTTGGCGGCCAGAGTCTCGCACCCAAACGCGGGCTCGCTGCGTTCGGCTCGCGCGGGTGGCTTGCGGTTCTATATATCCTGCTGGCGTTTGGCGTGATCGCGTTCCTGCTGCTGCGCCACAAGGGACGCCAGACGGCGGCATGATCCGACGCGGGCCCCTGCTCCTGCTTGGCGTTGCCGTGCTCACGGTGTTCGCGCTGACCCGCCTTGATTTCCATGCGAAGCGCACCGCCACCGAGGAAGTTCTCCTAGGGATTGAGTTTTCGCAAGATTCGCGAGCCCAAGCCGTCGATCTCGCGGTTCTCAGTGTCATCGAGGAAGGGGCTTTCGGCCAGGAACTACGTCTGCGTCTTGGCAGGTCGGCAACCGCTGCGGAAATCTCTCCCTTTCGGATGGACGTTTGCGAGGTCTCGCAGGGGAATTTCGAACGTTTCGTTGCTTGGTTGGGAGAAAGAGATGCGAATCAATCTGGAGTTCTGGGGGCGATACCCGAGAGTTCGTCGACGGGAAACCGCGTTGCGGGCCTGATGCGCTCCCCGGCGAGCGGAGTCGATTTTCTCGGTGCCGAAACCTACTGCCGTCTGCTCGGCGGACGCCTGCCCTGGGCGGAAGAATGGGAAGCGGCTGCATCAGGCCAAGAGGGGCGATTGTATCCGTGGGGAGATGACTTCGATGACGATTCTTGGCCTCATCGGGATGCTCTTCGCAATGCCTCGCAGGCCTGCGGTAGCCATCCATCCCGCGCGACGCCTGGCGGGATTCATGACATGGCTGGCAACGTCATGGAGTGGAGCAGGAGCATCGGGAGCGAAGACGGACCTGGGACTGCCGCTCACGGGGCACCACCGGTCCGTGTGCGGGGTCGGGCGGTCTACGCCCTGAATGCGGCTTGGCTTGAGATCGAGCCCGAGACGAGGAGCCATCACCTGGGATTTCGGTGCGTCTATGAGGGCGTGCCTCCGTCGGGGCTTCCATGGGGTGGCCAGGGACCCGTGACGGTCGCAGTCAGGGGCGGTCCGTACGCCCTCGGGCTGCCGACGAACGCACGGCTCGCCGGTCTTGCGACGGTGCTTCCGAATCGGCAACTCCGATCGGTGCGCGGGATGATCTCGGACCCTCAATCGGGTGAGCGTTCCCTCCGCGTGGGACGTTGCGAGGTAACACGTGGCGAGTACCGGCTGTTTCTCGCGGATCCACTTGTCCGCTTCGGGTTGTTCTCGAACGAGAGCGAGCCTCCGGATGAGAGCTACGTACCCACGGGCTGGGAACAACAAATGCAGGCACCTGGCTTGCCGGTGACTGGGATCAACTGGTGGGCTGCTGATGCCTTTGCACGCTGGGCAGGAGGGCGGCTACCCGAGGTGGTGGAGTGGGAACTGTTGGCAGCGGGATCCGAGGGACGGGTCTACCCGTGGGGAAATGATTACATTCCCGGAGCGGCGGTTGCAGGCGACACCGGAGGAAGTGTTTCACTCTGCGGGGCGGGGTCGCAGGATGAAACGGAATCGGGAATTCTCGACTTGGCTGGGAATGTTTCGGAATGGACACGGAGCGTGGCTGTTGATCGGGGTGGTTACGCGATGTGGGTCCAGGGCGGGAACTGGGTGCTTCCTGGCCTGCAGACGACCAGGAGCGTGTTCGGGCGGCTGGTGCCGCTTGGACATCGCAGCCAGGACATCGGTTTGCGGGTCGTTTACGACCGGGCGGACTTGATTGACGGCAAGCTTGCCTGGCTTGCCGATCTTCTGGCGGGCGGAGCGGGGGAGTTTCCCATTCCCTGACTTTCAGGCGTGCTCCGTCGGGCTTGCCTCCGGGCGGTGGACACCTCACATGATGGAAGATCTGTGCAAGTCACTGCGGAGGTCCAACAAGGAAAGAGGAGCTAAAGCCGATGGCCGTGCACAAGGCAGAGACACACAAGTTTGAGGCGGAGGTCGGGAAGTTGCTCGACCTCATGGTCAACGCCCTCTACAGCCAAAGAGATGTATTTCTTCGCGAGTTGATCTCCAACGCGGCGGACGCAACCGATCGGCTTCGTTATGCAGCCATCGATCGGCCGGAACTGCTGGGCGATGATCCGGCTCCCGCGATCACGCTCACGCTCGACAAAAAGGCTCGCTTGCTCACCGTTGAGGACAATGGGATTGGCATGGCCCGAGACGACTTGGTGCGCGAACTAGGCACCATCGCTCGCTCGGGCACGAAGACGTTCCTCGAACGGCTGGCTTCCGAGAAAGGGAGTGATCGAAAGGACGCAAACCTCATCGGTCAGTTCGGGGTTGGCTTCTATTCCTCCTTCATGGTTTCCGAGAAGGTTGTCGTGGAAAGTGTTGCTGCGGGTTCGAATGAGGGATGGGCCTGGATCTCGGACGGACAGGGCTCATACGAAATTTCACCTTCGGAACGAAAAGAGCGCGGCACCTCGATCCTTCTCCATCTCCGCAAGGACGCGAAGGAATACTTGGAGCCCGAACGGATCCGGCATGTTGTCAAGACATGGTCCGATCATGTCCCGATTTCCGTCCGGCTTCGGGAGAATCCGGACGCTTCGCCCGAGACACTAAACGAGGCGTCCGCCTTGTGGACACGACCGCGGAGCGCGATCAAGCCCGAGCAGTACTTGTCGCTTTATCGCGATATCGGACATGTTTTCGATGAACCCTGGATCACGCTTCACAACCGGGCCGAGGGGAAGATCTCGTACGTGACGTTGCTTTTCATTCCCACCGAGCAGCCCATGGATCTGTTCGATCCGGAGAGAAGGCCCAATCTCCGGCTTTTCGCCAAGCGCGTGTTCATCACCGACCGAACTGATGCGCTTGTTCCAGCATGGCTTCGGTTCGTACGGGGCATCGTCGATTCCGAAGATCTCCCTCTCAACGTGAGTCGCGAGACGTTGCAGCACGACCCTCGCGTTGCGCGTCTGCGTCGCACCGTCATTACCCGTGTGTTCAAGGCCCTCGAGGGCAAGGCGGAGAAAGCTGCGGACGAATACGCTCGATTTTGGGGTCGGTTTGGGCCGGTGCTGAAGGAGGGAATTTATGAAGATCAGGAATGGCGCGAGAGGCTTCTCGCGCTTGCGCGGTTCCGTTCCACCGCATCGACCGAGCCGGAGGGTCTGACCAGTCTTGAGGATTATGTAGAACGGATGAAGGAGAAGCAGGACGAGATTTACTACCTCATTGGCGAGGATCCCAAGCAGCTTGATGACAGTCCACAGATCGAGGGTTTTCGTGATCGGGGGCTCGAGGTATTGCTGCTGTCCGATCCGGTTGACAGTTTTTGGACAGGCAGGGTCGACGGCTACGAGGGCAAACGGTTCCGTTCCGTAACCCGGGGCGGCATTGATTTTTCCCGGTTCCCGTCAGGGACGGAGAAGGACGGAAAGAGAAAGAAAAAGGAGGCATCTGCGGACGGAAGCCATTCGGATAAGCTCCTCGGACGGTTCAAGCTTGCCCTTGGCGACGAGGTGGCCGATGTGATGGTGTCGGAACGACTGACCGAAAGCCCTGCCTGCTTGGTTGCACCTGAGGTGGGGATGGATATCGAGGTGGAGAGGATTCTTCAGCGCCATGGTCAGATCCAGGAGATTTCTCGCAGGGTCCTGGAAATCAACCCCAAGAGCAATGTCGTGCGTGCGCTGGCGGCCGAGGGTGTGAAGGACCAGGATTTCGAGGATGGAGCGAAGGTTTTGCTCGACCAAGCCCGGTTACTTGCCGGAGAGCGAATTCCCGATGCGGCAGCTTTCGCGCGAAGGGTGAACCGGCTGGTTGAGCGCGGTGTCGCGCCCGATGAATCGGGAGGCTAGTCGGCGGTGGCGCAGGCGATCAGTCCGCCCTGCTCGGTGCGCTGCACGATGACCGCCGCGATCTCTCCAGGATGTTCACCGGCTGTCCATTTACCAAGCGGGATCCGACCCGCCTTGCCGTCCCAGTCGGCGACCTTTCGGTAGGTCCGGACCACATTGAAGGTGGGAAGTTTGCGTCCACGGTTCTCGCCTGCCCGAATGTTGCTCTCCTGGCGCCGGTCAAAGCGCACGAAGTAGATCTCGCCGGGTACGGAACTAGGACCGAGGACAGCCACGTGGCCAGTTTCGTCTTGGACGAGGAGTAATGAAACGGACGGAGTGTTCGTCTCGGCTTTCACATGGTGCATGACCCGACGGCTAAGTGAGCCCACGTCTTGGCGGCGTCCCGAGATCACCATTTGCGGCGTGTACACCGATCCCTTGGAGAGTCGTTTTGCGTAGCGTCTCTGGCGATCGGTCGCCCACGGGGCGGCGAATCGGTCTTCCCAGCCTATGTAGTCCCAGTAGTCGACGTGGAATGAGAGTGCAAGCACGTCGGGCTGCTCCGAGAGCCTTGCCAGAACGGCGTGTGCAGGCGGGCACGAGGAACACCCTTCTGAAGTGAAGAGTTCGACCAGGACGGAGTGCTGCTCTGCCTTCGCCGAGATAGCACCGAGGGCAATTCCGCAGACGAGAAGGAGTGCGGAAGTGGGAATTCGGATCATGGCGTTTCGCTCGTGATTTCAGGAAACCTAAAGGAACTATATAGGGCGCGTTTCCGTTCGGCCCACTCAGTTCGCGTCCGCTGTCCCGGTCATCCGCCGCAACACAAGGGGCAGGATGCCGCCGCTGCGGAAGCAATTTGCCTCCTCGGCGGTATCGATGCGGCAGTCGAGGCGGAATCGGTCAGTTTTTCCGCCCACGCGGTGGACGTCGAGGACGAGTTCGGCCCGCGGGGCGACGCCGTCTGCAAGTCCGAGGACATCGAAGGTTTCAGAACCGTCAAGGCCGAGATCGGTGGTGCGTGTGGCATCGGAGAAGACGAGCGGAAGGACGCCCATGCCGACCAGGTTCGAGCGATGGATGCGCTCGAAACTTTCCGCGATGACCGCCCGCACGCCTAGTAACTTGGTGCCTTTGGCGGCCCAGTCGCGTGAGGATCCGGTGCCATACTCGCGCCCGGCAAGGACCACGAGAGGCACGCCTTCTTCCCTGTAGCGTTCAGTGGCGGCGAAGACCGTCATCGTTGTTCCGCTAGGCATGTGGCGCGTGAAACCGCCCTCGGTTCCCGGCGCTAGCGTGTTGCGTATGCGCACGTTGGCGAAGGTTCCTCGGATCATGACCTCATGGTTGCCACGTCGCGCGCCGTACGAGTTGAACTCAGCGGGGCGGACCTGGCGTTCCCTCATCCATTCGCCGGCCGGGCTGTCCTGACGGATGGCTCCGGCGGGGGAGATGTGGTCAGTGGTGATGCTGTCGCCAAGCACAAGAAGGGCCCGTGCTCCGGAAATGTCCCCGATCTTGGCGGACGGTGTGTCCAGGTCGTCGAGGAAGGGGGGCTTGCGCACGTACGTCGAATCCTCCTGCCAGTTGTAGGTGGCACCGCCGCCGGTTTCGATTTTTCTCCATTCTTCGGGGCCTTCGAAGACGTTGGCGTAGCGCTTGCGGAACATTGGAGGATTTAGAGCGGTGGAGATAGTGTCGGCGATTTCGGTGTTGCTCGGCCAGATGTCCTGGAGATGGACCTCGGCACCGTTTTTGTCGGTTCCGATCGGTTCATTCACAAGATTGGTGCGCAGCGTCCCTGCGAGAGCGTAGGCGACGACGAGTGCAGGCGAAGCAAGCCAGTTCGCTCGTACGTGGGGATGGATTCTGCCCTCGAAGTTGCGGTTTCCGGACAGCACCGCGCTGACGGTGAGTCCGTCGCCGGCCTCAATTGCTGCCGAGATATCCGCATCAAGGGGGCCGGAGTTTCCGATGCAGGTGGTGCATCCGTAACCAACGAGGTGGAACCCGAGTTTCTCCAGAGGAGACGTCAGATTGGCGGCGTCGAGGTAGTCAGTTACCACCTGACTTCCTGGTGCAAGGCTGGTCTTCACCCAAGGGCGGCTTTTGAGTCCGCGCTCGATCGCCTTGCGGGCGAGCAGTCCGGCGGCAACCATTGCCGAGGGGTTCGACGTATTGGTACAGCTCGTGATAGCGGCAATGACCACATCGCCGTTGCTGAGTGTGTAGTCCATTCCCTCGACCGGGACGCTGTTGTTGCTTCCGTTGGTGACGGCGGCCATCGCCTTGGGCACACCACCGAGAGGGACTCGATCCTGGGGGCGCTTTGGGCCGGCGAGGCTTGGTTCGACGGAAGTGAGGTCGAGTTCGATGGTTTCAGCGAGTTCAGGCTCGGGCGAATCCTGGAAAAGCCACAGCCCCTGTTCTTTTGCGTAGGCTTCGACAAGCCGAACCCGTGCGAGCTCCCGCCCGGAGAGTTCGAGGTAGCGGATCGTCTCTCCGTCGATAGGGAAGAAGCCGCAGGTTGCGCCGTACTCGGGCGCCATGTTCGCCAAGGTAGCGCGGTCGGCGAGAGGCAAGTCTGCTAGGCCCGGACCGAAGAATTCTACGAACTTGCCCACGACACCGAGCTCGCGAAGCATACGAGTGAGCATGAGCACGAGGTCAGTGGCACCGGATCCTTCTGAGAGTTTGCCGACCAAGCGCACGCCCACGACCTCTGGGACCAGCATTGAGATCGGATGACCGAGCATCGCCGCTTCGGCTTCAATTCCGCCAACCCCCCATCCGAGTACCGAGAGGCCGTTGATCATTGTGGTGTGGCTGTCGGTGCCGACGAGTGTGTCGGGATAGGCGAGGGTGCGTTCCTCACTTTCAGAGGTCCACACCACTTGCGCGAGATGCTCCAAATTGACCTGGTGGCAGATTCCGGTGCCGGGAGGAACGACGCGGAAATTTCCGAACGCTTCCTGCCCCCAGCGGAGGAAGGCATAGCGTTCGCGGTTGCGATCGAACTCGAGATCCACGTTGCTCTTGAAGGCACCCGGGGTACCGAACCGGTCCACCATTACCGAATGATCGATCACGAGATCGACTGGGGTCGTGGGATCGATCCGCTCGACGGGGATGCCCAGCTTCCGTGTGGCATCACGCATGGCGGCTAAGTCGGCAAGAGCAGGAACCCCGGTGAAGTCCTGCATCAGAATGCGGGTGGGACGGAAGGAAATTTCGGGTCGCTCTCCCGCCGCGACTCTGCGCACGCTGTCGGTGTCCCCGTAGCGAAGCATGTTTTCGGCTAGCACTTTGAGTGAACGGGGAAGCCGATCAATCCCGGGTGCAAAGTGCTCCGCTTCTTTCAGGCTATGGAATTCGTAGTCAGTCCCGTCAATTTTGAGTGTGCGGAGCGTGTTTTTGGCGGTCATGTCGTTTTTGCCTGTGAGTGTCTATCCGGAGAGGATAAAAGGGTACTCAACACGGCACCTTCGGCGTCAATGAGTGCTGCTCGGACCGATCCCGGCGCGCCCGGATCGAGGGTCAGGACGTGTTCGCTCTGGGCGGCTCCCCGGCGTTTCGGATCCGTGCCCCGGACGATGCGCTGGAAGGTTCCGAAGGGTGCATTGATGGAATCGAAGCCCTCGCCGCCCCACCAGAGTTCGTCGTCTTGGGTGTCGAGAGGTCGCTGAGGATCGAGTCCGGCACTGACGAATAGGATCTTGCGGTTTTCGTCGAAGGCTGCCTGGCGAAGCGAGGTGAAATAGTCCCAATGGCCATCGTGGTTCGCCATCGCATCTCTCGTTGTTTTCACGAACTGTGCGATCTCTTTGGCACCTCGTTCACAACATTTGCGAGCCTCTGCAACGTTTAGGCCGTAGGAGGAGAGGATCGACTCGAGTCCTCGGTCGCACATCCAGTCAAAGACTTCCAGGGGCTGGATGGCCATGTGCAGGTGCATGAATTTGTCTGTCATTTCTTCACGATTGCCACGAAGGAACACCACGTCATTGGCCAAGCCTCCTGGGTGGGCGAGGGCATGGCGGCGCATCAGGAGAACAGAATCGATCGCCTTGGCGCTTTCGAGTCCCTGTCCCGGGACGTTGCCGAGGTAGACGAGACGGTCTCCGGCTTTGAACGTCTCGAGAATCTGGCGATGGATGTCGTTGAGTGCGTCGAGGTGTCCGTCGATCGAACCGATGGCCCAAGCTCTGCGGGCACGTCCGATGGAGGCGAAGCGGGAATCCACGTTGCGACCGTTCTGCTCAGACATCCTCCTCGTCCATCGCCACGTCGTGTTGTCAGGTTGCCTTTCTCAGGCTCCGCTCGAGACGGTCGCCGGCCCTGTCGAGGGGAATGCTCTCGACGGCGGATATCTCCTTGGAGAATCTCAAGAGGGCTTCCTTGTAGAGCTCGCGCTCACTGAAGGATTGTTCGGGGCCGTCGGGCGGACGGTAAAGGTCTCGGAGAACTTCGGCGATTTGCACGAGGCTTCCGGAATGTAGTTTCGCTTCGTATTCCTGGGCACGGCGGCTCCACATGGTCCGCTTAATGTGGGCGGGCTCCTTCAGTGTTTGCATCGCGGTTCGAATTTCCCTGTTCGAGCTGATTGGACGCAATCCTGATTCTGCAATCTTGGCTTTGGGGATCCGGAGGATCATCTTCTCGTTGACGAAATCCACGACAAGAAACTCTACTTTGGTACCGCCAACGGAATGGGACTCGTTGCCCAGGATCTTCCCAGGACCGTGGGAGGGGTAGACCACCCATTTCCTTTTCTGGAAATCCGACGCTTTCCACTTGATCGGTGGGGGAGCGTCAGCCTCACCCGTATCGGGAATCTCTGGAGTTACAGGCTGTGTTTGCCTGTCGGGTGCAGGCTTTTTCGTTTTGGCGGGTGCAGGCTTTTTCGTTTTGGCGGGTGCAGGTTTGACCTGCTTAGTCTGTCGGGTGGCTTTGGGCGTTGGTTTTTTCTCTGGGACGGACTTGGTTTGCTTGGCAGGTGTGTCTTTTGTGGTTTTGGACGCGGCGGGTTTCGTTTGCTTTGGAGTTTTGGATTTGGCTGCTTTGGACGTGGTTGTTTTGGCCAAGGCCGTCTTGGGTTTTGCCGTCCTGGGCGAGGCGGGTTTCACGGCTTTGAGTGTGGAGGATTTCGTCTGTTTGGTGATCGCGGGCTTGGATGACTTGACAGTCGCCGATTTTTTCGAGGACTTTAGTGTCTTTACTGTCTTGGTTGATTTCGTAGCTTTCTTCGGTTCCATGTTCCGTGAAAATCTGGCTTGTGCTTTCCCGGAAGCCGCTGTCGTTTTTTGCTCTGAACCCTCCGTATCTGGGCCTTTCTCGATCGTCTGCACTGCACTCTTTCCTGTCTTATTCATTTGGGATGCGCACCCCGCACCGGCCGGTTGCGCCAACGCATTTTCGCCGCATAAGTTGATTTCGTGAGCGAGGCGGGAGTATAGACACTTCAAGGCTTTTGTGAAGGGTACTTGCTGAGTGCTCGCGTTTAGCGAATATCTTCATGCTCAGAGCACTTTGCATGCTCACAACGCCTTGATTAAGGAGTTCCTCAGGACCTTAGATGCTTGGGTCTACAACCTCCTTTGAAGCCTTGAACGCTACGGATTCCGTCCGAAAACGTGATGCGGTGTTTCTGCGAAATGCCGGGAACTCGCCGCTCTGATCGGAGCGAACGATTTCTGTTCGGATTCGGAAAGGATCAGCCGGCTGAGGAACCGGGATCTGGATTGAAGAATTTCTCGAATTTGCCTTCCATACCTTCGTAATTCTCACCGTCAGCAGGAGGTTCCCCCTTACGGGTGATGTTGGGCCAGGTCTCGGCGTACTGCTCGTTGTGTTTCAACCATTTTTTCGCTTCCCCTTCATTGTCGGGGAGAATTGCCTCGGCGGGGCATTCCGGCTCGCACACACCGCAGTCAATGCACTCGTCGGGGTGGATGACGAGCATGTTTTCGCCTTCATAGAAACAGTCCACAGGACAGACCTCGACGCAGTCCATGTACTTGCAACGGATACACGCTTCGGTGACGATGTAGGTCATGGGGCCTCCTTAGGGGCGGACGAATTGGCGGCGCGCTTTCGCGCCTCGGCACGGGCCCGGTCCGACACGTGCAGGAGTCCCGCGAGTCGACGGATGAGCATGTCCTCATGCGGGTCGATGGAGCCGTCCGCATAGGCGACACGCCATAACAAGTGAAGCAGTTCGGCGCGTTCGTCAACGTTCCAGAAGTCGTTGAGCTTGCGGGTGAAGCGATAGAGGGACGTGGCTTTTCCCGCTTCTGCCTCTCCGGAGGCGAGAAGTTCCTCGGCCTGCTCTTTGCTGGTGTCGAAACGCTTGGAAAGTAGGGACAGGATCGTGTCCCGTTCCGCTTTGTCGAAGTTCTCATCCATGCCGGCGGCTTCGACGAGAAGGGCTGCGCAGGCGATGCGAACCGCTTCCTCACCTCCATCTTCCGGCGCCGGGAGGTTGTCGCTTGCGAGGGCGGCTTTCAGTCTGGCGAGCATCGTTTGAGTTGCCGCACCTGCATTGGAGAAAATCCCCGCCTGGCTCCCTTGGTAGCACATTGTAGATGAAGTAGGCGGATAAAAATTTTGGTCCGATTTGTCTTCGGGTCTCTTGACGTTTCTTGCACTATCGGCACAATGGACAAAAATAGAACGACATTCTCTTGTCACGCGAGACTTGGAGGTAATTGTTCATGGAAGATTTGACTGCCTCGACGCCTGTATCCGTGCCTTCCGGCGTGCCTGTGACTGCTCCCCTTCTTCATGCTGCCGAGCCGCTACTCCGTCTGGCGATGCGAGCGGCTGAGGACCCAGCCACGGGATACAGCGTGTCTTCAGGGGCTGTCGACGACTTTCGTCAGCTGCGCGAACTTTGCCGTGTGTGCATGGATGCGAGTGAACCAGATGAGATCATGATGCGTGACGGGGAGCCTTATGCCGAACGCTGGTACATCCAACGAGGCCGCGTGAACGGCTCTGAGGGCGGTCTGCATCTCTACCTTCACCGCTTTCTCGACGACGACGACCCTGTCCTTCACGACCATCCCTGGGCGAGTGCATCCTGGGTGATCGAAGGAGAGATCGCTGAAACTTGGGCATCGAACGGTGCAGCCTCCTCTCGAGCTGTGAAGATTCTTTCCCCCGGTGATCTCATTGTCCGCTCCGCAGTCCATGCGCACTGTCTTGCAGTCCAGGGGAAGGAAAGGCCCGTCACGATCTTCGCCACCGCCGACAAAACCCGCGAATGGGGTTTCTGGCCGGAAGGGAAGTTTGTTCACTGGCAGAACTATCAGGGGGAACGGAACGCGAAGACATAGTTTTGATTGAGGCGATTGAGAACACTCGAAACATGGGGAGGAAGGGATGAAGCAACTTGACGCGTCCCCTTCGGAACGAAGGCTCCGGGTGGGGCGCACGATCCAGGAGACGCTTGCCGAAGTATTGCGCTCGGACGTGCTGCACGATCCCGAACTTCGCGAGGTGAACGTGACAATTCTAGAAGTGCGGGCGAGTCCTGATCTGCGCAGAGCCGATGTGTACGTGTTACCGTTCGGGGAGGCACCCAGGGACGAGGCAGAGAGAATCGTCGGCGCTCTCAATCGGGCGGGATCGTTCCTCGGTGGTGAGACCGGTCGCCGTGCCAGGTTGAGGTTCGCACCCAGACTCCATTTCGTGATCGACGACACCTTAGAAAGGGCCTCGCGCATAGACAGTTTGCTGGCCGGCGATGGAGACTGAGCGCGCGCATATTCTGCGCATCGACGGCTGGCTTGTCGTCGACAAGGAGATGGGTGTTTCCTCGGCCAGAGAGACCGCAAGAGCGAAACGGCTGTTCGGCGCGACCAAGGCGGGGCATGGGGGGACTCTCGACCCGATGGCGACTGGCGTGCTCCCGATTGCTTTCGGCGAGGCAACAAAGACGGTGCGATGGACCACGGACCTTGAGAAATCCTATCTCTTCCGCGTCTGCTGGGGCGAGGCACGTGACACCCTCGACAGGGAAGGGAAGGTCACGGCGGAAAGTGTTGTCCGTCCTTCGAGTGAAGCGATTGAGGGTGCACTGCCGTCCTTTGTGGGCCTGATCGACCAGGTGCCGCCGCGCCATTCCGCTATCCACACGGGCGGAAGACGTGCTTATGCGCTTGCCCGACGTGGCGAGGCGTTTGAGCTTCCGTCGCGGGTGGTCCGCATTTATGCGTTCGAACTCGTGGACGTCCTTGACGAGGCCTGCGCCGAGTTTCGCGTACGCTGCGGGAAGGGAATGTACGTTCGTTCCCTTGCCCGGGACCTGGCTGCAGCGTTGGGTACGGAGGGGCATGTGTGCGCTCTGCGGCGTGAGGCGGTAGGACCGTTTCGGGAGTTGGGCGCGGTGGAGCTTGCAAACCTCGGCGAGATCGCCGATAAGGAGGATGTCAGAACGCACCTACTCCCCCTTGACGTTGTGCTGGAAGGTATCCCGGTGCTCGAGGTGAGCGCGGTGGATGCGGAGCGTGTTCGACACGGTCGGACAGTTCGGCTTGCGCAAGTGGTCTGCGATGTAGACGGAGATGGCCTTGTTGTGGCGCGTTGCGTCGGTAGGGTCGTTGCGGTCGGGAAGTACAGGAACCAGGAGTTCTCCCCCAGTCGGGTTTTTCGCGTGTGATGCACGGGTAGGGGGGTGGAGAGAAAATGAATCGATGTCGATAACCGGTGAGCGCAAGGGTGCCCTCATCAAGGAGTGTGCGCGCAGTGAGGGTGACACCGGATCCCCAGAGGTCCAGGTCGCAATCCTCACAGAGCGCATCAATAATCTGACCGAACACTGCAAGGTGAACCACAAGGATGTGGCTTCACGTCGCGGTTTGGTTGGCATGGTAAGTCGTCGCAGAGGCCTTCTCGACTACCTCAAGTCGAGGAACGAAGCGAAGTATCAGGAAGTAATCGCTCGGCACGGATTGAGGAAATAGGGGGCATGGAAAACGGGCGGGTGCACAAGCGTGCACTGGCGTCCCGGCTTTCCGATACGCACCTCGACAGGAGTGCCTAGGCACTTTTGCACTAGCAACAAGCGGGCCCAGTTACGGTTCCGCCAAACGACAGCCCCTTCGTGAACGCGAGGACCGATAAGGAAGGTCCAGGCGGGAAGGAGGCAGAGAGGAAAAGGATGTTTTCCATCCATCGAAGAGAGATCGACTGGGGGGGCCGCCCCCTCGTTATCGAGACCGGGCGAATCGCTCGACAGGCGGACGGGGCGGTGCTGGTCACCTACGGAGAGACTCAAGTTCTGTGCGCCGCGGTTTCCGCCAAAAAGCCACGAGAGGGAGCCGATTTTTTCCCGCTCACTGTTCATTATCAGGAAAAATCCTCTGCCGGCGGCAGGATTCCGGGGGGCTTCTTCAAACGTGAAGGACGTCCAACGGAAAAGGAGGTTCTTACCTCCCGTCTGATCGATAGGCCCATCCGTCCACTATTCCCGGACTGGTTTCGCAACGAGACGCAGGTTGTCTGCACGGTGCTGAGTGCGGATCTGGAGAACGATGCGGACATCCCTGCGATGGTCGGTGCTAGCGCGGCACTGTCCCTTTCGGGAGTTCCCTTCTTGGGACCCATTGCGGCGGCGCGCGTGGCTTATGTGAACGAGGAGTACGTCCTGAATCCTCGCGCCGAGGAACTTGAGGAAAGCCAGCTGGATCTAGTCGTTGCAGGAACCCGTGACGGGGTCCTGATGGTGGAATCGGAGGCGCAGGAACTTTCCGAAGAGGTGATGCTGGGAGCGGTGGTCTTTGGCCACGAGCAGCAGCAGGCAGTTATCGAAGCGATCGTTGGCCTCGCCGAGGAAGCGGCCCGCGATCCTTGGGAAACGCCGTCGATGCCGGACAGCGGTGCCCTGGATTCGTTCGTAGCCTCAATTGCGACCGATCGCATACGCGATGCGTACGCGAGCCAGGTGAAACAGGAGCGAGTGCAGAAACTTGCTGATCTTCGGACTGACGTCCTCACCCAGGGAGAGGAACAAGGCCACGATGTCGAAGTACTCGGAAAAGCACTCAAGAGTTTTGAGAAAAACATGGTGCGGAGCTGGATCCTCGATACAGGAACCCGCATCGATAGACGCGACGGGAAGACGGTCCGTCCCATCGTCTCGGAAACGGGTGTGCTTACTCGGACACATGGCTCGGCACTGTTCACGCGCGGCGAGACCCAGGCGTTGGTAAACGTCACTCTCGGTACCACGCAGGACGAGCAGGTAGTTGAATCGCTTTCCGGGGTTACGAGGCAGCGTTTCTTGCTCCATTACAATTTTCCGCCCTACTCGGTAGGGGAGGCGGGTCGCATGATGGGACCGGGACGGCGTGAGATTGGTCACGGCAAACTTGCTTGGCGGGCGATTCGTCCTCTTCTGCCAAGTGCCGAGGACTTTCCCTACACAATCCGCGTGATCTCCGAGATCACCGAATCGAATGGTTCGTCCTCAATGGCGACCGTTTGCGGCACCTCGCTTGCCCTGATGGACGCCGGTGTTCCGCTGGCCCGTCCGGTTGCGGGCATCGCCATGGGACTCATCAAGGATGGAGACCGCCACGCGGTGCTCTCCGACATTCTCGGTGACGAAGACCATCTCGGTGACATGGATTTCAAGGTGGCCGGGACGGGCGAGGGAATCACCTCGCTTCAGATGGACATCAAAATTACAGGTATCACCAAGGAGATCATGGAGACCGCGCTTGACCAAGCGCGCGACGGACGCGTGCACATCCTTGGTGAGATGGAGGGTGCGCTTGCCGGAGCTCGCGAAGATCTTAGCGAGCATGCCCCGCGCATCGTCACGATGAAGATCGCTGTTGACCGGATTCGTGAGGTGATTGGGCCGGGCGGCAAGGTCATTCGTGAAATTTGCGAGAAATCAGGGGCGTCGGTGGATGTCAGTGATGACGGTACGATCCAGATTGCCTCGAACCGCGCTGAGGCGATCGAGCTCGCGAAGGATGAGATCAACTCCATTGTGGCTGACCCTGAAGTGGGTCAGATCTACGAGGGTAAAGTGGTCAAGGTCGCGGACTTCGGTGCCTTCGTGAATTTCTTCGGCAAGCGGGACGGACTGGTCCACATCAGCGAGTTGGCACCCGAACGGGTTCGCATGGTGGAAGATGTCGTCCAGGAGGGTGACAAGGTCAAGGTAAAGTGCATCGGTCTCGACCAGCGCGGTAAGGTCCGTCTCAGCATGAAGGCTGTGGATCAGGAAACCGGCGAGGATCTCGGTGGCGATCTGCCACCGGATGGCGGTGGGCGTTTTGAGCGAAGGGGCGATCGGCGCGAGCGGAGTAGTGATCGCCCGCGCGGCGGCCGACGCTTTGACGATGACCGTCGTGGTGGCGGCGGGCGTCATTCCGATGACGATCGCCCGCGCGGAGGCCGTCGCTTTGACGATGACCGTCGCGGTGGTGGCGGGCGTCGTTTCGATGACGATCGCCCGCGCGGAGGCCGTCGCGGTGGCGGTCGGCGTCGTCAGGACGATCAGTACTCCGACGGGCCACCTCGCTCGGCTCCTTGGGACTAGCCGGGATGGTTTTCGGGAACACCTAACGTGAAAGCCCTTAACGCCGTGCGCCTGTCCGGTGCGGAGGTCCTCCCTCTCGTCGAGGGAGGCAAGGGGATCTCCATTACCAATGGGCAGAGTGCCGGTGCGTGGGCTTTGGCGGGGGGGGTCGGGACGTTCTCTGGAGTCAATGCTGATTCCTACGATGAGAAGAACCAACCCATCCCCCAAGCCTACCGGGGACGAACCCGCGCCGAGAGACATGAGGAACTTGTCCGTTACGCCATCGATGGAGGCGTGGCCCAGGCCCGGATCGCACACGAGATGCGCCGCGGCGAAGGACGCCTTCATGTCAACATTCTCTGGGAGATGGGTGCCGCCCGGCGTGTGCTTGAGGGCATTCTTGAGCGGGCGAGAGGCTTGGTTCATGGCGTTACCTGCGGGGCTGGCATGCCGTACAAACTTGGCGAGGTGGCTGCACGCTTCGGCGTTCACTATTACCCAATCGTCTCTTCGGCTCGCGCGTTCCGTGTTCTTTTCCGACGCGCCTACCACCGTTCCAGGGAATGGCTGGGCGGAGTCGTGTACGAGGATCCATGGCTCGCCGGTGGGCACAACGGTCTTTCCAATCAGGAGGATCCAGGTCATCCGGAGGCGCCTTATCCACGCGTTGTGGCGCTTCGCAAGGAGTTGTGTGCGGTCGGGCTTGACGAGTGCCCGATCATCGTGGCGGGCGGTGTCTGGTACTTGCGGGAGTGGGAGGATTGGATCGACAACCCGGAGATTGGTCCCGTGGTTTTCCAGTTCGGGACCCGACCACTTCTGACCGTGGAGAGCCCGATTCCGAACCACTGGAAGGAACACCTACTCAAGCTCAAGAAGGATGACATCCTGCTTCACCGATACAGCCCGACAGGGTTCTACTCTTCAGCGGTCAGGAATTCCTTCCTCCGGGAGCTTGAAGAAAGGAATGACCGGCAGGCGACCTATTCGCCGGCGAGCGAAGGGAAGTTCACCACGCCACTTGAGATTGGAGTACGCAATCGCAAGGTTTGGATGACGGCTAAGGATGCGACACGGGCGAAGAGGTGGATTGCCGAGGGTTACACCGAGGGACTGCGGACTCCCTCGCAGACCATGATTTTTGTTACGCCTGACAGGGCCCATAGCATCCGTAAGGACCAGGTGGACTGCATGGGCTGTTTGTCGCAATGCTTGTTTTCGAACTGGGCGGACAACGAGCGGAATGGCACCGGGCGTAAGGCAGATCCGCGCAGTTTCTGTATTCAGAAGACTCTGCAGGAGATCGCGCATGGTTCCGACGTGGACGAGCACCTGATGTTCGCCGGGCACAACGCCTGGCACTTTGCCGAGGACCCTTTCTATGTCGACGGATTTCTCCCGAACGTGAACCAGCTTGTTGAGAGAATCTTGACGGGCGACTGATCTCGGACCCAGTGGAACTATGGACGGCTATACGTGCTGTGCCGTGTTCCCTGGTTTTCTCAAGATATGGGGCGGTAAAGCGTTTGGTCCGTGCTGGTGTGTATGCAGGACTACGCGCATTCCAACGGCTTCGGGGTTGCTGGCTGGGTTGGACGGAGGGTTATCACCGAGCTTTTTCTGAGAGGTTTGACGACGGCGTTCTCGTGGAAGGCCACCTGGGCTGTTGGGCCTCCGAGGCCGCCGTTTGGCGGTCAAGACGTGTGTGGGGAACCAACAAGGTTCCCGGCGATGATAGGTCCCACCAGGAGTTTCTTTTTGTGGAGATGCCAAAGGATGCGCCTGATCTTGGAAATTTTGGCAGCGATGCTCGCATAAACTCCGGCCTTTCGTCGTCCGGACGCCTGAGCAGGTGAAACGGCTTGACCCGTTGCGTCGTACGGGTTCACCCTCACTTGGAAGGAGTTTCAGCGTGGCAGTTACAATTAGCCAACTCCGTGCCTTCTGGGCGGCGGCGAACGCGCGATCGTTCACCAAGGCGAGCAAGCAACTGGGTATCTCCCAGGTCACGATCTCGCAGCACGTAGGCAAGCTTGAGGAGGAAACCGGCACCCAGCTTTTTCGGCGTGGCCGTGGCGACATCGCGCTTACTGACGCTGGTTCCTTCCTGATGGACAAGACTTCGCGGATTCTGGGTGAATTCGATGAAGCCCTCGCCGGTATTGGTCAATTTGCTTCCGGAGTGAGGGGTGTCCTCTCGGTCGGGCTTTTGAGCTCGGTGGCGAGAAACCTTCTTCCGGATGCTCTTCAGCGGTTCGGGAAAGATTTCCCGGCGATCGAAATTGATATTCTTGAGGTTTCACCGGCAGAGGTGGTTGATCTTCTGTATGCCCGTCGTCTCTCGGTTGGCGTGGTGGCTTCCGATTCCATTGCCTCCAGCAGCTTATCTTTCGCCGAGACCGAACTCTTTGCCGATCCCTATGTTTTGGCGGTTCCGAAGAAGATTGACCTTTCGAAAGTTTCCGATCCCGAGGCGGATCTCACACCAAGGTCGCGCAAGGTGCTCAACAACACGATCCGCTTCGAGTTCGGAAACCAACACAAGCGCCGTATCGATGAGTGGTACCAGGGGGTGTTACCGAACGCTCGTGTCGAAGCAACAACCCGCACCTACGAGGTGGCCCTTTCCATGGTTCAGGCTGGCCTGGGCGTTGCCGTGGTACCCGCACTTACCGCCGAGATAGGTCCCGGTCACGGCTACAAGGTCAACCTCTATCACACTTCACTCCCCAACCGGCGGATGGTTGCCATCACGCCTGAGCAGTACGCTGGGACCAATCGACACAGGACATTTATCGAGGCACTGGCAAAAGCGGGGCAGGGGATCGAAATGCCCAGGGTTCTCAACTCTCCTTTCCTTGGCGGCATCAGACCTGCAGGTGGCAAGAAGGCCGCCTGACGCACATCCCTGAATAGGCAAAGCTTATGCAACGTATAGATGGATTTACTTCACCCCTTTTTGCACAATGCGCACCGACGAAAGCCCATGTGGGCAGGAGAAGAACTATGTGGACGAAGCCTTCGATCACTGAGGTCGCTGTTGGCCTTGAGATCAATTGCTACGCTTGCGCCGAGCTTTAAGCACGGTCGCATAAGCGAAAGAAACGGGTCGGCCTAACGGTCGGCCCGTTTTCTTTTTGCCCTCCCAACCCCTGAATGTTTGACTTTCGGGCGGGTCCAGGGTAGGAAACGTCCTCCCTGCCAAGGCGGGGAACGCTGAAAACCGAGGAAGCTAGAGTTTGCGTCGAGGGGCGCGGGCTGTGGCGTGAGCACATCAATGGTACCCACATGGCGCTGAAGATTCGGCTCAGTCGGGGGGGGGCGAAGAAGAACCCCCACTACCGCATTGTTGTAGCCGATGCACGAAGCCCCCGGGATGGCCGGTTTATTGAACGGGTGGGCACTTATCACCCTTTGCTTACGAAGACGGACGAACGTCGTGTACTTCTCAAGGAAGACCGTATCCGGCACTGGCTCGGGCAAGGAGCTCAGCCCACCGACAGGACGCATCGCTTTCTTTCCGATGCCGGCATTCTCGAGCGGAAGGAACACAGCAACCTTATCAAGGCCAAGCCCAGGAAAAAGGCCCTTGAGCGGATTGCCGCAGAGGAAGAAAAGAAGAAGGCAGTGGGAGAAGCTGCTGCTGTTGCGGCAAAACCCGTCCAGGAATCCGATTCCGAAGCTGTAGTGGAAATGCCTGAAACCGCGGAACCGGAGACGGTAAAGGAAATAGAGGTAGAAAAGCCAGGGCTAGCCGAGACCGCAAAGCCTGGGACAGATAAGGAGCCCAGAGCGGAAGACGCCTGAGCAGGAAAAAGCCTAGGCCATGGTCCTTCTCGTTCTGGGTGTAGCCTTCTTTATCGTTCTTCACATCCTGTCTGGTGTCCGGAGGCCTCGGCTCCAGTTTCGTGAACCTCTTGTCGCCTACCTCGGAGAGAGGTCTTACAAGGCACTTTTTTCCCTTCTCGTCCTCGCATCGATCGTCCTGATGGTCGTGGGCTGGCGGGAAGCCGGGCCGGTTCCTCTCTATCGTTCTCCTGAATCCCTTATCGCCGTCGGTGTGGTGCTAGCCTTTCTTGGCATCGTTACACACCTCTGCTCCCTCTATCCTTCTCGTCTTCGTCGTCTTGCCCGCCATCCCCAGTTTGTCGGCACGATCCTGTGGGCTGTGGGCCATCTCGCAATTAGTGGTGATGCCCGTGCTCTCGTGCTTTTCGGGGGCATTGGCCTGTGGGCTCTTTCGATGCTCCGGTTCGGCCGCGAGCACATCAGGCTCTCGGAACCGGTTGCGATGTCACTCGACCTTCTTGGAGCTGCGGTGGCGATTCTCGTCGCGGTCGGCGTCGCATGGTTGCACGCTCTTATCGCCGGAGGCCTCCTTTCTTTCTGAATGGCCTTGCTCTCGAAAGGACAGGTGCTCCTACATGAATGATGGCAGCCAGGATACTGGGACAGGCAACGATACGGTCATTATCGGGAAGGTGACCAGGCCACACGGAATCAGAGGCGCCGTCCGTGTCCGCCCCTTTGGTGATCCGTCCTCTCTCGAATCCTGCGGCCCGCTGTTGCTTCCGGACGGCCGCCAGGTTCAGGTTAGGGTGCTGTCGGTCTCGAAGGGAACTGCGCTGTGCGCCATTGAGGGAATCGCGGATCGGAATGCGGCTGAGGAGATCGTCAATGCGGAACTCGCCGTTTCGCGCTCGGCGTTGCCGAATCTGGACGAGGAGGAATTCTATCACGCGGACTTAGTGGGACTTTCCGTCTGCGACACGATAGGTGTGGAGTGGGGATGTGTGGTTGCTGTCCATAATTTTGGAGCGGGCGACGTTATTGACGTGCAGCCTTCGGAGGGAGGAACGTCGGTGATGATCCCTTTCACTCGGGAATCCGTCCTCAAGGTGGATCTCGATGGGCGCGTCGCGGTGGCTGATCCTTCATGGGTCATCGACGGTAAGGAGAAGCTAAAATGACCACGCGAAAACCACTTGAGCCTTGGCGAGCAACTGTTCTCACGATCTTCCCGGCAATGTTCCCCGGGCCACTGGGCCTGTCGCTTGCCGGCCGTGCCTTAGCGAAAGGCCTATGGTCTCTGGAGGCGGTGGACATTCGCGCCCATGCGGGCGATAAACACGCCTCCGTTGACGGACTTGGGTTCGGAGGCGGTGGCGGCATGGTGATGCGGCCCGATGTTCTCGCCGCTGCGTTCGATGCGCACAGCGACGACAGGCCCTGCCTCGTGCTGTCAGCGCGCGGACGGTCGCTGAAGCAGGATCGTGTCCGCCAGCTTTCGGAAGCGGATGGCGTTCTCGCCGTCTGCGGCCGGTACGAGGGTATTGACGAGCGTTTCATTGAGGCCCGTGGCCTTGAGGAAGTCTCGTTGGGGGATTTCGTTCTGTCGGGGGGTGAGCCCGCTACGATTGCTTTGATCGATGCGGTAGTACGCCTTCTGCCGGGAGTGACCGGAGGGGTCGAGCGTCTACACGACGAAAGCTTCGAGGACGGGTTGCTCGAGTACCCCCAGTACACGAGGCCCCGAACCTGGGAGGGACGTTCTCCGCCGGAAGTACTGCTGTCAGGCGACCACGGCGCGATCGAGCGCTGGCGTCGTGAGAAGGCGAAAACGATTACGCGCGAGCGCCGCCCCGACCTGTGGGCGTTACTCCGCAAGCACGGCAAGAATGCCGAAGGAGAGGACGGATGAATCTCATCGAAGCGATCGAGAAAGAACAGATCGACGAGATCGTCGCGCGTCGCGAGGTGCCGGATTTTCGTCCGGGCGACACCTTGCGTGTTGATGTGCGCGTCTCCGAAGGTTCACGCGAACGCGTCCAGGCGTTTGAGGGCGTGTGTCTCGCTCGCTCGAACCGCGGGCTCAATTCCACGTTCACCGTCCGGAAGACCAGTTATGGCGAGGGTGTTGAGCGGGTTTTCCCGCTGTATTCGCCCGGTATCGAGAAAATCGAGGTGGTGCGTCGGGGGCGGGTACGTCGGGCCAAACTCTACTATCTGCGCGAACGCTCAGGGAAGTCGGCCCGGATTGCCGAGCGACGTCGTGCTGTGACCGCACCGAACGGGGGCCAGGGCGATAGTCAGGTTGCGGATCAGACCGGGAAAGAGAGCTGAACGGGAGTCCGCCGTGCCGGATCAAAAGACCCTTTTTGATAAAATCTGGGACCGCCACGTCGTTGACGAGCGCGATGACGGGGTAACCCTCCTTTACATCGACAGGCACCTCATTCACGAGGTGACCAGTCCCCAGGCGTTTGAAGGGCTGCGCAGTGCCGCTCGCCCGGTCCGCTCGCCCGAACGCACCCTTGCTGTTGCCGACCACAATGTCCCCACCGAGGGGAGGCGTGCCGGTATTAAGGATGAGACCGCCCGCATCCAAGTCGAGACACTTGAGGAAAACGTTGCTGCTTTCGGCGTCCCCTACTTGCCCCTTTTCGATGACCGCCAAGGAATCGTCCACATCGTGGGCCCCGAACAGGGCTTCACGCTTCCCGGAACGACCATCGTCTGCGGTGACAGCCACACTGCCACCCACGGCGCGTTTGGAGCCCTCGCATTCGGTATCGGCACCAGCGAGGTCGAGCATGTGCTTGCAACCCAGACGCTCCTACAGAGACGCCCCGGGACGATGCGGATCACCGTCAATGGCGCACCCCCCGAAGGGGTCGGTGCCAAGGACATTGTCCTCAATGTGATTGGCACCATCGGTGTAGCTGGCGGTACCGGCCACGTGATTGAGTACGCAGGAGAAGCGATTCGTGCTCTCTCGATGGAGGGCCGCATGACTATTTGCAACATGTCCATTGAAGCGGGCGCGCGTGCAGGGCTTATTGCTCCTGACGAGACTACCTTCACCTATCTTGAGGGACGGCCGATGGCACCCGCGGGAGAGAATTGGGAAGCCGCCATCGCTGACTGGAAGACGCTTCCCAGCGACAAGGGTGCGAAGTTCTCCCGCGAGGTCGCGCTCAACGCGAATGGACTTGCTCCCCACGTGACTTGGGGCACGAGCCCACAGGATGCGCTTCCCGTGGATGCCTGCGTTCCGGATCCAGCCGAGGAGAAAGATGCCGACCGCCGCGAGGTAATGGAACGCGGCCTCATCTACATGGATCTCTCTCCTGGAACGCCGCTGACCGGGATTCCTGTCGACCGGGTGTTTATCGGTTCCTGTACCAATGCTCGCATAGAGGATATCCGTGAGGCCGCCGCTGTTGTCAGGGGCGGCCGTGTCGCTGACAGCGTGAGTGCCATGGTGGTTCCGGGATCGGGTTTGGTGAAGCGCCAGGCTGAAAAGGAGGGTCTCGATCGGATTCTCGCCGAGGCGGGTTTCGATTGGCGGGAGCCTGGCTGTTCGATGTGTCTCGGCATGAACCCTGACCAGCTCTCGCCCGGCGAGCGCTGTGTCTCGACGTCGAATCGTAACTTCGAAGGACGGCAGGGAAGGGGTGGACGCACTCACTTGGCAAGCCCTGCAACTGCAGCCGCAAGCGCTCTTTCGGGCCGGATCGCCGACATCCGGGAAGTTGGGTTCCAGAAATGACCCCCTTTACTATCCTGACTGGAATCGCCGCACCCTTACCGATGGCCAATGTCGATACCGACATGATCATCCCCAAGCAGTTCCTGAAGACGATTCATCGCACGGGCCTCGGCGAGTTCTTGTTCCATGAACGTCGCCAGCGCCCCGACGGGACCGAGATTGATTCGTTCATTCTCAATCGGGATCCCTGGCGCAAGACAAACATCCTCATCGCGGGAGCAAACTTCGGTTGCGGTTCTTCCCGAGAGCACGCTCCCTGGGCCCTCGCCGATTTCGGGATCCGGTGCGTAATTGCGCCGTCGTTTGCGGACATTTTCTTCAACAACAGCGCGAAGAATGGAATCCTCCTCGTTACCCTCGGGGAGGAAGAGGTGGGGACGCTGATGGCCGACGCGAACGAACCCGCGACCGCAACGATGACGGTTAATCTCGAGGCACAGGAAATCGTGCGCTCGAACACAGAGACGTTCCCCTTCCAGATCGAACCCTTTCGCCGGAACTGTCTGCTACAGGGTCTTGATGACATCGGCCTCACGCTTGAGCACGAGGAGCGGATCTCGACCTTTGAAGCAGACCTTGGCGAACGCCCTTGGCTGCGTCCCCAAGTGGAAGTGAACAGATGAGCCGTCTCGCCTACGGACAGGGGAGATGATGATGGCTAGCAACCGCCGCGTTGTTTTGTTGCCGGGTGATGGCATCGGTCACGAGGTGACCGGTGAGGTTCGCCGCGTGGTCGACTGGTTCGACAAGCGCCGCGAGGTTGGGTTCGATCTCGACGAAGCCGTCGTGGGAGGTACCGCCTACGACGCTCACGGCACCCCGCTTCCCGATGAGACTCTCGAGAAAGCCGTCACTGCGGACGCCATTCTACTTGGCGCGGTCGGTGGCCCGAAGTGGGATTCGCTCGACTTCTCTCTCAAGCCGGAGCGGGCGATTCTTGGGCTCCGTAAGGAACTCGACCTGTTCGCCAATCTGCGCCCAGCGAAGGTTTTCGACGCCCTGGTGGAGGCTTCCTCGCTCAAGCCTGAAATCGTCCGCGGCCTCGATATCATGATTATCCGCGAACTCACCGGCGGCATCTACTTTGGCGAACCTCGCGGCATCGAGACGCTTCCTGATGGATCGCGGCGCGGAATCAATACTGAGGCCTATTCCACTGGCGAGATCCGCCGCGTTGCCGACGTGGCCTTCACCCTCGCCAGGGAACGCCGCAAGCGAGTCCACTCGGTGGAAAAGGCGAACGTGATGGAATCGGGCGTCCTGTGGCGTGAGGAGGTGCAGGTTCTCCACGATTCCGACCACGACGATATTGAGCTTGCGCATATGTACGCCGACAACTGCGCTATGCAGCTCGTGCGCGACCCGCACCAGTTTGATGTCGTGGTTACCGGCAACCTGTTCGGCGACCTTCTCTCCGACATCTCGGCCCAGCTCACAGGGTCGCTGGGGATGCTTCCCTCGGCCTCGCTGGGAACATCCGATGCCGATGGTCGGCGGGCGGCTCTTTACGAGCCCGTCCACGGGAGTGCACCTGACATCGCAGGTCAGGGCAAGGCCAACCCGATCGCGATGGTGCTTTCCTACGCGATGATGCTTCGCTATTCCTTCGGGAGGAATGAGGATGCGGATCTGGTCGAACAGGCCGTCGCTGCAACACTTGATTCAGGCCTGCGTACCGCCGACATCATGCAGCCCGGAATGACCAAAACTTCCACCGAGGGAATGGGCCGGGCGATCTGCGACGAACTCGATCGGCGCGCGGCTTGACCGGAACAGGGTGATGCGCGTTGCCGTTGTCGGTGCCACCGGCGCTGTTGGACTTCGGATGCTTCGGACGTTGGCGGAACGGAATTTCCCTACCGACGAGGTGGTTGCGCTTGCCTCATCGAAGTCTGCGGGCAAGGAGGTCTCCTACGGAGAAACGGGAATCCTTCAGGTTCGCTCCCTGGATGGGTACGAATTCACCGACACCGACCTGGCTCTCTTCTCCGCCGGCGGATCGGTCTCAGCCGAGCATGCGCCGCGCGCGTGCGAGGCGGGATGCATCGTCATCGACAACACCTCGCACTTCCGCATGGAGCCTGACGTTCCGCTTGTGGTACCAGAGGTGAATGCCGCTGCCATCGGTGGTTTTCGAAAGCGCAATATCATTGCCAACCCGAATTGTTCGACGATCCAGCTGGTGGCCACGCTTAAGCCGCTCCACGATCGCGTGCCGGTTCGCCGGGCGGTGGTCTCCACCTACCAGTCGGTATCGGGTGCGGGCAAGGGCGCGATGGAAGAACTTCACGCCCAGGTTCGTGCCACCCTTTTTCACGAGGAAGCGAAGGTCGATCGCCTTCCGCGTCGGATTGCCTTCAACGTGATCCCGCACATAGATGTCTTTGGCGATGACGGATCGACTCGAGAGGAATGGAAGATGGTCCACGAGACGAAAAAGATCCTTGGCGATGGAATAGCGCTTGCCGCAACCTGCGTGCGGGTGCCGGTTTTCATTGGCCATGCCGAGGCGGTGAACATCGAGTTTGAGGGATCGATGTCGACCGACGACGCCCGTGATGCCCTTGATGAAGCGGAAGGGATCACGGTAATCGATGGCCCCCTTGATGCTCGTTACGCAACTCCGCTTGATTGCGTGAACGAGGATGCGGTGTTCGTCTCGCGCATCCGCGAGGATCCGAGCACGCCTCATGGGCTCCAGCTTTGGATCGTCGCCGACAATCTCGGCAAGGGGGCGGCACTCAACTCCGTCCAGATTGCTGAGACTCTTATCTCCGAGTACCTGTAGGCGGAATCCGGACCATGTGTCCTGTCCTTGTCCGTTGCTTCGATGAGGATTGCCAGCGCTGTTGCGCCTTCTTCGGGGGCTGCCCGTGAGCGGGCCTGCGTTGGGCGCGTCCACTTCCGTGGCCGAGCTGATTGCCCGTTGCCTTCAGGCGCGCGGGATTGATCGTGTCTTCGGCCTTCAGGGAGGGCACATCCAGCCTGTTTGGGATCATCTCTTCCGGCTTGGCGTGCAAATCATTGACGTTCGCGACGAAGGTGCCGCTGTTCACATGGCTCATGCGCACGCCGAACTCACGCAAACAGTGGGCGTTGCTCTGGCAACGGCTGGCCCGGGCGTCACCAACACCGTGACGGCGATGGCGAACGCTGACATCTCCCGTGTCCCAGTCCTACTTTTCGGTGGCTGCCCGCCCCGGATGCAAGCCAACATGGGGCCCCTCCAGGACCAGCCGCACGTGGACATCCTCCGTCCCGTTACAAGAACAAGCCGCACTGCCCGCGTCGCCGACCAGGTGTTGCGGGAACTTGACGAGGCACTCTCTCGTGCTGTCGGTGATCTTGGCGAGCCGGGCCCCGTCTATCTCGAAGTGCCGACCGACGTGCTCCGGGAGGAGATTCCTGCCGCTGTCGTTCTCGATGAGTGGATGCGCCCCGCCCCGCCTCGGATACTCGTCCCTGATTCAGGAGCGGTGCAGGTTGCAACCGATGCATTGTGGTCTGCGAAGCGTCCCCTGGTCATCACGGGACGTGGGAGCCGAGGCGCTGGCACCGAGCTTATCCGCCTTCTCGATGCGAGCGGCGCCATCTATCTCGACACCCAGGAGAGCAGGGGACTCGTGCCACCGGAGCATCCTTCCGTCGTCGGAGCGGTTCGGGGCCGAGCGATGGTCGAGGCTGACCTCGTCCTCGTGGTCGGTCGCAAGCTCGACTACCAGCTGGGCTACGGATCGCCAGCGGTGTTTCCCGAGGCGCGGATCGTTCGCATCTCTGACACGCCGGGCGAGCTAATCGACAACCGCAGGGGCGATCCCGAGGTTCTCGGCACGCCTGCACTCGTGCTGCAGTCGATGGTCGAGGTAGCTGGAAACCGCAAGCCTGCCGTCGCGGTCTCCTGGGCAAACGGAATGCGTGACCTGCATCGAAAACGCTCGGCACCTCGCCCGATTCAGGATACAGCGGATGGACGAATCCACCCCGAGGCGATCTTCGCTGCGATCCAGGAGGTCGCCGATTCCGACTGCATCGGCGTTGCTGACGGCGGCGATATCCTGAGTTTTGCTCGTGTCGGCCTCACTACCTCTACGTACATGGATTCAGGCGCATTGGGATGTCTCGGTGTGGGCGTTCCCTTCGCCGTTGCGGCGGCCCTGGCCTTTCCCGACCGGCAGGTGATCTCGGTCAATGGTGACGGTGCGTTTGGGTTCAATGTGATGGAAATCGATACTGCCGTTCGACACGGAGCGCGGGCGGTGTTCGTCGTCTCCAACAACGCCGCCTGGAACATCGAGCGCCACGATCAGGAAACCAACTATGGTGGTCGGGTCGTGGGCACACTGCTCCGCGATTCCGACTATGCAGGGCTTGGTCGCTCGCTTGGCGCGCATGCGGAACGGGTTGAAGACGCGGACCAGATTGTCGACGCCCTCAAGCGGGCATTCAAAAACGCGCCCTCTGTGGTTGACATCGTTACGTCCCAGGACGCTGTCTCCTCCGATGCAACCAAGGGGCTCGGCTTCGTTCCCGACCGCCAGGCCCTTCTTGGCTGGGACGAGGCGGAGCGCAAGAGGAGGGGCGAGGGGTGACGAGCGGTTCCATGCCGGCCGACACCCTTTATGGGACGTTCTCCCGCACCGTGGCTCGGTGGGGAGGCCGCTCCGCCTATGCGGTGCCGCCGATGGCCGGTCGTGGCTATCACGAGGACGGGTGGGAGCGTACGTGGGCCGAGACGGCTCAGGCGGTGGAGGTGATGCGGATGCGCTACCAGGCTGCCGGCTACGGCCCTGGCCACAGGGTCGCAATCCTTTTCGCTCAGAGACCGGAGTTTTTCTTCCACTACTATGCGCTGAACTCTCTCGGCGTGAGCGTCGTACCCGTCAACCCCGACCACCGTGCGGGCGAAATCTCCTATTTGATGGAGCACTCCGAGAGCGTGCTGGCACTTTCGGTTGAGAGCGCCATGGAGACATTTCGTACCATCCATGCGGACTCGGGCGATGCCTTCGCCCTTGCCTCCTTTGAGGACGAATTAGCCCCGTTGCCCGAGGCGAGAACCCCGGCAGGAACCGAGATTTCCGGTCCTGATACAGAAACCTCCATCCTCTACACCTCGGGCACAACTGGACGTCCAAAAGGGTGCGTCCTGACAAACCGTTACTTCCATACTTTCGGGAGCTGGTACCTCTCTTGCGGCGGGCTGGCCTCCATGCGCGAAGGGGAGGAGCGAATGTACAACCCGCTCCCGCTCCATCACGCCAACTGTCTCTCGATCTCGACCCCGGCGATGTTGTTGAGTGGGGGATGTCTCATATTTCCCGACCGTTTTCATGCCAGCACGTGGTGGCAGGACCTCGTCGACTGTCGCGTGAGTGCCGTTCACATGCAGGGAATTATCCCGAACGTGTTGCTGAAACTTCCCGAATCGGAGTACGAGAAGAAGCACGAGGCTCGTTTTGCGTTCTGCGCAGGAATCGAGCCAGGCCACCATGCCGCCTTCGAGGAACGGTTTGGGCTACCCGTGGTTGAGTTCTGGGCGATGACCGAAACTGGCCGCGTACTCACCGATTGCACCGAACCTCGCCGGGTGGGAACGCGCTCCTTCGGGCGCGCGGTCCCCGGACTGGAGGCGCGTGTGGTGGACGAGGAGGGGAAGGACTGCCCCGATGGTGCGCCGGGCGAGTTTGTGATCCGTCATCGGGAAGAGATACCCCGGTTGGGTTTTTTCTCAGGCTATCTGAAGGATGAAGAGGCAACCGAGGAAGCATGGCGCGATGGTTGGTTCCACACCGGGGACGTGGCGGTGCGGGATGGGACGGGGATGTTTTCGTATGTTGACCGCCTGAAGAATATTATCCGCCGTTCGGGCGAGAATATCGCCGCTGCCGAAGTCGAAGCATGCCTTGTTAGCCATCCCGGGGTCAGCCAGGCGGCGGCGATCGCTGTCCCTGACGACCTGCGAGACGAGGAAATCATGGCGTGCATCGTGCCGATGCCTGGACAGTCGCCGGACGAGACTCTCGCCCGCGCCGTCCAGGAGTGGTGCCTTTCTCGTCTTGCCTATTTCAAGGCCCCGGCGTGGATCGTCTTCCGAGAAAATCTGGCAACCGGAACCTCCGCCAAGCTCCTGAAGCGGACGCTGTTTCCAGAAGGTATGGACCCCCGGGATGATGATGAGGCTATCGATCTGCGCGCGAGTAAGAAGAGGAGCTGACCTGGCCGACGGGGTCGGTTGACGTAAGACAACCTGCTTCGTTGAATGTTCGTGCCAGACGGCTGGATGGCCGCCCCCCGGTTTGCCAGGGGGAGGAAAGTCCGGGCTCCACGGAAACACGGTGCCGGGTAACGCCCGGCGGAGGTGACTCTAGGGAAAGTGCCGCAGAGAGCAGACCGCCCGCCGGTTCTTCCGGCGAGTAAGGGTGAAAGGGTGCGGTAAGAGCGCACCGCGTTCCCGGCAACGGGGACGGCACGGCAAACCCCACCGGGAGCAAGACCGAATAGGGGCGGCAGGGGGTTTCGGCCCCTGTGGTGTTTCCGCCGCGCCGCCCGGGCCGGTCGCTTGAGGCGCTTGGCGACAGGCGTCCCAGATGAATGGTCGTCCTTGACAGAACCCGGCTTACAGGTCGTCTGGCACCCTTTCCAAGCTTGTAGCAGTGGTGCATGCGCAAGCTTCGACCAACCAAGATCAGTCTTTTTTGCCGGTCGATCCTTCAGGAGGGTGCCACAGAATTCCATGCCTTTCTCGAAATGAACATTGTAAGAACATAAAAATGCAAGAGAATTTTCAAATTGAGATTTGACTTAATCCCATAAAATCCTGTAATTTCCCATCATGTCCCATAAAAGGCATTTGGCCATGCCGGTCATTGTCTTCCGACGGGACGGGACGGAGAGAGGCTCATGGGGTTCTTCAGTGGGACCTTCGAGCATCGCATCGACCGCAAGGGGCGGGTGAGCATCCCGGCCCGGTGGCGGCCACTGCTCAAGGGTGAACTCCATCCCGGCGTATTCGCATCGGCTCTGCCGGACCTAGGTTGCATTGAGTGCTTTTCCCAGGATTCGATGACCGAGCGCCGCGCCGACTTCCAGGCGCGCAAAGAACTTCCTGAGGGCAAACGGCGCATCATCGGATTCCGGCTTTTCTCTGGATACCGGGAAACCCCGCTTGATACCGACGGGCGCATCGTTCTGGCTTCCGAAATCCTTGAGGGAGCGGGTTTCTTGACTCCTGGTTCAGACCGTTCCTCCCGCGGGCACGCCCTCGCCCATACCACAGCGGTACTCGCCGGTAGCGGTGACCGCTTTCTAATTTTCCGCCCCGACGCGATAGCGGTATTCGAGGAGCTCTCTCAAAGGGAGAACCTCGACGCCGGAATCGTCGAGGCTTGAGTTGCCGGCACGTGGCTACACATTCCTTCCTTCCCGATGGTCTCCTCCATCGTGGCCACGTGCCGGTTCTTCTCGCTGAAACCCTTGAACGTCTCGCCCCCCGTTCAGGGGCCATCTACATGGACAGCACCTTCGGGTCGGGAGGTGTGTCGCGGGCATTGTTGGCCCGCGCGCCCTGCAGGGTCGTGGCGATCGACCGGGACCCCACCGCGCTCGCCGATGCGAATGCCATCGCCCGAGACGAGGGTGAGCGCTTCCGTTTCCAGGTTGGTCGGATAGGCACGCTCTCTGAGTGTGCTGCCTCACTGGGTGCTCCCATCGTTGACGGCGGTATCGTTTTCGATCTCGGGGTGTCTTCGCGCCAGCTCGATGACCCTGCTCGTGGTTTCTCCTTCCGTCACGACGGCCCCCTCGACATGCGCATGGGCGAGGGTGACTTGACTGCTGCCGACATCGTCAACGAAAGCGACGAGGGAAAGCTTGCGCGCATCCTTCGGGATTTTGGAGAGGAACGCCGAGCACGCCGGGTTGCGCGGGCGATTGTCGAAGAACGCGACCGAGCTCCGTTTTCGCACACGGCCGCGCTCGCCGACCTTGTTCGTAGGGTTGTTCCCTTCCGTCCTGGTGTCACCGACCCCGCCACCCGGACTTTTCAGGCACTGCGCATCGCTGTGAACGACGAACTGGGCGAGCTCCAGAAGGGACTTCGAGATGCCGAACGCGTCCTCGCCAAGGGCGCGCGGTTGGTGGTGATCTCCTTTCACTCCCTTGAGGATCGCATCGTGAAGCGTTTCCTTGCACTGCGGTCCGGCCGTTCACCTAAGCCCTCGCGCTATCTCCCTGACCGGCCAACGAACACGCCTTCTTTCCGCCTCCTTTCTCGTCGCCCGGTGCGTCCCTCGGTCGAGGAGGTTGCCGCCAATCCGCGCTCCCGCTCCGCCCGACTTCGCTCTGCCGAGCGGACCGAAGCGCCCGCCATGGTGGAAGCTCCATGAAGGCCGTTTTCTCCACCTTTGTCGTGTTGGTGTTTGCTTTGGTTGCGCTCGGGACTGTGGTCACGCTTCGTCACGAGGTTCGTGATTCACACCAAGAAGTGCATTCCCTCCATGCCGAGATCGTGCGCCTGCGGGAAGAAATTCACGTGCTTCGTGCGGAGTGGTCTCACGCCAATCGCCCTGAGGTACTCGCGGATCTCACGCAACGCCATCTCGAGCTCGTTCCGGCACCCATTCTCAAGGTGGAGAGAATCGCCCTGTTGCCCCGGCGTGCGGACGTATCCGAGGTCAAGAAGTCCGCAGAAATCAGAAAGGTGAGGGAGTGGGGAGACGAATCATGAACCGCACGTTCACCCCGGATATGGCCCCGGATATGGAAATCTCCGAGGAGCGTTCCGGCTCGGAGAATGCGTTCACACAGCCTTTTCGTCTCGGACAGGTGGCACGCTCGCCTCTTGTCCAGGCTCGACAGCGCCTCATGGTGCTCGCGATTCTTTTCGCAGGTGCTTTTTGCGCGGTCGCGATCCGTCTCGGCGAAGTGTCGCTGCTCTCGCCCGACTTTGCTGAGGTGCGTGACGGAAACGAATCATCCCTTGCGGGAGAGGCGCCTTCTGCTTCTATCCGAGGTGAGATCCTTGATCGCAACGGGGTCTTGCTGGCGGCAACGGTGCGGGGGCCTTCCTTGTTTGCCGACCCAAGGCTCGTGGACGACCCCGAGCGTCTTGCCAATCTTCTTGTCGAGATCATTCCGATGCTTGAGCATGATCTCGTCCGCCGTCGTCTCTCCGCTTCGGATCGCTCTTTTGTCTGGCTCCGTCGCCACGTAACTCCCTCCGAGGCGCTCAAAGTTCACATGCTTGGCGAGCCTGCTCTCGGGGTTCGCGACGAGTCCAGAAGGGTTTATCCGCAGGGTCGCCTGCTCGCCCACGTCGTGGGTTATTCGGAGATAGACGGTAACGGGTTGGCCGGGATTGAGAGGCGTTGGAACTCCGCTCTCGTTGCGGGCAGGCCGGTTGAACTCTCGGTCGATTCTCGCGTTCAGCACGTGGTGCACACGAACCTTGTAAAGGCACTTGCACGGTTTGATGCGAAGGCCGCGGCGGGAATTGTTCTCGACGTCCATAGCGGCGAAGTACTCGCCATGGCGAGTCTGCCCGATTTCGATCCCAACGCCCCCGTTTCTGCTTCTGACCTGGGGCTGTTCGATCGGGCGAGTCGGGGCCTCTACGAGATGGGTTCGACGTTCAAAACGTTCACGGTGGCAGCCGCTCTCGATTCCGGTGCTGCCGACCCGCAAAGCCGTTACGACGCAACGAAACCTATCTTGGTTGCCAATCACGTCATCCGTGACTATCGGCCGGAGAAACGCTGGCTCTTCCTATCCGAAGTTCTGGTGCACTCTTCCAACATCGCCGCCGTCCAGATGGGGCAGGCGGTTGGTGGCGATCGTCTGTGGGCGTACCTCGGTTCCTTTGGTCTTCTGCACAAGGTTGTCTCTCCCGCCTTCCGGTCTGCACCTCCGCTGTTGCCGCACAGGAGGGGGCCGGTAGAGACGGCGACCGCTTCGTTCGGGTACGGCATCTCCGTGTCGCCGATCCAGCTTGCCGCCGGATTCTCCGCCGTGGTCAACGGCGGTTGGTACCGGGTTCCCGTGCTCTTGCGCGAAGCGGCCCATGCCGAGGGCAGGATCGTGATCGATTCCGAAGTCTCGGCACAGATGCGTGATTTCCTCCGTCTTGTGGTGCTGGAAGGAAGCGGGCGTAAGGCAGGAGGCGGTGGCTATCGTCTGGGAGGAAAAACCGGGACTGCACAGAAGGTTGTCGACGGACGTTACGACAGCACGGCCCGGGTCACCTCCTTTGTCGGCGTGTTCCCCGTCGAGGATCCACGTTACGTCATCACCGTGGTCTTGGATGAGCCGAAACCCGCCGAAGGCACGCACGGATTTGCAACGGCGGGATGGAACGCCGCGCCAACGAGTGGAGACATCGTCAAAGGGATCGCGCCCCTTCTCGGAATCGCACCGGTCGAGGAGTCTCCCGAAGAGGAGCCTTCCACGCCTGATCAGCCTTCCGAGTTCGTGCAGTTGATCAGGAACTAGGGAGCCGCGAAATAATGCGTCTCGGGGAGCTCGCGCGCGCCAGCGGTGGTCCGCTGCCACAAGGGACGCCGGACTTGGATATCGTCGGACTGAGCGCGAATTCTCGGACCGTACGTCCGGGTTTTCTTTTTGCTGCACTCCATGGCTCCCACACCGACGGCGCAGGCTACCTCGAAGATGCACTGGCGCGTGGTGCCAGTGCTGCACTTGTTTCTTCCGAATCTGTCGAGCGTGCCCGCAGGCTTGGAATTCCTGTCGTTTCCGCCCGCGATCCCAGGCGTCGTCTCGCTCGCATGGCTGCCGCTTTTCACGGCGTCCAACCCGGGACCGTGGTGGCGGTGACCGGAACCAATGGAAAGACATCGATCGCTCACTTTCTCGTTTCCATGTGGCGCAGACGTGGATTCGAGGCAGCCATGATCGGAACGCTCGGAATCCATTCTTCGCACGGGCCCTCTCGGAAGGAGGGGAGTGCGTCCCTCACGACCCCGGATCCGATCTCGCTGCATGCAGAGTTGGCCGCCCTGGCTCGTACAGGTGTCAACCGAGCGGTAATCGAGGCTTCATCTCACGGATTGGACCAGCGCCGTCTCGACGGGGTTGAAATTGCGGTTGGCCTTCTCTCTTCCATTGATCGCGACCACCTCGACTATCACGGCACCGAGGCAAATTACCGAGCCGCCAAGCGTCGGCTTTTCTCGCACCTCGTAGGAGAAGGAGGGGCGGCAGTTCTCAATGCCGACGCACCGGGTGCCTCGGCGTTCCGCCGTGCGGCGGAGAAACGCTCGCTTCGGGTGGTTTCTTTCGCAAGAAAGAACCGTGCTGACTGGTTTTTCGCGGACAATCATCTCGATTCCAACGGCCAGGTACTTGTCCTTGACACTCCTGCGGGAGCGTTCGATGTCCGCCTTCCCCTGATTGGCGATTTCCAGATGGAAAACGCTGTCGCTGCTGCTGCTGCTGCTTCGCTCACCGGCCTCGAGACGGCTGAGGCGGTGAAATCTCTCGAAACGCTTACCGCACCGCCGGGCAGGCTTGAGCGCGTTGCGACGCACCGGGGTGCGACCGTCTACATCGACTATGCCCACACACCCGCCGCCCTCGCTGCGGTGTGCGCAGCACTCCGTCCTCATGTGGAAGGAAAGCTCTTCCTCGTGTTCGGATGCGGGGGTGAGCGTGATCCCGGAAAGCGTGTGCTCATGGGTCGTATCGCCTCCCGAGGTGCCGATTCAATCACGGTTACCGATGACAATCCTCGTGGGGAGGATCCCGCTGCAATCCGAGCTGTTGTTCTTGCGTCATGCCCGGAAGCGAAGGAGATTGGCGATCGGGAGGAGGCCATTCGGGACGTACTCGGAAGACTCTCTTCTGGGGATGCATTGCTGGTCGCCGGCAAGGGCCATGAGACTGTGCAGATCCGTGCGGGGGAGACACTTCCCTTTGACGACAGGTCGGTCGTCCAGGCACTTGCGGAAGAAGCTTCGTGAGTACTGCGCTGTGGACCTCGGCCGAGGCTGCTCATGCCACTGGCGGCAGGGATCATGGCCTGCCATGGGAAGCGAGTGGCGTGTCAATCGACACTCGCACGCTCGTCGGGGGCGATTTGTTTGTCGCGTTGCGCGGCCCCCGCGCCGACGGTCACGAGTTTGTTGATCAGGCCTTCGGGAAAGGTGCGGTCGCCGTTGTCGTGGAACGCGAGATTCCTTCCGCCTCTTCACAGCTGGTGGTCGATGATTCGCTTACGGCACTCGGAAGCCTGGGCACTCGCGCCCGCGAACGGACTTCGGCGCGTGTTGTCGCGGTCACCGGAAGCGTTGGCAAGACTGGCACGAAGAATCTACTTCGGGCCGCACTTGGTGGGGAGGAGGGGGTGTACGCAAGTACGGCGAGTTACAACAACGACATCGGTGTTCCCCTGAGCCTTGCAAGACTTCCGGAGGAATCCGCCTTCGCGGTCTTTGAAATCGGCATGAATCATCCGGGCGAAATCGCGCCGCTCGCCGCGTTAGTCATGCCCGACGCCGCGCTGGTGACGAGAATTGCTCCCGCCCACCTGGAGCATCTCGGCGGAATTGATGCCGTGGTGGAGGAAAAAGCTTCGGTTTTTTCAGGATTCGCGTCCGGTGGAATTGCCTTGATACCCGAGGATTCCCCCGGTGCGGATCGTCTTAGATCGGCCGCGCAGGAAGCAGGAGCGGTCACGGTGATCGGTTTTGGCCTCACAGACGACGTCGATGTCCGGCTGCTTAATGTCGCCGTGGAAGCGGACCAAACCCGTGCCAGCTGCTCCCTGTTCGGGGAGAAGATTGATTTTCATCTTCGTCTTTTAGGACGGCACTGGGCGATGAACGCACTGGCGGCGGGGGCTTGTGCCGTTGCCCTCGGCGCAGCCCCGGCGGAGGTTTTCCGGCGGATGTCCGATGTCGGCCCGTTCGCAGGCCGCGGCAAACAGTTCGTCGTCCCTCTGCCGGACGGAGCGGCGGCGGTGATCGACGACAGTTACAACGCCAATCCCGCCTCGGTTCGTGCCGCTCTTGAAATGCTGGCCGAGGCACCTGTTCGGGGTCGGCGAATCGCGGTTCTTGGCGACATGCGTGAGCTCGGCTCCTGCTCGAAATCCCTGCATGCGGACCTTGCCGACGCTCTCCAGGGTATCGATTTCATCTTCTGCGTCGGGACGGAGATGGAGGCGCTTTTTGATGCGCTGCCTGAAAAGGTTTGTTGTCGCGCCACCGATGCAGAAGCAGCCGCCAAGGCGTTACAGGGAATGCTCGCTCCCGGAGACGTCGTCCTCGTAAAGGGTTCGCGCGCCATTGCACTCGAGACCGTGGTGCATCGCCTGGCGCGTGCGGGAGGGGACTGAGCATGCTTTACCATTTTCTCGTTCCTCTCGCCGACTCCTTTGGGCCGTTCAACCTTTTTCGTTATCTGACCTTCAGGACCGGCGGCGCAATGCTGACCGCGCTCCTCGTGAGTTTCCTGATCGGTCCTTCGCTGATACGCGCCCTGGCCAGAGGGCAAGGGGACGGGCAGCCGATCCGGGACGACGGACCCCAGCGCCATCTCGAAACCAAACAGGGCACGCCCACGATGGGCGGGCTCCTGATCATGGCGGCCGGACTGGGAGCGATTTTTCTTTGGGGCAATCTTTCGAACTCCTACGTCCTGGCGGCGATCCTCGCCTTGGTTGGCTGTTCCTGCATCGGCCTGGTCGATGATCTTTTGAAGGTCCGCCGCAAACAGGCGGGCGGACTGTCGGGATGGGGAAAGGTTTTCCTGCAGCTCTCTGTTGCCATCCCGGTAGCTGCCATCGTGTTCGTTACAGCACCTGATTCTCTGACGGGGCGTCTTGCCGTTCCTTTCGCCAAGGATCTTCTCCTCAACCTGGGACTGGTGTGGCTTGTGTTTGCCCTGTTCGTGTTTGTCGGTTCCGCCAATGCGGTCAACCTCACCGACGGTCTCGACGGCCTAGCGATTGTACCGGTGATGATTGCCGCCTCGGTGTTTGGAATCATCGCCTGGATTGTCGGCAACGCGATCTTTGCCGGGTACCTCCAGGTCCATCACGTGCCCGGGACTGGTGAACTCACGGTCCTGTGCGGGGCAGTCATCGGGGCGGGGCTCGGCTTCCTCTGGTTCAACGCGCATCCGGCCCGTGTGTTCATGGGTGATACCGGTGCCCTAGCTCTTGGCGGATTCCTTGCTTCCGTGAGTCTCGCCACGCGCCACGAGATCGTTCTCGCCATCGTGGGAGGACTTTTCGTTCTTGAGACGCTGTCGGTGCTTGCGCAGCGGATTTCCTATCGCTTTATCGGGCGTCGGGTGTTTCGAATGGCACCGCTCCACCATCACTACGAGCTCAAAGGGTGGTCGGAAGCGACGGTGGTCATTCGTTTCTGGATCATCGCCGTGATCTGCGCACTGGTGGGTCTTGCAACCCTGAAAATCCGGTGATGCCATGGGTTCGGATCCGCATGGTGTGCTCGGCTACGGCCGGACCGGCGCAAGCGTTGCCCGCGCCCTTGCCGAAGAGGGTGGCGAGGCTGTCGTTTGGGACGACAGTAGGGATGCGCGCAAGGCGGCGGCAGCAGCCGGATTCGAGGTTCGCCCTCTGGATATCTCTCTTACCGCGCTGGTTGCGAGTCCCGGTATCGCCTCCAGCCATCCCGCCATCCTCTCAGCTCGTGATGCCGGGATTTCCGTCATTGGCGACGTTGAGATCTTTTGGCGGCGACGTGAAGCGGACGGTTCCCGTTTTCTCGCCGTCAGCGGCACCAATGGGAAGTCCACGGTGACGGCGCTCGTGGCACACGTCCTTGCCGAAGCCGAAATCGAGGTGGCTGCAGGCGGTAACCTCGGCCCTCCTGCACTCGAGATGCCTCGTCTCGACGATGGCGGGGTCTACGCGCTCGAACTCTCGTCTTACCAGCTTGATCTCCTGGATCGGTTCCGTGCCGACGTGGCGGTCCTGCTCAACATCGGCGAGGACCATCTCGACCGTCACGGCGGTCATGAAGGTTACGTCGCGGCGAAGCGTCGGCTATTTCGCCACCAGGGCCCTGCGCAGACGGCCATTGTCGGTGTCGATGACCCCCTCGCTGCTGAGACGGCGTCAATGCTTGAAGATCTTGCGGACGGCCCCCGTGTGGTTCGCGTCTCCCGACTCGAACGCCAGCCAGAAGGCGTGTGGGTGGAAGGGGGAACCCTTTTTGACGGCATAGGAGGGGAACCTTTCGCCGTTATGGACCTGGCCGGGACGCTGGCGATTCCCGGCGAACACAACTTGCACAATGCTGCCTGCGCCTATGCCGCTGCCCGCGTGACCGGTGTGGAATTCCATTCTCTCACAGCTTCGTTTGCAAGTTTTAACGGCCTGCCCCACCGCCTGGAACACGTCGGCACGTTCAACGGCGTGAGTTTCTGCAATGACAGCAAGGCAACCAATGTTGCTTCAGCGGCCGCTGCGTTGCGCTGTTTTCCGAAATCCTGCTGGATCGCCGGGGGCAGGGCGAAAGATGAGGATCTCGACCCGCTCATTGAGCTTTCGAAGCATATTGCCTGCGCTTTCTTCATCGGTGAGGCGACCGCCGTTTTCCGCCAGGCATTCGAGGGACGCGTCCCGATCGTCGAGGCCGGCTCCCTCGAGGAAGCGACGGTTGCTGCGTTTGAGACGGCATGGAGCGATCCCGCCCATCCGCCGGTTCTGTTGTCCCCTGCTTGCGCTTCCTTTGACCAGTTCCGGGATTTTGTGGAGCGCGGCGAGGTTTTTCGAAAGGCTGTTGCTGCACTTGGACAGGGGAAACGGGCATGAGGTCGGTTTCCGTCTCCCAGGGATCTCCGGGGCTCTTCCGCCACTGGTGGCGAACGATCGACCGTCTCAACGTGACACTTGTCTTTCTGCTTGCCGGGGTGGGCGCACTCGTGGTGCTGGCAGCGAGTCCTCCCGTGGCCGAACGTCTTGGCTACCCGGAGTTCTATTTCATTGAGCGCCACTTGGTGGTGCTCACGGTCACCCTCGCCCTCATGCTGGTCCTCTCGTTGCTGTCGCCGACCGGCATCCTCCGGATCTCGATTGTCGGACTCGCGTTGGCATCGGTGTTGCTCGTAATGGTGGTGTTCTGGGGTTTCGAGGCGAAGGGTGCGAAGCGCTGGTTGATTGTTGGTGGCCTGTCGCTCCAGCCGTCCGAGATTGTAAAGCCCTTCTTCGCGGTGATGACGGGGTGGCTGTTCGCCGCCGGGAGAAAAGTCTCAACTGGCTGGCTCGATCCTGCTCCGCGCATGTACCTCCTGTTTTCAGCCCTGATGCTCGCGACGTTGTGGTCACTGATCTTTATCCAGCCGGATTTCAGTATGGCAATGATTATTGCCGTCGCCTGGTGTGGGCAATTCTTCATCGCCGGGCTCCGCCTTCGCATGGTGCCGCTGGCTGCCGCTCTCGGCGGGGCGGGCATGTGGGCTGCTTACATCCTGCTTCCCCACGTCAAGGCCCGTGTTGACGGTTTTCTTGACTCCGCAGCAGGGCCGGGCTTTCAGGTTGGGGCAGGTCTCGAGGCGTATGGGCGTGGTGGACTGCTGGGCCAGGGTGCGGGCGGTGGTGTCATCAAGGAGCGAATTCCTGATTCGCATACCGACTTTGTCTTCCCAGTGATCGCCGAGGAATTTGGGTTCATCGCCTGTTTTGGTTTGCTTTCGGTGATCGCCCTGATTGCTTTTCGGGGAATTGTCCGGCTCGCAGACAATGGGGAGCTGTTCCCGTTGATCGCGGCGGGTGGGTTGTTGATCCAGTTTGCCCTCCAGGCACTTGTCAACGTGAGTGTCACTCTCGACCTAGTTCCCACCACGGGGATGACCCTGCCATTTGTTTCCGTAGGCGGATCTTCGCTGTTCGCTGTCGGAATTGCCATGGGCTGTGTGCTCGCTCTTACCCGACGCCGGGTGACGCTGTCAGGGAATCTCTGGTGAGCGGGGTTGCCGTGCTGGCTGCTGGAGGCACAGGAGGGCACATGTTCCCGGCCCTGGCACTCGCCGGTGCTCTCTCCGAGCGCGGCTGGACACCACATTTGGTCACTGACCGCAGGGGCATGCGTGTGGCACTGGATGCGGGTGGATACGAGGTGCACGTGCTGCCCTCGGCTGGGATTGCCGGCAAGAGTCTTGTGGCACGCGCCGCCGCAGTTCCTGTGCTGATTGCAGGTACGGTGTTCGCGTTTGCGGCACTGCGCCGATTGTCGCCGGCAGTGATGGTGGGCTTTGGGAGCTACGCTTCTTTGCCTGCTGCATTCGCTGCCCGTGCCCTGCGGACCCCGGTGCTCGTTCACGAAGCGAATGCCGTCCTTGGTCGGGCAAACCGGTTGCTCGCACGCAAGGCACGCTTCCTCGCTACGGCATTCCGCAAAGTCTCTCGGACACCGCCCGAATGCGTGGCTGTTCATGTTGGCATGCCCGTTCGTGCGGGAATCGAAGCCTTGGGCGGGAAGGAGTACGGACCACCGCAGACTGATGCTCCCGTGCGCTTGGTTATCACCGGTGGAAGTCAGGGATCGCGCGCTGTGGGCCGGATCATTCCTGCGGCCCTGAAGCGTTTGTCTCCCTCCATGCGGTCACGGCTTTGCGTGACACAGCAGGTGCGTCCTGAGGAGGTGGATTTGGTGCGTAAGACGTACGGGGAAGCAGAAATTCAGGCTGATGTCGTGCCGTTCATTGAGGATATGGCCGTCGCTCTGGAAGGTGCCCATATTGCCATCGGACGTGCGGGTGCCGCCACCGTTGCTGAGTGCGCTGTGGCCGGTCGTCCGGCGATCTACGTGCCACTTCCCGATTCCATCGACAATCACCAGGAAGCCAATGCACTGGCCGCGGAAGGAGCGGGTGCGGGCTGGATGGTATCCGAGGACGAGAACGCCCCAGAACGGCTTGCCGTGCTGCTCTCCGGTCTTCTCGGTATGCCGGATCTCCTCGGCGCCGCGGCACACAAGGGGAACAATCTCAATCCGCCCGGTGCGGCCGACCGGCTTGCCGAGCTCGCCATCCGGATCAGCAGGAGAGATGCCCCGTGAGCGCGTTTCCCCTGGAACTCGGTCCGGCCCATTTCGTGGGCATTGGAGGCATCGGCATGAGCGGCATTGCAGAAGTCATGCATAACCTAGGTCACAGAGTCCGCGGAAGTGATCTCGCCGAGGGAATGAACGTCCGTCGTCTTCGCAAGCTGGGGATCGAGGTTGCCGTGGGTCACGATGCGACTCATGTGGGGAATGCCGGCGTGGTCGTAACTTCATCGGCCATCAGTTCCGACAATCCCGAACTCGTCGCTGCAGCTGAACGGCGTATTCCGGTTGTACCTCGGGCCGAGATGCTCGCCGAACTCATGCGATTCCGCCCCTCGGTTGCCGTTGCAGGCACCCACGGGAAGACGACCACCACCTCGATGGCAGCAACTGTTCTAAGCGAAGCAGGGTTCGATCCCACCGTCATCAACGGTGGAGTTGTAAATGCGTATGCCACCAACGCCCGCCTCGGGACTGGGGCGTGGACCGTGGTGGAAGCCGATGAATCGGATGGGACCATCGTTCGATTGCCAGCAACCATTGCCGTCGTGACAGGCATCGATCCCGAGCATCTCGACCACTACAGGACCTTCGAGGCGTTGCGTAAAGCCTTCCGGCTTTTTGTCGAGAGGATTCCATTTTACGGGGTCGGCCTTCTGTGTGCGGATCATCCCGAGACTCTCCGCCTTGCCAGTACGGTGCCCGCTCGCCGCATAGTCACGTACGGCCTCGCCGAGGTCGCGGACGTTCGCGCGGTTGGTCTTCGGCGGGAAGCCGGAAACACTTGTTTCGACGTGGAGCTTGGACCCGAGGTTCCAGGTCCTGCTAACGCCCGCCGCATCCCGGATTTCGTTCTTGGAATGCCAGGACGTCACAGTGTCCAGAACGCGGCAGCTGCCGTGGCGGTAGGTCTCGTGTTGGGAATCGATCCGGGTGCCATCCGTCGTGGTCTGGAAGGTTTTTCCGGTGTGCGACGGCGTTTCACCCGCGTAGGCGAGGTCCGTGGAGTGACGGTCATCGATGATTACGGTCATCACCCAGTCGAGATCCAGGCCGCACTCGAAGCGGCGCGCGAGGTCACCGAAGGTCGCGTGATCGCGGTGTTCCAACCACATCGTTATTCCCGTCTCCAGGCCCTGTTTGGTGATTTCTGTCGTGCCTTTGGGAACGCTGCTGAGGTGATCGTCTCGGATATCTATCCGGCTGGTGAAACCCCTATTGAGGGGTTTGACCGCGATGTCCTCGTCGATGGCATCCGTACTGCCGGTCATCCGGGCGTGCACGCCCTCGAGTCTCCCGATCTCCTAGCCCGGACGCTGGCCCCGTTGGTGCGGCGGGGAGACACGGTGATCTGCCTCGGTGCGGGAGATGTAACCGCTTGGGCGGCTGATCTCCCTGCTGGACTGTCAACAGCTCTTGAAGATCGAGAGGGGTCCCCGTCTTGAATGTCACCAACAGCTTCCCTCCGGTCCGGGGACGGATTCGTAGGGGTGTTCCTCTTTCCGGCATGAGTTGGTTTCGCGTCGGTGGGCCTGCAGAGGCCATGTTCACGCCTGCCGACAAGGATGATCTTCGCTCCTTCCTGGCAGAACTCGATCCTAAAATTTCCGTACGCGTGGTCGGGCGCATGTCAAACCTTCTTGTCCGGGACGGGGGTGTCGAAGGGGTCGTGATCCGTCTCGGGCGTGCCTTTCTCGATATTCGGATTTCGGGTGCGACGCTGGAGGCCGGAGCGGCCGCATTTGATGCGGATGTGGCGCATGCCGCCAGGGATGCAGGGCTCGGCGGTTTTGGTTTCTTCGCAGGCATTCCGGGCAGCGTGGGTGGCGCGATTCGGATGAATGCTGGTTGTCACGGTTCCGAGACGGCGCAAGTTCTCTCAAGCGTTCGTGCCATTGATCGCCAGGGAAATATCCATGACGTAGATGCATCTTCCCTGCATATGCGCTACCGGGAAACAGGCGCGCCCGAGGACTGGATTTTCATCTCTGCCCGCTTCCGTGGCTCCTCCCACTCTTCGGTCAAGACCATCACCGAATGTATGGAACGCTTCCGCAAGGAACGCGAAGAAAGCCAACCCCTCAAAGCAGCGACGGGAGGAAGCACCTTCCGCAATCCGGACGGCGAACACGCTTGGCGTCTCATCGAGCGCGCGGGTTGTCGTGGCCTTCGCCGGGGCGGTGCCAAGGTTTCTGAAAAGCACGCGAATTTCCTCGTAAACGAGGGCAACGCCACCGCCGCCGACCTTGAGGGATTGGCGGAAGAAGTCCGTACTCGGGTTCTCGAGTGCTCCGGGGTGTGCCTTAAGTGGGAGATCCACCGTATGGGTCGACCGGTTTGCGAGAGGGACTCATGACTTTGGGCTCCGCATCGAACCGGGTGACGGTGCTTTCTGGCGGCTTCTCAGAGGAGCGAGAAATCTCATTGAGGACGGGTGCTGCAGTGGAAGAGGCACTCCGAGACGAGGGATTCGAAGTAGAGACGATGGAAATGGGGACAGATGCCTTCTCCCTAGATGAACGTCTGAGATCCAGCTCAGTCGTCTTCAATGCTCTCCACGGCGGTTGCGGTGAGAACGGTTGCGTTCAGGGATTTCTGGAGATTCTCGGTGTCCCCTACACCCACTCCGGGGTACTCGCGTCCGCACTGGCAATGGATAAGCCCGCCGCACGGCGTCTTTTCGAGGCGAGTGACATTCTCGTTGCAGACGGTGTGGAGATCTCGCACGCAGAGATCACGAAAGCAGATCCGATGGCGCGCCCCTTCGTCTTCAAACCTCGCGCCGGTGGTTCCAGCGTTGGTGTTTCGATCATCGGTGTCGACGATCCCGTCCCCGTTCCCGCCTCTGGGCAGGAGGACGAGCTGGTGCTTGTGGAGGCCTACGTGCCGGGTCGGGAAATCACGGTGGCCGTGATTGGTGGTGAATCTCTGACCCCTCTTGAGATTCGCCCCACCACCGGTTTCTACGACTATCGCAGCAAGTACGAACCGGGAGCCAGTGAGTACCTCGTGCCCGCGCCCGTATCCGAGGCTCTCCTGGAGAAAGTGCGTGAGGTCGCGGCGCGCGCTCATGCCGTTCTCGGTTGCCGCGGTGTAAGCCGGGCCGATTTTCGACTTGATGATTCCAGTGAACCGGCCCGCCTGGTGTTACTCGAGGTGAATACCCAGCCAGGCCTCACGCGCACCTCCCTGGTGCCGCGGATGGCGAGGCATGCGGGGATTCAGTTTGGAGATCTCTGTGCCTGGATGGTGGAGGACGCGTCGTGTCAGAGATGAAACCAACGCCTCGCTACCGCGGATGGAAAATTCGACTCACCGTCGGGTTAGTCGTCGTACTGCCTGCAGTCTTTTTTGGTTGGTACGAGGACCTTCCCGCCCGTGGTCTCGACACCTTGGCCGAAACCACCTCTCGCGCAGGCTTCCAGATAGAGGAAGTCTGGACCGAGGATCCCGAGTGGACCGAGCTCGAGGACCTGGCCCGGGTGTTGGAAAGCACTATGGGTGCGTCGAGCCTCCTGCTTGACGTGGACGGTATCCGTCGGCGCGTCGAAGAACTCGATTGGGTGGCGCACGCCGAAGTATCGGTTCGCCTTCCGGATCGCCTGGATGTCAGGATCCAGGAGCGTCGACCTACGGCCCTTTGGCAGTACGAGGGCGAGTTCTACGTTGTGGATGACGCGGGCACCGTGATCGAAGGTGCTCCCGCGGCAAACTTTCCTGATCTCCTGCACGTGGTGGGGAAAGGAGCACCAGAGGCATTTCCCGGTCTGGCAAGGATCCTCGTCAGAGCACCAGACATCGCGTCAAGGATTTTCGTTGCTTCCTGGGTCTCGGAACGGCGGTGGACTCTCTACACCCACGGAAAGGTCGAGATCCACCTTCCGGCAGAGGGTGCGGCCGCCGCCCTTTCGCTGCTGCATGAACTCGTTCGGAGACACGAGATTTTCGCTCGTGACATCGAACGCATTGACCTTCGGATTACAGATCGAATGACGGTCCGGATGCGGAACGGGCGCAAGCTTGCCATGCCCTCCGAGACGGGAGCTTAGAATTCATGGCCGCCTTCTACAACGACGTGATCGCCGTGCTCGACGCTGGTTCGAGCAAGGTCTGTTGCCTGATTGCTGAACGCACTCGAAGTGAGCCGTTTCGGATCATCGGGAGCGGTCATCAAGCTTCTAGGGGGATCCGCAACGGAATGATTTCCGACATGCAGGCTGCTCAGGATTCAATATCCCAAGCCCTCGCGACCGCCGAACAGATGGCGGACAGCAGACCTAGGAGCGTGATCGCCACACTTCCCTGCGCAAAGCCTTCTTCACGGCGTGTGAATCTCGAGGGAGTGCTGGGAGGCGGGGCAATTACGCCCGAGAGTCTGGACGAGATCATCATCGAAGACATCCCTGCCGAGCAGGTTGGCGGCAGCAGGCTTGTGCACGCTCTCCCCGTTTCTTACGCGATTGATGGCGAACGTGGGATTCGCAACCCGGTGGGAATGACCGGCGATCGCTTGGCGGTTGAGGTGCACCTGATCAACTCGGAGAGGGCTTTTGCCGCAAACCTCATCAGCTGTCTTGCCAAATCGGAACTCGACGTTGAGGCGATGGTTTTCCCGTCCTTTGCGGCGGGATTGGCTGTCCTGAACGAGGACGAACAGGACCTCGGCACGGCAATCGTTGACATCGGTGCAAGCCGCACCACTTACGGGATCTTTTACGACGGATCGCTGGTGCATGCGGGGCAGCTGCCGGTGGGCGGCGAGCACGTGACTCACGATCTCGCCCGTTCCCTGTCGATCTCTGTTGAGACGGCTGAGTGGGTGAAGATCCTTCATGCGACCGCAGATCGTGATTGCCCCGCATCCGGCGAGATCAGGACCGCAGCGATTGGTGCCGGCGAGGAGGACGAACTCCTCACGATTCCCAAGGACAAGGTGAATCGCATCGTCAGCGCTCGGGTTGAGGAGATTGTCGAACGGGTGCGAGACTCGATCGAATCAAGCGGTTTCAAACAAATTCTCTACGGGACGGTTGTGTTGACCGGTGGCGCTAGCCAGCTGCAAGGGCTGGTCGAAGTGGCGTCCCGGATCCTTTCGCAGCGTGTCCGTATAGGACGTGCGGGGAACATCCCCGGACTGGCTGACGCACTACAGACACCCGCGTTCGCGGTAGCTGTCGGCCTTCTTACTTATGGCGAACGCAGACCCAGGGAGTTTCTCTCCCGAACTGCCGTGGCCCGCGATAGCGGGTTCCGCGGTGCATTTCGTTGGTTCAGGGAAAATTTCTGAACTGGCAACCCTCTAGCCCGAACCCGAAAAGGAGAAGAGGTATGAGCATGACCTTGAGTGTCCCTGACAGGACCGAATTCAAGCCGAGAATCACCATCGTGGGTCTCGGCGGCGGCGGTTGCAATGCTGTCGACAACATGATGGAAACCGGCCTCGAAGGTGTCGATTTTATCGTGTGCAATACCGATGTTCAGGCCCTCCAGCGTACGCGTTGCGAGCGGCGGATACAGCTTGGCAGCGCACTGACCGAGGGTCTTGGTGCGGGGTCCGACGCAGAGGTCGGTCGTCGTGCAACCGAGGAGACACTCGACGAGGTAATGGATGCCATCGGTGATACGCACATGTTGTTCGTTGTCGCCGGCATGGGTGGCGGAACCGGTTCCGGCTCTGCTCCCGTGATCGCGAAGGCCGCTACCGACAAGGACATCTTGACCGTTGCAGTCGTTACCAAGCCATTCTCGTTCGAGGCCATGGTCCGTGAAGAAACTGCGGAAGCAGGGATTGCAGCACTTCGGGGTGCGGCCGACAGCCACATCGTCGTTTCGAACCAGAACCTCTTCAAGGTGACCGAGGAGGCAACATCGTTTGTCGAATCCTTTCGGATCGCCGACGAGGTGCTCTCTGCAGGCGTCCGCGGTGTCGCAGATCTGATCATGAAACCGGGTGTGGTCAATGTTGATTTCGCTGACGTGCGCTCAGTTTTGCAGAGATCAGGCGCGGCAATCATGGGAACTGGCGAGGGAATTGGCGGAGATCGGGTTCAGCAGGCGACATCTGCGGCCATCAACAATCCGCTTCTCGAAGACATCCCGACCGATCGCGCTAAAGGTCTGCTGGTCAATATCACGGCCGCCGAACCGACGCTCAGTGAGGTTGAACGGATTGTCGACATGATTCGTGACAAGACTCACCGCAGGGTGAACCTCATCTTCGGCACGGCCATTGATGAGCGTCTTGGCGACAGTCTCCGAGTGTCGGTGATGATGGCCGGTCTTGACGATATGTCCGCACCGAAGGGAAATACCGAAAAGAAGCTTCTCGCGAACCCTGCGTTCGGGTTCCCTTCCGAGAGCAACGAGTCCGCACAGTCAGAATCGGAATCTTCTTTCCCGCCGTCTGACATCGGCGATGGAAGCGTTGGTATCGGGAACGACTTCTCGCATGATTCTCACCTCGAAATAGAGGACGAGGGCGAGATTGTTTCGGAGAAGAAACTTTGCGAGGAAGCGTCTCTCGGAAACGGTATGGCCGAGGCAACGAGTTCCGATGAGTCGGAAGATCATTCATCTTGGCCGGAATCTGGTGATGGGGGGAGTGCGCACAATTTGGGCGAACCCGGCATGACCGAAGTTCATGATCCGCAGGAGAGTCTGGTCGAAGAGGTTGCGGCACCCGATACGACATTTCCTTACGAGAGAGCTTCGCATGAAACGGACCCACTTCTGTCCGCTTCTAGCAGAGAAGAAAAACCGGGTTTTATTGGTCGAATTTTTGACTTCGGCAAGGAACAGGAACGTCGCGAGCCCAAACTCGAGAATATTCCGATCTTCGATGACGAGGAGTCGGAACCGCCTGTCACTTCCACTCCCGCCGTGGACTGTGAGACCCTCACGACCGAGGCTCCCGAGGAGTCTCGAGAAGAAAGCATGCTCCCGATGGCTGCGCCCGTCGAGCTTAAGAAGGAAAGCAACGAGGAGTCTCGAGAAGAAAGCATGCTCCCGATGGCCGCGCGTGCTGACAGCAGTGTGAGTGTTACCTCTGAAGTGGAGCCTGCCGACAACAATGTGGAAAGCACTCCTGAGGTAGAACCCAGGGACAAGGGTATGAGCGCCGTTGTCGAAGCGAAGCTTTCCGGTAATGGCATTAATGCTTCTGGCATGCAGTCCTCTGGAGTTCACACGGCTTCGAGTGCTGCTTCGGCCGGAGGAAGTGTAGGGCAAATGGTTGTGAGCGAGCACTCCGAGAATCTGGATGCCTTCAAGATTCCAGCGTTCCTGCGCCGTGGATAAGGCTTTTTGAGGGTTCGGGTGTCCCCTGCTGCGTTTCTGTGGCAGGGGACAAGCCCGTTCTTCCAATCCAGCGTCGTGGATCCTAGTCTATCCGATCAGATCGAAGCCGACGCTACAAGAGATTATCCGAGGAGAAGTCGATTCCAATGCCATGGCGAACTCCGATGGATGGCGCGGCTATAATGGGTTGGTTGATCTCAGCTACGGCCATTTCCGCATCGACTACTCGAAGGGTGAGTTTCCTAGAGGGCAGGTGCACATCAGTGGAATCAAGGGCTTTGGGGGATGGCCGAAGTCCGGTTCACTAAGTTCAAGGATCTGCCTAAACGAACCTTTTATCTTCATCTCAAGAAAACAGAATAGAGGCTCAACAACCGCAATCCCAATAAGGTAAAAATACCGCTATGCTGTCTCCAGGGGAACCCACTCTGTTAGGAAAAGTCTATATTCGCTCCGAAAAGAGAATCCAATGCAGAGAGCATCCGGAAAATCGCACGGGGAAAGCGTTAGCTTTCTTGGATCTTTCTACCTCTCTTGAAAGACATGAGAAAATCTGACATGGCTACAGAGATCGGAGGGTATCTGTTTAAAGGGTGGAGATGGAGGCGGCATGATAAGTACTGAAAGCAACATTAGTCTTTTAACAATCATCAGGGCATTTTGGGTCCGTATTGCGATCACATGGCTGATCGTTTTTGTAGAGAACATTCTGATTGCACTCATCCCTCTGGTCATTGGCCTATCCATCGACGGTTTGCTTAAAGGCAGTACCAATCAGCTGTTCTTCCTGTCGGCGATACTTATTCTGTTGGTTGCGGTTGCGTTTATCAGACGTCTCTATGACACGCGTGTGTACGGCACAATCCGTCTTAAACTTGGAATAAACCTTCATCAAAGAAATTCTGAACTCAAAATTTCCAAACGAAGCGCCAGGTTGGATATGTCACGCGAACTTGTCGACTTTTTGGAACAGGACGTACCAAAACTGATTACTGCTGTCATTCAAATCTCGGTCAGTCTTTCGGTGCTGGCGTTTTTTGACATCAGGTTGGGACTTTCAGCGGTTGTGGCTGTTATCGGTATGATTACTGTCTATGCCTGTTTTCATCGTCGATTTTATCGCTTCAATGCTAATTTTAACGAGCAACGTGAGCGGCAGGTCGATGTTTTGGACGCTGGGATCAAACTCGGTGTTTTCAGGCATCTTCGTGCACTTCGGCGAAGCGAGGTGGCAATTTCGGATACGGAAGCCGTAGTTTACGGTGGAATCTTTCTACTTCAGATCGCTTTTATTTCATATAATCTCTACATCGGTGCCCAATTGCCAGGGATAACTGCAGGTAAAATTTTCTCCATCGCTACCTACTCTTGGGAATTTATCGATGCGGCATTACTGTTTCCTATGGCTCTGCAGAGTTGGTCGCGCCTGAGCGAGATTACCAACCGGATCAACGCTGATCCCTAAATCCTCACAGGCTAACCCTGGCCTGCTGGAGTGCCGGAACGAAGAAGTTGCATGACCCTCACCCATGCATGTCCTGTCGCGGTTGCGGTTCAGGGAGTGCCGGAACGAAGGAGTCGCATGGCCCCCATCGACGAGTTGAAACGGTACTCCCTTCCTTAATTCTTAAGAGTGGTACTTTCAGGTCTTGAGAAAAACAATCTCCAGTGCGCATTGATCATGGGCAGCGACGTTGTCGGCGAGTGCTTGGGCCGTGGTCGTGCATGCTGTGGCCATGGGTGACATTGGCACCACGCAATCCATAGTCATCAAAGACAAATTTTCTGCCGCCCTGCCGAACCAACCGATGTTTGATACCAACGGCTCTGATGTTTGGCTCAATGGGATTCTCAAGAGTGGTAAAATTTGTGATTGTGACTGAGCCTTATGTCTCAATCGGTTTCAGGGATTTTGGGCACTTAATTATGTAATCACCTTCGAACATCTTCCGCACCGTGAAGATTTTCCACTCTCGTGTCCGGGTGTCGCAAGGCCGGGGCAGCGGGGCGATTACTGGGTGGCGGTGAAGTACCAAAGGCATACACACAGGCCCTTCTTCGCGCTTGGTTTGTGGACGGATTCCGTTTACCCCGGTAGCGTCTCCAGGTCGGTTCGCACCCGATTCCGCCCGAGAAGGGCGCGTTGACCGGGCGATATCAAAACCTCGGGCGGGAAGGGTATTCATGGAGGCGAGACGGCGAGTCCACGCGTTTGCGCTGCTGGCTGCGGCATTCCTGAATGTTTCCGGTGCCTGTTTCGCAGCCCAGGAAGAAGGTTCCTACCCCGTCCCGCTAGAAACTTGGACCAAACCGTCTCTCGGCGCGGATTGGTTATCGCTTGATCTTGCGAAGGAATTATTTCCGGGTGCGGACGCTTTGGAGCCCGTGCAGGCGGACCTTTCCGTCGCTCCGGTGTTTGGGGATGGAGTTCTTCAAGGGTACATCTTCGCTACCCGGGACATCACTGAATCGTTGGGTTTTTCCTCGCTTGAGTTCGTCATCGTGGTGGGGCTGCGGCTCGACGGAACGCTCGCCGGCGTTCGCGTGGTCGAGCACCGGGAACCGATCATTGATCTGATCATGCTTCAGGATCTGGTCCCTCGCTTTGCCGGCCAGTACGTTGATGTCGATATTCGCGCTCCGCTTCGCGTGCACCTGAGTCAGACCGACGCACCCGGTGCAATCGACGGAATCTCCTCGGCCACGATCAGTGCGGTGCTGTTCAATGAGGCCATCCTCCGGGCATCACGCATGGTTGCCCACGCGAAGGGCATTCGCCTTCACGATCACCCTGTCCTGGACATCGTGACCTACCGTCCGGAAAGGTTCGTAGCTCTCGTGGAACAGGGAAGCCTTGGTCGACTCAGAATCACCCGGGCGGCGGCGGAGGAAGCCGGTGTCATCGATCCCGATCTCTCGGGCAGCGGCGGCACGACCCGTGATCTCTACGTCTACGTCAACGAGCGTGAAGCAGGCGTTACCGTCCCGGAGTTTCCCGAGGATCTCGTTCTCGACATCTATGCGGGTCCGGCTATGACCCCGACAGTGGGACGGAACGTCCTTGGCGACAAGTGGTACGACCTTTTCGTGAGCGGTCGTGACCCGAATGATCTGATGCTTGCCGTGATGACAAACGGGCCTTACTCGATCGATTCTGATCGTCATCTTTCAAGCGGATCCTTCCGCCGCCTTCGTCTTGTCCAGGAGGGGAAGGACTTTGATCTCTCGAAGGATAATTATCGCTTTCTCGGCTTCCTGCACGGATCGGACAAACCCCGGTTCTCCGAAATGGGGCTGTTCTGGATTCCGGCTGAATCTGGCATCAATCCCGTGAAGCCCTGGTCGCTTGAGGTGCTGGTGGAAAACCGGGGAGGAACCCAAGCTGCCTGGTTCCAGCTCGATTACACAATCAGCGAGGAGTTCGTTTTGATGCCAACGGGCCTCGACACTCTGGCGGCCGAGAATCCAATGCCTGTGTGGGTAGCTGCCTGGCAGGCACAGCGCGTCAATATCGTGGTTCTGATTACGGCACTCGCGTTGCTTACGGTGATTCTTGTCGGGATGGACTGGTTGGCGAAGCGACCGAGTCTTCTCAGGACGGTCAGGATTGGGTTCCTGAGCTTCGTTCTCGTTTGGATGGGTTGGCAGGTTGGGGCACAGGTCACCATCCTCAACGTCCTGACGTGGCTTCAGTCCCTGGTGTCATGGACGGGTCTTGTCGTGGTCCTTTCGGATCCGCTCATCATGATCGTGATGGTCTTCGTCACGGTTACATTTTTCCTGTTCGGGCGCGGCATTTTCTGCGGGTGGCTTTGTCCGTTCGGTGCCTTGCAGGAACTGCTTGCGAAGGCAGCCCAGGCACTCAAGGTGCGCCAGGTTGAGATCAACCACCGTTGGCATCGTCGGTTGTGGCCCGTGAAGTACGTTGTGCTTGCAGGTCTCGTGGGATCGTCATTCTATTCCATGGATGTAGCCGGTATCGCCTCCGAAGTGGAGCCGTTCAAGACCGCCATCTCTCTCAAGTTTGACAGGGAATGGCCTTACGTTGTTTGGGCCGTGGCGTTGCTTGGTGCGGGAGTTTTCATTGAGCGGTTTTTCTGCCGTTTCATCTGTCCGCTCGGGGCGGCGATGGCGGTGGGGGGCAAGCTACGCCTAGTGAACCTGCTCAACCGCCGGCCCGAATGCGGATCTCCCTGCCAATTGTGCGCGCGGCGCTGTCCGATCGGTGCCATCGAGCCGAGCGGTGCGATTCGCATGGACGAATGTTTCTACTGCCTTGATTGCCAGGAGCTGTACCACGATGAGCACGTCTGCCCGCCACTGGTCCGGTCACGGCGTCGAGCCAAAGTCTTGCCAACAGCGGATGAGAGTGTTTCCGGTGCTGTTGCTGGCAGCTGAATAGGGGAGAGCCTTGGCGGACAAGGTGACAGTCGGCGAGGTGGCGGCGGCGTTCCTCTGGGAATACAGGATTGATACGGTCTACGGAGTGGTTTTGGTCCATAACTTGCCCATGCTCGACGCCATCGCCAGGGACAATGTGGTGCGGCTCGCCAACGCGCGATGAGGCAGGTGTTGGCCACATGGCAGATGCACACACACACGGATCTCAGGCGAGCTTTCCGCTCTTTTCACCAGCTCGTTCTGGCGGCGGGCTTTATCGTCGGGCAGATCCGTTGCCGAGACCATGCGCTGAATCGGTTCTGCGTTGCTTGCGCGAAGGCCAGGTCTCCGGGAACCGGAATTTCGTCTTCTCCGACGGGCCTTCTAGTGACTCCACGTGGGTGGTGCCGTCACTGATTTTGCGAATCCGCTCCACAACTTCTGTGACGAGGCCTTCCGGGGTTGATGCTCCGGAGGTCACGCCTACGGATTTAGCGTTCTCGATCCAAGAGGGGGCGAGTTCGGATGCGTTTTCGATCCGGTAGCTGGGAACGCCTCGTCTCTCTCCGAGATCACGAAGTCTGGCCGAATTGGAACTCATCTTGCCGCCGACGACGATGATCAAATCCACGTGCTCGGCGAGTTTTCGCACCGCCTGCTGGCGATTCTTTGTTGCATAGCAGATGTCCTTGGTGTCCAGTCCTCGAATCGAGGGAAAGCGTCTAACGAGTGTGTCGATCACGCCTCTCACGTCGTCCACCGATAATGTGGTCTGCGTGACGTACGCCAGTCGCTCCGGGTCGCTCACCTCGATTTCTTCCACGTCCTTTTTCGTCTCGACGAGATGGACCCCATCAGGAATCCGACCCATCGTTCCCTCGACTTCCGGATGTCCTCGGTGCCCAACGAGAATCACTTCGAGGCTCTCGTCTCGGTAGCGGATTGCCTCTGTATGCACTTTTGCAACTAGGGGGCAGGTCGCATCGATCACTCTCAAATTCCGCGCCTCGGCTTTCCTCTCGACCGCCTCGGAGACGCCGTGGGCACTGAACACGGTGATCGCGCCTTCGGGAATTTCATTCACATCGTTCATGAAAATCACGCCTTGCCGACGAAAAGAATCGACCACATGGGCGTTGTGCACGATCTCGTGGCGGACGTACACTGGCGGCCCGTATTCATTGATTGCATGCTCGACGATCGCAATCGCCCTTTCGACTCCGGCGCAGTACCCACGCGGGGCCGCGAGCAGAACCTTCTTCACGCCTGCTTCCTCAGTTCGATCTTCAGGATTTTCCCGGTCGCGTTCATGGGGAGCGTGTCCCGGAACTCGACCACGCGGGGGTACTTGTAGGCGGCAATCCGCTCCTTGGCGAAGTCGATGATCTGACTTTCCGTGAGATTGGCTCCGGGCTTGGGCACGATGAACGCCTTGATTTCTTCACCATGCTCTTCGGAGGGGATGCCGATCACGGCAACCAAGGAAATTTCCGGGTGCTCGATCAATATTTCCTCCACCTCGCGCGGATAGACGTTGTATCCTCCCCGCAGAACCATGTCCTTCAGCCGATCAACGATGAAGAGGTAATCATCCGCGTCCATGTAACCCAAGTCCCCGGTGTGGAACCATCCGCCGCGCATTGCCGTTTTGGTGTCGCCGGGGCGGTTGAGATAGCCTTTCATCACGCAGTGCCCCCGGATCACGATCTCGCCCACCTCGCCTGCGGGCAGGAATGTCTCCTCAGAGTCGACGATGCCGATCTCGACACCCCAGACCGCCTGTCCGACTGAGCCGGGCTTACGCTCCCGGTCGAGATGGTTAAACGAGGCTACGGGGGAGGTTTCTGAGAGACCGTAACCTTCGATCACCACCACTTCAAAGCGTTTCTCAACTGCTTTCATGAGTTCAAGCGGCATGGCGGCACCGCCAGAACAACAGACCCGAAGGTTTGCGCACGCGGCTTCCGCATTGTTGTTGTTCGCTTCTGCATGGGTGAGCAGACCCCAATACATCGTTGGAACTCCAGCAAAGATGGTAATCCTTTCGGCTTCGAGCGCCTTCCAGGCATCGCCGGGATCGAATCGGGGAAGGATCACGAGGCGGGCGCCGGCGAGCACGCCGGCGAGCATCAGAACCACCTGACCGAAGACGTGAAAAAGAGGAAGGACAACGAGGATTGAATCGTCGGGGCCGAGGGTAGTGAGGTCGCGGGAAATGGTGGCGTTGAAGGCGAGATTATTGTGCGTGAGCTCCGCCCCTTTCGCTCGGCCTGTCGTCCCCGACGTATAGAGGATGACCGCAGTGTCCTCGCCGGAGCGGGAGACAGTGTCGAACTCTTCTTCGGCATTGCTAATGAGAGAGCTGAATGTACCCGCACCCTCAAATGGCGGAGACGCTTCAGAATCGATGGTGATCGACCAGAACCTCGTGCAGTTCTTGACCTGCTCGAAAGCGGTGCGCCCAACCTCGCCCACGGGCAACTCTTCTGTGTCCTCGAAGCAGAAGAAGCCTACCGCGCCCGAGTCCTCAAGCATGAAAGCGATTTCACCCTCTTTCAGGAGAACGTTGAGAGGGACCACGGTCGCCCCGCATTTGATCACGCCGAAATAGATGAAAAGGAACTGCGGAAGATTCGGACAGCACAGCGCGATGCTGTCGCCGGGCTTGACGCCCGCCGTTGCAAGACCTGCAGCCACGCGGGTGGCGATGGCGTTTGTCTCCTCGAAGGAGAATGAACGCCCCCCGAAGGTGATCGCGATCCTCAAGGGATCCTTTCGCGCAGTACTTTCAAGGATGGTCGACAAGTTCAGCATTTCTAGTTTCCGGTGGTCTTCTGCAGCTTCATGTTACCGTCCGCTGTGCCGATGGCGGGGCAGGGTCAGGACTTCCACGAGGTCCTTGCCTTGTCATTGCACGACGCGAGGAGCACACTTGCCACCGGAAGCATTATCCGAGGGGGTCGTTATGAGTGTGTTGTTTTTCCGTCGCGCTGTTGTCTCCGGCGTCGTGGCACTTGCCGTTGTCGCGGGCTCCAGTCTTGCATGGGCTGCCAATGAGCCCGCCAACGTCATCAAGTACCGGAAGAATCTGATGAAGGCGGTGGGAGGCCACATCGGTCAAATCGCTGGTGTTGTCAAAGGCGAGGTTAGTTTCAAGGGTGACGTGAAGGCTAATGCCGATGCGATCGTCGCCCTGCTGGCTGCTACCGGCAAGGTCTTCCCTGAAGGATCCGGCGAAGGCGACACCAAGGCCAAGGCTGAGATCTGGCAGGACCGCGCGAAGTTCGATGCGGCTCTCGAGAGTTCATTGGAAAAATCGAAGGCCCTTGCTGTTGCTGCGGGCGGCGGTGACATGGCCGCCATCGGTGGCGCGCTGGGCGCATTGGGCAAAACTTGCGGCGGTTGCCACAAGGCTTTCCGGCAGAAATAGCCGGTGCCGCCCTTCTCGCGGTAGCCTTGACTCACGCCTCTCCCGCGCTGGCAGGGGACGCGGGGCGAGGGGCCTACGTCGCGGCGGCGGCAGGATGTTTTTCCTGCCACACCGATGAATCCCGCGGAGGCACCCCTTATGCAGGCGGTGCGCCTTTGCACTCGCCTTTCGGGACGTTCGTCCCACCGAACATCACCCCTGACCCCGAGCACGGTATCGGAAGCTGGACCTCCGAGGAGTTCGTGCGCGCTATCCGCAGGGGGATTTCTCCTGGCGGAGATCCTTACTACCCAGCATTTCCCTACACGAGTTACGCAAGCATGACCGAGGAGGACGCTCTTGATCTCCACGCCTATCTCATGACCTTTGAGCCGATTGCCAAACGGGCTCCTGAGCACGACTTGGGGTTCCCTTTCTCGATTCGTGCGGGTTTGTGGGGATGGAGACTTCTCTATTTCGATCCGCCTGAGGACAGGGATCCTCCCAAAGGGCGGGGGGATTACCTGGTGAACGCACTTGGCCACTGTGGGGAATGCCATACACCCCGGAATGTGATCGGTGCGCCAAGGCATACGATGGCGTTCGCAGGTTCCGTTCTTGGCGACGGCGATACGGCTTCCAACATCACTCCGGACAACGAAACCGGGATCGGGAACTGGTCAGAAGGTGATTTTCGCTTCTTCCTTTCCACCGGCCTCAACCCGGAGGGCGATTCGGCAGGCGGTGCCATGGCTCTTGTGATCGAGCATTCGACGGGGAAACTTGTTGAGGAAGATTCCCTGGCCATGGTGGACTATCTCCGCAATCTTCCGGCAATCGCGAACGAGGTTGCCGGGAAAGAGGACAAAAGCGGAGGCGAAGGTGAAGCTCCCGACGACGAGTACGATTTCTGAAATTGAGCACTCCGTCATGGCAAGAATCACGATCCGCAATCTGGATTGATGAGGGTGTGAAGGCTTAATTTTTGCGTGCGTGCAGCCGAAAACGGGCGTTCGATGAAGGAGGAAATACGGGTCATCCTGCACGAAACGTTTTCGAGCAAGGTTGGGCTCAAAACTTCGGAAAAATCACGCTAAATGTTTCGCGCATTTCGGCATAGAGCCTAGGAATATTACGTATTTCACAGAGGTGGGAATCGGATTCATTGATTCGAGGGGTGAGCACATAAAGCTTGATTGAGGCGTTTTTGCTTTCACTCTCGGAGAGAGTGTGTTTGAGTTAACTAACGGGAACCGTTCTGTTTTGCCCGAAATTCTTAGGCTCTACAAACATTTCCAGAAGGCCTTTCCCCGAATCGATTCCGCCCCAGTCGTCCGCCTCGAAACGAAGCACGGTGAGTGCCGCTGTTGGGTATTTCTCTTGCAACAGTTTTTCTTTTTCGCTCTTTGGGTTTTGCGAAAGTTTCCAAGCGAGTTCCGGCACGCCGGGATGGTGGCCCACCACCATTAATGTTCGCACCGTTGCCAGGGTTTCTCGAACGCGGATGAGAATACGTTCTGCGCTCGCCAAATAAAGCCTCCTGTCCTCTTCCACAGGAGGGGTAGGCATCCAGATGGCGGCGGTCCGTCGCGCAGTGTCGAGACAGCGGACGGCGCTTGACGAGACAACCAGGTCGGGCACCAAGTTGAGTTTCTGCACGTATTCGCCGATCAGGGGACAGGCACGTATCCCGCGCGTGGAAAGCGGGCGGTCGTGATCCTCGAGGCCGGTGTCCGTCCAGTCGGATTTTGCGTGGCGCAGGAGGAGGAGTGTCCTCACTTGCCGCTCCGCGCTTGCTCCAGTGCCTGGTCGAGGTCGGCAATCAGGTCATCGGCGTGTTCCACGCCGATCGACAGCCGGATTAGCCCGTCGCTGATGCCGAGGTTACGTCGGATTTCAGGCGGGACCGAGGCATGCGTCATGAGTGCCGGGTGCTCGATCAAGCTCTCCACGCCACCAAGAGATTCGGCTAGCGCAAACACCTCGCACGTTCCAAGCATACGTTTTGCTGCATCGAGCTCTCCCTTGATCTCAACTGTGACGATGCCGCCAAAGCCGTTCATTTGGCGTTGCGCGAGTTCATGTTGGGGGTGGCTTTCGAGGCCTGGGTAGATGACGCGATTTACGTGTGGGTGTGTTTCCAGCCAAGTGGCGATTTTAAGTGCGTTGATCGAATGGCGTTCCATGCGAAGTCCCAGTGTTTTGAGTCCGCGGTGGGCGAGGAACGAATCAAACGGCCCCTGGACGCCGCCGACGGCGTTCTGGAGATAAGCCAGGCGTTCTGCCAGGGAATCGTTCCCGGTCACGGCTACGCCACCCACGATGTCCGAGTGGCCATTCAGGTATTTGGTGGCCGAGTGCATGACGATGTCGAAGCCGTGCTCAAGGGGGCGCTGCACCCAGGGAGAGGCAAAGGTATTGTCGACAACGGAAAGGATGCCGCGATCTCGGGCGAGGCTTGCAAGTTCGGCGAGATCGACGAGCTTCAGCATCGGATTCGTGGGTGTTTCGACCCAGATCATGTCGACATCGGGCGTGATTGCTTCTGCCACGGCCTCGGTCCGTGAAAGGTCGGCGAACGAGAACCGCAGGCCCGAAGCCGCCTTGCGGACCCCTTCGAAGAGCCTGCGCGTCCCGCCGTAGAGGTCGTCCATGGCGAGCACGTGCGCGCCTGAATCTAGGAGTGTCAGAACTGCATCGGTTGCGGCCATGCCGGAAGCGAACGCAAATCCGTGTCGCCCGCCCTCCAGATCGGCGATGCAGCGCTCATAAGCACCGCGTGTCGGGTTGTCCGTGCGTGAGTACTCGTAGCCTTTGTGGACGGCGGGAGCTTCCTGGGTGTAGGTGGAGGTTGCGTAGATTGGTGTAATCACCGCACCCGTCGAGGGGTCTGGCTGTTGACCTGCGTGGATTGAGCGGGTTTCAAATCGCCGGTTGTGGCCTTCACCGCTCATGCTGTTGCCTTTCTCTCGGCGCGCTCAAGTCCACGTACGAGATCCATTCGAGTGACAATGCCCACGAGGGCGTCACCGTCGACAATCACGGCATAGCCATCTTTCTCGACTGTGGCTACGAGTTTTGGTTCTGGCAAGGACGAATCAAGCAACGGAGCATCGACCCGGAGTGCCTCGCCGCTGGGGATTCCGAATCCGTTTTTGCGGGCCGCGGACAGGGTGGATTCCTCGTCCAGGACGCCAAGGATACGGCCCTTGGTGTCGAGGACGGGAACTGCTCCTCCCGGAGCTTCGCGGAGCTGGAAGCAAGCAGAACGGAGAGGTGCGTCTGTACGTACCACGGGCGTCATGCCCTCGTCGTGACGGCGTAGCACGAGATCACCGATGTCGTTTCGGGAAGACGGGACCTGGAAGCCTTCCTCGCGCATCCAGCCATTGTCAAACATTCGGTTGAGGTACTTGTTGCCGGTATCACAGGCGAGTGTCACCACACGTTTTCCCCGGGTCTGCCTGCGGCAATAGCGGAGCGCGGCGGCAATTAATGTTCCGCTCGACGAGCCGACGAGGATGCCCTCGTCTGCCAGCACCGAGCGGGCGGTCTCAAATGCTTCCCCGTCGGAAACGGCCATCGCTTCGGTTACGAGGTCGAGATCGAGGATTGTCGGTACGTAGTCCTCACCAATTCCTTCCACGGCCCAGCTTCCAACTTCTTCGGGGGCTTGGCCAGTCGAAACCAGGGGTTCGAGAATGGATCCCACAGGATCGGCAAGGACAAGGTCAACGTCGGGATTGGCCTTGTGAAGACAACGGCCCACGCCCGTGATCGTGCCGCCGGTGCCTACGCCAGCCACGAATGCGTCCACCTGTCCGTCCATCTGGGCAAGAATTTCAGGCCCGGTCGTAGTTTCGTGCGCCTTCACGTTGGCCGGATTGGTGAACTGGTCGATGTAGAAGGAGTCAGGGATCTCCTTTTCGAGCCGGGTGGCCATGTCGGAGTAGTAATCGGGATGGCCTTTGCCTACATCGGAACGCGAAGGGACGATTTCCGCGCCGAGCGCGCGAAGGTGGCGTGCCTTTTCCTTGGCCATTTTGTCTGGCATTACCACAAGCATTCGGTAGCCCTTCTGCCTGGCGATCAGGGCAAGCCCGAGACCGGTGTTTCCTGCCGTCCCCTCGATGATGGTTCCGCCAGGTTTCAGTCTTCCGTCGGCTTCGGCCGCTTCCACCATCCACCGAGCCGGGCGGTCCTTAATGGAGCCACCCGGATTCTGGTTTTCAAGCTTGAGAAACAATCGACAAAGACCTGTTTCGGTGCGGGTGAGTTCGACCATCGGAGTATTCCCGATCAGGTCGAGTACCGAATGGGCGAGCGGTGGCGATTCCATGCGAGGAGTTCCGGTGGATCCCGGCGACGCCGGGAGGAGGTCAGGTCTGGATAAATTCCCGGAGCCGTTCGGTCTCCGCGAGAGCTTCATCGAGTCGGTACTTCACCAAATCTCCGATGCTGACGATGCCCATAAGCCGTCCATCCTGGACGACGGGCAGGTGGCGGATGCGGCGTTTGGTCATCATGCCGAGGCAGTTGACCACCGTGTCATCAGGTGTGCAGGTTCTGGTCTTCGAAGACATCAACTTGCGGACCTTGCGCTCGGCGAGGCCATCTTCGTCTTTTCTCATCGCGTAAGCGATGTCTCGCTCGGAGATGATTCCGACGATTGTGCCGTTCTCAATTACCGGCAGTGCACCGATTTTCCGTTCGGCGAGTTCCTCCGCAGCCTCGCGGATGGTCTTTTCGGGGTCGATCGTAGTCACGCCACTTCCTTTTTCCTGCAAAATATTCCGGACATACATCTTCTTTTCTCCCTTCTTGGCCGGCCCGCCTGCGACGGTTTGGCTACACTTAAGCGTAACGATATGGAAGGAAAATCGAGAATCGAACGGAATTTCGATCTGATTCCTTTTGGAATCTGTAGGCTGGGCCGGCAGCGCTTCTGTTGCAGTTTCAAGGTGAAGGAGAGGCTCCATGGCGTGGAAGCCTAATGTTGTGAAAGCGTGTGTTTTCGACATGTTCGGGACGCTGTTTGATGTGCATTCGTCCGTGGCCGCCTGCCGTGACGCGTTTGGCCCGGAAGGAGATGCGTTCAGCCTTGCGTGGCGGGCAAAACAGCTCAATTACAGTTGGCTTCGCGCCTTGATGGGCCGCTACGTCCCGTTCTGGAACCTGACGTGCGATGCCCTTGATGCGACGCTTGCAGCCTATGGGCGTGCAGATGATTCCGCGCTGCGCCAGCGCTTGCTCGATGCCTACCGCGTGATCAAGGCCTATCCGGATGCAGGCCCAGCACTTGAGGCGCTCCGGGAGGGTGGGGTGCGCACCGCGATTCTCACCAATGGAAGCCGTGACATGGTGGAGAGTGCCCTGGACGCATCGGGATTGGGAGTCTTTTTCGACGAGGTGATGAGCGTCGAGGCGGTCGAGACTTTCAAGCCTGATCCGAGGGTCTATCGGATGGCGGCCGAGAAGCTGGGAGAAGAGGCGTCCGCCCTGGTTCTTGTTTCGGCGCATCCGTGGGATCTCGCTGGAGCCAGGAGCTTCGGCTTCCAAGGAATCCACGTGGACCGAGCGGGTTCAGGCAATCTGGAGCGGGTAGGGTTCGGACCCAGCACGACCATCCGTGGGCTCGATGATCTTCCCGGACTGCTTGTGACCTCGCGCTGAGTCGATCGCGTTATTCCGATCTTGCAGTGTTTATTGATTCAGAAACGGGCAAACACGTGTTCAGTTGCCTAAGGTTTCTGGTATTCGAGTTTCGTTGTTAGCGTTTGCTGAATTTTCACAGTTACTTCGAGCCGGCAGTCTCCTTCCATGCCTTCTCCGTGAAGGGCTGGTAGAAGACGGGATTCCGGCAGGCGCGGCAGACAGCGTACCGGTTGCGTTTTTGCGCCTTGCGTTTCCATTGGCACTGCAAGCATGAGACGACGTAACGAGGCGGAGCAAACCGCACTCGGTGGCATCTGCGACCTGAGCATCCGATCGATAGTGCCGCCGCTCTCCACACTTGGTCATGACCGTGGTTTGATCCGACGAGTGCGTGCGCGATTTCGTGTAGGACCGTGTCCTGCACTTCGTGCTCAGGAGCTCGGAGTACGAACAGGTGCGAGAGGCTGATCGTTTTCGTACCGTGGTTGCAGCATCCTGCTCGAACGTAGGCATCGTCGAACTGGAAACTCCAATTGGAGAGGCCGTGGTGCTCCATTAGGCGTTCGGCCTCGGAAGAGACGTCCTTGAGGCGGGTGGCACTAGCGTTGTTCTCGTCTTCTCCACCATCGAGTATCTCGTAGGGGACGCGAACCTCTTTGCCATTGTCGCAGGCTACGCAAGCGCGCTTGGGGCCGAGAGTGGTGACAGTTGCATGTTGAGTTTTTGAACGATGCTTGAAGGAGACTCTTTGGCCGGGATGGAACCTCGCTTTGAGGGTGGCAGAGCGGGTGTTCACGCGGCGACGTTGGCCACCTTCCCAGGGTGAGAGGGCGGTCCAGGGAACTTGGTACTCGGATCCGTCTGCGGTCACGACGATCGCCGTGCGGGTGGATTTACGGGCTACGTGCCCGGGTATGGAATGGCCTTGGTGAGAGAAGATGACAGGAGCATGGAGAGATACGTTTGCGGGTTGTGCCATATCGGGTTTCCTTATTGAGGTTTTTGAGTTGTTTCGGCTTGTTCAATCGAGGTCAGGCTTTTCGTGAAAAGAGATTTTTCTGGATTGGCATTACCATGAGGAATGTTGTCGACCTGAATGATATACCACGTTCGTTCTTGCGCAGTCAACTCACTCCTGAGGGCTCCTTCGTTATGTTTAGCCGCGCGGGCAAATTTCCAATTATTTTTCTTGATTGGATCCGGTTCGGAAGAAAGCGTAAAGTGTTTGATTCCCCAGATCTCAACCCGCTTTTTCCTACTCAGAGTCAACTCTTCCCGGTATCCAATTGTTTTTGGTTTCCCATAAACACATTGGGAACGCTTTCCTTGGAAGTGAGAACCATTGGGCTCTCTGATTTTCACCGGAGCCCTCCCGGTTTCGTTTGTGGTTAGCGCCTGACAGCCGGTGCTTCCACGGGGATTCCCGTCCCCCGCCACCCGACGTAGAGCTGGAGCGCATTGTAGTCGTCGCTCCCGATCGGAAGAGGCTCCGCCCGAGCTTGCTCGTTGCAGAATTGGAAGCGACGATGCACTGAAGCAAGCTTCCCCCATCGCAGAAGGTACGTAGGAAATCCGTTGATCTGCCCTTGGCTGATGTGTTCGGCCCGCAGGTAATTTCCCACCTGCTGATCGTGGCACTGGGTGCACGCAAGGCTCATCTGCCCGACCCGTTCGTGATAGAGATCTTTCCCTCGCTCAAACCAGGGTGCTGCATCCCCATCGATTCGGACGGAAAGCAGGAGACCTGTCGACTGGCGGGTGACGTAAGCTGACATCGAAAGAAGTGCTTCGCTTTCTTGCTCGTAGGGTATGACTTTCATGTTGCGCACCCGGCAGAGGTTGATCTTCTGCTCGAGATTGACGAGCGATTTGCTCGAAGGATCGATCTTCGGGAAAGCTGTTGCCACCCCACGCATGGATTCGGTCGCATCACCGTGACAAGTCGCGCACGAACGCTCCTGTGCCCCCTCGATCTTGCTCCAGGCCTCTTCGCCTGCTTCGACCCACAAGAGCCCCGGATTGGCGAAATCGTCATCTTGGATTGCGCGGGTCTCAGGGCGTGCGAAGAAATAGCCTGAGCGGGCTTCATCGAAAGGGGAAAGGGGTTCTTCTGCCGCTGCTGGACCAGAGAAGGTGATTGCAGCGAACGTCAGCACCAGTGCGGCGCGAACGGCCGTTCTCACGCTCCCGCAAGCCTTTCCGTTGCGGTTTCCAGAGGTAGAACCTCGCGCCCATCCTCGTCGAGGACGGTGACGAACGCACTTTTGGTGGTTGATCTCAGGTAGTCATCGATCCACTCGACCTCGACCACGCCCGAGGTATCGAGACGGAGTGGAAACGAAAGAAACGGGTTCTCCGAGACACCGGAATGCCATTGCGCCCGGAATGTTTCATGGCCGTTGAAGCGACAGATCACGGTCTGGATGATGAAACGCGGATAAATCACGCCAGTCTGTGTATCGCGTCGCACGCCGGGCTCCATCTGGTGCTTGGCGAGCGTCTTGATCGTGACGGTCTCGCCTTTTTGAGCGCGCTCGGGGACTTTCAGGCGGCGTTCACTGTCAGACATTTCCGCCCCCTAGGAGCACGCACCCAAGGTGACGTCGACCATGCGGGATGCAAACCCTAGCCGCCCATCGACCATGTCGGCCACCACAATCAAATCAGAGGTCTGGCGCATGCGGCAGCGCATGGCGATCTCGACTCGGCCCGATTGCTCGGTAAAGAAGTATTTCGCCACCTCGGGGAACGGGTTGCCCATGGCGAGGACGTGAACGGCCCGAGGAATATCGTCGCCTCGCATCGAGCAGTGCACCCGAAAGGTGATCGGTACCACGTTTCCGTTCTCGGCGATTTCGGGAGCGTCGAGCTCGGCTAGCCCTTCCTCCGGGATGCGTTTCCGGATGAGGTTGCGGAGAATCCGTTTCGCCTCTTCGGGATCGGGATCGACACGGAAGGTCTGCCGGAAGCTCTGGAAACGATCTCGGTAGGGATTTCCTTCGCGATCGTCCTCGGCGCGCACAGACCCTGTAGCGCCGACGAGAGCCGCTGCACCCGCAACCGTCAGCAGTTCACGCCTTGTCTTTCCCTCTCGATCCTTCATAAAGGCTCGCCGCAGGCCCTCCGGGTGGGCTGTATCACACTCGACATATAGGGTAGCGACCATACAGTGCATTGAGGACTGGGCGCGTGCATCACTTCCGGAGCGTCTTCAGATACGCGATCACGTCTTCGATCGTCTGTGCGTCAAGGATCGGCCGATTCCGGTGCTTCGTGGCCACCCGCTTGAGCCCATCCACTCGGTGGAACGCCGGCATCACGGTGTCCGGATTAAGGACCTGGGGTGCCACCAAACGGAGACGAAGCTGTGCCTCGCTGTACCGATCGCCAACCCCGTCGAGTGCAGGACCCAAATTCCCATGAAATTGTTCCTCCGGAATCGGGGCGTGATGACAGGCAAGGCAATTGCCTTCGCGTCCCGCTACGATGGCACGCCCTCGGACGGGATCGCCTTCCAGACCACCGAGAGGCTCCGGGATTCCATCTCCTTTCTTTGAGTATTCAACAACTCTATATGGTTGGCCGACGGCGTCCTCCGGCATGAGGAACGCTAGGGAAATGAGGAATGTCATACCCCCTGCCATGAGGCGAATCGCTATCGCTTTCTCTGCAGGTGCTTTTGCCATTCTGCTGGCACTTCTCTCTGTCCGCCCTGCCGTCGCCCAGGACCCTGATGACGCTGCGCACCTTGCGGCCCCTTGCGCAGGTTGTCACGGCACCGGAGGCCGTGCGCCCGGAAACACGATTCCTCGCCTCGCCGGGTTACGGGAAAACTACATCGTCAGGAGCATGGAGGACTATCGCTCCAATGCCCGCCCGAATGAAGAGATGGCCAGGATTTCTCGTGGCTTCGACGACGAAGCGATCGCAGCTCTTGCCCGGTACTTTGCAAACCAGGATTGGACGCCGACGGGGATGCCGTCGGACGAAGCCCTTGCCCGCGAAGGTCTGCAGACGGCACGGAACCGCTGTGCTTCTTGCCACGGCTCGAGGGGCAGTGGTGGAGTGAGCGGGCCCCGACTTGCGGGGCAACCCGTGGCCTACCTGATCTCTGCATCCACCGCTTATCGGGACGGCGTGCGCACCGGCCAGGGCGCGCGTGCGAAGGTGTTCGCGATGAAAGGCCTGACAGACGAGCAAATCAGAGCCCTCAGTCACTTCTACTCCGGACAGAGGTGAAACCCCATGTCCCTTTCCACAGACATCACGCGACGCGGCGTTCTGGCGGGCTCAGGTGCGGCTCTGCTTGGAAGCGTCGCAGCCCGGGCACAGGAACTCCTGCCTTCGAACGGACCGAGGGTTTTGGTGGTCGGCGGCGGATGGGGAGGTACGTCAACGGCGAAGTACATCCGTCTGCTCGATCCCAGGATTGAGGTCGTGCTTTTGGAACGAGAACCCGTCTTCCACTCCTGTCCCGTGAGCAATTGGGTGATTGGCCATATCCGCACAGTGGATGACATTACCCACTCCTATGACACGCTTAAGGAGCGGTACGGGATCAAGGTTATCCAGACTGAGGTTCTGGCGGTGGACCCGGGATCGAAGACCCTCTGCACTGCCGATGGAACGCTCTCATGGGATCGCTTGGTGCTGTCCCCTGGAATTGAGTTGGACCATTCAGGAATCGAGGGTTGGAGCGAAGAAGCGCAGGCCCGCTTTCCGTCCGCGTGGATCCCTGGTGAGGAGACGGCTCGGCTGCGTGGCATGCTTGCCGAAATGCCAGTGGGTGGCACGGTCGCAATTTCCGTGCCGCTAAGCCCGTACCGTTGTCCTCCGGGTCCGTACGAGCGGATCAGCCTGATCGCCTCGTACCTCAAACGCGAAAAGCCAGGATCAAGGATTGTAGTGTTGGACGCGAACTCGGGGATCGTCTCGAAGGGCAAGCTATTCCAGGCGGCTTGGGATGATTTCTATGACGGGATTATCGATTACCGTCCCGAAAGCCAGCTTGCGCAGGTCGATGCCAGCGCAGGCATCCTGTCGAGCGATTTCGACGACGTGCAGGCGGATGTGGGAAACGTCATCCCGCCGCAGCGTGCTCCCCGGCTCCTGCGGGAGGCGGGGTTGGTACCGGAAGGAAGCAACTGGGCACCTGTTGACCCGTTCGATTTTTCGTCCTCGCTCGCACCTGAAGTTCATATAATCGGTGACGCTACCGACCAGCTGACGGTAGGGAAACTGCCCAAGTCTGGATTTGTCGCCAATTCGATGGGGAAGGTCACCGCTTGGGCGATCGTAGCTCAGCTTTCGGGGCGCGAACCACCGATGCCGTCCTTAATCAACACCTGTTACAGCTTGGTCTCGCCCGAAGAGGGCATTTCCGTGGGCGCGGTGTATGGGTATGACAAGGAAACTGGCAAGCTAGTCTCAAAAGAGGGGTCGACCGGAACCTCGAGCGCACGCTCGAAAGCGATCGCTGCGAATGCTTGGGATTGGGCGCAAGCGATCTGGTCCGACATGTTGACCTGATCTAGTCTCAAGAATCCGCGTCCGTTCTTTTCTTCTCGAGACGGCACGAATCCACCTCGCACAGGATCCTTCCCCGGAGCACGGGAGATCCTTCCGCACACTCCATCAGGAAGACGATCTTCGTTCCTTCCTGTCCGAGCCTTTGAACATCAGGATCGACACATCCTTCTTCCTCGGCGACGGTCAAGGCAAGTGGGCTGTGCTCGACCATCGCCCGCGTGGGCACTCCCACGGCGACGGCGATGGCGACGACGATAAGGAAAGCGGTGAGCCGACTGCTGTGGTTCAAACGGATTCTCCTCGGCCTGAACGAGGTTCCGGCCTCGAGTCGAAGGATCGCTCCGGGTGAGGTTTCCGGCAATATCCTCACATGGGTGCTCAAACGTTAAAACGAAATAGCATGATGTCGCCGTCGACTACTTGGTAGTTCCGTCCCTCGCTTCGCATTCTTCCTGCTGCCCGTGCTCCCTGCTCGCCGCCCGCCTCCACGAATTCCTCGAAGGAGATTGTTTCTGCGGCAATGAAACCACGCTCGAAATCGGTATGGATGGTGCCGCCGGCACGTCCTGCAGGTGTCCCTTGCGGGATCGTCCAGGCACGGGTTTGGTTGGGGCCGGTGGTGAAGAACGTAATCAGTCCCAGCAGTCTGTAGCCCGTCCGCGCAAAGCGCGCGAGCCCTGATTCTTCCAGACCGACGCTTGTAAGGAAGGCCCGGCGCTCTTCCTGGTTCTCGATTGCAAGAAGTTCCGATTCCAATTTCGCCGAGACAACCACCGCCTCAGCACCCTCGCTCGCCGCCCGCTCTGCGACGGCGGCGGAAAGGGCGTTACCGTGGCTAGCGGAATCCTCGTCCACATTGGCTACGTACAGGACAGGTTTGGCTGTAAGCAGCCCAAGTTCATTGAACGTTTTCTCCTCTTCACGAGGCACGCTCATCATCCTTGCGTGTCTTCCTTCCCCCAGGTGGGTGAGTGTCCGCTCAATGAGGGCAAGACGCTCCTTTGCTTCTCGTTCGCCCGTCCGTGCCGCTTTTTCTGCCCCTTCGCGTCTCCGTTCAAGGCTTTCCAGATCGGAAAGCAGCAGCTCTGTCTCAACCGTCTCCGCGTCCATAAGCGGGTCGCCAGGAGCGTTTACATGCGTGATCTCTCCGTCCTCGAAGCAGCGCAGCACGTGAGCCACCGCGTCCACCTCCCGTATGTGGGAGAGGAATTTGTTGCCCAGACCTTCCCCTTTGCTCGCTCCTTCGACGAGGCCTGCGATGTCCACGAAATCAACGCTGGTGGGGATGAATTCCCCTGATTTAGAAATTCGTGCGATTCGAGCCAGCCTCGAATCGGGGACGGCAACCCGCCCCACGTTTGGATCGATCGTGCAGAAGGGATAGTTCGCGGCTTCGGCGCGCCCCGATTCAGTGAGCGCGTTGAAAAGCGTCGATTTCCCCACATTGGGAAGCCCCACGATCCCGCACTGGAATCCCATCGTTCAGTTCTTTCCGGAAGGGGAGGTTTTCGTCTCGCTCCCTGGCGGTGGTGCGAGAACCGCGACCTTGTTCATGAACCGGTCATCTTCACCGGCGGCAAGTAGAGGCATCGCTTCGGCGATCGCGTCGAGAAGCAGGTTGAGCCACTGGTGGTCCGCCCGCGAGAAACTCTTCAGAACATGGCCGACCGCGCCGTTGGCTCCGGGAGGTCGTCCGACCCCGATTCTCACACGTCGGTAGTTCGTGCCGATGTGGCGGTCGATGCTTGCGAGACCACGGTGGCCGGCGTTGCCGCCGCCACGTTTCACGCGGATGCGCCCTGCGGCGAGATCGATTTCATCGTGGATCACGGTAACCGCCTCAGGCGCGATGCGGTGGTAGCGGCAGGCAGCGTTCACTGCTTCGCCTGAGAGGTTCATCCAGGTAAGCGGGCGCAGTGCAAGGAATTCCTGGCCGCCGATTTCTCCCTGGAACTTCTCGCTTTTGAAGCGACGGCGGGGGCGTGAAAATCCGTGTGCTCTAGCGATCGTATCGATCGCCATGAAGCCAACGTTGTGCCTTTCGCGGGCGTGCTTCGGCCCCGGGTTTCCGAGTCCGATCAGAAGATCCACCGTCGATTCGGTCCGACTACTCGGACTCCGGCGATTCCTCTTCCGAGGAGGTCCCACCGCCTTCGTCCTCTTCAAGGTCTTCGCCTTCCTCGCTCTCGTCCTCTTCGGCTTGCGAGACGAGTACCGACGGGGCGACAATGCTTGCCACCGTGAAGTCGCGGTCGGCGATGGTGGGCTCAACGTCCTCACCAAGGTTGGTATGGCTAATGTGCAAACTTTCGCCAATCTCCATCCCCGTCAAATCGAACTCAAATTTCTCGGGAATGCTGCCTGCCGGACAGGTCACCCCGACCACGCGCCGGACGATGTTGAGGACGCCACCGCGCTTGAGGCCAGGTGATTCTTCCTCGTTCAGGAATGTCACGGGTATCTCGACAGTGACCTTTGTGTCAGTCCCGACGCGGAGGAAGTCCACGTGCAAGGGATCATCAGTGACTGGATGCAGGTCGAGTGCTTGGGGGAGGACGCGGACGGCCTTGCCGCTGATTTCTAAATCGTAGAGGCGGGTGTAGAAACCGGCACGTTTGGTCTCGCGGCGAATTTTCTCGAGGCTGATTGCCACGGCAAGGGGTTCCTCCTTGCCGCCGTAGATGATCGCCGGCAGTTGGCCCTCACGCCGCAACTGCCTAGCACCACCCTTGCCACGCGGCGTACGTTTCTGGGCCGGAATTGTTTTCATTTCCTGCATGGTTTTCGTCTCTGAGAAAGATGCGCACGCCGTTCCCGATCAGTCAAACAGGCTGGACACGGAACGGTAATCACTGATGCGCCGGATCGCCTCGGTGAATAGCGGCACGAGGGACAGTGTTCTTATTTTCGGCGCGTTTGCAACCTTTCCCCGATGGGCGATGGAGTCCGTGACCACAACTTCACCGAGTACCGACTTATCAATGCGCTCGACGGCAGGATCAGATAGCACGCCGTGGGTGGCGTAGGCGACAACTCGTTTCGCCCCATTGTTGATGAGAGCTTCTGCGGCATTGCAGATGGTGCCAGCGGTATCGACGATGTCGTCGAAGATGATGCAGGTCTTCCCCTCCACCTCACCGATGATGTTCATCACCTCGGAGACGTTGGCACTCTCACGCCGTTTGTCGACGATGGCGAGATTAGTTTCCAGTCGTTTGGCAAGGTGACGGGCGCGTGCCACACCGCCGACGTCCGGGGAAACCACGGTGCACTCTTGCTTTTCGTAGTTTTTGTCGATGTCCTCGGCGATCACGGGGGCTGCATAAAGATTGTCCACGGGGATATCGAAGAAGCCCTGGATCTGGCCCGCATGGAGATCAATGGTAAGGACGCGATTCGCGCCTGCAGTGGCGATGAGGTTGGCGACGAGTTTTGCTGAAATCGGTGCCCGGGGGCTTACCTTGCGGTCCTGGCGAGCGTAGCCGAAGTAGGGGATGACCACGGTGACACTCGCTACGGACGCACGCCGAAGCGCGTCCGTGCAGATAAGCAACTCCATCAGGTGATGATTGGCAGGTGAGGATGTGGACTGGATGAGAAAAACGTCCTGCCCACGGACGTTTTCGTTCACTTCTACAAATATTTCGGCATCGGAGAACGTCTGGACCTTGGTGTTGGCAAGTCCAAGTCCAAGCTCTCGGGCAATCGCTTCAGCGAGAGGGCGGTTGCTGTTGCCCGCAAGGAGCTTCATCGTCCGACCCGTGTCCGAGTGTCGCGCAAGCGGGCATCTGCCCGCCGCCACCTTAGCCCCGTTGCGGGGAAGGGTAAAGAGAGCGTTGTCCCGACATGGGTCATACGAACGCCCAGACTCAGCCGTCGTTCGCTTCCGCAGAGACGATCCGCATCTCCCGAAAGCCGTTCTTCTCGGCAAGCCACGTAGAAAGATCGATCAGGTCGCCGTCCCGGGGCGCTGCAATGATCCACACGAGGCCATGTTCGAAGATTGCCTCCCGATCCCGGTGCGACGGCCAGGTAGCACCACCGGGATGGGAGTGGTAGAGCCCCACCACCTTCTGGCCGCTTCCTCGGAGTTCGCGCTGCAACCGAAGTCGGATCGCTGGGTCGATTTCAAAGCTTCGCTCAGGCTCCTGGGCAAGATTAGTACTGGGGTGGACCGCTGAAAGCACAATTTCCCTCCCCTCCCGCCTCCCAACGAGAAGACCGCAGCATTCCTGCGGGGAAGCCATTCGGGTGGCATCCCGGATACTGTTGAAAACGCCGGCTTCTGCGCGCACTGTGTCCGGCTCAGTCATGGGAGGTGCGTTTTGCCCAAACCGCTGCATCAGTTGGATATCTCCCCATTATCTCGATGGCGAGATCAGCGAGGCTTACGATCAGGAACGCCGTGCCGGCGAGGATGATTGCTCCGAGGACGATCACCATGACCAGGAGAATCCGGGAGGTCTTGTTGAGTGATTCGAACAACGGTTTCTAACGTGCCAGACGATTCCAAAACGGAGGTCCGCGAGGTCTGCGTTTTCGCCAAAGAGGCGGGTACAAGACTCGACCGACTGCTGGCGGATCGGGTAGACGATCTTAGCCGTTCGCGCGCACGGGCGTTGATCGACGAAGGTGCTGTCAGCGCGAATGACAGACCTGCCGGTGCGCCGAACCGGAAGGTACGCGCTGGTGAGGTTTTCCAGGTGCGCATCCCGCCGCCACGTTCAGCAGATCTCGAGCCTGCCGATATTCCACTCGACGTGGTTCATGAGGACGAGCATCTGCTTGTCATTGACAAACCGATAGGTCTCGTGGTCCATCCTGCGCCGGGGCACCGGGGCGACACTCTTGTGAATGCGCTGCTCGCTCATTGCGGAGAAAACCTCTCCGGTATCGGAGGGGTGAAACGACCCGGGATCGTACATCGCCTTGATCGGAACACCTCGGGACTCATCGTGGTGGCGAAGACGGATGCCGCACATGTAAGCCTTGCGGCAGGAATTTCGGCCAAGGAAGTGGAGCGTTCCTATTTTGCGGTCTGCTGGAGGGTTCCCGCACCTCCGGTGGGAACGGTTGACGCCCCGATCTGGCGCCATCCCCGGGACCGACGTCGAATGGCGGTGATGGCTTCCGGGAAGCCTGCCGAGACTCACTATCGTGTGATGCGATCCTGGGGAGGCGAAGCAAGTGTAGTTGCGTGCAAACTTGGCACGGGGCGCACCCATCAAATCCGTGTTCATTTTGCATCGATTGGCTGTCCCGTGGTCGGGGATTCACTGTATGGGCGAGCGAGGAACGCATCCCAAAAGCTTTCCGAAGCGGCTCGCCATGGCCTCTCGTCCTTCCCCCGACAGGCCCTGCACGCCGAAAGATTAGCTTTTGCACATCCGGCAACCGGTGAATTTCTTGTCTTTGAACGCCCGCCTCCGCAGGACATGCAGGGACTTCTTCACGATCTCGACAAGACGGGAACGGTAACGGAAAATCGTTGAATGTTTGGAGCTCGGGAGCATTTTGTGTGTCTGGAAAATGAGGGTACAGAAGTCAGTTACTTAATTTGGGGCTGACTCAGACAACTCGTTTTGGAATTATCATGGTTGCGATGCTCGAGAATTGTCTGAGCCGCCACCAGAAAAGAGCGTTTGATAAAGCATTTTGTGTCTGTATCGACGGCCTTGACGGCGGGTAGGTTATGCGGAGTGAATCGCAAGATGGCGACCTACTTTTCCGTCGCCATCGTGAGGTCATTGTTTTCGAACTGGAATCTGCCAGCGCGGTGATGTTCGGCGGCGAGATCGAAATGGACAAGAGCCACTTCGGTGGCAAGCGTAAAGGCAAGCGATGTCGGGGGCTGCTGGAAAGTTCTAGCCTTCGGTCTGTGTGAGTGTGTCGGAAGGGTCTACGCAAAGATTATCCCCGACTCCTTATTCGGGGAAACAGGGAGGGAGTTTGGGCGGAGTGATGTTGGCGGGCACTTCCTGCTCTGCTGAACCGTGCTAGCCAGCGCCATCCAGAATGCAAAGGGCATGTGTGCCTGATGCGATGGTTGTGGCGATCTCGGCGAGATGCGCACTCATGGCTTTTGTGTTGACATGTGGCGTGCACCGTCATGACGGTGCCACCCTTCAGAGGCGTCACCAAACTTCCGGCTATAACTCATCCGAACGGGATGTTAAGGCTACTGTACTGTATTGATCTTGCAGATGGCGGCGATATTCGGCACCCCCAATAGGTAGCCAAGTAGGCGTCCAGCTTTATCTACCGTCGTGATAAATCCATTGATATTGCTGTCTGTCACCGACGCCTTGCGAAGCACATTGCAATCAATATCTGTGTAAATCTGATCACCCGCTGTCATATCCGAGATGTGGAGGGTTCCTTGTTCGGTATCATATTCCAGATACGTGAACTTGTATTCGACGTCGGTTTCTAAATCAATAAACACCCCACCCTCAACAACCCCGTCTTCAATGCGGTCTGCGTGCCATTTGACGCCTTCCGATTCTGCTCCAATTGCCGCACACGGTCTTGCCAGAAAAATGGCGACGATCAAAATGTTACGCACAGTGATCATCTATATCTCCAATTATTGCCGATTCAAAACCGTCATGAATCTACATCTAAGATAAACAAAATCAAACCAAAATGTCGTTTGGGTCAGGTGGAATTCATGGTCCGGGACCGGTTATCATTGCCGTGGTTTTCGGGTTTTGAACAGAGTGACAATGTCATCTAAAGTGCCCGTCTGGTCCAGATCCAAAGAGAGGTATGCCGCCCGGAACGTTACTTTTAGGGCTTTTGAGCGTTCGGGCACACAAGCGTTCGGGCACACAATTGTCGTTACTTTTTCTATGGATTCTGTGATCTCCTTGAAAATGGGCTCTGCGATGCCCATATTTTGTTTTGCTTTTTGGATGTGAGATTTACCGACCTTATGACTTCCTACGCTCTTCCTGTCACTCTAACCGATGATAACGATCTGTCCCGCTATCGGCGGCAAATTGAGCACTATCCCATCCTGAGGCTCGAAGAGGAATACATGCTCGCCAAGGCTTGGCGCGAGCACGAGGATATTGATGCGGCCCAGAGACTGGTGACGAGCCATCTCAGGATGTCCGTTAAGGCTGCCTTACAGCATAGGGGCTACGGGCTTCCTCTTTCCGATCTTGTCCAGGAAGGCAACCGTGGATTGATGCAAGCCTTGAAGGGTTTCAATCCCGACCTGGGTAACCGCTTTTCCACCTACGCGAAAGCTTGGATTAACTCGGCGATCAAGGATTATATTCTGAAATCGTGGTCGCTCGTGAAAATTGGCACGACCGCTGCACAGAAGAAACTTTTCTTCAACCTTCGTCGGATCAAGCGAGACATCCAGGCGATCGACTCCGGCGATCTCAAACCAGGGCAGGTAAGCGAGATTTCCGATCGTCTCGACGTCCCCGAACGTGACGTGGTGTCCATGAACCGTCGGCTCGCCGGCCGAGACGGCTCATTGAATGCGCCCGTGTCCGGCGAGGGGGATGGTTCGGAAGAGTGGCAGGACTGGCTGGGGAGCGAGGGCGAGCTCCAGGAAGAAGCATTCATCCGTTCCGAGGAACTGGCCCGGCGTCGTGCGCTTCTGGGCCATGCGCTGTCCCAGCTCGACGAGCGGGAGAGACAGGTTTTCACTGAGCGTCGTCTCAGCGAGGATCCCCCGACACTCCAGGAGCTTGGACGCAAACTGGGTGTAAGTGGTGAGCGGGTCCGTCAGATCGAAAACCGGGCTTTCGCCAAGGTTCAAGCCGCAGTTCGGGCGGCGATGGAGGACGAATGGCAGGCACCGATTGCGGCGAAGGCGCTTCCTCCCGCAGAATCGGGCGCGAACGCCTGATCCTGCCGCCTGCGGGGCATCTGCGAGTTTTAGGCTCGCCCTTTGCCGAAGGGATCGCGCACGAGGATCGTGTCCTTTCGTTCAGGGCTCGTAGAAAGAAGTGCTACCTGCGTCCCGATGAGTTCTTCGATGCGGCGGATGTACTTGATCGCGGTTGCGGGCAGGTCTGCCCAGGAACGCGTTCCCCGCGTGCTCTTGTTCCAGCCCTCCATCGTCTCATAGATCGGCTCAATCGTCCGGCGTTCCTTCTCCCCCGGCGGGAAGTAATTATAATTTCTGTCGCCTGACTGATAACCAGTGCAGACCTTGATCTCCGATAGGCCGTCAAGGACGTCGAGTTTGGTAAGGGCAACCCCGTCGATGCCTGCGACTCTGACCGCCTGGCGCACCATCACGGCATCAAACCAGCCGCACCGTCGCTTGCGCTGCGTGACCACCCCAAACTCGTTTCCATGTTTACCGAGCGTCTCTCCGATTTCGTTCGCCTGCTCGGTGGGGAAGGGGCCCTCGCCCACGCGCGTGGTATAGGCCTTGGTGATTCCTAGCACGAAACCAAGCTGGCTAGGGCCGATCCCGGCACCTCCTGCCGCCTGGCCTGGAACTGTGCTGGACGAGGTGACGTAGGGGTAGGTTCCGTGTTGAACGTCGAGCATCACGCCCTGAGCTCCCTCGAAGAGAATTGTCTTTCGGTCGTGTTTCGCCTCGTCGAGGATTTTCCAAGTGTTTGTAACGAACGGCTCCAGCATATCGGCAACTTTGAGTAGCTCTTTCGCGAGCTCCCTCGCATCAAGCATGTCGCGTCCCTCGCCGCGACGCAGTGTGTTGTGATGACCGAGCGCGACGTCGAGACGGCGTGCGAGGCTTTCCTTGTCGAATAGGTCGCATACCCGCACTGCGCGGCGCCCGACGCGGTCCTCGTAGGCGGGACCAATCCCACGCCGCGTCGTACCGACCGCCTGGGAACGAGAATCGTCCTCGCGAAAGTCATCAAGCTCCTGGTGAAAGGGAAGGATTAGGCTCGCTCCCTCGGCCAGTCGTAAAACGTCGGGATCAACCTTCAGGCCTTGCTTCCGCACGGTCTCGATTTCCTTTACCAGTGCCCAGGGGTCGATCACAACTCCGTCGGCGATGATCGACAGCCTGCCCCGTGCGATTCCGGAGGGAAGGAGACTGAGTTTGTAAACCTCTCCGTCCACGACCAACGTATGGCCGGCGTTGTGGCCACCTTGGAAGCGGACAACGATGTCAGCTCTTTCCGAGAGCCAGTCGACGATTTTTCCCTTGCCTTCATCCCCCCATTGAGAACCGACGACAGTAACGTTGCCCATTAGCCGTCCTTCCTGAGTGGTACCGGCTTGCCGTTGCGCAACATGTGTGTGCACTTGACCTGCCGTGCTGTGTCCTCCTCCTCGTTCTCGTCGAGCCCGAGAACGGTGATCCAACCCTGTGCACGGAGATCGCGTGCAGCTAGGGGGCCTGCGGAGCGGGGCACGAAGACCCGATTGGGTGCAGGTTCTGCGGGCACGATCCTGAGCAGGGCATTGGTGAGGAAGGATAACCCCACCGCTGTCTCATTCCCGGCGATCCGGTAGCGTCCGCCGAAGGCAATCTCGCGACTCGCACCCTCGGCAAAGGCGGCGAAACCAATGCCAGCGTAGTAACCAAACCCACGACTCTCGACCGGATCCAGTGTGAGGGGAAGCTCGGGTTCGAGGGAGCGGATGTTGCGCACCACGAGAAGTGCTCGCTTGCGGGGCTCATTTGCGCCCTCGGGAAGGTCAATCGCCTCCAGGGCCTTGGCCGCCACCTCAATTGGTCCTGCCGCCCGGGCCAGTGCGGTAAGCACGGAACTCGCCTCGCCTGCGAGCTCGGCGATGCGGGATACATCCTTTTGTCGGAGCGCATCGACGATTCCGCGTCGGAAGGGATCCTTGATGCCTAGAGAATCGAGCGTTGCGTGCACGAGACTTGGAACGGTAACGTCGATGGTGAAACGCTCGACGCCGAGAGCCCGTAGCCCTTCGACCGCAAGCAATAGGAGTTCGATGTCGGCCTCCGGTCCGGGTGGTCCAATTAGTTCCACGCCGATTTGACGCACCTGGCGTTCAGTCCGGGGAGCATTGCCCTGCACGCGTAGCACCTCGCCCGCGTAGCACAGCCGAAGCGGGCGCGGGATGGAGGCGAAGCGCGTCGTGGCGATTCTGACGATTTGCGGGGTGATATCGGCACGGAGCCCGAGCATCCGGTGAGACTGGGGGTCCATCAGCCGAAACGTGGCATCGGCTCCCGCAGCGCCCAAGCCTTCGGTCAAGGTATCTTCGAACTCGAGTAGCGGTGGGCGTACCCGCTCGTAGCCGTGGCTCCGAAAGACGTTGAGTAGCGCCCACGTCGCCTTCTCCTCGCGCTCAGCGTCGGGAGGCAAAAGATCGGTTAGTCCTGCCGGGAGCAGGGCCTTACTGGTGGGGAACATGCGCACGCACTCTACCACGCAGCCGAAGCTGGAGATCTGGTCTCGGAATCAGAAATGCAGGACCCGCACGCTTCTTACATGCGGCAGCCTAGAGAGTTCTTCGACGAGTTCCGGAGAGACTTCACCGTCGACCTTGACAAGGGCCAGAGCGTCTTCGCCTGGCGCGGGACGACCAAGATGGAAAGCAGCAATGTTGACCCCGCTCTTGCCGAGCGCGGTGCCGAAGGCACCAATGAAGCCCGGACGGTCGGCGTTGGTAACGAACAGCATGTTCGGGCCAAGGTGAGCCTCGATTCCGATGCCCATGATGCCGACGATTCGCGGCTGCTGTCCTAATAGCGTTCCCACCACCTCGCGCTCGCGCCGTTCACTTGCGACCGTGAGGCGGATTTCAGTGGCGAAATCGCCAGGAGATTCGCGCACTGCTGAGGTGACTTCGATCCCCCGCATGGATGCGATTACGGGTGCATTGACCATGTTGACGGCATCGAGCCTGGGTGAGAGGAGGCCTGCGATGGCAACTGAGGTGAGGGCCTTGACGTTGAGACCGCTTGCATGGCCTACGAATTCCACGTGCATGCGCTTGGCACTCGATTCCATTACTTGCCCGGCAAACCTTCCCAGCTGGTCGACAAGACGCATGTAGGGTCCGAGGCGTTTGGCTTCCTCGGCACTGATCGAGGGAATGTTAACCGCGTTGGAAACGGCATCATCAAGGAGATAGTCGGACATCTGGCTTGCGACCTGGACTGCGACGTTTTCCTGCGCTTCCCGGGTCGATGCGCCCAGGTGCGGGGTGACGACGATTCGATCGCTTCCGAAAAGCGGATTGTCGGTGGCTGGCTCCTCAGTGAACACGTCGAACGCAGCTCCCGCCACATGTCCCGAATCGACTGCCTCGCGTAGGTCATGCTCGTTGATGATGCCGCCTCGGGCACAGTTGATGATTCGCACGCCAGCGCGCGTGCGGGAAAGCGCTTCGGTGTCCAACATGTTGCGAGTCGAAGCGGTAAGCGGAACGTGGAAACTTATGAAGTCGGCACGGGTGAGAAGTTCCTCGTAACTGACTGTCTCCACGCCGAGTTTCGTTTTGCGCTCTTCCGAGAGGAACGGGTCGCTCACGATGACCCGCATGCCGAGCCCGAGAGCCCGTTCGGCGACGATGGCACCGATGTTGCCGCAGCCCACGAGGCCGAGGGTCTTGCGGTAGAGCTCGACACCTCCGAACCGGGACTTCTCCCAGTTGCCGGCATGGGTCGAGGCGTTGGCTGCGGGGATGTTGCGGGCCAGCGACATCATCATTGCTAGCGCATGCTCCGCGGTAGTGACTGAATTGCCGAGCGGGGTGTTCATCACCACCACACCGCGTTCGGTGGCGGCAGCAACATCGATGTTGTCGACGCCGATTCCGGCTCTTCCGACGACGCGGAGCCGCTGTCCTGCGTTGAGTACCGCCTCGGTCACCTTGGTTGCTGAGCGGACGGCAAGCCCATCGAAGTCGCCAATCCGCTTCAGGAGTTCTTCCTCGGAGAGGCCTGTTTTGACAGTCGTCTCGATGCTGCGGGCGGCGAAGGTTTCCTTCGCTTTCGGGCTGAGAGCATCGGCGATCAGAACACTTGTCATTTGTCCGCTTTCCCCTGTTCATTGGCAAAGGCCCAGTCAAGCCAGGGGAACAGCAACTTGAGGTTCCCCTCATCCACGGTGGCGCCTCCCCAAATTCTTATGCCAGGCGGAGCGTCGCGGTGCGCGGCGATGTCGAGGGCAGCGTTCTCCTTATCGAGGCAGCCTGCCATTGAGGAGACGACCTTTCGCTGGTTTCTCTCGTCCAAGGTTGAAAACCACGGATCGACAATCTGAAAGCACATTGAAGTGCATGAACGAATCTCGGGACGCGAGGGCAGGAAGTCGATCCATTCGGTCTTCTCGACCCAGCGTTCCGTCGCGGCGAGATTGCGTCGGCTTTTTTCTCGTGCGCCCGCTTCTCCACCGATCGATTCGACCCAAGCGAGTGCATCAAGCGCGTCCTCAACGCAGAGCATCGAAGGGGTATTGATGGTGGCTCCCCGGAACAAGGCTTCATCAATTTTTCCAGCTTTGGTCATGCGGAAGATTTTTGGAAGCGGGCGGGGAGGTTTGTACGTTTCGAGCCGTTCTACCGCGCGCGGCGAAAGAACCAGAATTCCGTGCTGCGCTTCGCCTCCCAACGCCTTTTGCCAGGAGAACGTGGCAACATCAAGAAGCTTCCACGGAACAAGCATGGAGAATGCTGCTGAGGTTGCATCGCAGATCGTCAATCCCGACCGGTCTTCGGGAATCCAGTTTCCGTCTGGTACGCATACGCCCGAAGTGGTGCCGTTCCATGTGAACACCACGTCGTGTTCGAAATCGACTGCACCAAGGTCGGGAAGCTCTCCGTAGGGTGCATTGAGCACGCGTGCATTTTCAATCCCAAGTTCCCGCACGACGTCGACTGCCCAGCCCTTGCCGAAACTCTCCCACGAGAGCACGTCCACACCTCTCGCGCCCAGCACTGACCACAGCGCCATCTCGAAGGCACCAGTGTCGGAGGCGGGAACGAGTGCCACCCGGTAGCCGTCTGGCAACCCGAGGAGTCGCCGGGTCTCGTCGAGAACTTTGCGAATCTTTTCAAGGGGCGCAGCTGCTCGGTGGGAACGTCCGACAAGTGCTGACTCAAGCACCCGGGGGGACCATCCTGGGTGTTTGGTGCAAGGGCCAGACGAGAAGCGGGGATCGCTCGGGCGATGCTCAGGTTTCATGAAATCTCGGGGGTACTACTGCGTAAGCCGGTGGCAAGTGATCGCGCCTCGGACAGCATGATGGTGTCGACTTATATAACAAATGAAGCCGAAGGCGGTTTTGTTTCGAGTCTTCGGGACCGGACTATGATCGGGGCCTTGTCGAGGCACGCACGGAGGTGCCGGTGAGCCTTCGCGCTCGAGTCTTCATCGTCGTCATGTCCCTTCTGACGCTGGCCGTCTGCGGGTCGTCGGTTCTTCTCACTTGGTCGGCCAGGGATTCGCTGCGGAATCAAGCGGAAGAAGGCGCGGTTTCGCTTGCCAAGACGGTGCTCACCTCCGTTTCCATCCTCCAGGATATCCCCGCCGAGGTCGAGCGAACGCTTGGCGATCAGATGCAGGTGCAGGCACGTATTGCCGCCGAGTACGTTGCCGCTGCCGAGCGGGCAGGTGATACGCCCGATGACATCAATGACCGTCTTACCACGATCTCTGGCGAAGCTAACATTCGCGAGTTCTGGATCTCGGATGAAACCGGGCAGGCCTATCTCAGAAATACCCCCGTCGAGTTCGCGTTCGATTCGGACCCTGAGGTGCAGCCACAGGCGCACGTATTCTGGCCATTGCTGACTGGCGAAGCCGAAGCAGTGATCCAAGAGGCAAGGGTTCGGGAGATCGACAACCGAATTTTCAAGTACGTCGCCGTTGCTGGCATCGATCAGTCCCGGATCGTTCAGGTCGGTAACGAGGTCGAGGTGCTCCGGGACATCGAGCGCCGAACCGGCGTCCAGGCCATGCTCCAGGGCATTCTCCAAGGCGGCAATGTGAGCGGGATCTGGCTTCTGGACCCCTCCCTTGAGATCGTTGCGAACGTTATTGACGAGGGCGAGGGCATGGTCGGATTCCGCCGGGAAGTGGCTCGAGCTGCCGCCGAGGCGGGTGAGGCGAGCAGCTACTTCATCGAAACCGGTGATGAAACGGGAAGCGGTTTCTGGGATCTTGTCGGTGACTGGCTGGTGGGAGATCGGCTGGACGTCTACGCACCGCTCCTCTCGGATGTGGGCGATCTTGCCCTACTTGCCATTATCAGACTCCCTGTGGACCGTATCCGGGCGGCTGTTTTGCGGGTGGTCGAAGGAACGATGTTCGTGGTGTTCGTGGTGTTGCTTGTCAGCGTACTGCTGTCGGCCACCCTTTCGAGTCGCATCACTGAACCGGTGAGTGTTATTGGCACTGCCGCTCGTGCCGTAGAGGCCGGCAACATGCCGGGACAGGATCTCGAAAACCTCGCGCGGCGGGGAGGGGAACTTGGTCGACTTGCTACGATTTTTGGGGGCATGGCACGCGAAGTGCGGACGAGGGAAGAGACTCTCGATCAACTCGTCAAGGAACGCACGATTGAGCTCGAGAAAAGTAACGACGAATTGCAGTCCGCCAATGTGATCATGAGCGACGACCTTGAGATGGCACGTGCTCTTCAGCAGTCGCTGGTGGGCAGAGGGTTCCCTGCTGTTTCGGGCGGATGTGAGGTGTTTGGCTTCATGCAGACTGCTCAGCACGTTGGTGGCGATTTCTACGAGTCCTTTCCTCTCACCAACACGCAAACAGCGGTCGGGATTGCCGACGTGTCCGGAAAAGGAGCCGCCGCGGCACTGTTCATGGCGGGGGCTAAACCGATCATCGAGCAGGCGATCCGGAACGTCGGGACCGAGAGTCTCGGCGAGGCATTCGAGCTCGCTAACCGCGGGCTCTGCTCATGGAACTCTCTCAGTTATTTCGTAACCGTCTTCGCCGGAGTGTTCGACAAGGAGACGGGTGAGTTCCGCTACGTCAACGCCGGTCACGACACGCCCTACCTCCTGCGCCGCGATGGCAGCACCGAGCACCTCGAATCGAACCGCGGCCCTCCCTTGGGGGTCGACGATTCCTTACCCTACACGGAGGACAGGATCACCCTCTCGGAAGGCGACAGGCTGTTCATGTTCACCGACGGCTTCACTGAAGCCATGAATCCAGACGGACAGTGGTTTGGAATTGAACGCCTCGCGCAGGCGTTGGCTTCGAACATCGGACCCGATGTGGATGGAAAACACTTCGTCGAGGGTGTCATATCCGACATGATGAAGTTTACACAGGGTGCTCAGCAGTCCGACGATTTCACCTGTCTTACGATGCGCTGCATCGAGAGCGGGCAGGTCCGATCCTGAGGTGTACTGCCCTCTTAGAGCGAGGCTTTCATTGACGGAACGCTTCCCATCCTGATAGGGTCCGATGTCCCTGCGGACAGGTGCCTTTGCGGTTGCAGGCTCCGTCAGAGGAGTTGGGTGCGTGGATTTACTGACTACCAGCAAGGAAAATAGTGTCCTAGTCGTGCAGCCTTCGGACAGGATTGACGGCACGAATGCCCGAGATTTCGAAGCGGAGTTTATGCAGCACATCCACGCAGGAGAAGACAGGATCCTGGTCGATTTTTCCGGTGTAGATTTTATTTCAAGTGCCGGGTTGCGCGTTCTTCTCATGGTGGCGAAGGAGTTGAAGGCAAAATCAGGACGGATAGAACTTTGCTCGATGCGTGCGTACCTGAAGGAAGTGTTCGAAGTCAGTGGTTTTGACGCCATTTTTCCGATCCACGAGGCCCGCGCCGACGGCCTCGCTGCTTTCACTGACAGCTAAGGCTCTAGATCAGCCCGACCAAATGGTTCAGGGGGCCGTGCCCCCCGCCCAATCCCGGAGCGTTGGCAATGGCACGGCGGACGTAGTTCCGTGCCCGCCCTACTGCTGATTCCAGTTCCATCTTTTGTGCCACTCCGGCAGCGATGGCACTTGCCAGCGTGCAACCAGTGCCATGGGTGTGTTTGGTCTCGATACGGCTTCCCCTGAAATGTCGCATCGTTTCCGGCGTGACAAGGAGATCGAGGATCTCCTCTCCTGGCAGGTGCCCGCCTTTCACGAGCACTGCGCCTGCGCCCATGGCGAGGATCTTTCTTCCCGCGCGCTCCATGTCGCTTTCGTCTTCCACTCTCTCTCCTGACAGTTTCTCAGCTTCAGGAGCGTTGGGAGTGATAAGGAAGGCACCGGGAATGACACGCTGCCGAAGCGCGGTTTCCGCACCCACAGCGAGCAGGGGATCGCCTCCCTTGGCGACCATCACGGGATCGACGATCCGGGGAACGTTGGGCGCCTTCATCTTGAGGGTGTCCATGACGGCATTGATCGTTGGGATGTCGTGCAGCATGCCAATCTTGACGGTGTCAGCACCGATGTCGCCGAGACAGATCTCGATCTGAGCGGTGACAAATTCAGGCGACACGGAATGAACGGCGTGAACCTTGTGCGTGTCCTGGGCGGTGAGCGCGGTGAGCGCGGTCATCGTGTAGGCACCCATCGCCGAAGCGGAGCGAATGTCCGCTTGGATGCCAGCTCCGCCGCCGGAATCCGATCCGGCGATGACGAGAAGTCGCCCCCTCACGGGACGGAAGGGCTAAGCCGCCTCTAGAGCGGCGGCAACCCCGGCGATCGCCCGTGCCGCGGCGGATGCATCTGGGCTCTCGGCGAGCATGCGAATCTTTGCCTCGGTCCCCGATGCGCGCACTATCAAGCGTCCCCTTTCGCCGAGACGGCGTCTTTCCCGTTCAATCGCATCCTGGACTGAGGCAGAATCAAGGATGCGCCGCCGCGAATCCTCATCGCCTTCGTTGGTGATGAGGATATCCTGCTGAACCTGCGGGATTTTCTCGTAATCAGGGATAATTCCGGAGACCTTCTTGCCTGTGGAGATAAGTGCCGAAAGCACCTGCAGAGCTGAAACTAGACCATCCCCGTACTCGCCGTGGTCGCGAAGAATAATATGCCCCGAGGGTTCGCCACCCACGTTACATCCGTTCTCTCGCATTGCCTCGCTCACGTTGCGATCGCCAACGGGTGCCCGCAACAGGCCAATGCCCAAGCCCTCAAGGTGGCGTTCAAGAGAAAGGCTCGTAAGGGGCGTTCCGACTATTTTCCCGCCCGTGAGTGTTCCGCGTTTTATTTGTTCCTGGACGATCAGGGCAAGCAAGCGATCGCCGTTGATAATTCTTCCCCTCTCGTCAGCGATCACGCAGCGGTCGCTGTCGCCGTCGAGGGCAAAACCAAAGTGCGCCTTGGTCTCGACGACCTTTGCCGCCATGGCTTCAGGCGAGGTCGAACCGCAATCAAGGTTGATGTTGGTTCCGTCCGGGGAGATGCCGAGAGAGATCACGTCGGCTCCGAGTTCCCACAGCACCCGGGGGGCCACCTCGTAGGAAGCACCGTTTGCGCAATCGATGACAACTTTGAGCCCGTCAAGCCGAAATTCGGGTGAAAACGAGCGTTTTACACGCTCGATGTAACGTCCAGAAGCGTCTTCGAGCCGCCGCGCCCTACCCACCTGCATCGAATCGAGGAGCGGTATGAGGCCTGATCCATCTTTGAGCCGTTTTTCGATGGCTTCCTCAAGCGTACGCGAGAGCTTCAGGCCGTCAGAACTGAAGAGCTTGATTCCATTGTCCTCCCAGCTGTTGTGAGAGGCGGACAGCATCACACCCACATCGCACCGCATTGAGCGCACCAGCATTGAAATGGCCGCCGTGGGAAGAGGGCCAACGAGCAGAACGTTCATGCCCTGCGAAAGAAATCCTGAAGTAATGGCTGTTTCCGTCATGTACCCGGACAGACGCGTGTCCTTGCCGATGACGACGTGATGGCGATGATTTCCACGCGTGAACTCGGCACCGACAGCCATGCCAATGCGCTGGACGAAGGCAGGCGTCATCGGATGTTGGTTCGCCCGGCCGCGCACGCCGTCGGTTCCGAACACGTGACTCATCGGCGGGGTCTCTTTGCTTTAGCACCTTGCACGTTTACGTGGATGGTTCCGTCCTGTCGGGGGATCCCCTGTATCCCGGCGCTTACTGCCTGTATACCGAAGGAGGCGAGCATTGTCCCCAGTGAAGGGAGCGGACATGCAAATTACGGCGATTGAGACGATCACACTCGAGCGGTTCCCGAACCTGCTCTGGGTACATGTCCTGACCAACGATGGAATCGTCGGACTCGGGGAAACTTTCTACGGGACGGGTTCGGCCGAGGGACATATTCATGCCTACGCGTCTCCGCTTCTCCTCGGGGAAGATCCTCTCCGGATCGATTATCTCTCCAAGCGACTGGTCTCATACGTAGGGCATTCGGGGTCCGGTGCCGAGGTGCGGGGAAATTCTGCCATCGACGTTGCCTTGTGGGACATCTGGGGGCAGGCGACAGGACAGCCGATTTACCAGCTCCTAGGTGGCAAAAGTCGGGATTCGATCCGCGTTTACAACACTTGCGCGGGCTACCGCTACGTGCGTCAGCATGCGAAACAGTCGACGGACAGTTTCAATCTGCCCGGCAACGAGGAACCTGAAGGCCCCTACGAGGATTTGCAGGCATTTCTTGACGATGCGGGGGTGCTTGCCCGAAACCTCAAGGAAATGGGAATCGACGGCATGAAGATATGGCCGTTCGACTACGCCGCCGAAGAATCGGGTGGACACTACCTCTCTCCAACACAGCTTGAGAAGGCGGTTGAGCCGTTCCGGAAAATTCGCGAGGCGGTGGGGGATTCGATGGACATCATGGTCGAGCTCCACGCCATGTGGGATTTGCCCCAGGCCAAGCGGATCGCACGTGCCCTGGAGCCGTACAAACCATTCTGGTTCGAGGATCCGATCCGTATGGACAGTCTGCAAAGCCTAAAAGAATTCCACGATTCGACTGGGGTCCCCACCACTGCCTCCGAGACCCTGGGAAGCCGGGGACAGTTCCGTGAACTCCTCGAACTCGGTGCTTGCGACTACGTGATGTACGACATCGGTTGGGTCGGCGGGCTTTCCGAAGCGCGAAAAATCGCCGCCATGGCAGAGGCCTGGCATCGCCCGGTGGCTCCCCATGATTGCACGGGACCTGTGATCTTCTCGGCCTCTGTGCATCATGTAACCAACGCAACCAACGCACTCATTCAAGAGGTGGTGCGGGCGTTCTACTTCGGATGGTTCCAGGAGGTTGTAACTGATCTTCCCCGGCTGGAGAACGGGAGGCTTTTCCCCCTTGAGGGACCGGGATTGGGCCTCAAGCTGAGACCTGAGATTCTGAAGGAAACGGGTTGCCGGATTCGGCGCACAGACGCAAACGGCACCTCTGGCTGATTCGACGCCTCAAACTTCTGCGAGCGCTTTCCACACGTTCAGTGCCTGGCGGGTCTCCGCGACGTCGTGAACCCTGAGTATCTGCGCGCCCCGACTGGCGGCAAATAGGCCTGCGGCGATAGATCCAGGGAGTCTCTCAGAGGCCTTCGGAGCGTTTCCCAAGCGCCCAATCATGCTCTTGCGTGAGGCACCGACCAGGATTCCGCAACCGATTGCGAATAGCGTGGGCAGCCAGTCGAGAATGGCGAGATTGTGGGAATCGCGTTTGCCAAAGCCTAGTCCGGGATCAACCAGCAGGCGTTCTTCCGGGATTCCTGCCGATTTCGCACGTGCTACGGCCTCTTCGAGGAAGGTGAGTACCTCGAGAGGCGCGTGGTGGTAGTGGATCTTTTTCTGCATCGTTCCCGGTTCGCCTCTCATGTGCATGAGAACTATTGCAAGGCCCGAACTTGCGGCGACCGCGGCACTTTCGGGTCGGTGGCGCAGGCTTGAGACGTCGTTGATGGCGACCGCGCCCGCATCCCGGGCACACAGCATCGTTTCCGGGTTCCGGGTGTCGACGGAAACGGCGATGCCTTTCTTCGTCAATCCCTCAATCACGGGCACGACACGCCGGATCTCCTCTTCCACCGGTACCGGTTCAGAGCCCGGCCGGGTCGATTCGCCGCCCACGTCGATGATGTCTGCTCCTTCCCGGGCGATCTCCGCTCCTCGCCGGATGGCGTCTTCGGGTCCTGCAAACTGGCCACCGTCGAAGAAACTGTCTGGGGTAACGTTGAGGATGCCCATGATCCGGGGCGAATCGAGAGGAATCCCTGCGAAAGGGGAACGGGGGCGGATGAGAGTCTCGAGCTTCCTGTCGGCACCGTTGGCCTTGGCCCAGTTCATAAGCCGGTGCGCGGAAATCCGAGTTTGGAATGTTTTCGCGTCTCTGCGGCACAGCACGTCAGCAGAGGTGAAGGCACAGGTCCCGCCTGCAAGCACGAGCGCTTCGCCGCTCTCGACAAGCGCTCGTGCCTCTGCTCCGTGAATCAGACCGCGCGGGCGGAAGAGGAGAGAATTGTCGGGGCCGGGACTGCCCACGTCGGATCAGGCGTCGCCCGGCTTGGGCTCCGGGACATCACTCGATTTGGGCTCTGGGGTATGGCTGGTACCAGTCGGAGGCACAGAAGTGCGTCGCCCGGAATCAGGGGACGATGTGCTGTCTTCACGTACGACAGGCTCTCCCTTGATGACGGTCCGCACTTCGTCCGCACTCAGGGTCTCGTATTCGAGCAGTCCTCCAGCGAGGGCGTGCAGCTGATCCATTCTTTCTTTGAGGATGGACCGGGCACGGGATTCGCCGGTCTCGACGATGCGACGGACCTCCTCGTCGATCAGTCGCGCGGTTTCGTCGGATATGTTGCGCTGTTCGGTGACTGAGTGGCCGAGGAAAATCTCTTCTTGGTTATTCTGGTAGCGCAACGGCCCGAGTTTCTCGCTGAAGCCGAACTCCATGACCATGCGTCGGGCGAGATTGGTCGCCTGCTGGATGTCGTTGCCCGCTCCGGTAGTGACGTGGGGTTTGCCGTAGATGAGTTCTTCGGCGATCCGGCCGCCAAACAAGCCGGTGATCTGTGCCTCGAGCTCGGTCAGCGAGTGCGCGAACTTATCGCGCTCGGGTAGCCACATGGTGACCCCGAGTGCCCGTCCCCGAGGAATGATGGTCACCTTATGAAGAGGTTCGTGTTCCTCAACATTGATCATGACGAGCGCGTGTCCTGCTTCGTGGTAGGCGGTCATCCGGCGTTCATCTTCGGTCATCACCATCGAACGCCGTTCGGCACCCATCATGACCTTGTCCTTGGCCTGCTCGAATTCCTCCATACCGACCGAGCGGATGCCCTTTCGGGCGGCGAGGAGGGCAGCTTCGTTGACGAGGTTGGCAAGGTCGGCGCCGGAGAATCCCGGCGTTCCCCGTGCGATGGTGCGTGCGTTCACGTCGCCTGCGACCGGGACCTTGCGCATGTGGACCCGTAGGATTTTTTCGCGGCCAACGATGTCGGGATTGGGAACCACCACCTGCCGATCGAAGCGGCCGGGCCGAAGCAGTGCCGGGTCAAGGACGTCAGGGCGGTTGGTGGCTGCGATCAGAATCACGCCTTCATTGGTCTCGAAGCCATCCATCTCGACCAGCAGTTGATTGAGTGTCTGCTCGCGTTCGTCGTTGCCGCCTCCAAGGCCGGCACCACGCTGGCGACCGACGGCATCAATTTCGTCGACAAACACGATGCACGGGGCGTTTTTCTTCGCCTGCTCGAACATGTCACGTACCCGGCTTGCACCGACACCGACGAACATCTCGACGAAATCCGATCCTGAAATCGTGAAGAAGGGGACGTTCGCTTCGCCGGCGACTGCGCGGGCGAGCAACGTCTTGCCGGTACCGGGCGGACCGACGAGAAGGACTCCCTTGGGGATTTTTCCACCGAGGCGCTGGAACTTCTGTGGACTGCGCAGGAATTCAACGATTTCCTGCAGTTCTTCCTTGGCTTCGTCAACCCCGGCGACGTTTTCGAACGTAATGCGAGTCTGGTCCTCGGTAAGAAGTCGGGCGCGGGATTTTCCGAATCCGAATGCTCGTCCACTGCCTGATTGCATCTGGCGCATGAAGAAGATCCACACGCCGATGAACAGTAGCATCGGCAACCAGTTGAGCAACATTCCTAGGAGTGGCGACAGGCCCTCCTCTTCAGGCGCGGCCCGCACCGCGATGTCATGCTCCCGGAGGAGAACGGGAAGCCCAGGGTCGTTTTCCAGCCCGAAGGTGGTGAATGGCTGGCCGTTCCGGTAGTTGCCGGAAATCGTCTTTCCGCGGATCGTCACGTTTCGGATCTCGCCGCTTTCGACGCTCTCAACAAAGGCCGAGTAGTCGATTTCGGGGACACCTTGGCGGACATCCCCTTGGAAAAGGTTGTAGACCGTGATCAGTGCGATGCCGATTACCAGCCACAAAGCGACGTTGCGGGCCATTTTGTCAAATTCTCCCTTCGGACGATCCGGCCTCATCCTGCCGCACGGGGGCGACAACGGGCAAGGGCATCCACCCCGGTGGGGCTACCGGAGGATCAAATTCAGCCCCGAAACTCCCGCTTTGCGCAGGTGCTTTCCACCAATGCAAGTGGGGTGTCGACATTAATCCGTCAAGGCCACGGAACGCAGGTAGGGCAAGTAACACTGCTCTTGGGTGATCTGCAAGCACGTTTTTGGGGAGGGTTTCGCGCAGTTCCCCAAGGCCTTGCGTGCCGAGCATTCCAACGCGCACCCCGGTGGTTCTGTCGCGATTTTCAACCCGGAAACGCCCATCCCACCATGCCGTTTCGCCGGGCCCGAGAGAAATGGGCGCGGCAATGGCCGCTTTCTCCCGGATGAGGGTGACTCGTTCCTTCTCCAGCTTGGCGAGAACGCCGGCCAGGGTTCGTTTCCCCGTTCCCTTGGCGACGATCGCCTTGACGAGAGGCGCAATTTGCCGGGAACGAGGCGGGTACGGCCTGCCACTTACCGCTTGAACGGCAGTGGCGAGAGCTTTCTGTGCAAGAGGTTCAGGGAGCTCCTGGATCGGAGCGCGTTCAAGGGAGATGGTCCCGAGCGGTGACACGCTGATGTGCGCTGCAAGGCAGTGGTGTGTGACGGACCTGAGCGCGTCATCGAGTTTCGCGAAGACATTCGCCGTTTTTCCGAAGAGGGTGGGCGAAGGGAGAGGACAGTCGCGCGCGGCGAAAAGTCTCCGAATTCTCGTTCGCTCATGGCGAGGATCGTCGTTCGAGGGATCTTCCTTCCAGGAAATTCCGACTTCCCGCAGCGTTGCCCGTAGTCGCGCTCTCTGCATTCTGAGCAACGGGCGGACGATCTCGATCCCCTGGCGACTGGTCCGAACCCGCATTGCGGCGAGCCCCGACACTCCGCTGCCTGCGGAAATGCGGAGAAGGAAGGTTTCCGCTTGATCGTCAAGGTGATGCGCGAGCAGGAGCTCGCGCACTCCTTTCATACGGCAACGCGCCCTCAAGAGCTCATAGCGAGCCTCTCGGGCCCTTGCTTGGACGCTGCCTGTGAGCTCTCCCGGGTACCAGCGAAGGGTTTCGTTGGCGATTCCCATTCTCGAAAGCACCGACCCGGTTGCCTCGGCTTCCATTCCTGATTCGGGCCGTAGGCCGTGATCGACGATGAGTGCTGTCAGCGGTCGCCCGTTCTTGCGTGCCCAAGGGGCGGTAAGGTACGCAAGTGCGAGACTGTCCGCTCCGCCAGAGACCGCGATGGCCAAGGGGCCTGCATAGGGTTGGAGGCCTGCCTTTGCGGCAAGAAGCGGGAACTCCGCCGGACCAACCGGGGCGGGATCAACTACAGGCTTGATTGCGTCCCGCTTCGAGTCTCGAGACGGTTCGGGGTGCGAGATCCTCGTAATCGGTCTCGAGACGCTGGAACGTCTGGCAGGCGTCCTCCTTCCTGCCGAGCGCGATCAGCGAGAGACCAAGTTTCAGTAGCATGTCCGGTGCCTTGGGCTCCTTGGGCGCGGCCTGGTAGCCACGCGCAAAACTCGATGCCGCCGCCTGGTAATCCTTGCGTACGTAGTAAGTCTCGCCGAGCCAGTAGTAGGCGTTGTCGGTCAGCGAATCATTCGGGTGGTCGCGGATGAAAGTTTCGAAGGCCTTCTCTGCCTCGGCGTATTGGGCACGCGACAGGAGCGAGTAGGCGTATTTGTACTGATCAGCGGGATCATCGAACGGAGGCGGAGTTCCGATGCTTGGATCAACGGTATCGTCGTCGGAAGGAGGTGCGACTCCGAGTTCGCCCGCGGAGGGGTTCCCCGCAATGGAGGGGTCGGGGATGATGCGGGTTACCGTTGTCGCCCCCGTGGCAAGCGTTGTCGTTTCGGGTTGTGGCGCTTGCGTCTGTACGGTTTCAAGGGTGTTGATTCGGGCCTGGATCTGCTTGAGCGAATAGCCAGTTTCCTCAATAAAGCCGGTCATCGATCGCACGCTATCCTCAAGCGCACCGATCCTGCGCGCTTGCCCGGCGACGGTCTCGGAAAGGGACTGAACCACCTGGGTCAAACTGTCGACCGCCTGGATGAGCTTCAGGTCCCCCTCTTCCTGCGCGGATGCATTCGCGCCTGTGAGCAGGATGCTCGTGGCGAACGCGGGGAAGAGAAGCCGACGCATGGCTTGTGCCGAGAAATTTCCGTTCACTGGTCGATCTTCGTGACTGCGATCCGGTTTTGACTCCATGCCTGATTGCTGTGACCGATTACCGAGGGACGTTCCTTGCCGTAGGAGAGAGTAGCGATTCGATCCGCGGAGATCCCGAGGGAGACAAGGTAAGCCTTGGCCGCTTCTGCCCGCCGTTCCCCGAGAGCGATATTGTACTCGCGGGTTCCTCGCTCGTCGCAGTGCCCTTCTATGGTGATGGTCATGTCGGGGTTGTCTCGAAGGAATTCGCTCTGGCGTCTGAGAGTTTCTTCGCCTTCTGGGAGGAATGAGCTCTTGTTGTAGTCAAAGAAGACACGGTCGCCGACCTGCATGATTTCTTGCTGGATTTGCTCTTCGGGGCTGAGGGTCGTGGTGGTTTTCGTTTCACCCTTGCCCTCCGTAACATTGATGGTCACGGTACCCTCTTCGCTCCCGTTGATGCTTCCCGGGTCCGTCCACCCCTCTTCGCCTTCGGGAGGCAACTCGCCGGTCACCTCGGCTGGTGTGTCGGATGAACTGCAGGAGGTCGAAAGAAGGGCGGCCAAGAGTGCCAAGACAGGAAGGGGAAGCATGGATTGAGACCTTTCGATCGGTAGGTCTGTCGCGCGACTGTCGTCCGGTACAAACGCACCGTCTTTCCTTCCCCCCTGAACATGGCAGGAAATGGGCTGCCTGGCAATTTTTCGTCCTGCCATACTGGAAACGCTGTTGCGGAGAGTAGCTTTCCTGCCGATTGTTTCTAGGCGGACGACGAGCCCCGCACGCCTGGAACGGTCCTGATGTCTGCATCTCCGGAACCTTTGCTCGCGGGTCCTCCCGAGACCATCGATGCCCGTCGTTTCATCGCCTTCGTTGCGATGATCGTCGGGATGTTCATGGCTGTCCTTTCAGTTCAGATCGTCGGCAGCTCGTTCAAGGAGATTCAGGCGGGATTGGGAGCGGCCCCTGACGAGGTGAGCTGGGTCCTTACCTCGGCACTGATCGCCGAAGTGATCATGATTCCGCTTTCAGCCCGCTTTTCGCAGATTTTCTCAACGCGGATCTTCTTCTCGGTCTGTGCCGGTGGTTTCACGCTCGCCAGTATTGGTTGCTCACAGGCGTGGGATATCCCTTCGATGATCGCCTTCCGAGGGGTTCAGGGTTTCTTTGGTGGCGGCATGATGCCAATGGTCGTTGCCAGTCTTTACACGGCGATTCCACGAAGCCACCAGGTTCGTTTCGCCATGATCTTTGGAATGCTCGGCACCAGTGCCGTCGGTATCGGTCCGGTCGTAGGAGGCTGGATCACCGAGGTTCTGGCGTGGGAATGGCTTTTCCTCATCAATGTTCCGATTGGCATCCTGGTCTTCATTTCCGTCGCCTTCCTTGTCGACTTCGATCGACCGACACCCTCACTGGTCCGTGATACCGACTTCGCAGGAATCGGTCTTGCCGTCGTCTTGCTGGGCTCCACGCTGTTCGTGCTGCAGGAGGGTCAACGTGAGGACTGGATTGAATCGGATCTCATCGCGGCACTCATCGCTCTTGCTGTCGTTTCGCTGTTGGTGTTCCTGCTTCGGCAGCTGACGGCGCGCGATCCCTTGATTCGGTTGTCGGCGTTGCGCCGTCCCCATTTTCTCGTCGGCACGGCGTTGATCGGTGTGTTCGGTGGTGGTCTTTACATCCCGATTTATTTGCTTCCTCTTTTTCTCGGGCAGGTTCGAGGGTTCGACACCGCCACGATCGGGGGCATCACGGCTGTTCTCGGAGTGTCGATGGTGGCTTCTGGCATCTTTGCGGGACACGCCGTTCGCTCGTTCGGGATTGCTTGGACCGCGGCTACAGGGTTTGCACTTCTCACCGCCGGTACTGCTCTTCATACGGGCCTTACCATCGACAGTGGTTTTGTGGAGATGGCGATTCCCCAGGTTTTGCGCGGGGTGGGCGCACCGCTCGCCTACTTTACGATGCTCGATCTGGCCATGAGCTTTCTTCCGGTCTCCGAGGTGAAACACGGAAGCAGTCTGTTCAACCTCGTCATGCGCCTGGGCGCGGCTATCGGGCTTGCCATCGCCAACACTTTTCTCGTCGCTCGGGCAGATTTCCATTACGTCCGTATCGCCGAATCAATGGCCTTGCCTCCAGGCGGGGCAACGCAGATGGTTGCGCAAGTTTCTGAGATTCTTGCTGGAGGGATCTCGCCCAACGTGGCGGTGGATGCGATCGGCTACATCGCTCAGATTGCTCAGCGCGAGGCCCTCATCATGGCATTCAATGATGTGCTGATAGGTTCGGCGCTGGCACTTGGATGTACCCTGCTCGTGATGCCACTGGTCGCCCGGATTGCCCGCACCGGACATATCGTTCGCTGAGACGGATCAGGAAGTTGGCATTCTCTCGGCGAGGAATCCGCCTGTGATGACCGGCTCTACGCTTACCGCCAGTCCCGTATCATCGGCGGTTTCCACGAGGACGCCGGCCAGTGTTCCTTCTCCCTTTGCTGCCTGAATTCGCTTTGTCGGAGATTTTCCTAGGAACTTGGAAACCCAAGGTTCCTTGCTGTAGCCGATGACCGAGAGGTAGTTCCCGCACATTCCGGCATCCGATTGGAAGGCGGTACCGCCGGGGAAGATGCAGGTATCGGCGGTGGGAACGTGTGTATGGGTGCCAACGACGAGGCTTGCCCGCCCATCGAAGGCGTGGGCGAAGGAGGCTTTCTCCGAGGTTGCCTCTCCGTGAAAATCGACGATGACGGCGTCGATATCCTCGCCGAGTCGGTATTCAGAAAGGGTTTTCTCCGCGACTTCGAAGGGGTCGTCAAGCGGGCCCATCATGAACACTCGCCCCATGAGGTTGAGGACAAGAATTCGCTTTCCGCCTGTGGAATCAAAAACCCGCGCGCCCGTGCCCGGGTAGCTATCGGGAAAATTATGAGGGCGAAGCAGGAGCTTCTGGTTTTCGATGTAGGGGAGGATCGTCTGGTCGTCCCAGATGTGGTTACCGGAAGAGACAACATCCGCTCCGGCTTTGATAATTTGGTCGCAGATGTCGGGCGTTGGTCCATAGCCGCCTGCGGCGTTCTCGCCGTTGACGATCGTGAAGTCGACCCGAAGGCGCTTTTTGAGGTCGGTGATGTTCTTGGCAAAGACCTCTCGCCCGGCTCGCCCGACGATGTCGCCGCAGAAGAAAATTCTCACGATCGGCTGTCCGGTCGGAGGACTTCGTTCTCGGTGAGAATAAGATCGCAGGGGAGATCGTGGAGTTCTTCGGGGACTTGTTCGACTTCCTGTCCGGCGAAGGCAAGGCCTGCGGCCGGGCATCCAAGGTTTGCGACCGCCCGGTCGTAGTGCCCGCCTCCACGCCCGAGTCGGCGGCATTTCCGATCGAAGGCGACTACTGGGCAGACGATCAGCTGAGGCCGGACGCAAGGCGCGTCCGCATGGGGTTCCAGAATTCCAAATGCTCCTTCCTTGAGAGGTTCTCCTGGCCGCCACGCGAGAAAGTGCATCCCTTGCGCACCGCTCGGGGATGCCGGCAGGGCAAGGGAGATGTTCCGTTCGGCAAGTGCCGAGAGCAGGGGACGAGGATCAATTTCGCCGTCGTGCGGCCAGTAAAGGGAGATCGTTTCGGGAAGCATGCTGCCTAGCTCAAAGAGAAACCGGCGAGCAATCTGGAACGGTGCGTCGAGGAACGTTCTAGCAAGTCGCCGACGAAGGGGGCGTGTCTGGGTGCGGATGCGAAGCTTGGCGACGCGGATGTCGTCAGAGGGGGAAGAGCGGAGCGGTGGGAGGAACCGCGCAGACCGTTCAATCCGGGAAACCACTGTGGCGTAGAATGCTCAGGTGGGTGCCGTGTAACCGGGCCACGGCCCGGACAGGGACAACTCCCTAGTGGAACTTAGAGCCCAAGGGTTTTCGAGCGGAGACGCATCGCGAAGTGTCCTCCCGACGGGAATTCTAGTCTTCACGGGGCTGGTGGGCAACTGAATTCTTCGAGTTCTTGGGAGGTTCCGTGCCATTGGGAAGCGCACCGGCAAATTCTTCGATCCGCTTTGCCACGGCCTCGACACGTTTGGATGCCTCGCGAAGGCGCATGCGCTCGCGATCGACCATGGTGAGGGCGGCTATGAGAATCGCCCGTGTCATTCCTGCTTTCTTTTCGATCGAGTTTACTTCGCGGTCGATTTCTGCTGCCAGTGAGCGCACCTGGGGTGCGTCCTCCTTTTCGCAGGCGATTACGTAATCGCGTTCCGCGATGGTGATTCGAACTTCATCCATCGGGATTGCCAAGCAGGGAGTCGAGGTCTGCAAGCGCCTTGTCGAGATGTTCGGCGGCAGTATCCGAGCGGTCGAGGCGGCCTTCCATCTCCCTTATCCGTAGGGACATCGCCTCCGTCGCAGCCTCAAGGCGCGTGCAAGCTTCCTCAAGGCCGGGCGGGTCTTGCCGTTTCGCCGATTGCGAACCCATCGGCGGGCCTACCGCGAGAGGTAGCCGCGGTCTCCCCAGATCCGATAGGTCTCACGGAAATCCGAAAGGGAGGCCCATACCTTGGCGAAATCCTCGTCCTTCGCGGCCTCTTCCAGAACGACCTCGTTCCAGGCGTTCTCGAATGCATCGAGGAATTCGGGAGGCCAAGCGTGCACGTTGACACCCTTTTCCTGCAGACGCTCGATCGCATCGGGCTGGAGAGCCTCGGAGAGCGAGTAGGAGAGAACGATGCTCTCGTTACAGGTTGCTTCGATTTGTGCTTTCTGAGTGAGGCTGAGCTCATTCCAGCGCTCGGTATTGACGATCAACTCGCTGAGGCTCGTCGGTTGATGCCATCCGGGGAGGTAATAGTGCTTCGCCACTTGGTGGAAGCCGAGCTCATAGTCGATCACGGGTTGCGCGAACTCGGTCGCATCGATCGTACCGAGGTCGAGGGCAGGGTAGATGTCACCGCCGGCCAGTAACTGGGTTGAGACCCCGAGCTTTTCCATGACCTTTGCGCCTAGGCCAAAGAACCGCATCTTTAGTCCTTGGAGTTCGTCGAGGGATTTAATTTCCTGGCGGAACCAACCAGATGCTTCAGGCGAGATCATCATGCAATGGAGGGGATGAATGTTGTGGCCTGTGTAGAGCTCTTTGAAGAACTCTTTGCCTCCTCCGTGGTGGAGCCACGCTAGGATTTCGCCGGATTGGGGTCCGAAAGGAATGGCCGTGAAGAATTGGAGGGCGGGAATCTTGCCTGCCCAGTAGCCGGGGGTTGACCAGCCGGCATCGACGCTGCCTGATGAGACTGCATCGAAGATCTCGAGTGCAGGGACCAGTGCTCCCGGCTCAAAGAATTTGATGTCGATCGTGCCGCCGGAGACCTCGGCGATGCGCTTGGTGAAGTCAACCCCTTGTTCGCCGAGGATGGGGAGGTTGCCGGGAAATGTGCTCGCCATCTTCCACTTGATCGTGGCACTGGCTTGGTTGGCGGGTTCCGGCGTGGCCATCATTGTGCCTTCGCCTTTTTCCTTGTCGCCGAAAATCATGGGCCCGCCGACAACTCCCGCGACGAGGCCGACGACCAGCACTAGAATGAGCGTGACGTTCCTACTTCCCATTTATCCCTCCTATGGTGTTTCCGCAGGAGACACTCTACAGGCAAATGCTGGGAGAGGGTACGCAAAGCTCGGTACTCGACCCTACTTCTCCTTCTTCGTAGGTTGCCCGCATGGCCCGAACGTTTGATGTGCTCGTGATCGGAGCCGGGATCGCCGGGGCCAGTGCGGCTTGGCGTCTTGCTGATGGCGCGCGCGTGGGCGTTCTTGAGCGCGAGTCGATGCCGGGTTATCACACGACCGGTCGCTCAGCCGCCTTCTTCACCGAGGCGTATGGAAACGATGTTGTTCGTGCGCTTGCCCGTGCAAGCCGCGCCTTTCTCGAGAATCCCCCGGAGCCTTTTGAGTCGCCACTGATGGAGGTGGGAGGGGGCGTCATGTTCATCGCTCGTGAGGACCAGGGCGAGGTGTTCGAACGTGAACTTGCCCACGCATCCGCAATCGATCCTTCCATCATCGAAGTTACGTCCGAGGAAGCGCGCGAGATCGTTCCGGCTCTTGATCCTCGCTATCTGGCGCGTGCGTTTCGCGAGCCGGCCGCCATGGGCATGGATGTCGATCGGATTCACCAGGGGTTCCTCCGAGGGCTGCGCGCCCGGGGTGGCGAAGTCATCCGTGAAGCCGAGGTGTTGCGTCTGGAGCGGAAGGGTTCTTCCTGGCGTGTGGAGACGCACGCGGGTGCTTTCTCTGCACCTGTCGTGATTAATGCCGCAGGTGCCTGGTGCGATGTGATCGGAGAGGCGGCTGGATGTCGCCCGATTGGGCTGGAACCGAAGCGACGGACAGCGATAGTGTTTGATGTGCCTGCCGCAATCAGCGTTGGGGGTTGGCCAATCACCATCGACATCGAGGAAAAATTTTATTTCCGCCCCGATGCAGGCCGGATCCTGGCTTCCCCCGCCGATGAAACCCCGAGCCCGCCTTGCGATGCCCAGCCTGAGGAGATCGACGTGGCCCTGACCGTGGACAGGATCGAACGTGCGACCACTCTTTGCATCGGGAAGGTTCGCAACAAGTGGGCGGGTCTTAGGAGTTTCGTCGCCGACCGGACGCCTGTGGTTGGCAAAGATCCTGAACGCGAAGGCTTCTACTGGCTGGCAGGACAGGGCGGGTATGGGATCATGACTGCGCCGGCAATGTCGGGAGCGCTCGCAGCACTTGTGCGAGGCGATTCCTGGCCTGCGTCTCTCAGCGAAATGGGGGTCGAGTCAGGTGCACTCGATGCGGGCCGGAGTGCTCTCGTTTCCATGTAAGCCGCGTTTTAGCGGCGATCAGGCGGAAGATAGGCTGGCTCGGGTTCAGCACCTTGTTCTGTCGCAAAAGTGCTCTGCCCAACGGGATGTCCTCGCTTGAAGTCGCCCAAAAATATCGCCCCTCCCGGGAAAGTGATCTGCCCCGGTCCGTGACGGTACCCGCTCTGGAAGGATCCCTCGTAGCGCGTGCCATCAGCGTGCCGGTAGGTTCCATGGCCGTGAAAGACTCCTCCGTCGAAGTTTCCCTCGTAGACGTCTCCGCTGAAGAATCTAAAAACGCCATGTCCCTGGATTGCCCCATCGGCTAAATTTCCCTCAAATACGTCGCCATTGCTGTATTTGATGCGACCTTCGCCGTTGATCTTTCCTTGTGTGATTCTTCCCTCGAAGCGGGTCCCATCCAATAGCGTGAAACTGCCTTGGCCGTGAGGGACGCCGTTTTGGAGGGGACCGTCCCACAGGCTGACATCAGGAACTTCCAAACGCCCGTCCTGGGAAAGGGCCGGCGAGGGGAGCGAAAGAAGAAATACTGAGAGGAGAACGAAGAAATACGGCATGAATTACAAGGATTATCTGACGATTTTGATGCTGTGGACCAAAAGAATCTCTCGTGCGAATGAATTCGCCATTTTTCAATGTAGACACAAACGCACGTGCGTGCACAAGACAGAAGGGTTCGCGTTGTCAGGATTGTTAGGGCTGTGTGAGTTTGAGCTCGATTCGCCGATTGCGCCGAAGAGCCTCGACATCGGTCCCTTCCACGAGTGGCTGGAATTCCGCAAAGCCAGCCACCGACAAACGCGAAGGTAGGATTCCGTTTTCGCGGAGCAGGTGAGCGACAGAGTTGGCCCGCGCCGTGGAGAGTTCCCAGTTGGAGGGAAACTCGTCTGTGAATATGGGATTGATGTCCGTATGTCCTTGGATCTGGAGGATCCATGGGACATCTGCAGGAATCCTAGCAGCCACTTCGGAAAGGATACGCGACAGGTTTGCGATCTCGTTCTGGCCTTCAGGCCCGATCTCGCTCGATCCGGATTCGAACAGGACTTCCGACTGGAACACGAACCGGTCCCCGACGATCCGGACATCGGTCCGGTCGCCGAGGATTTCACGCAAGCGTCCGAAGAATTCAGAGCGGTAGCGCGCCAGTTCTCCCACCCTCGTGGCAAGGGCCGCGTTGAGCCTGTTCCCGAGTTGGATGATCTGGATATCTTTTTCCTCGGCTGCCTTCTCGGACGCATCGAGCGCGGCCGCGATCTGAGCCAGCCGTGCTCGCAGGTCGGCGATTTGCCGATTGAGCAGGGTCGCCTGTGCTTTCGCCGCTTCCGAGAGGTCGCGTTCGCTTTCGAGCTCCTCCTCAGTTTGGAGTAGACGGACTCGGGCTGCACTCGCCGCCGCAAGCAATTCCGCAAGGCGCGTCTGGAGTTCCTCCCGTTCCGCTTCGAACGTGCTTGCTTGTGCTTGCGCTTTCTCAAGGCCTTCCTGGATGTCGAGAAGGGCATTGAGTTCCTGGCGGAGATCGATCTCCGTTGCGGTCGCATCCTTCAGGGCAAGAGAAAGTTGTGCCGCGGTGCGGTTGAGGTCCTCGTTTTCGGAGCGTTCCAGGGCAAGCAGGTCGGCAAGCTCACTTACGCGACGGTTGAGAGCGGCGAGTGCCTCATCTCGGCCGGATAGCATTCGACCGAGGAAGAACTCGGAGACGATGAAGATCGCGAGAAGAAAGACGAGAACGAGAAGAAGCGTCGATATCCCATCTACGAAGCCCGGCCAGATGTCGGGTGCGCGGCGGCGGGCGCGGCGATTCAGGGCTCAGCTCTTCTTTTTGTTGGCGTGTTCACCCGCCGAGATGGTCCGCGCGAGGAGTTTGATTTCCTGGCGAAGGCCTTGGACCAGGTTTTCCCGTCCGCTGACGTTGTCCTCGGCAATGCGCCGCAGAAGCACGTCGATGCTCCGAAGATGGTCGCGAGATGCTTCGTCAAGCCCACCTTGATTCCCTTTGGAGAGAGCGTCCGCAAGCCGTTCCGTCGTTTGTTGCTCGTTACGCATCTGGTCGGTCAGTTTCACCAGGTGTTCGGCCACCTGGTTCGTCGTCTCGTTCGCACTCCGTCGGTCCTGCTCGCTTTGGGAGAGAGCTTTCTGGAGTTCGTCGATTCCTTCGGCCGTCTGTTCCAGGAGTGCCTGCACGTAGACTGGAACTGGAGGGCCATCGCCCACTTCGTCACCACTGCTGCTTGAGGTGAGTCGCGCTCGGTTCGACAGCCATTCCTCAAGCGAGGTAGTGAATTGGTTTTGCGCCTGTCCTGCCTGGAGATCAAGGAATCCAAGAACGAGGGAGCCTGCAAGCCCGAACAGGGAGGAACTGAACGCGGTACCCATCCCCGCAAGGGGCTTTTCCAGCCCGCTTTTGAGGTTGGCAAACATCTGGACGAGGTCCTCGCCGTTTACCGACAAGCTCCCGATTACGGTGCCGACGGAATCGACTGTCTGAAGCAAGCCCCAGAACGTTCCCAGTAGGCCAAGGAAGATCAGCAGCCCGATCATGTAACGGGAAATGTCCCGGGCTTCGTCGAGGCGGAAGCTGACTGTGTCCAGTAGCGAACGCACGGACAATGCGGAAAGAAATGCCTTTCGTTTGCCCGCCTTCTCGTCCAGCATCCGGGCAATCGGCGCAAGTAGCCGCGGCGGCGGTAGCAGTGAAGCAGGTCCCCGGGAGGGAGTGCCCGCCACCTCAAGCCACCGCATCTCCGGTCGCAAGGCGAGCACTTGGCGGAAGGCGTGTACGATGCCAATCGCCAGCACGGCGGCGATTAGGCCATTTAGGGCGGGATTGGCTTGGAAGGCGTCGGCCAAGTCCGGAGCAAGGAACACGACCAGCGACATGGCGGCCACGAGGAACAGGGCCATGCGCACAAGAAAGCGGCGGAATCCGCCCATTCTATGGCCTTCCTCGGGGGACCACACAACTCGGTTGCCATCCTATCACGTGTCGTTTTTCCCGTTTTCGTCGCGCAGGACCTCCAGCAGTTCATGGACAACACCAGGGGTGCCGGCAACGATGTTGCCGCTCTGTATTGGGTCCTCTCCAGGAGTGATGCCCGATACGGTTCCCCCTGCCTCGGTGACTGCAAGCTGAGCTGCCGCGATATCCCACGGCTGGAGATCCGTTTCCCAGTAGGCGTCGAACCTCCCGGCGGCGACGTAGCAAAGGTCCAGAGAAGCGGCACCGAAACGGCGTAGACTCGATGCCTGCTGCATGACACGGCGCTGGCGTGTGATGTGCTCCTCGTGGTTACCCCGGCTCCGGTGCGGAATTCCGAGCGCGATCGTCGCACCAGCAATTGACTGGCGCGGGGTGACTCGCAAGCGGCGGGAGTTTACGAAGGCCCCACGGCCTTTTTCTGTCCAGTAGGTCTCATGTTTGATGGGATCGAGGACGAGGCCCGCCACAATGGCCCCCTGGTAGGAAAGTGCCAGCGAAATCGCGAAGTGCGGGATGCCGCGCATGAAGTTTGCCGTTCCATCGATCGGGTCGACGATCCATAGATGCTCGCCGTCGCCCTTTTCGTTGCCGCCCTCCTCCATGAGAAAACCGTGACCCGGGCGGGCGCGTGCAAGCTCGTCGCGGATGGTTTCCTGTGCCGCGAGGTCGGCTGAGGTGACGAAATTATCAGGCGACTTGACCGAGACTTGAAGATTCTCGATCTCGTTGAATTCGCGACGCATGCGGCGAGCTGCTTGCTCGGCCGCTTCGGCCATGACGTTGAGGATGGCGGAAGGGTAGGGCACGGCCTTGGATGCTCCCAGTCAGCTCTTGGCACGTTCCACATAGGATCCGTCAAGGGTGTTTACCACGACCCGTGTTCCTGCTTCCACGTGCGGGGGCACCATGGTCCGAATCCCATTGTCGAGAACCGCGGGTTTGTGGGAGCTCGCGGAAGTTTGTCCTTTCACCACTGCTTCGGTTTCGCGCACCGTCTGCACGGCGGTGTCGGGCAGGCGGATTGCGACAGGTCGATCGCCCGCGTACTCGACTGTCACCGTCATTCCCTCCTGGAGGAAGGGAGCTGATTCCCCCACCATGTGGGCGGACAATTCTATCTGGTCGTAGGTCGTTGAATCCATCAGGCTGAGCATGTTTCCGTCACCGTAGAGGTACTGGAAATTCCGACCCTCGACATAGAGACGATCAAGGTTTTCCGAGGCGCGAAAACGCTCGTTCAGTTTTGTGTCGTTCTCGAGGTTGCGGAGTTCGACTTGGTTGTAGGCACCTCCCTTGCCAGGCTGCACTGCCTGGGCTCGCACGACTCGCCAGATACTACCCTGGTGCTCGATTACCATGCCTGGCCGGGCGGCGTTACCGTTGATTTTCATGTCCGTGTTCCTTGGTCGAGGGGTCGAGGCGTTTCAGCGGAGTGCCCGAACGATTTTCTCGACCATCTTTTTGGCGTCGCCGAACAGCATGTAGGTGTTGTCGGCATAGAAAACAGAATTGTCGATTCCAGCGTAGCCGGGAGCGAGGCTCCGCTTCACAAACAGGACTGTCGCCGCCTGTTCGACGTCGAGGACCGGCATCCCGGCGATCGGGCTTGAGGGATCGGTCTTGGCAGCCGGGTTGGTGATGTCATTCGCACCGATCACGAAGGCTACGTCTGTGCTCGGGAAATCGCTGTTGATCTCCTCGAGTTCGAACACCTCCTCATAGGGGATGTTGGCTTCGGCGAGCAGAACGTTCATGTGGCCGGGCATGCGTCCGGCCACGGGATGGATTGCGTAGGAAACCTTCACGCCCTTTGCCTTCAACAGATCGGTCATCTCCCGCAGCGCGTGCTGGGCTTGGGCCACCGCCATTCCGTAGCCAGGGATGATGATCACGTTCGATGCGTTGCCCATGATGAAAGCCGCATCATCCGCGTTTCCAGGTCTGGCTGTCTTGTCGCCCGTGTCGGCGGTCATTGTTCCCCCCTCTTGGCCAAACCCTCCGAGAATCACGCTGAAGAAGGGGCGGTTCATCGCTCGGCACATGATGTAGGAGAGGATTGCGCCCGAGCTTCCAACCAGCGCTCCGACAATGATGAGCGCGGTGTTCTGAAGGGTGAATCCGATGCCTGCCGCCGCCCAGCCTGAATAGGAGTTGAGCATCGAGATCACCACCGGCATGTCGGCTCCGCCGATGGGGATGATGATCAGCACGCCGATGAGGAGCGAGAGCGCAACCATGGAGGCGAACCAGACGTGGCCTTCATCAAGCGTGAACAGTGCAATCAGTGCGATGATCGTGAGCCCGATTAAGAGATTGACGAGGTGCTGGCCGGGAAACGTCACAGGCGAGCCGCCAACCAGTCCCTGGAGCTTGAGGAAAGCGACAACTGAGCCGGTGAAGGTGATGGCCCCGATAACGACTCCAAGCGACATCTCGATGCGGCTTGCTAGGTGAATCGATCCGGGTGAGCCGATTCCGTAGGCGTCGGGGGCGAACAGTGCAGCCCCCGCTACCAGCACTGCGGCGAGGCCGACGAGGCTGTGGAATGCGGCGACGAGCTGCGGCATCGCCTTCATTTCGATGCGCACCGCAATGACCGCACCGATCGCGCTGCCAGCAAGCACTGTCAGTGCAATCCAGCCAATATTGCCGGTCCCGGGCTGGGCAAGGGTGGTGCAGACGGCGACCGCCATTCCAGCGATTCCGAAAAGATTGCCGCGCCGGGCGGTGTCCGGCGATGAGAGCCCCTTCAAGGCGAGGATGAAGCAAACGGCTGCCGCGAGGTACAGAAGTGCCGAGAGATTGCCGAACATGCGCCTAGTTTTGCGGCCGTCTGCGGCGGAACATGCCGAGCATGCGCTGGGTGACGATGAAGCCACCCACGATGTTGATCGAAGCCAGCAAGACGGCCACGAGGCCGAGGATTCGTGCCGTCGACAGCGTCCCCCCTTCCGCTGTGCTGTTTCCATCGGCCATAGTAGCCAGCAACGCTCCAACAACAATGATCCCGGAGATGGCGTTGGTCACCGACATGAGTGGTGTGTGAAGCGCAGGCGTGACCGACCACACGACGTAGTAGCCGACGAAAACGGCCAGCACGAAAACCGTCACATTGATGATCAGCGGATCAGGCATTCGTGTTCTTCCTGGGGGTATCGCTCGTGACGGCACCGTTGCGCGTGACCAAGCTGGCGGCGATCACCTCGTCGTCCCAAGGGATTTCGAGATCTCCGCCCTCGCCAATCAACGGCTCGGTAAAGTTGAACAAATTGCGGGCGTACAGAGAGCTTGCATCCCGGGCGAGCGTCCCGGGAAGGTTCGCAGGGCCGATAATGATTACACCGTCCTTGACGATTGTCTTGCCTACCTCGGAGAGGGGACAGTTCCCGCCCGCCTCGACGGCGAGGTCGACGATCACCGTCCCCGGTTGGAGTGTACGGACCGTCTCTTCGGGTAACAGGACCGGGGCAATCTTTCCGGGAATGAGCGCGGTCGTGATGATCACGTCGTGGGTACGGGCCGTTTCGGCGATCAGTTCGCCCTGGCGATGCTGATAATCCTTGTCCATTTCCTTGGCGTAGCCGCCTTCCGTTTCGGCCTCGGCCTCTGTAGCCACCTCGATGAAGCGGCCTCCAAGGCTCTCGACCTGCTCACGGACCGCGGGACGGACGTCAAATGCAGAGACCACCGCTCCGAGGCGTTTGGCGGTGGCGACTGCCTGCAGTCCCGCAACGCCTGCACCGAGAACCAGCACCTTGGCGGGGGCCACGGTGCCGGCTGCTGTCATCATCATCGGCATAGCCTTGGCAAGCGTGGCCGCGGCATCAATCACCGCCTTGTAGCCGGCGAGGGTGGATTGCGAGGAAAGGGCGTCCATCGATTGAGCTCGGCTGATCCGGGGGATCAGCTCAACGGCAAAGGAGGTGATCCCACGTTTTGCCAGGCGGCGTGCGCACTGCGGATCGCCAAGAGGATCAAGGAAGCTGACCAGCACAGCACTCGCAGGAATGAGGGAGATTTCGTCAATTCCCTCTTCCCCTTCTTCGGCGTCCATGGGCCGTGCCACCTTGAGCACGAGGTCGGCACCGGACAGGGTTTCAGCTGCCGTCATCGCGATCCCGGTACCGGCTTCGCGGTAGTCGTCGTCGGAGATTGAGGAGGCCTCTCCTGCACCCGTCTCGACGCGCACGTACGCTCCCTTAGCCGCGAATCGACGCACCGTGTCAGGAGTCACGGCGACCCTTGTCTCGTGGGGCCGAGATTCCTTGGGGACCGATATCTGCACGGGGGAAGCTTCCGGGAGGCCCATCCCTAATAGGGGAGGGAGGAGGCTCCGGCAAGTGCAATCCTGACGGATCGGGAATGTGGCAGCAGTGTTGGTCTCGCCCGCAAGCTAGTTGGTGACCTGTGCCCAGTCAGGGAGCTCGCCCGGGATAACTCCCAAGGCGGGACCGAGCAAAAACCACGTCACGATTACGATCACGAGTGCGGCGAGAGGATTGAGAATCATGCCCGCTCTCACCATGGAGGCGATCGGCACGTGTCCGGATGCGAACACTGTCGCATTGGGTGCTGTTGCGACCGGCAACATGAAGGCTGCCGATGCTGCGAGCGCCGCAGGAAAGCATAGAAGCAGAGGATTTTCCCCGAGACTGATGGCGACGGCAGCGAGGATCGGGACAAACGTTGCGGTGGTCGCCGTGTTGCTGTTGATCTCGGTCAGGTAGACCACGATCAGGACCGAAACGGCGACCACGGCGAGCGTAGGGAGAACACCGATGATTGCTGTCTGGTCACCGATCCAGGCGGCAAGCCCGGTTGCTCGGATTGCGGCTGCAAGGGAAAAGCCGCCGCCGAGGAGCACTAGGACCCCCCAAGGCATCTTCGTTACCGTTTGCCAGTCGAGTGCAAACACCCGCTGACCGTCCTTACCACGCCCTACTGGCAGGAGGAACAGCGCGATAGCGCCTGCGATCGAAATGCTCGTGTCGTTGATGCCTGCAAAGGGAGCGATTTCCGAGATATGGCGTCGCATGAGCCACAGGATGGCGACGGTTATGAGCGTGATTCCAACCGTGGTCTCCGCTCGTGAAATCCGCCCTAGTTTATGCAGTTCGGTCTGCAGGAGGCCGTGATGATCCGTTCCGGTGTTCATGGGAACATTGAATGCTACGCGGGTCAGAACGAACCAGATAATCGGCAACATCACGCACGTTACGGGAAGTCCGATCACCAGCCACTCGACGAAACCAATCTCGTAGCCGAAGGTCTCCGACATGACACCTGCGAGCACCGCATTGGGGGGTGTCCCGATGATGGTGGACATGCCGCCAACGTTCGCCGCAAAGGCAATGGCGAGCATGAGTGCGCACGCGAAATTCCGTCGTTTGGCTTCCGCGCCTCCGCCCGCTTCGTCGTAAAAAAAGGAGATCACGGAAAGCCCGATCGGAACCATCATCGCTGTTGCCGCGGTGTTGCTCATCCACATGCTGAGAAAGGCGGTTGGCAGCATGAATCCGGCGACCACCCGCCGCGGGCCACCGCCCACACGGGCTACTACGCTGAGCGCGATTCTTCGATGTAGGCCCCATTTCTGCATCGCCAACGCGATGATGAAGCCGCCCATGAGAAGAAACACGACCCGGTGGCCGTAGGGGCCTCCGGTTTCGCTGATCGAGGCGATACCGAGGACAGGGAAAAGGGTTAGAGGGGCCAGCGCCACGACAGGAATCGGTAGGGCCTCGGTCACCCACCAGCAGGCCATCATGAGAGTGACTCCGATGAGCCTCCAAGCGGGTTCGGAGAGCCCCTCGGGTGCTTCGATCACGAGGGTGGCGAGGATCGCAAGCGTTCCAAGGACGAGTCCGATCCTGGAAAAACGGCCGCGCTCGGAGTGGTTGGGAGGGGGAGCTCCATCGGCCGCCCTGGTGTTCATTTTTCCCCGGAGGCTCCCGTCCTTTCAATCCTGGCGATGAGGGCCTCAATGCCTTGCTCGGAAGTGATCTTCTGGAATTCAGACCGCATGGTGGAAAACAGGCTGACGCCTTCGATGGCCACGTCGACGATTTTGGGAGATCCATCCTTGCGGTTGCGAATTCGCCATTCCAGGAGCGTGGGAGCTCCTTTCTCTGGCAAAATCCTGGTGTTAACGATTACCTCTCGCTTATTGCGGCGGTTCGCACGAAGGATCGTAATGTCCTTCCCGTTGATCGCGTGAATGTGGGAGCCGATCCATTGGGCTGCGTACTTGTCAAACGCCTGCACGTAGAAGTCTCGCTGCTCGGATGCAACACGTTTCCAGTAGCGCCCAAGCAAGGCACGTGCGATGAGCGGGGTGTCAAAACGATCGTCAAGCAAGGTGGCGATCCCTGCGTCAAGTTCGTCACTCTTCTCGGGTAGGTTTGTAAGCTCGAAGGCCTGCCGGATTGTTTCCTTCAGGAAAACGATCTCGCCGTCGATGTCCTGGGCCGAGGCCGGGGCCGCACTCCACGTCAGGGCAACGAGGGCGACGAGCACCGCGCATGGCTCTGTCGTCCGTCTGGGAAGATTTCCGTGCATGTGACGCTCTCTCCGGCGCAAGCTTTCCAGCAGTGAGGCTAAGCGATTCTAGTCGGATCCGTGATGTTCTGTCACGGTCAGAATAGCTGAATCTCTGCGCCGAAGCTCGCACAAGCCTTCGCTTACAGGCTAATCCTCTTCCGTATCGGTAGGCGAAGGAGTCTCTACCATTCGTCATCGAAGCTGAAATCGAGGTGCGTATCTTCTTCAGGGGCATCCTTATAACGCTGCAGGAAGGCACTCCGCGCCGCCACGTACGGATCAAGGGAGTTGGCGAAAAACCCGTCGATATTCTCGAAATTTCTATCCCGAGCCGAGATGATTCTCGCAATATTTTCCGAGATTCTCCACGCGTCAGGATCGCCGACCATACGGATGAGGAAGTACTCGTGTGGCGAAACTAGGCTGTCGAAGATCAAACCGATGGAATGGCGAGCATTCGTCGACCCGAACAGGGGAAGCACCAGGTAGTCACCCGGAGGAAAGTCTGCGGCGGCAAGGGTTTCACCGAAGGTTCGGGTCTCTTGGTAGAGGCCCGCTTCCTGCGCGACATCAAAAAGGCCCCCGATGCCAATGACGGTGTTGGTGATGAAGCGTCCCAGCGATATTTCAACGCCCTTTGCATCGCCTTGCAGGCCTGCGTTCAGGGCATTGACTGGTTCCTCCAGGTTGAGGAAGAAATTATTGACGGACAGGCGGACCTGTTCCGGGATTATGGTTCGGTAACCGTAGGTAACGGGCCTGAGGGCGTACCTGTCAACTCGGACGTTGAATGCGAACACCGCCCGATTCCACCCTTCGAGAGGATCGTCTCCCGCCTTCTCCCTTGAAGAACACGAAACGCATGCTAGCGCCAAGGCGACCAGAAGCGCCGTCCTGAACAGGTAACGGGGATCAAGAGATAGATTTTCTCTTCGCAAAAACAAACGTATCAATTCGAAGCCTCGGCCCCAAATCCTCCACCTCCCGGGGTTTTTATCACAATTACATCTCCGTTCGCCATGTTTCTGGTGGCCGATCCGGGAAGATTTTCCACTTTTCCATCGACGTGTTCGATCAGATTTTGTCCCACGCTTGCGTCGCTTCCACCGGCGAGCCCTTTCGGTGCAACCCGTCTGCGATTAGAGAGGATCACCGCTGTCATGGGCTCCAGAAATCGGATTCGCCGTACCGTACCGTCACCGCCACGGTGCTGACCTGCACCTCCGCTTCTTCGTCGCACGGAGAAGGATTCAAGGCGAACGGGGAAGCGATCTTCGAGAATTTCTGGGTCGGTGATGCGGGTGTTGGTCATGTGGCAATGGACGGCATCGGTTCCGTCGTGGTCGGGGCCCGCCCCGCTGCCGCCGCAAATCGTCTCGTAGTAGCCAAAACGGTCAGTGCCGAAGGTGAGGTTATTCATCGTGCCATAGCAGTTCGCCTGCATGCCCAGCGCGGCAAGAAGCACGTCCACGACCGCCTGGCTAGTTTCTACGTTACCTGCCACCACGGCCGCCGGCGGGTGCGGGGCAAGCATCGAGCCTTTGGGAATACGGATTTCCACGGGAGCGAGACATCCCTCGTTGAGGGGAATCGGGCGCTCAGCGAGAAGCCTGAACACGTACAGGACGGCCGAACGAACGACTGCACTTGGGGCATTAAAGTTATCGGAGAGTTGGTCCGAAGTTCCCGTGAAATCAATAAGGACTGTGCTCTGGTTTTGATTGACGTCGATACGAACGCGGATGAATGAGCCGTTGTCGAGCTCGACCTCGGCACTGCCCGGCTCGAGTCGCGTGATCAGCCTCCGCGCTTCTTCCTCGGCGTTGCGTTGCACGTGGCCCATGTAGGCGTGCACCGTCTTAATGCCAAACTCGGAAATCATGCGCCGTATTTCAGCACTTCCCCGCTCGCCGGCGGCAAGTTGGGCCGCAAGATCGGCGAGATTTTGATCAGGATTTCGCGCCGGCCACGGCTTTTCGGCGAGTCGTTGGCGGATGTCGCTCTCGAGGAGTTCTCCTTCGGAAAGGAGTGGGCAAACGTCGAACAGGATTCCCTCTTCATCGACCGTGGTGCTTGTCGCCGGCATCGATCCTGGCGTGATGCCGCCGATGTCGGCGTGGTGGGCACGGCTTGCGACGAAGAAAAGTGGCTCCTTGCCACCTTTCTCGAAAACCGGCGTGACCACGGTGATGTCGGGAAGGTGCGTTCCGCCCCGGTAGGGGGCGTTGTGAAGGAACCCCTCGCCCGGCAGGAAGCGTCCGTTCCGTGCCTCGCACACTGCACGCACCGTTTCTCCCATAGAGCCGAGGTGGATTGGGATATGAGGTGCGTTGGCAACAAGCCTTCCCTCGGGATCGAACACCGCACACGAGAAGTCAAGGCGTTCCTTGATATTCACCGAGTGTGCGGTGTTGCGAAGTACCGAGCCCATCTGTTCCGCTGCCGACGTGAAAAGGCCGTGGAAAATCTCGAGTAGAACGGGGTCTGCGTCTGCGTCGCTGACGGCACGGCGAACCGCCCCTTCCTTGCGCGTCAGTACGAGGTGCCCGAGTGCGGTCGTGTGCGCCGTCCAGTCCTCGTCGATTACGGTGGTCGCCGTTTCCTCGATGACGATCGCAGGTCCTGGGATGACGTGGCCCGCACGAAGATCGGAACGCCGGTAGAGAAGTGCCTGGTGGACGATCCCTTCCGCGTGGAGAGGGACGGTCTCGATCGCCGGGGGATCACCTTCCTCAGGTGGTAGCTTGAGATCGGTCGCGGGTGCACCAGCGATGACCGCTTCCGCTTCGGCCGCCTCAACGACGAGGCCACGGTTCGCGTGGAGAAAGCCGAAGACGCGCCGGTGCACGGTTTCGAACCGGCGACAGACTTCACCACCATCTCCCGCCTCGACGGTGAGCGAGGTGTCGCTGCCCTCGTAACGCACCCGAAGTCTGCGACGGACCTCCGCGTTTACGTTGTTGTCGACCTCAGCCAGTGCCTCCTTTTCCGCTTCGGCAAGCTCCGCGGCAGCTGGTTCCGGATCGGCAGGATCGAGAGGGCGGCCGACGGCCCGGTGGCGCAGTGCCGAAAGATCTGCAAGTCCCATGCCGTAGGCGGAAAGCACCCCGGCAAGCGGGTGTACGATTACGGTCCGCATGTCGAGGGCGTCGGCCACCCGGCAGGCAAGCTGACCTGCGGCCGCTCCGAAGGCGGCAAGCGCAAAGAGCGTCACGTCACGCCCGCGCTGCACGGAGATCTGCTTGATGGCACCGGCCATATTGGCGATGGCGATGTCGAGAAAACCCTCGGCGATCTCTTCAGGCGTGTCACGGCCAGTCTTTTGGTTGCGCGCAAGTTTGGCAAAGGCCCGACGGGATGCCTCGGCGTCCAAGGGCATGTTGCCTGAGGGGCCGAACACTTTTGGGAAGTGCTCGGGACGGATCCGTCCCAAGAGGAGGTTGCAGTCGGTGACCGTGAGCGGGCCGCCACGTCGATAGCAGCGGGGGCCGGGGTCGGCACCGGCACTTTCCGGACCGACGGTGAAACGCTGGCCGTCGAAGCGAAGTATTGAACCACCCCCCGCTGCCACGGTGTGAATGCGGAGCATCGGAATGGCGAGAGGAACGCCGGCTACTTCGGTTTCGTCGACACGCTCGAACTCGCCCTCGTGGCAGGAGACGTCGGTTGATGTGCCGCCCATGTCGAAACCGATGATGCGCTCGTGGCCTTCCATGGCTGCAGTGCGGGCTGCTCCCACGACGCCGCCGGCGGGTCCCGAAAGGATTGCATCACGTCCTCGGAAACGACGCGCCTCGGCCAAGCCGCCGTTCGACTGCATGAAGAAAAGGGGTGTCTTTCTGAGATTAGGCCAGAGCCGCTCAATGTAGCGGTCGAGTACGGGCGAAAGGTATGCATCAGCAACGGTGGTGGCGCCCCGGCTTATCAATTTTGGTAGCGGGCTGGATCGATGGGAGATCGAGACCTGTTGAAACCCGCACTCCCGTGCAATCGAGGCGACCTTTTCCTCATGACGGACGTGGCGGTAGCCATGAAGAAGAGTCACGGCTGCCGAGCGGAATCCCTCGCGCGCAGCCTCGGAAAGTGCCTCTTGTGTCGCCTCACGATCGAGCGGGGTGAGCACGGTACCGTCGACGGAGACCCGCTCGTCGATTTCGATCACTTTCTCGTAGAGGGGCGGGGGACGTTCGATGCGGCGGGCGAAGATGTCGGGGCGAGCCTGCGTTCCAATCAGGAGTGCATCGGCAAAGCCCTTCGTGATGCACAGGACGACTGGTTCGCCGGCACGTTCGAGAAGGGCGTTGGTAGCGACAGTGGTACCCATGCGTACCGCCTCGACCGTTCCAGGAGGGATGGGTTCCCCGGGTTCCAGTCCCAATGCGCGGCGGATTCCCTCGATTGCGGCGTCCTCGTAGAGGTGGGGGGCAACGGAAAGCAGTTTGCTTGCGGACAAGTTCCCACCGGGTGTCCGAGCAACGATGTCGGTGAAGGTGCCACCGCGATCAATCCAGAAGCACCATCCAGGAGAGATGGTCATCGCAAGGGCTCTGGGGGTACCGTTGTGTACATTTGAGAATTCACCATCTCGACTCACTTCGCTACCTTGCCACTATGGCAGTCTTGGGCAAGGTATTTGGCGGCACCCTCGGTTTTTTCATTGGCGGGCCGATCGGGGCACTGGCGGGCGTGGCGTTCGGGCACAGTATCGACCGCTTCCGAGACAGTGAGAAAGAAATTCTTGAACAGGATGGCTCTGCCTCGGCAAGCATCCAACCCGAACGGGCATCGGCGGTTTTCGCGATTGCCGTGATTGCGCTCGCCGCCAAGGTTGCCAAGGCCGACGGCTCCGTGACACGGGACGAAATCCTGACCTTCCGCAAGTGGTTTTCGTTCCCGCCCGAGGACGAAGAGCGGATATCAGCTCTGTACAACGAAGCGCGCCGTAGCGCTGACGGGTACGAGGAGTACGCCGCGCAGGTGGGACAGCTCTTCGTTGATCGAAAGGAATTGCTCGCCGAATTAGTTGACGCTCTCTATGCGATCGCCGCTGCGGACGGAACTTTACATCCGGAAGAGGAGAAGATGATTGCCCGGATCGGGGCGATGTTCGGCCTCTCTGCTCAGGAAATGCGGGGTCTTCGCGCAAGGCACACGACACCAACCTCGGCTCCTGGCTCGGATTTGGCGAAGGCTTACGAAGCCCTGGAAGTCTCACCGGACGCTTCCGACGAGGAGATTCAGAAAGTTCACCGGAATCTTGTCCGGAAATTCCACCCCGACAAACTAGCTTCACAAGGCCTGCCCGAAGAGTTCACGAGCTTTGCAAACGATCGTCTCGCCGCCATCAACGCGGCCAACGATGCGATCACCAAGGCACGGGGAGGCCGGTGAAGAGAGTCAAGGAGGCTTCGTCACCGAATCATGGCCTGCGCCCTGCGCCAGGGAAGGTCGGGCTTGTGATTCTTCATTACACAGGGATGCGTGACCGGGACTCAGCACTGGAAAGGCTCAAAGATCCCGAATCGGGTGTCAGTGCGCACTGGCTTATTGATGAAGCGGGGGAGATTTTCCGGCTTGTGCCGGAAGAAATGAGGGCGTGGCACGCAGGAGAAGGTTCGTGGCGCTTATGTGAGGACATCAACAGTGTTTCTGTGGGGATTGAAATGATGAACCCGGGCCACGAGTTCGGGCTTCGGGAATTCCCTGGAGCACAGATAGATGCACTCGAAGGACTTCTGGCTGACGTGCTCCAGCGACACGGACTGGGGCCTGAGGACGTGGTCGGACATTCGGACGTGGCGCCGCTGCGCAAGCGTGACCCCGGTGAACTCTTTCCGTGGAAACGACTGGCCGAGCGAGGACTGGCCGTGTGGCCGGAGGACCTCAACTCTTCCGTTGCCGGAACGCTAATTCCTGGAAGCCGTGGGCGATCGGTCCGAGTGCTGCAGGAGCGGCTCCAGAAAATTGGTTACGGCATCACCGTCGACGGGATCTATGGACCGATGACGAGGGCAGTGGTCTTCGCGTTCCAGCGACGTTTTCGCCCTGCTCAGATTGATGGAACGGCAGACAGTGGTGTGCGGGTGCTGGTCGACAAGGTTGCGGAACTTACGAAAGAACGGGCACAGACTGTTTGATTTGAGCGGACAGGGGAGCGCTCAGACTTCCCGTTTCGAGTCTTCTGGTGCGTCCTCGTCGACACGCTTCCATTCCCCTTCGATGACGTCGCCGGCTGGCTTTTTCATGCGCAATCTGGACGATCGCACGATCTGCACGAAGGACGCAATCCCGGCAATGACCAATCCCACTGCGGCTACGAAGATGAACGATATGACAAGGGAGATGGCCACGATCACCGCTCGTAGAAGCCTCATGATTTCACCCACGTCTGTCACCCCTCACGCGAGTCACTGCTTTCCGGATGAAAGCCATCGCCGCTTGCACGTGCCAAGGTGTTCTGCTTCCTCGCCCGTGAAAGCCTGTGTGCCCGCCTCCACGGGTGACAACGACTTTCAAAAGATCGTTGTAGGCGCACGAAAATAATTGGAAATCCGACCGAAAATAATTGGATTTGGCTTGGAAATCTGCCTCGATTTAGAGGCGTTTTATGGCTAGAAAATCGCATCTAAAAGACCGTTGATCAGACGCGATCGGGCCAGTTGCCAACGCCCCCACTGTCGATCGAATTCGGCTCCGCGTTCCTTCCGTCCATGGCGGCATAGTCGGTGGGAATGTAGTGCAAGTAACAGCCGACGAAACGCTGCTTGCCGCCGTAGGGGGTCATTCTCGCGTGGATCACCCGGCATCCCTCGTAGACGACGATATTGGTCTCGTGGGTGACGACCTGGCAGGTCTCCTGCTCACCTGCCATCGACAGATCCATGAGCTGCATTGCCCAAGGCTGGTCGGCGCGGATCGTCATCGAGACGGACACAGCGTGCGCTGGATAGGCGTCGAGATGGCCCACCAGCACTGCACCCGGCTCATGGCAGCGAGGCCCGTACCATGCCGAGAGCCTGAGCTCGCGCCCGACGACCTTCTCAGCGAACGGCCGGAAAGCCTCATGGATCCGCTTGATCTCCTCTGCGGCGGCCCGGGAGTAGAGGATGGAGGAGCAATGCACCTTTCGAAGCGAAGCGTCGGCAGCCGGAGGATCGGTGATCCAGCTTCCGGGCATGGAAACACCATTGCGGTAGGCATTTGAGGTCGTGTACAGCTCGGGCATGAGGTTCCGCTCGTCGAGGGATGCTTCGTCCACGATGCTCCGGAGAGGATCGAGAAGGGCGGGTTCGGCGTCGTAGAGGGCGAAACCACGAGGCAAGTACCGAGGTGCCCAGATTGCAGCGGAGTAGTCGCGGAGCCAGCGAGCCCGCACATAGATGTCGGGGATCATGAGGGGGCCTCGG